>NZ_CP027772.1:1891926-2522568 GCF_003612895.1 Halobacteriovorax sp. BALOs_7 | reverse complement strand
TCCGGCCATGGCCGTTGCCCTTTTGACAACGTTCTATGGTGCCATCATTGCCAACGTTTTTGCTAACCCGGTTAAGAATAAGATTGAATATCGTTCTCAATTAGAACTTATGTCCATGAGTATTGTTATTGCGGGAACGCTAGGGATTGTAGCGGGTGAGAACCCACGTATGATTATTGAAAAATTAAATTCATTCCTACCTCCAAGTGAGAGATCATCTGATGATGACGGCGGTGGTGAAGAATAAAATAAGTATTTGAGGATTAAATACAAATTAGGTGATCAAGGAGTAAGACCATGGCAGATGAAAGTGCTGCAGCAGTAGATGAAGGAAATGTAAAATGTCCACCGTGTGAAGAGGGTTTACCGGGGTGGATGGCCACGTTCTCCGATCTGGTTACGCTTCTACTGACATTCTTCGTACTTCTACTATCGTTTGCAAAGACAGAAACAGCAAAGTATGAAGCCGCTCTAGGTTCGATTCGTAATGCCTTTGGAGGTAACGTTCTTCAACAAGGTGAAGTTATCCAAAAAGGTAAGTCTCCGGATAATTTTCCAACAATGATGGAATCTCAAACTCCTATTCGTCCTTTTCCAATTGAGTTTCTAACGATGGAAGGGATCCTTGATAAGCATGAAATTAATCGTGGCTCAGATGAGAGCCTAAAAAATATGCGCTATGACCTTAAAGAGTTTAACCTCAATGAAAACGTCACTGTGTATGAGCAAGCTGAGGGCATTGCCGTTCGACTTAAAGATAAGATTTATTTTAAGCGAGGCTCAGTTGAAATTGATTCAAATAAAATAGCGGTTTCAAGTTATCAGAGAATGATAAATCTTCTTAAAAAGAGGAATTGGAAGGTCTTTGTTATTGGGCATGCCGCTCGCGGTGAAGTCTCACGAGATGGAAAAAGTGATGCTTTAGAGCTGTCTTCAGCAAGAGCAACGGCCGTAACAAAATCACTCATTAGGCGTGGTGTCGCACCAGAGAGAATCTCAACAGTATTCTATGGTGATACACGTTTAACTGATCTTCCAGGTAGTTCTCAAATGGAAGTTGATCGTGAAAATCGCAAGGTTGTCTTCTTAATTAGAAAACGTGACCTTGAAGACAATGGCCATAAAGTCGATGCACAATAAAAATTTCTGTAATCTAAATGCAAAAAATACTTTAAAGGAGTTTCTCAAAGAGGAGCTCCTTTTGTCTAATAAGGCCATTAAGACCTCATATATTTCTAAGAATGCTCTTCAATCCTCACTAAAGGAAAAAGGTGAGCTCTATCTTCCACATGATCTTCTAAATCGCTCTCTTGTAAACCCAATTTATCATGGGCCAGAAATTGAAGTGATTGAAGAAAATGATATTTTCATTGTTGTTAATAAGCCTCATGGAATCCATGGGCATCCAATGGATTATAGTGAAACCAATACAGTTTTAAACTTTATGAGAAAGAGATTCAATCTTTCAAGCCTTGGTAAGAAAGGGGGAGATTATGAAAAGGGCCTACTTTATCGTTTAGATCAATTAACAAGTGGTGTGCTAATTTACATAAAAGATGAGCTTATTCACCAAAACCTTAGGGACTCTTTTGGACAGATTGCAAAGGAGAAGACCTACCTTGCAATTGTTAATGGTAAAGTTGAAGAAGAATTAAAATTAGAAGATCGACTCATCTCCTCAGGAGTAAAAGGTGAGAAGATGATTATTAGTGAAGCTGGTAGTGAAGCATGTCTAAAGCTTCGCCCTCTTTATTATCATGAAAGCAAGGATCTTAGTCTTGTGGAAGTCAGTTTATATGAAGGTCATCGTCATCAAATACGTGTTCAACTTTCAAATGCAGGCTTTCCAATTGTAGGGGACCCTATTTATAACGATAATTATCAAAGTGGAGATAAGCGTCTTTATCTTCATGCCTATCAATATTGCTTAGAGGTAAATGGCCACTTGTCTTGTTTTAAAGCAAAAACAGCTGATTTATTCTGTGATCTCTTGGACTTGAATAGTCTGGTGGATGTGGCGAGCTAAGTTATTCTTATTCTTAAGTGTAGCAAGTTTTACAACATATTTTCCTTCAGAAATCGAAGAGAGGACCATCTTTGGGTGAACTAATTTGACGACAACCATCATTGTTCTCTCAAGGCTTTCTGGTAGAGCGTACTTTGCAATAGAGATATAAGAATTTGCCAACGCCTTGTACATTTCCTTACGTAGAATCTCTTTATCTTCGATATTTTCTGGAATAACTTTTACGTCTGCTGGAATCGTTACTTCTAAATTATTATCATTACATCTTAGAGTCCAAGAAGGGTGAAGGTACTTGTCTAGGCGCACCTTTACTGAGCGACAAGACGTCGCCTTCATGCTTTGGGCCCTTTGCTCAAACATGTTGTTGTCTCTAAGCTGAAATAAAAATAAAATAAAAATTAAGATTCCAAAGCCTAGCACTGGATTTTTTAGTAATGATTTCAGTACCATGGCCTTATTATCTCATTAATTTCTATAAAAATCACTAAAGGAAATCATGGCCATATCCGATAAATATAGTAGGTTATTTAAGGAGCTGTAATGACGTCATTTTCGTCTATTGAAGATCAAAATTTTTGGAATATCCTATTCCATTTAGAAGAAATCAGAAAGCCAGTGGACCTTGTGTCTTTCTTGAGAAAAAACGAAATAAATCGTGATGAGTTTTATCTTTTCTATGAGAAATCTCACTTCTACGGACTGGCAATTGACCTTCGTCCAAAGAATGAAGAATTTCTTCTTATGCCACTTTCTTGGCGTCGTGATTATGGAGATATTCTTCTACAAAATAATGGTCACCGTGAATTGATTAAAGATATTCAAGCTGCATCAAAAGATGGGAGGGTTTGTGAATTCAAATTCCTGGACCAGTCGAAGAAGAAAGTTCGTCCATGGCGAGTTGTTCTTTCCCAAAATCTTTATAAGGTAATTAGTGAGGATGTTCAGACTAAGCAATTGATCACAATTGATATGAATGAGGTGGAGGATATTGAATTCCAGGAATTCGATTATCGCTCTCTCTATTCTCGCTTTGAGATAGAGGAGTATATTAATGCCTTAAGGCATATTGATGGTAGTGACCAACGTCTCGTTCTTAAGGTTGAATATGGATTTGAAATTCCACCGATAAGTAATCTGATTTTTCTTGGTCATCCTTATTCCACGACCAATCAATATGGAGAGTTAATTTGGGCAGCATCAGTTGAGAAGTCTCTCTACCTTTTTGATTGGCTTTATTCTATGCGTGATAATATTGAGATCCTTGAACCAAGTGATCTTCGCGATGAATTTGAGGAGTTTTGCCAGAAAAGAAAAAACGTCGCATAATTCAAATTAATTATGAAAAAGAATAACTTATTTCTAATCTCGTTTTTGCCAGCACTGCTTTATTGGTATCTGGAGGAGACGCAAACAGTAGAGATCGCCATTATTGGTGGGCTATCCCTTGCTATTTTAGAAATCGCTTTTGAAAAGATATTCTTTAAACATATCCACTCAATTTCAAAACTAAACTTTGTGATTATCTTGATTTTGGGGCCAATTTCTTTAATTGGAAAAGATGGAGTGTGGTTTAAACTTCAACCATTCTTTACTGGAATATTTCTTTCTTCATTCTTGATATTTAATTTAAAAAGAGGAAAGAGTTTGATGCTTACGATGATGAAGGACATGGAGAAAAAAGTCCCCATGCCTGAATTTATTATGGAAAAAATAGAATATCATCTAGCATTCTTTTTGCTAATTAATGGTATTTTTATGGGATACTTAGCAATCTATGAAACAACTTCGACTTGGGCATTCTTCAAGTCTATCGGCTTCTATTTGGTGTTTCTTGTTTTCTTAGTTGCCGAGATCTTTGTTATTAGAAAATTATTTAAGAAATATATGTTAGAGAAAATGAATTTTGGAGAGCAGTATGGCGAGCATTAAGAAAAAAGATATGATCGAGTCATTTGATCTTGCTCCTGGGCGAAGAATCGCAAGCCGCTATATTGTTGTTGAAAGACTTGGTGCTGGATATGAAGGTGAAGTCTATAAAGTTAGAGAAAAGCACACCAATATCATCCGAGCTGTTAAAATATATTTTCCACAAAGAAATGAAAAATTTAAAGTTAGCACTCGTAGTGCCTTAAAACTTGAAAAACTTATGTATAGTCCAATTGTTATGGACTGCTTATCTCACGAAATCATTACACTTAAGAGTCAGAAGGTCGCTTGTCTTGTTTCAGAATTTATTGAAGGGGAGATGCTAGATGACTTTATTAAGAAACAAAGAGGAAAGCGCTTAGACGTTTTCTCTGCAATTCACTTACTTTATTCCATTGTTTGTGGTGTCGAGTCCATTCACCTTGAAGGTGAGTATCACGGAGACCTCCACACTGAAAATATCATCATTCGCCGCTTCGGTTTAGAGTTTGATCTTAAGATCATTGACCTTCACCATTGGGGTGATTCAAAAAAAGAGAATCGCGATGAAGATATTATTAAAATCATTCGCATCTTCTATGATATTCTAGGAGGACAAAAGCATTACAAAAAGCTATCACCTTCCATCAAGTACATTATTTGTGGACTCAAAAGAGGGATGATCTTAAAACGATTTAAAAATATACGAATGCTTCGTTCTCACTTAGAAACAATGGATTGGTCGGATGCCATTTAAGAAGATTATCTGTGATATTAACGAATTTGAAAGTGATCTCTTTGATTTTGGAGATTACCGAATTGGTTATTTTATTTCTCGTCATAAATACAAAGAAGGAACAGAGCAAAATGAAGACTCTCTTTTTATAAGTGGGGATGAGAAGTCTTTCGTATTTGGTGTTGCTGACGGTGCTGGTGGCCATCCTCGAGGACGAGATGCTTCCGTCGCTATCAGTGAAGAGATATCAAAGTATAGCGCAAACACTAATAGCCTTGATTTAATAGAGGCCGCTAATCAAAAAGTTAATGATCTAAAGGCCGGTGCAAGAGCTACATTGGCATTTGCTGAAATCAAAGATGATAATATTAGATTCTATCACGTGGGCGATTCTGAGATTCTTTATTGGAATGCTCATGGAAATGAACTCTATACTTCGACTCCACATTCTGGAGTAGGGCATATGGTTAAGGCCGGAGTCCTTGGGCAAGAGGAGTCCTTAAGCCATCCTGAAAGAAATTACGTTAATAATCTTATGGGTGATGATCTTATTAAAATTGAGTCAACTTCATCGTCTATTATGAAAAAAGGGCACACTGTACTTATCGGTAGTGATGGACTCTTTGATAATATTCCCCACGACACACTCACTGAGCTTATTGGTCAAGGTGGCTTTGACAAATCTTTTGAGGATCTCGTTAACTTCTGTAAAACTCAAACTGAAGATAAGTGGCTTAAGTTTGATGACACATCATTTGTCGTTATAAGAAAAGTTAAGGCCTAAAAAGAACCAGCAGGGTAGCTTCCAAGAATCTTAATGTCATTTGCATCACGCTTTAATTCCTTAAGGCATTCCTGCACCTTCTTATCATGAAGGGCCCCCATGAAATCAACATAGAAGATATACTTAAATGGTTGATGGGGAATAGGGCGAGACTCAAGTTTTGTCAGGTTGATATTGTAACTTGCAAAGACTTGAAGGCATCCAAGAAGTGCTCCAGGATGGTGTTTTGTTGTAAAAGCGATCGATGTCTTTTCTTTTCCAATTCCTGTTGGAATATTTTTCTCTTTTACAAAAATTAGAAAACGAGTGTAATTATCCGCTTCATCTTGAATCTTTTCTTGAATGATATTTAGCCCGTAATAGTCGGCGCAAAGACGAGAGCCAACACAGGCTTCTGTTTCTGATTTTGAATCAGAGATAATTTTTGCAGAACCAGCTGTATCAAATTCGGCAACAGGCTTTAGCTTCTTTTCTTTAAAGAAGCCGTGGCATTGTGCCAAGGCAATCGGGTGCGAATAGACAGCTTTGATTTTATCTGTCTCCACACCCGGATTTGCCATGAGGCAATGATTAATTTCTAGATAGAGTTCGCCAATGGCAAAGAAGTCATGTTTAAAAATTAAATCCATATTGATATCGACATTGCCGACAATACTATTTTCTATAGGTAAGATGGCACAGGCGACGTCTTCGTCTTCTAGTGCTTGGCAGACATCTTCACTTAGGGCAATACCGATAGCTTCAACATCTTTTCCAAAATATTTATAAAGGGCCTCTTCTGAATAAGACCCTTTCGTTCCTTGAAAAGCTACTTTCAATCTTCTAACCTTTTAATCACTTTATTAAAAGAAGCGAGGAATTCTTCTCTCGTTTCCTTGGCGTATTTATTATGTTCATTCATATCTGCAAATAACTCCCAAGAGTCATTCTCAACGGTTTTTAGAATTTTAAGAAGTCTACGATATCCCTTTGTATCGATGGCAAGCTTCTTAGCATCCATATCCATCAATGTTCTTCCTATCATGTGAGTGAGTAGAAGAGAGTGGGAGATTTGTTTATCGTGCTCACTTGCTGTTGTTTCTATAACTTTAATTCCATGAAAGCGCATGAACGCACAAATCTTTTGATAGAGTTTGTCCTCAATTCGTACCGGACAAACAGCAATCTTTGTTCCAAATAGGGTTTCTCCTGCTGAGTCTGGCCCAAACATTGGGTGAGTTCCAAGGATACTCACTGATTCAGGAAGATGCTTTTTCATAACTTCAACGGGCATCTCCTTAACAGAACATACGTCCACAAGGAGAGCATCTTTTGAAAGTTTTGGAGCTATTTCTTTTATTACTGATTCAAATTTATTCATTGGAACAAATGGTATAACGATTGGATTCTTACAGACTTCATCTAGAGACTTGAAGCGGCATCCTAGTGCTTCAACATCCTCTTTTACGTCTTGGTTAATATCGTAAACCTCAACTGTAAAATCTTCTTCGAGGTATTTTGATATTAATTTACCTAGTCGTCCAAAACCAATTATACCAACTTTCATTATGCTAAAACCTTTTGAATTTTTTCATAAGCTAATTCGATTCGCTCTACTGTATCAGTAAAGGCAAGACGAATATAATTATTCATACCAAAGAATTTTCCTGGAACAAGAGCAACACCTGCTTCTTCAATGAGCTTTTGCACCATCTCCATCGAGTCCTTAACAAGGCCTTTTTCAATATAAGGAGTTATGTCTAGAAATAGATAAAACGCCCCTTGAGGCTCATTTGTTTTAAATAATTGTGAAAAGAGCTTAAAGGCTACATCTCTTCTTTCTTTCATCGTTGATAACATCTCTCCAATGATTTCCTCTTGGTGCTTAATTGCATTAACCGCTCCAAGTTGAGTGAAGGAAGGGATATTTCCACAAAGATGGCCCTGAAAACTATCAACTTTCTTTATGAAGTCTTCATGAGCAACCATATAGCCTACGCGAAATCCAGTCATACAAAAGGTCTTTGAAAAGCTTTGGATTGATACGGATCTCTTGGCTATTTCTTCACCAAGCATAAGAGGTGAGATGAATTCTGTATCGTAAGTGAGACTTTCATAAGCCTCATCACTTACTAACATGAGATCGTGCTCGATACATAGTTTACCTAATTCAGTGAGCTCTTCTCTGGTATAAACAACCCCAGAAGGATTATTAGGCGTGTTGATATAGATTGCTTTTGTCTTTTTAGAAATTGCTTTTTTTATAGCGTTAATATCTAAGTGAAAATTCTCTTTTGAATTAACAAAGATAGATTCTCCTCCTGCAAGTTTAATACTTTCAGGAATTGTTACCCAATATGGAATAGGAACAATGACTTCATCTCCGTCATTAAGAATTGATTGAAAGGTGTTAAAAATAATCTGCTTTGATCCGTTACCCACGAGAATATTTTCTTGATGAATATCAGTTTTACAACGCATGTTGAAGTAGCCAGCAATGGCCGATCGAAGTTCTGGTTCACCTCGAACGTACGAGTACCTTGTTTTTCCAGCTTTTAAAGCTTCATAGATTGCTTCAAGAATACTCTCGCGAGGAGAGAAGTCGGGCTCGCCAACATTGAGGCCAATAATATCTCTACCTTGATTTCTAAGGTTTGTTATTTGTGCTGCAACCTGGATACTTCCAGACGGAGCAATTCCGTTTACTCGATCAGATACTTTCATAATTTGATTATAACACCTATCTATATGAACTAAGATTCTTTTTTAAAATCATTCATCATGCGTGTTTGTTCTCTAACTGATTCAGTGTGAATTGCATGGTAGAGTTCTTCAACAAATCTTGGGTCGAGAGAAAATTTCTTACCCTTCTCAAGGCGGTCTTTCATAAGAGCATCCATTCTTCCTACTTGAAGTGGAGTTACATTATTTTCACTCTTAAGTTTTCCAATTTGCTTAACAATATTCATACGCATATGCATCATCTCTAGAATATCATTATCAACTTGATCGATCTTATTTCTAAGTTTATTTAGCTCATCTTCAAAACCATCATTCAGGCCAATAGCATCTCTTACTTGTAGGTGAGTGATAATATCGTGAAGCATTTTTGGAGTTACCTGTTGAGCGGCATCACTTAGTGCTTTGTCCGGTGTAATATGTGTTTCAACCATCACACCATCCATGTTCATATCCATGGCCTTCTGACAAACTTCTCCAATCAGATTGCGATTCCCTGCAATGTGAGAAGGGTCACAAATAATTGGAAGCTCTGGCATTAGTCTTTTAAGTTCAATAGGAATTGCCCAGTAAGGCTTATTTCTATACTTTGTTTTTTCAGCACTTGAAAAACCTCTGTGAATGGCAGCTAGTTTATCAAGGCCTACTGCTGAAAATCTTTCAATAGCACCCATCCAAAGTGCAAGGTCTAAGTTGATTGGATTCTTTACCATTACAGGAATGTCGACGCCTCTTAAGGCATCAGCAATTTCTTGAACGGCAAATGGTGAAACTGTTGTACGAGCACCAATCCAAAGAATATCAACGTTATGTTTTAAGGCAAGTTCAACATGAGAAGCGTTGGCCACTTCAGTTGTAATAGGAATTCCAAAGTCTTTCTTTACTCGCTCCATCCAAGGAAGGCCCACAAGTCCTACACCTTCAAATGTATTTGGGCGAGTTCTTGGTTTCCAAATTCCTGCACGAAAGGCATCAACTTTTCCGTTGGCAACTAGCTCTTTGGCGATCTGATAAACCTGCTCCTCACTTTCTGCTGAACAAGGTCCTGCAATAACGAGTGGTCTTTCTTTAATATCCATCCAAGAGTTTAGTGGCGCAATTTTCATAACTTTGATCCTTTCTTTTTTAGTCAACTATATATTACTCGTAGCAATATAATTCAAGTGTCTTCGATACTTTATCTCATCGAAAACACCTTAATATTTCTTAATTTTTCATTTTTTAAAGAAAATCAATGGAATTATTTGCTGATGATGCTCATCTTTGTCACTTTTGGAATTTTTGGCACTTCTTAATTGAGCAATATTAAATATTTGTATGAGTAAACTCTTTCTTTTCTCAAGTTGACGAGTTTGTTCAACTTTTAACTTTTCAATGTCGATTAGCCTTTATGACTTTTATGAAAAGTATCCAGGGATTTGAATGTAATTTATCGAAGGAGGAAGGGTGCTAATGCTACTACCCTTAGATTTATTTGTAATTATAATTGTTGTCTATTTTTTACTTAAAAAGACTTCTTTTATATATGTAAAATCGGTTTGTTTTTTAACTCTTATACCACTTTTGACTTTAAAGATTGTTTTAATTAAGGAACTTGATAACTTCGTAGATAAAAGTTTTTACCCTGAGGGTAAGTATTATGATTACTTCTCTGATCGTGAGAACGTCGCGCGTTTAGCACTTTCTCAAAGTGCTACCTTGCTCTATCCTTTATGGGCACCTTATTTTATAGGTATGAGTCACTGGAGACATGGCCCAGGAAATAAAATCTACAAAGATAAAAGAGAGGCTGAAAAGTTTGAAGTACTTTCATACGATTGTTTTAATAATAAAATAGGTTCATGTGAATATTATTTAAAGGAGTTCTTTTCACTAAAAAATGATAGTAAAAGTGTATATAAGAAAAATGTTAATGAAGTTATTGATCAATATCTTAATTTACGACAGACAACTGACAAGAAATTGAGTTTTATCTTAAATAATTCTCTTTCTGAAAAGAGAGAGAGGGTAGAGCAGCCGTACCATTGTTTTGATATGTATATCTTAAAGGATATTCGCAAATACCAAAAGGCCAACAATAACTTTGAAGAATACGATTTTTACATAAATTTTCTTCATGATGCATATAAGTCTAAAGAATGCTTCTTAGGTAGGTTTTTATTTGTTAATTATGTTCGTAAGTTTTTAACTCGGAATAAGGTTTTGCCTAATGAGATAAAAAGATTTTCAAATGATTTTAAGTATATCTTTAATAATTTAAGTAATAATGAATTAAATGCAGTAGTAGATCAAACAGTATTAAAATTAAAACGAAACACTAAGCAGTTAAAATTAACAGCAGGAGAAGTTTTTCTAAAAGAAAATCTTTGTGTACATAAAGAGCTAGAGGGGCGATCGATTAATGTGAAAAAGGCATGTGATTATTATCGAAAATTTTAAGTAGCTTTTCATTTTAAGTACACGGTCCCTGAAATATGTGGAAAGTATCCAGGGATTTGAGTGTAATTTATCGAAGGAGGAAGGGTGTTAATACTACTACCCTTAGATTTATTTATAATTATATTTGTTGTCTATATTTTATTTAAAAAGACTTCTTTCAAATATATTAAATTGGTTTGTTTTTTATTGCTTATACCTCTTTTGACTTTAAAGATTATTTTAATTAAGGAACTTGATAATTTCGTAGATAAAGGTTTTTACCCTGAAGGTAAGTACTATGATTACTTCTCTGATCGTGAGAACGTCGCGCGTTTAGCACTTTCTCAAAGTGCTACCTTGCTCTATCCTTTATGGGCACCTTATTTTATAGGTATGAGTCACTGGAGACATGGCCCAGGAAATAAAATCTACAAAGATAAAAGAGAGGCTGAAAAGTTTGAAGTACTTTCATACGATTGTTTTAATAATAAAATAGGTTCATGTGAATATTATTTGAAGGAATTCTTCTCACTAAAGAATGATAGCCCAAGTATAGATAATAAAAATATTAATAAAGTTATTGATCAATATCTTAATTTACGACAGACAACAGATAAGATAAAGCATTTTGCCTTAAAGAATACTTTAACAGGAAAAAGGGAGATAGTAGAGCAACCATATCATTGTTTTGATATGTATATCTTAAAAGATATCCGAAAGTTTCAATCAGACATAAAAAAATTTAATCAATATGAATTTTATGTAAAATTTCTCTATAATACATTTAGGTCAAAAGAGTGTTCTTTGGGGGGATTTGTGTTTGTTTCCTACATTCGTGATTTGTTGACTGATGACCTAATCTTACCAAGTGATATAAAAAAGTTTTCTGATGATTTCAAATATATTTTTAATAATTTAAGAGATGATGAATTAAATACTCTAGTCGACCATACATTATTAAAATTTAAACGGAATACTAAGCAGTTAAAATTGACGGCCGGAGAAGTGTTTCTAAAAGAAAACCTTTGTGTACATAAAGAGCTGGAGGGACGATCGATTAATGTGAAAAAGGCATGTGATTATTATCGAAAATTTTAAGCAGCTTTTCATTTTAAGTACACGGTCCCTGAAATCACACTAGGAACCGTGTACTTAATAATTATGGAAGATAGACTGCGGAATTTTTTTCGTTTTCTTTAACTTCAAGGCGAGAAATCCAAACGCGACCGTCTGTTTTCTTCTTGATTAGCTCGCTCATTTTTTCATAAACGTACTGAGCTGTTCCTTCCATTCCTGCATTTGGAAGAACGCGAAGTTGAACAACTCCAGCTTCATCGAGCTTCTTAAATTCTTCCATAAATGGATCATCTTGTGATGCCAGGAAAGTGTGGTCAAACATATCATCAAGCCATGCCTTCACATCTTTAAGATCACCAAAGTCCATTACCCACATTTCTTTTGTTAGCTCGGAACATTCAAATTCAAAGTGAAATGATCTTGAGTATCCGTGAACAAAGCGGCAGTGAGATTCTGCTTTCCACTGACGGTGAGTACATGGGAATCCGTAAAAGTGTTTTGTTGATTTAAAAGTGGCCATAATTATCTCCGTTTAAGTGCAACAACATTAGCATATTTGAGATAATCATGGCCACTTTAATAGCCTGAGGGAGAGGCTATAACTTGATAGTTTTTAAGTCTTCATTAATTTCCTTAGAGGCCTTCTTTGTGAAGATGAGAGTAGGGGCATACTTAAAGGCCAAACCAAGGACTAAGAGAGTTTGGATAATGAAGATGTTTCGATTTGTGTCGGGTCCTCCTTGTAATGCACTAGTGTCAGAAGCCGACGGGAACCAACGTAGTGCGATGAAAAGCAATGCTGTCGGCAAGAGCATATTGACACATCCATTGTAAACACGTTCCTTAGCGTTTTTAGGGGGATTAATAAATTCATTAACAAGGGTTAGGGCCAAGGAACAGAGGGCCAATAAGCCGAATACCACAGGCATTGCAGCGTTTTGGAATACTTGGATCGAAAGCAGGGACAAAACGCCAAGAAACATATAGCTAAGTAAGCGATACTTCTTGCCTTTTTGACCCTTTTCCGAAAAGTAGTCCACGAGAAAAACTAAATTAAATAGTGTAAATACGATTGTTATTGTCATGCCCTGCATATCGGGGAAATGACGAATCACTAAACTTAAGAAATGTATAAAAAAAGACAAATCAGATTTAATAGGATAGTGTATTTTCATGACGGAAATCATTCATTGCCAAGGCTTTATTCTTCAAGACCAAATTATTGATCGCAACGATCATATGGAGTTAGTTTATTGGGTTAAGACTCCAGAGGATGTTGTTAAAGTTATTATCACAACTGAAAAACCTCTGTTCTTTATCGAGTCTGATGTGGAACTCAATATGAGTTTTCAAGGAGAGAGAAGAAAACTTGGCCTTAAGGCCTTCAATGGCCGAACGGTTGATGGAATTTATTTCAATAAACACAAAGATCTTTTAGATACACGTGAGCATTTCCATAAAAACGGTATTCGTACTTATGAAAGTGATGTGAGACCAAATGAGCGCTTTCTTATGGAGAGATTCATAAATGGTGAAGTTATGCTTCAAGGTCCATGTCAAAAGATCGGCAAAACTCGTGTCTTTACCAATCCACAAATTAAAGCATTAACTGATCAGCATCAGATACCAAAGTTTAATATCATGTCCATTGATATTGAAACGAGTATGGGAGATGATCTCTATTCAATTGCTATCCATCAAATCGGTGAGGCTGAGTATAAGAAAGTCTATATGCTTGATGAGTCTCGAACATATACAAATGATGATTTAACTCATTTCTATGGGAGTGAGAAAGAATTATTGAATGCATTTATTAATGAATTTCCAACATACGATCCAGACTTTATTGTGGGGTGGCATGTTGTTGGCTTTGACTTAAACTTTCTTGATCGAAAATGCCAAAAACTAGGCTTAAGATTAAACCTCGGCCGTGATGGCTCTCAAGTTCGTTTACGTGAAAGAAAAGGGGCAGGCTGGTTTTCTACAATAGCCGGACGCCAAGTTATTGATGGCCCACCAACATTGAGATCGGCCTTTTACTCATTTGAAAACTTTAAACTCGATACAGTAGCAAGTGAAGTTCTGGGAACGAATAAAGATATCTCTGCGACGGGAATGGAGAAAGTCGAAGAGATCACAAGACGTTTTAATGAAGATAAACATGCCTTAGCAAAGTATAATATTCTCGATTGTACACTCGTTTTAGATATCTATGAAAAATTACAAATCTATGATCATCTCTTTCGTCGTGTTCAATATAGCGGGATGCTAATTGATCGACTTGCCAGTTCAACTCGATCTTTTGATCACTTATACTTACCACGCTTACATCGTAAAGGATTTATCGCCGGTAATACTTTAGATATTGATAAAGAAAGTGCATCTCTTGGTGGACTTGTGATTGAAGGAACAAAGGGATTACACGAGCACGTTGTCGTCTTAGACTTTAAATCTCTTTATCCAACAATAATTAAAACATTTAAAATCGATCCTCTTTCTCGTTTAAGAGGAGATGTTAATGGAACACGTTTAAAGAATGGTGTTTCATTTTCAAAAACAGAACATATTCTACCTGAACAGATCGACTACCTCTTAGGACAAAGAGAGATTGCAAAGCATCGCCAAGATAAGAACCTTTCTCAAGCAGTAAAGATTCTTATGAATTCATTCTACGGTGTTATGGGCTCTGGTGGATGTCGTTTTTATCATGCTGATCTTGCCACTTCTATTACTTCAACTGGCCAATGGTTACTTAATGAATCCATGAATCATGCTAGAAGTTTGGGCTATGAGGTTGTCTATGGTGATACTGACTCTATCTTTGTTAAATTAAAATTCTTAGATGTTTCTCAAAAAGATAAAGCAGCTAACTCTCTTGCGAGGAAAATTACTAATCATCTTGCAGAATTGATTAAAAGAGAATTCAATGTGGAATCATTCCTAGAGATGGAATACGAGAAGTATTTTAAAAAGCTTTTTATTCCAGGGATGAGGGGATCTGAGCAAGGAGCTAAAAAGCGCTATGCTGGATTGCTTGGTAATGATGAATTACACTTTTCTGGAATGGAGTTTGTTCGTTCGGATTGGACAAAGGCCGCAAAGAATTTTCAATTTGAAATTTATAAAATGTTCTTTAAAGACGAATCACTTAATGAATATATTAAGAGCTATGTGAATGACTTAAAGAATGGAATTTATGATCAGGATCTTGTTTATTCCAAGAGACTATCAAAAGATATCAGTGAATACACAAAATCGAACCCTCCTCATGTAAAAGCAGCAAAACTTTTAAAGGAGAAGGAGCCAGATAAAGATATCCGTCAAATCAGTTACTTGATGACGTTACACGGGCCAGTACCAATTGATTTATCACCTCGTGATATCGATTATCAGCACTATATCGATAAACAATTATCTCCTGTCGCAACTGATGTGCTAAGATTTAAGGGTATCTCCTTTGACGATATTGTCATGGGTTCTCAAATGAGTTTATTTGAATGATGAAACGATATAAGAAGAATTGGACATTTTTTGGCGTCTTCTTTCTCCTCTTGGGTGGAAGTTATGTTCTTTTTAAAAGAGATATCTTCCTCTATGTTTGTGAGAATGAAAATAATGCTCCAGCATGCTTCTTATTATCTGATCTTTATCATCAAGATGGCCTCGCGGCCAAGTCACAAAAATATCTTGAGCTTTCTTGTCAGAATAAGTACGAAATTGCTTGTACTAAGCTTAATAAAGCACCTAAAGAAGCTTTAAGCTCTCCAATTGTTAAATAGTTTTAGGTTTTATCTTTTGCTTGTGCTTGAACTTTTTTAGGAAGTTCTATATTCTAATTGCCAATCAAGGGGATTAATTTTGATTCGCACACTAATCGATATTTACATTTTTATTCTTATCATCGATGTCATCATTTCTTATATTCCACAATATAAATCTCATCCTGTTGCCATTAGAATTAAACAGATCTCAGATTATACTTGTGGCCCTGTGAGAAGAATGTTGCCAGAGATGGATATTCCATTCGATATCTCTCCAATGATTGTTATTCTCGTTTTAAAGATTTTTGTCGCAATTTTTTAACGCGTCCAAATTCTTGCCAACACGTAGCAAAACCCTTTAGACTATAAAGTATATGTATTACCTACGGAGGGGTTGGTGCACAACGAGTTTGATTTTCTCACACAAGAGACATTTAACCTTAATACACAAGACGAAATTTTAGCAGACGACGATTTTAGAAATGAGTTTTTATTCGGCCACTCGTCTGAACAAATAAATAAAGAAGTTCAAAAACAAGATTATCCGCAAACTTGTGGACTCGTGTTTAATATCGTTAAGAGTAGCTCAACTTTTAGTCTGCGTGGAGTGATCACAGATAATATCAGTGACACTTTTGAGGCGGCTTTAATTGGTGATACTGCGACCTTAAAAGCTCTTCGTATCGACCAAGATGAAGTTTCTAAGTCTCTTTATTATGAAGTTGATAACCTTGACCTTGCTCAGGTTATTTTTGATCAGGTATTCAATAAGAGATTCCCATTAGAAGAAGATCTCATTTGTAATATCTCTGATCCTGGCTTTAGCTGGTGGTATCAAAGAAGTGACGATGCGATTCGCATCAATTTCAAAAGTCATAAACTTGAAGGAAATGGCCAGCGCTTAAAGCTAGGGCCAATTGGTGATGTATGCATTGCTAGCATCTTATTTTCTCGTTTAGAGAAATATCTTGAGAGTAAAATGTCCTTTCTTGAATACAATGTTTCAGAAAAGCATTTTATTATTAAGCCAAAAGATCGCTTTCACCGAGTATTTGACGAATTATCAGCACTATTTGAAGAAGGTGAGTTAGATAGTGATGCTCACATCTTAAAAGGGCTTGATGGCACTTTGAACCTCTACTTAAAAGAATTAGCTACAATTCGTAAGTTTTGGCTTCGTGTAGAATCACTTAATACGGATCAAGGATTTAATTTACTGTCATAATGGCCGAAAGCTTTTGACGGTGCGTCACGAGAAGATTTCCTACGGAAAAAGACTTGTGTCATTTTTTGAAACGCATTAAAATATTGATATTGGGAAAAAAAGTGTTCATGAGGAACGCTTAGCAAAAAACAGGATGTAAGTTTGCAATTTTCACTAGGAAGGAACCGTGGTCCAGCGTCGTCTGGTGCCTCTACAAATTCAACTAGTTCAAATCAGTCTAATTCGAGAAGTGCGGCGATGCAAAAAGCAATCGAGCGCAATCGTGCAAAGATGCAAAGACGTCAAAGTGATGCAGGTTCTCCACCTCCAACACCAGGAAGTCGACCATCTCCTCAATCACGTATGCAAGCGAGTGCTGCGAGTGAAGCGCCTAAATCTTCTGGTTCATCAGTTTTAGCAAAGCTTAGAGAGCAGAGAATGGCAAAAGAAGCACAAGCTTCAGCGGCCGGAGCAAGAAGAGCATCAATGTCAGCTCCATCTTCATCTGCAAGGCCATCAACAACTGCATCAGCAGCAACAAGAAAACCAATTACTGATTCAAATAATATCGAAATGTCTTCACCACTTAGAAAGAAGACCACAGCACCGGCCGCGCCGACTTATGCACAACAATCAGAAGCTAAATCTTTAACGAAACCAAAAGCTAAAGTTTCAGCAAAGAGAAAAGTTAAGTCAAAGTCGAGAAAGAAAGGCGAGGTAACGAGCTGGGGTGTTAAGCTTTGTTGGGGATTTTGTCTATTCCTATTAGGTCGCTTAATTTTTTCTCAAGGTGGCGTTATTGAATACTTTGATAAGAAATCAACTCTTGATCAAGCCTATCATGAGGCCCATCTCTTAAAAGAAGAGAATGCCGGACTTATGAAGGAGCTAGAATTAATTCGCACAAATAATAAGTATAAGAAGAAACTTGTTCGCGATCACTTAGGTTATATCGCACGTGATGAGTATCTTATTCTATTCCCAGAGAATTCAGAAACTTCTGTGAGAGGGCTTTCTTCCATTTAAGTTGGGAGCCCTTCGTTATCTTCAATTTCTTTGCCATTCCAGCATGTAATTCTAAGACAAATTGGCTTTGATAAGGCTTTGTTATTGGAATCTTCTTAGGGTTTTCTCGGCTAGGGTAATGAGGAAGAGTTTCAATGGCCACAACTTTAAAATTCTTATCGAGAAAAATAATATCTAAATCAAAGAATGTATTTGGCATCCAAAACTTTAGTGGCATCATTCGACGATAAACAAAGAGTAAACCTTCGTCTTTTTTCATGGCCTCTGATTTTAGTCCACTTAGTCCTTGGCGTTTCTCTTTTTCGCTTACGGCCCAGGATACCTCAATTTCTTTCTTACTAGGTGTGATCATCGTGTTTACACCCCATTTTTTATTGATAAATTGACCATGACTAGGTGTGGCGTAAAACAAAACGACTGAGTAGAAAAAAATACTGAGAATATGTGTAGAATTTGCTATAAATTTCATACACAAAAACTATATATCAAGAGGATTAGCATGTCACAGATTAAGGGTTTGATGAGAACTCACAATTTAGGAGAATTAAGGGCCGAAGACATCGGAAAGATTGTAACACTATGCGGTTGGGTAAATAAGAACCGCGACCTAGGTGGACTTACTTTTATCGATTTAAGAGATAAGTTTGGTTTAACTCAGCTTAACTTTACAAATTTCAAAGGCGACGTTGATCTTCTTAAAAAGTGTCACCTCGAATCAGTTATTATGATTAAAGGTGAAGTGGCAAAGCGTCCAGAAGAAGCTTTAAATAAGAATATGCCAACAGGTGAAGTTGAAGTCCATGTTGAAGAATTAGAAGTTCTATCAGAGTGTGATATTAACAATATTCCATTTCTTCCATATGGAGCGACTGAAGCAACAGAAGATAATAAGCTTAAGTATCGCTACCTTGATCTAAGAACAAAGAAGCTTCAAGATATTTTAAAACTACGTTCTAAGATTACTTTAGACGTTAGAAATACAATGCACGAAAACGACTTTATTGAAGTTGAAACTCCAATTCTATATAAGTCGACTCCTGAAGGTGCTCGTGACTATGTTGTTCCATCTCGTGTTCATCCAGGTCACGTTTATGCACTTCCACAGTCACCACAAACACTAAAACAACTTCTTATGATTGGTGGAACAGATAAGTACTTCCAAATTTGTAAGTGTTTCCGTGATGAGGATCTTCGAGCTGACCGTCAGCCAGAATTTACTCAAGTGGATATTGAAGTTTCTTTTGCGACAGAAGAGTACATGAAGAATCTTGCAACAGATCTAATGAAAAATATTTTTGAATTAGAATCAGATTATGAGATTCCTGTAATGAATTATAACGATGCCATGAGAGATTATGGTTCTGATAAGCCAGATGTTCGTTTCGGTCTTAAGCAACATGTTGTTTCTGATCTTTTTAAAGAAACTGAATTTGGTGTTTTTAAAAATGCTATTGAATCTGGTGGAATGGTTAAGGCCATGTTCGTTCCTGCAACGATGGGAACTTTTTCACGTAAGATCCTTGATGGTTTTGTAAACGTTGTTAAGCCATTTGGTGGAAAAGGTGTTGCCTTCTTTAAAGTTGAAGAGGGGAAAGCATCTGGTGGTATCTCTAAGTTTATCACTGACGATGTGCTAGCTAATCTATCAAGTCTTCCAGACCTTGATGGTGATTCAAAATCTGGAACATGGTTATTCTTCGCTGATAAAGAAGAGATCGTTCATGACAGTGCAGATGCTCTACGTCGCCACCTTGGACAAGAGCTTAAGCTTATTGAAAATAGTGATAAGAAATATGCTTTCTTATGGGTAAATGACTTCCCATGCTTTGAAGCTGATGAAGAAAGATTATACGCAAAACACCATCCATTTACTTCTCCAAAATTAAGTGAAATGGATAAGTTTATGAATGAAGAAATCAGCGTGAAAAACGAAGTTCTAAAGAATCTTCCAGCTCAAGCATATGACCTCGTTTGTAATGGTTACGAGCTAGGTGGTGGATCGATTAGAATTCACAATGGTGCTGTTCAAGAGAGAATGTTTGAAGTTCTTGGAATGAGTGAAGAAGAAGTTGAAAAGCAATTTAGCTTCTTTGTTAATGCACTTAAATATGGAACTCCTCCGCACGGTGGGATTGCTCTAGGGCTTGATCGTATCACAATGGTAAAGGCAGGAACTGACAATATCCGTGACGTTATTGCATTTCCAAAAACAACGACAGCAAGTGATATGATGTCGAATGCACCTTCTATTCCTTCAAAAGAGCAGACTGATGAACTACACTTTAGTTTCTTAAAATAATCCAATCTTCCTCCTGTTGCTAATGCGGCAGGAGGAAACTTAAGAAGACTCTATGATTAAAAGCTTATATGATGAATTTAGAACTGAGTGGAAGAACAACACTGCAAAGTCAGTCATCTTTCAGTTCTTAGGCATCATTGCTTTCTTTCTTGTCTATACTTCAAATTTACCTTTAGAAGAAAATGCTAAAAAATTCTTAGCAATCTTTTCTTATGTTGTCGTTCAGTGGCTACTTTCAAGTACTACTTTATTTATATCAGGTCTTATGGGAGTTGCTCTAACAGTTTTACTTGGAGTTATATCTTTTGAGGAAGCCTTTAGTAGTTTTAGCTCACCAATAATCTTTCTCTTTATGGGAGGTTTTCTCTTAGCTCGTGCGATGGAGAAATTAGGATTAGATCGAAAAATTTCGATTGCAATATTAAGTTCAAAGTTTATCAATGGAAGTTTTAATCGAACACTTGCGGTAATTATCGTTGTAACTGCTACTTTTTCGATGTGGGTTTCAAACTCCGCAACAGCAGCTATGATGATCTCGATAGCTTTTGGTATCTTAAAGTCATTTAAAGTGAAAGAGGATATTACAAAACAGTATTTTCTTTTAATTATTGGCTATGCTGCCACTGTCGGGGGAATGGCAACGCCAATAGGTTCACCTCCAAATCTCATTACGATGGGTTTATTAGAGCAGCATACAGGGCAGAGCTTAACATTTTGGGATTGGTTTAAATACGGTTTGCCTTTAAGTTGTGGTTTCATGTTGATTTTATTTCTTTATGCCAAGAGTAAAATTACAGAGGCCATACCTAAGGTTGATAAGAAGGATCTCATCCTAAGCTTAGGAAAGGACCATAAGATTTCAAATAATGAATTTCGTTTAATGGCCATTTTCTCATTAACGGTTTTCTTTTGGTTTGCTCCAACTATTGCAACTTTTGTTCTTGGTAAGGCCAATGCTTTAACCATCTATTTGCATAAGTATGTGACACCGGCCATGGTTGCTATCATTGCATCGTGCTCACTTTTTATGTTTCCAATCTATAGTAAAACAAAGCTATTGGAGCAAGAGGACATTAAGAAAATAGATTGGGGAACTTTGTTACTTTTTGCTTCAGGTCTTTCCCTTGGGACAACTCTTTTTAAAACTGGAATTGCAGAGTATGTTGGAAATAATATCATTACAATATTTAGTAACTTTAGTTTTTCAGTTATTCTAATTTTTATTGTGGCCATTACAATTCTTTTAACTGAGTTAGTAAGTAATACGGCCGCTGCAAATATTCTTGTTCCGATTTTAATTGCGGCTGCAGCAAAAGTTGGTTTTTCAACAACAACCGCAGCTTTTGTCATTGCTTTCAGTTGTAATATGGCCTTTATGCTTCCTGTAGCAACTCCGCCAAATGCTATCGTTTATGGAACAGGCCTCGTTTCAATGAAGAAAATGATCGGATTTGGTGCAATCTTAAACCTGATCGCTTTTGTCGTCCTTTGTGCCATCGTTGCATTCTTCTAAGGTTAATATTTCCTTTTAATTTAGTTTTTCTCTGATTATTAAAATGACCAAAGAATTTTGTCGAAAAGCGCAGTATGAAAGCACTTAATCTATCGATTCTTATTCTTTTTTCATTAAATTCTCTTGCCTTTGATGGTTTATTTGAAGACCTTTCAGAGATGGCCGACTGTGTAGAATGTGTCATTATGGAAGGTGCAAGTGAGGGCCAAGGAGGAGGGTATCCGAGTGGAGGCTTTTCTGGCGGAGGATTCCCAACTACTTCTGGTGGTGGTATGGGTGGGGTAGTTTTTGGAAGCGGTATGGGTGGTTACGGCGTTGGAATCACTAACGAGCTAACTCCAAAGAAAAAGAAGGAGATTGCAAAGCAATTTGCAATGAACCAACTTCAATATCATATTGGCAATTCTGATAAAGACACTATTAATCTGGATGAATACTTCAATAGTGTTGATCCTGAAAATGAGTTAAAACGACAAGATCGCGAAGAAATTGTTGCTGATTTAATTAGTCGCTCGACAACTCCTTTCTACGAATATGATTCTAAAACAGGAGTTGGAAGTTATACCGTTAGCCCAAATATCGATCGTCTAATCAGATCAAGTCAGGCAACGGGATATATTGTTTCTGATGAGTCCTATAAAGATCGTGAACTTGCTCAAGCTTATATTAGTTATCAAGGTGATGTAGACGGTCTAGTTAAATACCTAAAAGATAATTTCTCCGGAGAGAAATTGGCCGAAGCGGCCAATCAATATGCTATGTATACTGGTGTGGATAGTAGCGGCAATTTGACGGATGGTTACTATAAATTAATGAAACTCTCGTTAGAAGAAGGGGAGTTATCTAATGATAAAGTGATGAATTTAATCAGACATGAAATTACGACCAGGGCCTTAGGTGGAAAACCAACACCACTTTCAGGTCTAATTGAGAGACATATTGATGTTACTGAGTCTTTTCGTAATAACTTCGGCGATAACCTCGCTTGTGAGTATGCAAAAGGTGTTTATCTAAACACTAATAAGTGGAAGGAAGAAAGTAGTGCCATGCTACCAAATGGTGCAAGCTCATATCCTCAAATGAATTATGAACAAGAAGAAATGATTAAAAAGCTCAAAGAAAGAGCAGTTGTTAATAATGTAAATATGATGTCTCATTATCAGGCACTCGGTGGTAATTTAGAAGTTCCATGTGGAGACGGGAAGTATCCAAAAGACTATTTAAAGATTGCTATGGATGAAGGTCTTCTAAGCTTCATGGAAAAAGAAGAGCTACAAGCATTAGGTGTTTTGGAAGAGGATTGTTATGAGAATGTTTCAAGACTTGATCTTGCAAAACTTTGCGATGCTGCTTCTATTGCATGGATTCTAGAGAGGCAAACAAGTCGAAACCTACGAATGTCAGAGAAAACAAAGGACTCTAATGTTAAACATCACTATATAGAAGGAAGAGATAATTGCAGTATTACAGTACTTGATAATATTGTTAGGCAAAATGGCCGAACTGTAGATCGAGAAGTTCAGGTTCTCTTAAATAGTGATGAAGTTATTCTTAAAACAAAAAGTATGGACCAGCTTAAGGCCAGTATTAAAGAGCTTTACGACAAATAGTAAGATCTTTGTTGCACGAAATCATAGGGGCAGATAAAATAGAATATTATGGCCCTAAGTTTAAATAAAACTTTTGAAAAATCTTCAAAATCCAAAATTAAAAAACGTATTGAGAGTTCAGATGAATCTCTTTTGGAGATTATTCTCGATCATAAAGAAGAGCGCTCACGTCGTAAGCAAAAAGGTGAGTTAAAGGCCAATGTAAAAAGGCCATGGGATTCTAGAGATAGTGATCAGAGAGATCTCTTTAAGAGTGATAGTGAAGGCTATAATAAATCAAAAGTCGCATCTAAGTCTGTGATGCAGCCTTATAAAGAATCAAAAGCACCTACTTCTGATGAGAAATTAAAGTCTCGCGTTGTTGGGCGCGCCAGTGAAATCTTTTCTGACTTAGACTTTTAGGGGCGCGGGTACCAATGGAAGTTTCAGGTACTTAGCTTACTTATAAGTGCTTAAGCTGCTCTATATAAGTCTCTTTTGATCATTTTATCTTGTGAAAACGATTTAAAACGTAAGTTTAAAGAAAGTTATGATGTTTTCAATTGGAAATGAGGGGCTAAACTATTGAAAGTTCCATTGGTACCCGCGCCCCTAAGAAGAAACTTCTAAGAAACTTCTTCAAAGAGAGCGATCTGTTGTGCTTCTTCAGGAGTTGATACTTCCGCTTGTGCTAAGGCATATTCAAAATCATCCATACATACTACATGAGTGTGAGAGATAAAGTCTTGAACACCTTTTTGATCTTTCCTAACAAAGTTTAAGGCAAGTGGTAGATACGCTAGTAGGCTAGCAAAGACATATCCAATAGAGCGGCCAAAGCAGTCGAGGGCACTTAATTCTTCTGTCATATCTCGTGAGCTAACAACCTTTAGCTTAAAGAAAGCTTTTCCAAGCGTTTGTCCATTTCCTAAGTAATAAGAAAAAAAGAAATAACTAAAGAACATGATCGCCAGGGATAGGTTTGTTGTGTGGGCTTGAAACGTAAACGTCGAAACTCTCGGTGACGTTGAAATATTTGAAACATAATTATTTATAAAAGATAGCCAAACAAATGAAAGGGCCTTATTGGCAAAGACAATAATGTAGAGGTCACAAATAAATGCATATGCTCTTTTTCTAAGCCTATCATTTCGAAGCTTCTTGGCCGCTTTTGATTGTTTATAATGATCGTAAATTTCTGTCAGTTTCTGGTTTGCGCTCATGCCCTACGTATCGGCATCTAGGCATGGGAATAAAAAAAAAGGACGTGTTGAACACGTCCTTGGAAAATATTGCTTATTCTATAATTATCTAGCTAAAAGTAATTTGGTCGACTAATTGATGAAGCTTATTAAGTGCTTGAATTGGCGTTAAGTTGTTAATATCCATTTTTGTTAGATCATCTTCAACTTGTTTTAAATAGTCAGGTACTTCTTGAGTTACTTCAATATTAAAGAAATCAAGTTGCTCACCACATGCAGTCTCATCTTGTCCTAAAAGGGCCTTTGAAATATTTGTTTCTTTCTCCATGCTCTTTAAAACATTTTGAGAACGTTTTAAAACAGAAGGAGGAAGGCCAGCAAGTTTAGCAACGTAGATACCAAATGACTGCGAAGCTGCTTTTTCTATTAGGCGATATAGGAATTTTACATTTCCTTTATGATTTAAAGTTTCTACTGTTAAGTTCTTTGCTTGTGGATAACTATCAGCAAGATCAATTAATTCATGGTAGTGAGTAGCAAAAAGACATAGAGCTTTTGTTTCTTCAATGAAATGTTCAACTAGTGCCCACGCAATAGAAAGGCCATCATAAGTCGATGTTCCTCGTCCAACTTCATCAAGAATGATAAGAGAGTTCTCTGTTGCGTGCCTTAGAATCTCAGCTGTTTCGGCCATCTCAACCATGAAAGTTGATTGTCCTTTTAAAATATCATCACTTGCACCAAGACGACTAAATAAGAAATCACAGATACTAACTTTTGCATTTTCAGCAGGAACGTATGATCCAATTTGCGTTAGTAATTGAATGATTGCGATTTCACGCATAACTGTTGTCTTACCGGCCATGTTAGGACCAGTGATAAGACCAAAGTATGTTTTTTCATTAAGTTTGAGATCGTGAGGAATAAACTGATCTTTTATAGCAGCTTTAATTAACGGATGCCATGCACCGTGAATATCCATGTCACGGGACTTGTCCGAAATTGTCGGTCTCGAAAATTCTTCATTACGAGCTATCCAAGCAAGTGATTGGAGAGTATCTGTTGTGGACAGAATATTTGCTAGGTTTTGAATAGCATTACTTAGCATTGTGATTTGCTTAATTAGGTTTTTAAAGATTTCTCTTTCTAACTTTTCAAGTTTCTCACGAGCTACCACAACTTCTTTCTCAAATTGAGTTAGTTCTTCTGTTGCATATCTTTCAGAGTTTACGAGAGTTTGCCTACGTACAAAGTTTGCAGGAACTTTATCTGTATGAGTTTTTGAAACTTCAATGAAGTATCCAGCAACATTATTTGATTTAATTCTTAGCTTTTGAATTCCTGTCTCTTCACGGTATCGATTTTCAAGCTCAACAAGGGCCTGGGCCGTATTTTGTGAAACTTTAGCAAGGCGATCACGTGTCTTATTTGCACCTTCCTTAATTAAGTTTCCTTTATCGAGGCTTGCACCAATTTCATCATTGATCGTTAACTTAATTTCATTGCGAAGTTCAAAAAGACTTTCTTTTGCTTCTTTATTTAATTTTCCAAAGACATTAGTAGGAAGCTTCTTAAGAGAGTTTAATAGATCTTCATAGACATCAACAGCACTTGCAATATTAAGAAGATCTCCGGCATTTGCACGATTTGTCGCGGCCTTTGCTAGAATTCTTTCTAAGTCGCGTACGTTGTTTAATGACTCACGCGTATCTTGTAGAAGTTCATCATTTTTTAAGAAGTACTCAATTGTATCAAGACGATTTTTAATTTCTGCCTTACTCGTAAGTGGAGATGTGAAAATCGTTTTAAGTTTTCTTGAACCCATTGAAGTCTTTGTCTTATCCATAAAACCAAGGAGAGACTCTTTATAGGTTTCACGAGACTTTGGCAGAATCTCAAGTCCAGTTAGAGTTGGTATCGTCACTTTCATTGAGCCTGTTTCATCACTTAGGCTAAAAGTATGAAGGTGAGAGAATCCTTCGTGGTTTTGAGTTGAACAAATATAATATGAAAGGGCACCAATTGGTTCTAATACCGTTTCATTTTCTTTGATAACTTGGTCACGTTTATAAGTCGGAATTAATTTTTCAATATAGACACTCGAGTACTTTTCTTTAAAGTATTCTTTTGAAAGGTGAGTAACTAGAGTCCCGTTGTGTTCATTTAAAGTCGCAACGTTTTCATACTTATCCCATTGACCTAGGTATGTAAGAAATTCTTTTGGTGCAAGAACACGAAGCTTTTCAATAAAGTCCTCAAAAGTTTCAAGAATAAAACCTTTGAAGAATCCTGTTGTGAAGTCGATTGTGATAATTTCAAAGCGTCCATTTGTTTCATTACAAGCGACAATGAATTGATCTTCTTTTGAGTCGGTCTTATCGAGATCAAAGGGCATCCCTGGAGAAACAACTTGAGTTACTGCACGCTCAACAATTCCCTTTGCTTCTTTTGGATCTTGGACCTGTTCACATATTGCAACTTTTAATCCTTCTTTTGAAAAGCGATCAATATAAGTTGCGGCTGCATGATGTGGAATACCGGCCATTGGAATTTTGTGCTCTCCAAGTTTTCCTCGGTGAGTAAGAGCAATATTTAAAATCTTAGAAGCGTTAATTGCATCTTCAAAGAAAACTTCATAGAAGTCACCCATGCGAAACATTAGCATGTGGTCGCGATATTGGGTTTTGATCTCGTGATACTGGGCCATCATTGGAGTTAGCTTTACTCCTTCGGCCACGATTTTCTCAATCTCTAAAGTCATATTATTGTTTCCCATATGTGTTGTGTATTCCTGAGCGATTAACTCTACCAAATACGCAACCATTGGAAAAGACTCCAATACTTACAATTGGCATGACGCGGATATTTGTCGTAAAATAGAAGGACGTAAATAGCTGATTATTTACTCAATTTTTAAGGAATTTATTTTGCTAAGCGTTGGACAGAGGTTGTCAATTTGGTTATTTCTCTTTGGCATCTTCGCTTCTACATATATGGGACTCTTTGTTACTTACAATACAACGGGTATTGATGAGAGTATGAATGAGCTTCTTGATCAAGACGTCTACTCATATTTTAAAAATGTGAAGTACTTTAAAATGTCTGATAAGCAAGGACGTTATCATTTAGATGCTGCTGAGGTTTCACAAAATTTAACAACCAATGTTTTGATTCTAACAGAGCCGAGTGGGGTTCTAATAAACGACTATCAGTCGCAGCCGATGTATTACGATGCCTACACAGGTGTAATCAATGTTAATAAGAAGTATCTTTCTTTAAGAGGAAATGTCATCTTAAGAGATCCAAATATTCGTATCGAGTCTGACTCAATGACATATTCTGATAATTCCCAAATGGTAAATTTTCAAGGAAATGCAAAATCATCATCTAAGAATTTCGATGCTGCTTATGAAATTGAAGTTGGCGCAGATAATCTTTCATACAATCTCTCAAATGAGTTAGTTAGATATGATGGAAATGTAAAAGGAAAGGTAAGTCGAACGAGGGCCTATGAAGATGATATCAAATTTGAGGCCAACTCGATTGTCGTCGATAAGAGCAAGCGCAATGCCAATTTGAGTGGAAATGTAAAATTTCTTAAATCTCAACTAGTTGCAAGTGCTCGAAATGGCGAAATCTACCTAGATAATTATAACAAAAAGCTCAAGTATTATGCACTTTATGACGATGTGGTTATTGAGGAAACTGTTTCTCCTAAAGGACAGCCACCTTTCAAAAGGAAGGCTTTCAGTGAGAGACTCGAGGGATTTATGGCAGAAGAAAAAATCGTTCTGCTAGGTCTTCCAAGGGTTTATCAAAAGAAAGACTTATTGAGAGGTAACACAATTGTTCTTAGGCGAGACATCGAAACCATTGAAGTTGATGATGCTAATACGAATTTTAAAATAAGGTAATAGCATGTCAGAAGAAATAGCACAGTTATCAGCTCATGGTTTAAAGAAAGTTTACGGCGGACGAGAAGTCGTTAAAGGCGTAAGCATCGATGTTAAGCAAGGAGAAGTTGTCGGTTTACTCGGCCCAAACGGTGCTGGAAAGACAACATCGTTTTACATGATGGTTGGGCTCGTTAAAGCAGATGAGGGTAGTATTGATCTCTCAGGTGAAGACTTAACGGAGCAGCCAATTCATATTAGGGCCCTAAAAGGTGTTGGATATCTTCCTCAGGAAGCTAGCATCTTTAGAGATTTATCGGTTGAGGCCAATATTTACTCGGTACTTGAAAACCGAGACTTACCAAGGGCCAAGAAGAAGACACTTCTTGATAACTTGATAAGCGACTTTGGTCTTGGACATATCCGTAAGTCTCTCGGTTCAGCTCTTTCCGGTGGGGAAAGAAGAAGAGTTGAGATCGCACGAACACTGGCATTAGAGCCAAAGTTTGTCCTTCTCGATGAACCTTTCGCTGGAGTTGACCCGTTAGCCGTTAATGACATTCAAACTGTTATTAACAGCTTAAAAACGAGGAATATTGGAGTCCTCATTACCGACCACAACGTTAGAGAAACACTTGGAGTAGTTGATCGCGCGTTTATTATGAGTAGTGGAGAATTACTTGTAAGTGGGACACCGGAAGATATTGTAAACGATGAAAGAGCACGGAAGTTCTATCTTGGTGAAGAATTTAAAATGTAGCTAGACCAATAAACTAAAGTAGAGGTCTGGTTACGAAATGAATAAGGAACCACTATGGCCACTAAACTTTCACAAAGTCTAAATCAGTCTCAACAACTCGTGATGACGCCGCAACTTCAGCAGGCGATTAAACTACTCACATTAAGTCACTTAGAAATGACAGATGTTATTGCTAAGGAGATGGTTGAAAATCCGATGCTAGAAGAAGTTTCCCATGGTGAGGGAGATTACAAACTAGATAAGTTAGAGAATCAATCTAAAGAAGCAAAGGCCGACGATTTTAAAGAAGAGGCCATGATGAGTAGTGGTGACGATATCGACTGGCAAAAGTATGTCGATAGTTACAACTCAACTACATATGAACCAAATATGGCAACACCATCTCTTAGTCCAGATGATATGCCTAATTATGAAAATATGGTTTCCAAAGGTGCTTCACTAGCTGAGCACTTAGAGTGGCAGCTACGTATGGAAGACCTTAACGATGTGGAAATTGATTTTGCAATTGAGATCATCGGAAATATTAATGATGATGGTTATCTCTCATGTAAGTTTGATGAACTAATTGAGACTTCAAACCTTGAGCGTGAAGAGTGTTTGGGAATGCTGGAGCTTGTGCAAAGACTTGATCCTGTAGGATGTGGTGCTCAAGACCTTGTTGATTGTCTTCTTGCTCAGGCGCGTATCGCTGAAGAGCGTTCACCTTTACTAGAAAAACTTATTCGTTTTCATTTAACGAATCTTAAAAATAGAGATTATAAGAAAATTACAGCTGATACTGGTGTTGCAGAAGAGCAGATTATTGAAACAGCAAAACTACTTCATAATTTTCATCCAAAGCCAGGAAGACTTGTTGGTGGGGGAGAAACTCATTATGTAACTCCTGATGTTTACGTAGTTGAAATCGGTGGAGAATTCGTTGTTCAGGTTAATGACGACGGTGTACCAAGATTAAGAATTTCTAAAATGTATCAGGATATGCTTAATCAAGCAGAATCCCTACAGAATAAAGAAGCTAAAGAATTTGTGGAAGAAAAACTTAAGTCGGCTTTATGGCTAATTAAGTCTATAAATAAGAGACAGAGAACAATTGACCAAGTGGCAAAATCAATTGTGAAAAAACAGCAGCAGTTCTTTAAAAAAGGACCTAAGCATTTAAAGCCAATGGTTCTAAAAGATGTTGCCAATGAATTAGGAGTTCATGAGTCGACAGTTTCACGTGCTACTTCAAATAAGTATATGCACACACCAATTGGAATGTTTGAATTAAAGTATTTTTTCAACGCTGGAATTGGTGGAGATAAAGGTGGAGTGGATGCCGTAGGTGAAGTTGTTAAGCTTAAAATCAAAGAGCTTGTAGACAATGAGAATCCAAAGAAGCCTCTATCAGATCAGAAGATTGCCGACCTTTTGAGTCAAGAGGAGATGAAAGTAGCAAGACGTACAGTCGCTAAGTACCGAGAAAGTCTTGGCATTTTGTCGTCGTCAAAAAGAAAAGTAAAATAGCTCGATATTTTGGAAAAACAGCCGATAGGTCAGTTCCAAGATACTTTATATCATAGAGGAGAATGTATTTTATGAAAGTTACAGTAAGTTTTAGACACCTTGAGCATACGCCAGCACTTGATGAGAGAATCCACGAAAAGTCAGAGAAGATTGCAAAATATCTGGACGGTAATCTCCATTTGAAGTGGAGCTGTGAAGTAAGAGATGGTCGCGAGCACTATGCTGAAATTGAGGTTCTAGGGCCAGGGTTTGACTTCCATGCTGAAGCTCATTCGGAAAACCTCTACAAAACAATTGACCTAGCAGTTGCTAAAATTGAAAAGCAAGTGCAGAAGAAAAAAGAGAAAATGCGTAATCGCAAAAAGATGCCTCATAAAGATATCGAGATCCTTGATCCAGAGAGTGCTTGGCTTGAGCACGAGCCTGATATTGATGATATGGCATCTTAAACTTATTTCTTAAGTAAAATTAATATCTAAAATAAGGCCTTCTAATAAAAAAGAAGGCCTTTGTCTTTTGTTGCTCTTCTTGCTAAGCTTCTCGCCTTAGAAAGGAGACCTTATGAAATTCTTAATTTCATTTTTATTAATTTTTAATACTTTTGCTTATGAAGAAATCTCTTCACACACTAACTTTTATAAGAAAGTAACTCACTATGCTTTAAAGAATAAAGTCGCTCCAAGTGACATTCTTGTCATCTACGATATTGATAATACTTTACTGCGTTTTAAAACGAGTTTTGCTAGTGATCAGTGGTTTAACTGGCAAAAAGATCAGATAAAAAAAGGATGCCCAAAACACTGTATCGCAAAATCTGTTGGGGGAGTGCTTCAGTACTCGTATAATGCGACTTTCTTGTCACGTATGTTACTTGTCGAAAAAGAGATCCCATCGCTTATCAGAAGCCTTCAGGAAGCTAATTATGGGGTTGTTGCTCTAACATCACGTGGGCCAGTTAATCATCCAGCAACAATTCGTGAACTGAATCGAAATGGCGTTGATTTTGATAAGAGGAATGCACCGAAATGGCCATTTTCTACTAAGCTGAATGGGCGAAAGGTTCGTTATGCAGATGGTGTCTTCTTAACGTCAGGGTTAAACAAAGGTGAGATGCTTACTTATCTTATTAATCGACCTAATTTAAAAAAGAAGTATAAAGCGATTTTCTTCTTAGATGATCGATTAAAGCATGTGAAGCATATGGATAAGTGGTTTAAGGGAAAGCTTGATGTTAATTCATATCGATTAACAACGACAGATAAAATCGTTAAGGCTTTCGAAGAGTCTGATAAGAAAGAAGTAATAAGAGTTGGTGAAGAATTTAAAGCATTGATGAAAGATTTAAATTAAAAAAAAAGCCTTCTTAGAAGGCTTTTTAATATGATCTTGTCGTACAAAAAGTATTCATTCCAATTGTTGTACATTCAGTTTTTCCTGAACTTCTGCTTGTGCGAAAACTACCATCCCAGCTGTCTTGATCATGTTGTCTCATTGTAAGATAAGCAGATAGTGATGTTCTTTCTTGTTCAGAGAGATAAATGCTTTCTCCATTTTCAACTGCTCTTGATAACTCTTTAAAGTCGATATCGGCATCCTCTCTAATTGTGAGCATTCGCATACTTAATTTAACGGGATATCTTCTCTCATCCCAATTCTCTTTTATATGTCTTTTATTTGCTTTCTTATATCGCTTTCCATCTGATGATTTAATTGCGAATAGTCCAAATTTAAAGATTACACCTTTTTCATTTCGCATTTCATAGTTATCCACATGCCAATACTTTAATCCATCGCTTCCAATAATAAGACCTTGGTCTTCATCAAAGTAAGATCCAGCTTGGTCAAAAGGAGCAAGTTTTGTTGGAAAGATACCTGCCTGTGCGCTTGAAATAGAAATTAGCATGATAAGAAATATACCAAAGATTGATTTCATTTATTTCCCCCTATCGAAATATGAACAATCTATATCGTCGGGGGAGTGATGCTGTCTAGAGACAAAATGACACTACTAATTAATTGTAGAACTCGCGCATAAAGTCTTTAATAATCTTTTGTTCAACTGTTCCTTTTGTGCGAAAAGGGGCCGTGATTCTTACATTTAACTCAATTTCTTCCTTTGAATTAAAAGTAATTTGAACTCTTGGCTTTAAAAGAGGGGTTTCAAGGTGAGACTTTGTAAATAGCTTATTAAGAGCTCTTTGGGCCACTTCAAAATACTCTGAACAATAGAAGTCTGCTCTTTCAAGGAGTATTTGCTCTGCTTTTTCCCAATCATCATGAGGATCTAATATTATATTAAAGCTATGAAGAACATAGCTTTTTAAGAATGTTTCATTTGTTACCTTACAGCTTAGAAATACTGAATTTGGGATAATGATGGAGCGTCCCGTAAAATTATGAGAGTTCTTATTTGGCCCAAATTCTAAAAGAGTCGTTGTAAAAAGATCGCGATCGATAACGCTTCCTCTTCTTCCATCGACTTCGATAGCATCACCAATTATGAAGCCACCAGAGAAAGTTTTATAGATTCCACCAATTAAATTAAGGGAGAATTCCTTTGTAATAAGGACGATAGCAACAAGAACAGCAGCGAGTGAAAAGGCCAAGTTTTTAATCTCTGCCGAATATATATACAGTGCAATAAAAGCAAATAAAATTGTTAGAGAGATATTTGTATTAACAACATAACGTCTTTTCTGCTCTGTAGAAACTGACTTTGTCTTCTTTAGTACAAAAGAGACAAAGTGATTAATAAAATAGAAAAGAATAATCAGTAATACTAAATATACTGACTTTTTAATTTCACCATTTGCATTAATAAAAATATTCTCTAATTTCATAAGCTTAATTATAGTCTCAAATCCATAAATCCAGAATAACTATTTGCACAAAATTGCAAATGTTAAAGACATAGTTAATAACATAGTGATAAAATTAATCAACCTGAAAATCATTTATAAGTAATCAAAAATAAAGGACTTTTGTTCATATGCTTAACGTTTCCAATATTTCAAAAATTCAAAGTAGTGAAACTCTCTATTCAGGAGGAAGTTTTCAAATAAATCCAGGTGAAAAAGTTGGTCTCGTCGGTCCAAATGGAGCTGGTAAAACAACACTATTTCGAATGATTATTGGAGAAGAAAAGCCAGATGAAGGACAAGTGTCATTTCCCGATAAATTACGTTGGGCCTATTTTTCACAAAAAGTAGGTGAGCTTGCGGGCCAAACAGCTCTTGAAGTTGTTATGTCCGGAGATGATAAAATTTCAAAATTAGGTGAAAAACTTAAGGTTTTTGAAGAGAAGCTGGCCGATTGCGCCAATATGAGTGATGACGAAATGAATGATGTCCTCATGAAAATGGGTGATGTTCAATCAGAGTTTGAAAAAAGAGGTGGTTATGACCTCGAAACTCGCGCTGAAGAAGTTCTGACAGGACTTGGGATTATGCCAGAAGATCACGGGAAGATGATTGAAGACTTCTCTGGTGGTTGGAAAATGAGAATCGCCCTTGCGCGAGTTCTTGTGATAAGTCCTGATCTTATTATCATGGATGAGCCGACAAACTATCTTGATATGGAGTCGATTCTTTGGCTTGAAGATTGGCTTAAGACTTTTGAAGGGGGAATCTTTATGACGACCCACGATCGCGACTTCATGAATAATGTTTGTAATAAAATTATTGAGATCGCTCATAAGAGAATTACCACATACTCGGGAAATTATGAGTTCTACGAAAAAGAAAGAGATATTAGAAGAGAGCAATTAATCGCTCAAGCTTCAAGGCAAGCTGATATGTTGGCCAAAGAAGAAGAATTTATTGCAAAGTTTAAGGCCCGCGCCTCTCATGCGGCACAAGTACAATCTCGTGTAAAAAAATTAGATAAAATTGATCGTATTGAAGTTCCTGCTGAAGAAGAAAGCATAAGCTTTCAATTTCCAACACCTCCGCGAGGTGGAGATGATGTTGTTATTATTAAGGACCTTGCAAAGTCTTGGCCTTTAAGTGAAGGAGCGCAACACGATGTCTTTGATGGCCTTTCAGTAACTGTTAAAAGAACAAATAAAATTGCCGTTGTGGGTGTTAATGGCGCAGGTAAGTCAACGTTATTAAAATGTATCACTGGCCATACAGACGCAACAAAAGGAATTGTTAGCATTGGCCCAAGTATTAAACTTGGCTACTTTTCACAATATTCACTAGAGGTATTAAATCCTGAATCATCAGTTTTTGATGAAGTAAGAAAGGATCTACCAACAGCTAGTGATGGATATATTAGAAACCTTCTTGCGGCATTCTTATTTCGCGGGCAAGACGTTGATAAGAAAGTTAAGTATCTTTCTGGAGGAGAGAAGTCGCGACTTGTTCTTGCAACTCTTCTTTCACAAAATAATAATTTTCTGGTTCTCGATGAGCCAACAAACCATTTAGATATTAAATCGAGAGAAGTCCTCTTAGATGCTCTTAAGAGATATGAAGGGACGATAATGTTTGTTTCCCATGATAGACACTTTTTGAGTGAGTTGGCCGAACAGGTTTACGAAGTCGATAAAGGTGAAGTAAGAATTTTTCCTGGGAACTATAAAGAATATTTGGAAAGGATTTAAATATGATTCACTTAGTTAATACTGAAGCACAGTATTTAATTCTATTTACAGTGCTCTTAATATTGCCAAAGCTTTTACTGAGGTTTCAGATCCCAATAGGGATTTCTTCGATTGCATTGGGTGTCGGAGCTGGATTAGGACTGGGGTGGTTTAGAGGAGATGAGCTTCTTCTTATGCTATCTCGTCTTGGTATTACTTCTTTATTTCTCTTTGCTGGTTTTGAAGTTGAAATAGAAGAGCTAAAGCAAAATTGGAAGGAGTTATTTTTAGGAGTAACTCAAATGTTAGCAATTACGCTTTTAGTTGCTTTTGGAATTTCTCTTTACTTTGAAATTGCCTTTAGGCCTGCGACTTTAATTGCTCTTGGTATTATGACGCCATCGACAGGCTTTATTTTAAACTCTCTAAAAAATTATGGATTCTCAGAAGGTCAAGAGTATTGGATTCGTTCAAAGGCCATCTCTAAAGAAATTGCAGCGATCTTATTACTCTTTGTTACATTGCAGTCTGAAAGCCTTGTGAACCTTGGAAGTTCAACAATGGTTCTTATTGCACTAAGTGTTTTCTTACCATTAGCATATAAATTATTCTTCAAGTATATAGCGCCTTATGCAAAAGACTCAGAAGTTGGTTTCCTTATTCTTACAGCTCTTATCTGTGGTGTAATTACAAAGAAGATTGGAACTTATTATCTTGTTGGTGCATTTATCGTAGGATTTATTGCTTCAGAGTTTAAGCACTTTGGAAAATCGGATAAGTCAGAAGAGATCATTAAGAACTTACAAATGTTCTTCTCATTCTTTATCCCATTCTACTTCTTCAAAGCAGGGGTTAGTTTTACAAAAGACCTATTTAGTACTGAAGGATTAATCATTGGTTTAGTTTTCTTAGGAGTTTTTATTCCATTGAGAATTATCAATACATATTCAAATATGAACTTCTTTATGAAGGACTTTTGGCCTGATCGTAAGGAAATTACTATGTCACTTCTTCCAACTCTTATCTTTGGTCTTGTTATGGCCCAAATTTCAAGAGAAAGATTTGATATACCACTAGAGATCGTTTCGGGGCTTGTTATTTATACACTAGTTGCAAGTGTAATCCCTGCGTTTATGTTTAAGAAAGTTCCACCTGAGAACTTCTAAAAATACAATGTTGCGCCTAGGATAACTTGATGGTTTTCCGGGCGCTCACCACTTGGCTCAGTGCTATCATCAAAGACAAACTCAAGACCTAGTTCAACTTGACCATATCGGTAAATATAAGAGGCAAGATAATAGGACATTTCGTAGTCTTCATAATTAACTTCATCAGAATTTTGCCAATTATAGCCGATCATTAATTGATGTCTCTTTGTGATATTCCAACCAATTAATCCCTCAAAGTCATCAGTTCTAATAAAGTTTCCATCCACTAGCTCAAGATCCTTTGCATCAGCATAATTAAATGCTGTAAAAAATTCTTTATAGATGTATCTTGCTCCAACTGAAACCGATGTCTCGCTAATATCTTTTCCTGTGCTATCTGTAATGAGATTAATTGCAGCTGCACCAAGAATGATATTCTTTGTGATATAGCGAATAGAAGCTGCAATACTATGTTCTAAGATGAGCTGGCCAATAACATTGCCAGCAGAGTCGGTTATATCTGTTGACTCATCTCCTGTTAGTTTTGATTGGGCCCCTAAGTGAATATTTCCTAGCTTATAACGTAGTTGGATGAGATCGACTCCACGAGACGTTCCAATAACTTCACCATTTGAAGTATAAGTTGAAGAGGCAAATGCACCTGTCACCATAAAGATATCTGTTAGGCCAGATATGTCGTACCAGACAGACCAGTTCTTTCCAATCGTTGCCTCAAAGTCTCCCTTGGATAAGGAGAGGTAAGTTAGTCTTGTTGAAAATGGCCGGTCGCTAGTATTATCTACTTGAAAACGACCGGTCGTATTAGGAATTTCCTGAACGCTTTGGCTCGTATTGCTGGTATTGATTCCAAACTCAGCACGAAGACCAGTGGTGAACCCCTCGAGTAGGTCATCTCTCTCATATTTGAACCCAAAACGAGAGGAGTTATTATTTAGCGACTGAACTCCCGCTTGGCCAATAGCGGCCATTGAAAGCTTTCCGTATAGACTAAAATTTCCACCAAGGTCTTTGGCCTGAATTATTTTAGGAGTAAATAGAATGGATATTATAAAAAGATATTTTTGAATATACCCCACAAAACCCTCACTAAAATTAGTCTAATTTAATAGTAAAAGGGTTTTGTGTGGTTTTTTAACTTAAGAAAAGTAAATTCTTAGTGCTGTACGCCACCTACACCGTGAGCGTGACCGTGAGCAACTTCTTCATCAGTTGCCTCTCTAACTTCAGTGATTTCAATATCAAAAGTTAGATCTTGTCCTGCAAGAGGGTGATTACCGTCAAGAGTAACCTCTTCACCTTGTAGTTCGACGATTGTAAATGGAGGTAGACCTTGATCTTGGTTTACTTGGAATACGTCTCCAATATTTAATTGAGCGTCAGCTGGAAATTGTGACTTTTGAACTTTAATAATTAGTTCGTCATTCTTATTTCCGTAAGCATCTGCTGCTGCTACGTCAATTTTTGCTTTTTCTCCAACTGCCATTCCAATAACCTTTTCTTCTAGTCCTGGAATAATTTGTCCAACACCTTCAAGAAAAAGAAGTGGACCATGTTCAGAAGAAGTATCTAAAACTTCATTGTTTGAGTTCGTTAATGTGTAGTTAAATCCGATAACTTTTGGCATAATAAGCCCTCATGTTGTTAGTGTTTATTAATAAAAAAGAGTATAAAGTCTCAGCCTAACAATGTATTTGATAGAAGGCAAATAAAGAATGAGTGAATTAGATAATGTAAAATACATCGAAAAAATCAATGGATTCCTTGAGGAAACAATCCAATTGGTAAAACGTTTACCTGATTTGAACGCCGCAGCACTGGCCGATATTGCAGATAATATTAAGGCTTTGCGCGACGAGTCGCTAAATTGTAAGGAAGATGATTTACCTGGAATTATCCAGCAGATGAATTTATTGAATCAATTGGCCGAGCGTTACGAACAGCACCAAAGTATGCCAAGCCTGGAATCTCCATTCTTTGGTCACTTTAAAATTGAGCAAAATGGAAAGTTAAAAGACTTCCTTATTGGACACGTACCATTTTCACATAAAGAGCTAAAGTTTAAGATTATTGACTGGAAGAAATCACCAATGGCGAGAATCTTCTATCAATATGGACAAGGTGATGACTTTGACTTTGATCTCGATGATCGAGTTATCGAAGGACGTATTTTAGAGAAGGCCATCTTAACTGTTAGAGATGGACAACTGGTACGAGTTGACAGAGAAGGGGACTCATTTGTTTATCGTGATAATAAATGGATGTCCCTAAATGAAACAGTTAAAAAACTTGCTGGAGGAGAAGGGAGTGCAAATCAGTCCCTTGGTAGTGGGCGTACTGGATTTGATGGGCCAGAAGTAATCTCACTCCTAGATAAAACTCAATACGACCTTGTTAATCAAAGTGTGAATAAGCCACTTCTAATTACGGGGGGAGCAGGTAGTGGTAAGACTACAGTTGCTCTTTATAGAATTGCAAAACTTTGTCGTGAAGATGGGATTCGCCAACAAGATGTGATGGTTATTGTTCCAAACCAAGGACTTGTTAAGCTTTCAAAGAAGCTTCTAATTGAGTCTAATCTTGAAAATGTAAGAGTCTCTACTCTTGATGATCTTATTAAAAAGATTATTTTTCAAAATATAAGAAATATACCTAAGAAGATTGAATATAATCCGATGGATTCAATTGCCACTGTAAAAAGAAATCCTAAGCTTCTTAGTTTAATTGATGAATATCTTGAAAAGAAAGAAGAAGGAATTCGAGCAAAACTTAAAGATCGTGACCTTGAATTTTTCGATAATCAAGATGGCCCTCTTTATTTAAAACTTAAGAGAGTTAGTGAGAAGACTCATGATTCGATCTTAAAAGTAGAATTAAGAAAGTTATTAAAGAGCTTTAAAAATGTACGAGAAGAGTTATTAAATATCTTTTCAGACTATAGTCTAATGGAAAAACTTCCTGAGATGACTAATCGTCAAGTAACGTCACATATGCTTAAGGACTTAAAGTTTTATACTGCAAAACAAATTCAGTTAATGGACTCTGATAGTGATTACGTTAGTAAAGAGTCTCGTGATAGTGAAGTCACCGGATTTGTGGATAAGTACGATCTATCACTTTATAATTATTTAATTGTAAAACAATTTGGACATTTAAAGTATTTTGGCCGTGAATTTAAATTCTATAAGCATATCTTTTTAGACGAAGCACAAGAACTTTCACAAAGTGAACTTAAGCTACTTGGTCAAATTAAACATCGTGATGGAAATTTCACAATCGCTGGAGATAGTGTTCAGCAGATTGATCGCACTTTTGAATTCACTTCATGGCACGATGTCTGTCATAACCTTGAATTAGATGTCGATGATATTCAAGTTGAAGAACTCAATGTTTCTTACCGTTCACCAAAAGAGATCGTCTCTTTCGCTCATCATGTACTAGGTCCACTTGCCCCTAAGCAATTACCTGATTCAAAGCGAGATGGTGGACCAATTGTTGAAACATCTGTTCAACATTTGGAACATGCGGCGATGCTAGTGAGTAGTGCTCTTATTGAACTAATGAATCGCGAACCGAAGGCCTCTGTTGCCATTATTTGTGCTAAGGAGAGTGTGGCGCGAGAACTGTATCGAGAAATTGAAGAGGTCGGAAGTGTTCGACTTGTTTTAGATGAGAACTTCTCACTGAAGCCTGGGATTGAAGTCACAACAGTAGAACAAATCCGAGGACTCGAATTTGATTATGTCATCATTCCAGATTGCGATAAGGAAAACTATCCAATTGATAACACTGCTCGTAAACGTCTACATTTAGCAGCGACACGTGCAATCCACCAATTATGGTTACTATATAAGGATAAGTCTCTTATTGCTTAAGTAAGAGACTATAGAGGAAGAAGTTTGAAAAATTTTGGATACGTAATTCTAGGCTATATGTCCTTAGTCGCTCTAAGCTTTATTGATAATGGACGTGGGGCCGTTTATCCAGAACTACTTCGCTTCTTTTCAATTGGGCCTGATAAGGGCTCATTAATCTTTTCTCTAATGTCTATTACCTCTGTTCTAGCATACCTATCAACTTCTCTTTGGCTACCTAGGCTAGGGCCTGTTGTCTCAACTCGAGTTGCTATGATCATGATGGCAATTGGAACATATGGTATTGGTGCAGGAGGAGACTTTCAAAACTTCGACTTAAGTTTAGTCTTTGGAGCCTTAGCTGGTTTTGGATTTGGAATTACTGGTATCACGATGAATTTTATGGTTGATTCGGGAGCACCACCTTTTCAAAAAAGGCGATTCTTATCGGGGCTACATGGAGCTTATGGGCTTTCTTCGCTCCTTGCCCCACAATTATTATCACTATTTCTTTATGTTAATCTTAGTTGGATTCACTATTTTAAATTTTTAGCAATTCCTTGTGCTATTGTTTTGATTTATTCATTTTTTACTCATGATAGTCATCATCAAGATATAAAAGAAAACCACGGTACAATGAAGGATGCATTTTTCATGAATCTCTTAATTGGCCTGTTTGCTGGTTGTTACGTAGCCTCGGAGATTATGGTTTCTTCTAGAATTAAGTATTATCTTGTAGAGGCCCATGGATTTAGTGAATACGTAGCAAATAATTATCTTTCTTATTTCTTTCTCTTTCTTATGATTGGGCGATTAGGATTCGCATTTTTTAGGATTGAATTAGAATCGAAAAAGTTAATTATTATCTCTTTAGTTTCGACATTAATTTGTTTTAGCTTAGGTGAGATACATCAAATATTTTATGCAATGACAGGGCTGTTTATGTCGTTTTGTTTCCCTGTCATTGTCGATTGGATTTCAAATTCATTTCCAAAAAAGAACCATGTCGTCCTTGGTAGTACCATGAGTTATATTGGAGTAGGAATTGCAATCATGCACTTTATCTTTGGTGCAATCGCTGAGCGCTTTGGTGCTGGCAACGCTTTCTACCTCTTTTATCTCTTAAATATTGGCTCTATAGTTTCATTTTTCATAGCGATGAGTCTTGTTAAAAGATATCATCAAAATGAGAGTTTATAAGAGAGATAATAGCTTCTAGGCATCGTTCCATAGTACTCGACGTTTTCGTAATCCTTATCAAGAATATTTAAAACTTTAAAAGAAAAGTTTTTATAATGATAAGTGAAATTACCTACAACATAGGACGGTAGCTCTCCACCAACATCTTTTCTCTTTCCAACGTATTGCCAATTATTAATCAGTCTTTGATTTTTACTTAGTTGATAACCAAGAATTAAGCTTCCTAATTGTTTTGGTGTTCTTAATAAATCAGAATCATCTGTTTCATTCTTTGCACGTTGAAAAGTTAGAGATGTCTTTATATTGAAACTATTTTTAAATTCTATTGAATGATTTAATTCAATCCCTTGAATTTGAGATTTTGCTATATTGTCATAACCAAAAACAGTAGTATCGTAATCAATTTGATTTTTAAGATCATAGTTAAATATAGCGACCTCAAATTGAGACATTATCGTATTGTAGCTAAAGATAAACTCTGTATTTATACTATCTGTTGGTTTTAAATCATCAACTTGGTTGGCCAGTTGATAAAGTGTAGGAAGTTTAAATCCTTGTGAAATATGTGCCTTTAAAGAGATCTCATTATTTATTCGATAACCTGCACCTGCGCTACCTATTACGTTTGAGTTATTAGACTGTATTGATGAGAAGTCATCAAATCGTAGTCCAAGATCGTAGAACCATTTCTCAAGACTTAAGTTTGCTGCAGTGTAAACTGAGTATAATTCACTTTGAGAATTCTCAACTTCGTCTTCTTGCTTTGTGTACTCAACTCCAGAAAGTAGGCTTAGGTTTTGAGTGTGCTTATACTTAATATCAAGTTTAGCTTGTGTCTCATTACCTTTATATAATGGCGTAAAGCTATTCGTAGGGTCTTCTCTCTTAATATGTGAATAACGAATACTTGGAGTTATCGTTAATTTTTCATCTTCAGAAAAATAATTAAACCCTAGGTAATGATTTGATTGAAGGTATTCATTAAGATCGTTTTCAACGACATCGATTGGACCATACGGTGGAGTGGATTCAAAACCATCAATTTCTACTTCTGAGTCAAGAAGTTGACCTTGATAATTAAGTTCTAATTGTTCGTTTAAAAGATAGCTTAAATTAAGATTGAGGTTTAAGTTCTTAAATGAATCATCTTCTGCATTTTTGATTCTATCTTCATTGACAGCAGAGTAGCCATCACTTGAGAGGTAACTCGCACTTAATCCATAATTGAGCTTATCAAAGTTGCCGCTGCTCTGAAGGCCAGCTTTAACTGTATTTAAACTTCCGTATTCAAGATTTAATGAATTGTTCTTATGTCCTTTCTTTGTATTAATCTTTAGAACACCACCAACAGCGTTTGATCCATAGAGTATCGACTGACTTCCTTTTAAGATCTCAATGCTTTCGATATTTTCGAGTAAAAGATTATTCACTTGAAAAGAGTTATTTATATCAGTTGGATCAACAAGCTCGATATTATCGATGATAACTTTAGAAAAACCTGTTGGTAGTCCTCTTAAGTTAAAACTTGCGATTGATCCAAGTCCTCCTGTTTGGGGTATGAATACCGATGACCTACCTTGTAAAAGCTCTTGCAAGGTCGTTGCTCCAGAGTCTTCAATTTCTTGGGCGGTAATGACAGTCACATCGCTAGTTATTTTTTCTTTTAATGTTTCAAGCTTTGAGGCCTTGATAAAAATGTCAGCATGAATTGGTAATGAAACTATAGATAATAGAATAAGTGGCGTTTTTATGATCTTCCTCCGAGATATAAAGTTAAAAAACAGGGATCGGACTTTAACCGTTGCGGGACAGTCTCTGAATTTCACAGAGTTCACCTTGTTGAATTTTTCAATTCATGAATTTTCACAGGAGGCTCATTGTCTGTCAAGAAGAGCTTGAAGACAATGGGCCGTAAGATAGAAATTATATATTGTGATAGTACTGAGAATTGACGACATTTTTATAAGTTTTAGGATCTTTCTCTTTTAAGTCTGAGAGAATAATCATATCTGGTGCATCTAAATCATTTGTATGTGTATGAACTTGATACTTAAATAACCAATTAAATAATTTACGATGCTCTAGATACACGATTGTCTCACAGGCAATTAGTAATATCGGCGCTATTAAAAATGAGTTACATAAGAATAACTCAAAAAATAAGATATTAATTACAAGTGGTGCTGCAATTACGGCCGATAATGGAATGAACAAATTTAATAGGAACATTGTCCCAAGTACAATTTCAAGTGATTTAATCATGTAGTAAAGATAACCAGTTTCTTGCAGAGAATTAATAAAGGAAAGGGCCTCAGGTGTAAATTGTGACTCTGTTAATAGCCCTAGACCTGGAGTAACTCCTCCTAGAAGTAGAACCGTTCCCATAACAATTCGAGCACCAACAAAGAGAAACTTCCTTCTTTTACTTTCTGACTTCATAAAACCTCCAAAAGTGATCACCATTGATTATATGACCCAAGAGGCAAGCAAGTATGGAGGTAATGTTAAAATAAATTCAAGTTAAGAGAAAACTTCTTGAATACTAAACGCTTCTTATCTTACAGATAAAATAACCATCTTTTTCAACAACAATATTTTTTGAAAATGGAATGCGGATTCGAAAGAGTGGATCGTAAATCACAAAAGTATCTAGTCGCTGATTACTCTGTTGTAGATATTGTGAAATATCACTTATTTCTTTACCTAGTAATCTTTGATCCTCTTCGTTTTGTACCGAAGTTAGAATTGTTCTCGACTGGTCTTGTTCCATTAACTCAGTATATGCAATACCTTTAAGAGGAGTTTCAATTTTTAGGGAATTCAGTAGAGGGGTTGTTTCAATGAAGTGGCCATCTCGAGACCCACAATAGAATTCAAATCCCTGTTGGACAAATTTCTCTAAGACCTTTTTACTTAACTCATCTTGATAGAGTCGTACTAATTTTAAACCTAAGTATCGAGCTTGTAGCTGGAGTACTTCTTCGGGGATTCCTGTATGACCTAATTCATTACCTTCTTTATTAAGAAGACAAAGAAGAATAATTTCATCCTTTTTATGTGATTCTAATAGTTTCTTTAATGTTGCAAGAGAGGTTAAACCACCGCTCCAAAATAGTACTTTCTTATTTTTCATCAATTACTCTTAAGTCCAATTAATATGTGAATAATCCCTATAGGTTTATTTTTACCTCACAAACATGGACATGTTCAATGGAATAAAATTTTCTCAATGATTCTTCTGGAGGAGAAATGAATATGGAACCACTTAATAATTCAAATAATCAGACCCTATCTTTTCGAAATCTGTCCTTGGACCCAAAAAATCGAGTGGCCTATGTTGATGAAAGGAAGGTAGAGCTAACAAAAACCGAGTGTAAGATCCTATTTTTTCTTCTCGATGGTGGCAAAAGAGTCTATCCGAGGGAGCAACTAGTTAAATTTATATGGGGAGATGTAGATGTGGCAAATAAAACGGTCAATACCCACCTCACACACCTAAGACATAAAACAAAAGGTGTTGATTTCAGGATTCGTATAAATCGCAACAACCAAATTTGCTTACACGATCTGTAATGTATTGAATTTATAGCCATTTTTCATATCTGTAGGAAATAATATTTCTATGATTAGGATAATTGTTTAGACATTTCCTATCTATAAGTTGTTAATTTTTTCGCCTCCCATTAACCTAATTTATTGAAGGGGGAGGAGTTAAAAATATGACATTTATTATCCAGAATGATTGGGTAGGATTTAGAAACCTGAGGATTAACCACAAAGAGGAGAAGGTTTATGTTGGAGATAATGAGGTAGCTTTAACAAAAACAGAGTATAAGGTTCTCTACTTTTTAATCTCAGGGGGAAAGAGAATTTACAAATTAGAAGAATTAGTAATGGGAGCGTGGGGACCTGTCGTTGTGACCAATAAAACGATAAATACGCATCTCTCTCATATTCGAGCAAAGATCGAGGGAGTCGACTTTAAGCTCAAGATTAATCGTAACGGCCAAGTCTGTATTAATGACTTATAAATAATTCATGCCAAGGCTTTTCTTCTTTAATTTCTTCCAGTTACAGCTATAATCGGCCCTTAACTGGAAGAGCAAATGAAGAAACTAAATTTAGAAAATTCTAATCAAAGAGATATATTGGGGGCCCAATTATGGGAACTCGATATCTCATTTGATAAGAGTATTTTTTCAAATTGTTTAGATCAGCTAAATCAGGAATTAGAAAATAAGAATTTATTAGTTCGACCAAAGGTTTGGCTTAGTGATGATTGGTTTTGTCCTGATTCTATCTCTGGAATTGCGATACCATTTACTCTAATGCACCCACGTTTAATAGCATTAGAAAGACAGTACATCGGTCATGTCGAAGGTGAAACTCGTGACTGGTTTATGAAGCTTATGCGACACGAATGTGGGCATGTTATGGATAATGCCTACTTTTTAAAAGACGAGCAAAGAAGAAAGAGTATCTTTGGTGATCATGATAAACGTTATCCAAATTCATATATTCCTAAAGTTTTCTCTAAGAATTATGTATATCACTTAGAAGATCATTATGCTCAGGCCCATCCTGAGGAAGACTTTGCAGAAACATTTGCAACCTGGCTAACTCCAAGATCAAATTGGAGAAATATATATGAAAACTGGCCAGCTCTAACAAAGCTTAAATACGTTGATTCTCAAATGAAGAGTTTACGCGGTAAGAAGCCAAATGTCGTTTTTTATAAAGAAGTCGACTCGATAGAGGAGAGCACATTAACTGTTGCAGAGTATCTTCAGCTTAAGAAGAAGAGACTACGTAAGCAGTCTTTAACGAGACGAAGTCTTAAGCATATTGAGTCATACTTAAATGATAACTCAACAACTGGAACAGATTTAAGAGTTGTTCTAAAAAATAATCGCCAGCAGTTAATTAGAAACATCGCCTTGAAGACTAATACATATCAATATAAAATAGATTCTGTTGTTAAAGATTTGGAGAATATCACTTCGGTTAAGAAGCTATATATTCCAAATGAAAGAGGAACTCAAAACTTAGAGAAACTTTTGCTAAGTCATACTAAAAAGTTTTTCACTGAGGGCCGCGACAGGATTATCATGTGAGTAAAAAGAAAGTTCTCGTACTTGTCCATTCAGATCTAATTCCACCTCAAGATATTTCTAAGGAGGAGGAAGCACGGGAAGAGTTTGAATATAAGCCTTGGATTACTGAATACAATGTTATTAAGACTTTAAAGAGTCTTGGTCATAACGTAAAAGTCGTAGGTCTTTATTCTGACTTAATGCCTCTTAGAGAGGCCATCGATGAATTCAAACCAAATATTGTTTTTAATCTACTTGAGGAATTCAATGGTAACGTTCTCTTTGATCAAAATGTGGTTTCCTACTTAGAGCTACTTAAAGTTAAGTATACAGGTAATAATCCAAGAGGATTAATGATTGCACGTGACAAGGCCATGGCCAAGAAGCTTCTTTCATATCACCGAATAAAAACACCACAATTTCAAGTCTTTAAAAATCGTAAAAAAACGAAGCTTTCTAAGAAGTTGAAGTTCCCACTAATCGTTAAGTGCTTGTACCAAGATGCTTCATTAGGAATTAGTGGAGCTTCAATTGTAAAAAGTGAAGAGAAGGCACTTGAACGTATTAAGTATCTCATGGATAAATACGAAGAAGAGGTCATTGTTGAAGAATTTATCGAAGGTCGTGAATTCTTTGTGGGAGTTATCGGTAATAAACGATTAACGATTCTACCAATTCTTGAACTTCGTTTTAACAAAGTTGATAAGCCTGAACTTGAACTCTATTCAGAGAAGGCCAAATGGAATATGAAGTATCGCAAATCAAAAGGTATCGATATTGAGTTAGCAGATATTCCTAAAGAAGTTAAAGAGCGAATAATAAAAATCTGTAAGCGAACATATAAAGTTCTTGAGTTAAATGGCTATGCTAGGATTGATTTACGTGTTGATGAAAATGGGATCCCATATATTATTGAGGCCAATCCAAATCCAAATATCGCCATGAAAGATGAGTTTGCGATGGCTGCAGAGTCAGCTGGGATAAGCTATAAAAAGTTAATAACGAAACTAGTTAATTAGTTTGAGTTAGGAAGATTGAGCTTTTCGTACTGAGTCTTTAATTGTCCACAAGCTGCTAAAATATCATCGCCCTTTGTTTCTCGTACCGTACAGGTTAGTCCCGCTGCTTGTAGTGATCTTTGAAACCATTCAATGTGTTCATCACTTGGTCTCTTGAACTTACTTTCTGGGTACTCATTAAAAGGGATAATATTAATTTTTGATTCTTTTTTAGGCAGATTTTCAATGAGGCCATCAATATCTTCTTGAGTATCATTTAGATCTTTAATGAGTAAGTACTCGTACATGATACGTCGAGAGTTTTTAACAGGAATTGTTTTCAATGCCTCAAGTAGGCCATCAACTTGGTAGCGCTTATTAATTGGCATAAGCTCAGAGCGTAGGTTATTTCTAATTGCATGTAGTGAAATGGCAACATTCACATCCGGTAGCTCTTCCCATTGCTTAATCTTGGGTACTAATCCTGATGTTGAGATAGTTACCTTGTTCTTACTAAGGGCAATTCCTAAAGGATCAGTTAAGAGGTAGCAGGCCTTTTTAACATTTTCAAAATTATGAAGAGGCTCACCTTGGCCCATAAAAACAATATTTGAGATTTGATAATCTTTATCTACATTCTCGCGCATCCAGCTTGATACAGTTAAGTATTGACCGACAATTTCAGCTGTCGTCAGATGTCTTGTAAGGCCCTGGGTGGCAGTATGACAAAAGGTGCAGCCAATTGCACAGCCTACTTGTGATGAGATACAAAGAGTTGATCGTAGTCGCTTGTCATTTTCACTTTCTATTAAAACAGCTTCAATCGAATTCTTATCTTTAAGACCTAGGAGAAACTTTCTCGTCCCATCTTTTGACAGGCCTTGCCATAATATTTTGAGTAAAGAAAGGTCATATTCCTTAGCTTTTTCACGTACCACTCTTGGCGCATGCTCCCATGTGTCAGGGTTGAAATTTAACTTTTTATAGACCCACTTTCCCATGATTTTTGCTTCATCATATGGGAAACTTTCTAAAGTTAAATTATATAAGCTATCTTTTGTCATAATGCATAATTAACCAATTGCATTGGGCCAGTCAATCTTTAAGGAGGAATAATGCGAATTTTACTACCTATTTTGTTCTTATTCAGCTTTGTAAGCTGTTCATCAGTCACAACGAAAGATGTTGACTACCAAGTAGGAGAACAGAATTTCAAAGGTTATATGGCACTAAATGGAAGCGCTGATGATAAGCGCCCTGGTATTGTTGTTGTTCATGAATGGTGGGGACATAATGATTATGCCAGAAAGAGGGCCGATCAATTAGCTGATCTTGGCTATAATGCTATTGCTCTTGATATGTATGGTGATGGAAAAACTGCTGAGCATCCAAAAGATGCGATGAAATTTTCAAAGCAGGCTTTTAGCAATCCTAAATTGTTAAAGGCAAAGTTTAATGCTGCGGTAGAACTTTTAAAGAAGCAAGAAAGTGTCGACTCTGAAAGAATAGGTGCAATAGGATATTGCTTTGGTGGGGCAGTAGTTCTTTTTAATGCAACTCAAGGAGCAGATCTAAAAGCAGTGGTTTCATTTCATGGTTCACTAGGTGGAATAAAGACAGTAAAAAAGGGATCAACAGCTAAATTACTTGTAATTAATGGTGCAGATGATCCACTTGTTTCAAAAGAAGATATAAAGAGCTTTAAGAATGTTATTAGAGATTCGAAACTTTCCATGAAGTTTGTGAACCTTCCAGGTGCCACTCATGCTTTTACTAATCCTGCTGCGACAGAAAAAGGAAAGAAGTTTAACTTACCGTTAGCTTACAATGAAAAAGCGGATAAAGAATCTTGGGAGATGATGAGAGAGTTTTTACAAAATACACTTTAAATAAAAAAGGCCGTCAATAAGACGGCCTTTTTACTTATAGACATGAATTTAATTTCTTAAAGTTTAAATCAGTGTGATAACCATTTAGACTTAAATCATCAAAGCTTAGTGCTCTTGTTAGCTCATCATTATAATTAACAGCTTTCCAATTTATTGCTACAGGACTTTCACAATCAAGAGCAACATTTTCAATATCAATGATCGATAAGAACTTATTCTTCATTGGAAGCTTAACCTTACATGCTTGGAAGCTACCTGTGTCTCCAACTGAAGAACATAGAGCTGGTTTTTGAGTTTCAAGTACTAATAGATCTCCATCTTTTCTAAAAATTGTAATATCTTTTAATGAAGATTCAAAAGTTGAACCATTATTTACAAGCGCTTCTTGAATTAAGTTAGTTAGAGCATTACGCTTGTGAGTATCATGGTGTAGGTTACAGTCTGCTGGAGTTGAAGGATTGAACTTTGTTTGACATGCAAAGTTTTCAGCAAGAGCAACACCGTCTCTTTCACTTACTTTTGCACCGAAATCAGCATCACCTTCAATCTTTCCATGAAGCATACCAGCTACTTTTCCATCTACAATTACTGGAGCACCTGTTGAGTTCCAGTCGATTGCACAATTAGAAAGAACAAAGTTCTTAGAATCTTTTGTTCCGTTAATTGTAGTAAGTAGTGAATTTGTAATACCTTTACATTCTTTCTTTGCTCGAGTGTACTTTCCTTCTGAGAGTGCGTAATTTGTTGTTCCACCTCTTGAGAATGAAGTTATTTCAAAAGTTTTATTCTTATCTCCAAACTTAACACCATCAAATGTTGTTTCTAGGAATCCAACATTACTTTTTTGTTTTGTATTAACTAGAACAATTTCAGAATATTTTTGGTTTTCAATTGAGTCACATGTGTAAGTGAAGCCTTTTAAATCCTTGAAAGCAATTTGCTTACATGCAGATGCCATCCAGTCTCCAAATGATTGATCTCTTTCTTGTCTTGGAAGACATTTCTTTGCTGTAGCAACTAAGTTATCACCAACAAAGAACGATGCACATGTTTGAAGTCGCCCACGATTTAATTTACCCATAAGTAAGACTTCATCTATACATCCATCTTTTGAATATCGATCACATACAAAAGGTGCTTCATTTAGAGCTGATGCAATTGAGACTCCACCAAGGCCTTGGCTATTTAATGTAGGGCCAGTGTTGTCGTATAGGGAAGAGCGATCACCACAAGAAGTGAGACCAGCTAAGGTAAATACTAGTGTTGTTAGAAGTAGGGCGTTCTTCATAAATTCTCTCTCAAATATTTGATTAATGTTGGCCAAAATCTAGCATAAGAAAGATGAACTATGTATCAGTATGTGTCTCAATATAATTTTTACAATTTAGATTATTGAAGGACTTTAGTGTAAGATATAAACCATGAATATCGTCTTTCTCGATGGTAAGTGCTTGATTTGTAATGGCATCATCAAATTTATTTATCGAATTGATCGTAAGAAACGGATCAAATTCTGTCATCTCCAAGATGAGAAGGCGCTAAATTATCTAGAACAAGATTTCGTTAAGAATTTATCAACTGTCGTTTTCTATCAAGATGGTAAGATTTCAACGAAGTCTGATGCGGCGATTAATATCATGGTGACACTGGGTCATACATATTTTAAACTTTTTCGTTTTATCCCGCGTTTCATTCGTGATGGAATTTATCAGTTTATAGCAAAGAATCGTTATATTATTGGGGAAGAACTTGATGTCTGTCCTATTCCTGAAGCTGGCTTAGCAGAGCGCTTCCTCTAGCTCTTCAGATGTGAGCTGACCACATGCCGCCAGGATGTCATCTCCTTTAGTCGTTCTTATTTTTGCATGAAAGCCAAGCTCCATTAGGCCAGCCTTAAATTCTTCAACAGATTCCATCAATGGCCTTTTATAAGGGGCACCAGGAAATTCATTAAATGGAATGAGATTGAAGATAACAGGCATTCCTTTTAAAAGCTCTCCAATCTTTTCTAAGTGCTTCTTACTATGATTTAAGTCCTTGATAACAAGGTACTCGAAAGTAAGGTATTGGCGCTTCATAAGTTTAAGGCCTTTTAATTCCTCAATTAGTTTTTCAATAGGGTAAGCCTTGTTTAATGGAATAAGTTCACTTCTTTCATCATTAAATGGTGAGTGGAAGCTAAGAGCAAAGTTGATACTACCTAATTCCTTAAAGCGTTTTATCCCTGGTAAATAGCCTGCTGTTGAAAGAGTGATTTGTCTTGGACCTAGGCCCATACCTTCATTTATCCTCAGGATTGAAATTGCCTGTGCTACTTCTTCAATATTATGAAGTGGTTCACCTTGGCCCATAAAGACAATATTAGGAGCCGCTTGATGGCCATTAAACTTTTCTTTAATGAAGTTATACGCTTGAATATATTGAAGAATGATCTCTTTTTCTTTAAGGGAGCGAGTAAGGCCCTGTGTTCCTGTAAAACAGAATGAGCACTTCATTGAACAGCCAACTTGAGAAGATAGGCATAGAGTGTACTTCTTTTGAAAGGGGACACAAACAGTTTCAACTGTGCGTCGATCGCTAAGCTTAAAAAGTAACTTAATGGTCTTATCATCAATAGACTCTTGAACTTTTGCTATTTCAAGAAAATCAAAAATAAAGTTATCTTCTAAAAGAGGGTAGAGCTTCTTTGGTAAGCCTTCAATTTCGTGAAACGACTTCTTACTATGTTTATAAACTTGAGTATAAATTGTTTGAGCATGGACTTTTGTAAACCCATGCTCAATTACAAAGGACTCTAGTTGTGAAAGTGGGAGGCTAAAGAATGACTTTATTAGAGCATCCCCATCTTACGGGCCTGTTCCATCATTTGTTCACGCTGTTCTGGTGTCATATTTTGAACCATCTCTTGCATCTTTTGCATTTCTTCAGGTGACATTTGAGACATCATCTCTTGTGCCTTTGCATACATATCTTCTTGATTCTCAAACTTCTCCATTGAGAAGATGATTTTTTCTGGGCCAATTTCACTACCGATCATCTTTTTTTCACGAAGTTCATCGAGAACTTTATTTAGACTAAGACCTTTTGAATCTGCGATTTCATACATTTTCTCTGTTGGTAGAGAAACCTTCTTTTGAGGGAAACCATTGGCACTTAAATTTTTGATAATTTGATCAATAAAGTTTTCCATGTACTTATCCTTTTTCTAGTCGTTTAGGGCATTATTATTAACATGATGCGCATGAAATTCCAAGATTAAGGCCATTTGAAGCCTTTGTGTTATAATTTATTTATGAAAATAATATCTCTTTTTTTAATTTTATCTCAGTTTCAAATATATGCTCTTCTTTGTTCAAAAGATTACCTTCCGGTTTGTGCCAATGGAGTTACTTATACAAATGCTTGTATGGCAGAGTCTTCAGGAGCAACTGATATAAAGAATGGTGCTTGTGAAGTTGTTGAAAAAAAGAAAAATAAGCCTTCTCATGTTTCTCCGCCTAAACCATCTACTTGTGTATGTCCTATGATTTGGAAACCTGTTTGTGGTGTTGATGGAAAAACTTATGGCAGCTCATGTAATGCTCGATGCAAGGGTGTACCAATTAAGCATCAAGGGGCCTGTGACAAGATAGAATCACACTAGATTTTTTTATTTATAAAAGGCCATTATTTAATTAAGAAGATTAACAGCTAAATTTGCAGGGTTAACAGTTGAATTAAGGTTAACTATAGAAACGAAGTTTAAGTTATTGATGTTATTGCCCGATAGTTGAATTAACTAGGGGTGATAAATGAACAAAAGTTTTAAGTTTAAATTAATTTTACTATGTGTCTTTTTATCAATTGTTAGTATTTCGATTAGTACTGTATCTTATTTTGGAATCTCAAAATTGAGCGATGAGTCTCATGAATTTAGTCGCGATATTATTCCACGCAGTATTCTTCTCAACGAAATGGATGTTAGCTATCAGAAAACAAGAATTGCTGTTCGTACATTAGGGCTTGAGGATAATACCGCCTCAGAAAGTGAGGCTGCGATTAACTCTACTCTTGAGATGATTGCAAAATACGATACTGCCGCCAAGAAATTAAAGTCAAAACTCCACGATGAAAATGAAAAAGAAATTTTTAACAACCTTGAAAAAGAGTGGGGAAATTTTAAAGCGGTTGGTGCTAGAGCTATTGAGTTGGCAAAAGACGGAAGTGTTAAAGCAAGGAAAGAATTATTAGAAATCTTTCATGTACATTGTCCAGAGGCCGCTGAAAGCTATCAAGTCGCCTTGGATCTTTACACTAAAGAGATTTCTCAAGAAGTCGTAACTTCTGCGGCCGCATTTAATCAGACTGTAAGCTCTCTTAATTATACACTTCTCATTGTATCAATTGTTGGGGTGATTCTAGGTCTTAGTGCCGGTGTTGTTTATGCTAATAAGATTTCTTTACGCATTAGAGAAACTCTTGAGCGTTTAACAAAGAGCTCAAATTTTATGACTAAAAGTGCAAATAATATTTCACTTACGTCAAATAATCTAACGTCTTCTTCTCGAAACCAAGACCTTTCTCTACAAGAGTCTTCTGCGGCAATCGAGCAAGTAAGTTCCATGATAAAGGTGACTTCAAATAATGCTCAAGAGTCGACTGAACTTGCAAAAGAGAGTTTAGATAAAGCTGCTTTTGGACAGAAGATCGTTAAGAAAATGATTGATTCAATGAATGGAATTGATAGCGATATTGTCGAGATGGTTGAAGAGTTGGGCTCAAATACAGAAAAGATGCAGCAGATTATTAGTCTAATTGAACAAATTGAAGAAAGAACACAGGTTATTAATGATATCGTTTTTCAAACAAAACTTCTTTCTTTCAATGCATCAGTAGAAGCTGCAAGGGCAGGAGAGTCTGGTAAAGGTTTCTCAGTGGTTGCCGAAGAAGTCGGTAAGCTTGCTGAGATGAGTGGACACGCTTCTGTTGATATCTCTGAAATGGTTAGTTCAAGTGTAAAAGAAGTAAATCGTATGATTACTGAATCTAATGAAACACTTAATTCACTTGTTTCAAAAGTTAGAGATAGTGTTAACTCTGGAACTAAGGTTGCGGGAGAATGTGGTGATATTCTAGAGAGTATTGTTGAAAGTGTTGATGATGTTACAAAGGCCATTAACGAGATCTCAACTGCCACTTTTGAACAAGCAAAAGGTATTGAAGAGCTTCAAAGCTCTATCTCAAGTATTGATCTGTCTTCAAGATCTAATACTGGTATTGCTGAGGAAGCGTCTAAAGTTGCTGGAAAACTTTTAAATGAAGTTGTTCACGTTAATAAATCAATTGATGAAATTGAAACTGCCATACTTGGCGATGAAGCGGCCCCCAAAGCTGCCTAAAATAATCTGGCCTCAAGTTTATGAGTACTCTTCCTTTGTCACGAAGAGGCTGAATCATAGACTTGTAGGCCTTTTTCCCAAAGTATCTTTAAAACAAACCAAAAGATTATCGTTGCTCCTACCATGATCAGAAGGTAGTGCCACTTACTCATATCTAGTAGGAAGCGTACTGGTGCAGAGCCAATTAGCAGAATTGGAATAAAGAAAGAAAAAACTCTCTTTGTCATTGTTCCATAGATTAGATCTGGCCAACGTGATAATTGTTGCATCTGCATTCTAAAGAAATTTATTCCAACACCCTCAACAAGCCAAAACATTGCACAACTTATAACGAATTCAATAACTGCTAGTAATGTTAATGATAGGATAAGTAATGGGGGCACAAGAAGCCATTGTATTAAAGTAAAGCCGTTGGCATTAGCGTAGTAGCAAAATATAGAGATCGCTGGAATCAATGTCGGAAGAGATGATGGGCGTACATAGCGAAAGAAGACACTGAAAATTGAGTTGAGAGGTCGTAGGATTGTATAATCGAGCTGACCAGATTTTAGATCATCACTAAAGCGCCAAAAGTTTTGACTAAAGATAATCATATGAAAGCAATCCATTAAAAGCATATATGTCAAAAATAACATGAATTCATCTCTGTTCCAGCCCTTCACTTGATCAACGTGATCAAAGATAAAGTCTAGTGTGAAATATGCTGAAGCAAAGAAAAAGAGATCCATAAAGATCATGAGAACAAAGCTAGTACGAAAGCTCATTGCTACTGAAGTACTTGTCGAGACAAACTTTGAATAAACGCTTAAGTAGTGTTTACATTCGTTTTTAAAACTCATTACATCCCCGCTGCCGTATAAAGTTTAATTCCACGTTTCCAGACTAATGTACAGATTACGCTAACACCTATAAGCCAAGGACCTAATACGCTAAAGAACGTTGAGTAACTAACTGGCTCACCCATGAAGACTTTAATCGGGTAGTAGGTTAGATAAGGGAATGGTGTGTACATGAGAATTTCTCTAAAGAAGTCTGGATAGAGTTCTAAAGGAATAATTGCTCCGGATAAAAATACTGTGATCATTTGAAGCATAACCCTTAGGATCCATGTCTCTTCAAGCCAGAAGGCCATAACCCCAGTTAGGTATTGTAGAGAAAACCAAAATAGACTTACAAAGAGGCAAACGGCAACTCCATTTAAAAGAGTTATAAAGTCTATATTTGGTAGGATTCCAACAAGAGAAAAGAAGAATATTGCAAAACCTGTGACACATAATTGAATCATTTGAAATCCAATGAATGATGCCGTGTGGAACTCCCAGAAGTTAAAAGGGTAGATGAGATAAGTTGATATTCTTCCCATTCTAATATCAAGTGCTAGGTTTAGAGCAGTGTGGCCTTGTGCAAGTTGTGAGACAACAAAGGCCCATACGTGGTAAGTTAACATTGCACTAAGAGTATAGCCTTTAATAGTATCAAGACCTGTACTTTCAAAAATTGCCGTCCAAAGATTGTATTTAATAAATAGGAAGACAATAGCAGGTCCAATAATTTGTAAAAAGAAGTTTAGGCGATATGCCGTATACTTCACTACGGAAATTTTAATTGTTTGCCACCACTTAATAAGATTAGACATTACTTAAGATCTCCGGATTCGCCATAATCTTTTTCATTACTTTTTCAATAGGAAGCTTTTCTGTATGAAAATCGATAACTGGATACTTAGAAAGAATTGCAGAGGATAATTGTGATAGCTCCTCTTTATCTACTCTCAATTCAACACTTGTATTGTGATCAAAGAAATCACAATCTAGCTTAGTCCAAAACTCTTCATTGCTATCAATTGATTTATCAAAGCTAAAGTAAACAGACTTCTTATCACCAAGAATTCTCTCCAAATTCTTTAGAGGCCCATCGTATGCTTTTTGTCCCTTTGAAATAAGAACAAGGTCCTTACAAAGTGCTTGTACATCGGCCATGTAATGCGATGTTAAAATAATCGATAGGTCATTTTTTGCGTGATACTCTTTTAAGAAGTTTCTCATATTTTCTTGGGCCACAAGATCAAGTCCAATAGTTGGTTCATCGAGAAATAAAACTTCTGGTTCATGTAAAAGAGAGGCCATTAGTTCAAGCTTCATACGCTCACCGAGAGAAAGCTTTCTTACGTGAATATGAAAAAGTTCCGTTACATCAAGAAGCTCTCCCATATAGCCAAGTTTTTTCTTAAACATATCATCTGGTATTTCATAATATTTTTGAAGTAACTTAAATGAGTCCATGGCCGGAATATCCCACCATAGTTGCGACTTTTGCCCCATAACAAGGGCTATTTTCTTACGGAATTCTTTATCTCTTTGCCACGGCTTATAACCTGCAATTGAAACCTCTCCATCAGAGGGAACGATGATACCAGTTAACATCTTCATAAGAGTTGTTTTACCGGCACCGTTTGGACCTAAGAGACCTTTGATCTCACCCTTTTCGACTTTGAAGCTGAAGTCTTTTACTGCATATTTTGTAATGGGGCTTCTATTAAAGAAAGACTTTACACTACCTTTAAAACCTTCTTCTTTCTTGTAACTTACAAATTTCTTTGTGAGGCCATTTGTTTCAATCATATTTAATTACTCGCTTGCGTGTTGATTTGTGTATTCGTACATAACAATACTTGCCGCTATTGAAACATTTAAAGATTCAGTTAGACCGTATTGCTTTATTTTTAACCTTTTTATTCCTGGCATATCTTTCAGTGGCCCAAATTCTTCGTGACCAAAGATAAATGCTGACTTCTGTGGAAGGTCGCATTTATTTAGAAATGTTTCTGCTTTTGAATCTAGAGTGAGAGGAGTGTAACCAAGTTCATTTATTCGCTCAATTGACTCTTCAATCTCATTGAAAAAGAATGTTTTCACTCTTTTAAGAGCGCCCTTTGCAATTGTGACATCGAAGAACTTCGTTCCAACAATGTGGACTTCATAAATACTGTATATTTCACATGACCTAAGGATCTTTCCTATGTTGAAGCCACCCTTTAAGTGGTCCAAGACAATAATAATTTTATGTTGTCCGTGAACAGCTTTTTCTTTGGCTATCTCTAGTTCTTTCTCTAATTTCTTTTCTAAGAATTTTCTTGTTTTCTTGCTCATACTTGGGATAAATTACGAAATAAATCGGAGGTTTGCAATGAGCAATGAGACATCAAATGAAAATCAAATAGCTGTTTTTGGCGCAGGGTGTTTTTGGGGTGTTGAAGAGACCTTCCGAACGTTAGCTGGAGTAGTTGAAACAGAAGTTGGCTATGCTGGTGGTAAGTCGGATCAAACAACATATGAAGAAGTGTGTACTGATACAACTGGCCATGCTGAAGTCATTAAAATTACCTACAATCCTAATGTCATCAAATTTGAAAATCTCTTGGATGTCTTCTTTAAAAACCATAATCCTACGACACTTAATCGTCAGGGAGTAGATGTGGGTAGCCAATATCGAAGTGTAATTTTCTATTTGGATGAGGATCAGAGAGTTCAAGGTGAAAAGGCCATAAAAGAGCTTGATGAAAGTAATCGCTTCCCAAATCCCGTTGTAACTAAATTAGAAGCATTTAAAAATTACGTAAAGGCAGAAGAATATCATCAAAAATATTTGAAGAAGAAGGGTTTAACATCTTGTCTCATCTAAAATTGTTGAGAATATAAGCTCATGTTTTTATTGACAGTGGCGCAAGTTCTAGGCAATCGCGATCATGTTCAATAAATAAATTAACTACGACTCATCCCCAGTTGCAGTAGATAGAGTACTGTAATCACATAAAAGTAAAGATTATCTCAGAATTCGACATTTCTTGCGCATAATAGTTAATAGCTCAACAATCATGAGTGAAGGAAGAGGAGTTTATAAATGAATATTGAAAACTTTAGAGAGACTTTTATTGCCCATGCAAGAGATGAAATTAAATCAATCGTCTCTCAATCAAAAATTAAAGGCGAGTTCAACTGTGACGTCTTTAATGAGAAATTAGTGATTATTTGGTCCGATGCCCAAATAAATGGACTAACTGAAGATGAGTTTTCAACTTTAGTTTCTGAAATTATTCCAACTTACTTTGATAACGTCGTTTTCCCATTCACTGACGATATACCGCTTGCAGCTTAATTGCTGTATTTTACTTTCATAATACTCGGGTATCGTTGACAACAGACGATACCCCGGTATTTTCTATTTCATCAAAAACACCATCTGAATTATCATCTTCTTTTTTAATATTAGTGAAACGCGGTACAAGAGCTACTGAGATTACAATGACAAAAGCTCCTAACATGGCCGTAGGGTCCAGGGTCTCTTTAAAGAATAGGTAGCCAAATAAGGCCGCAAAAATTGATTCACTTAAAAAGACTAAACCTACAATATGAGCAGGGATTGTTTTTTGTGCAACTATTTGTAGAGAAAAAGCAATTAGTGATGAAAAGATAGAGACGATTAAGAATCCCCATAGTGCAGAAGGGAAGCTTAGCGCCTTTGCAGAGTAGAGAACTTCAAGACTTGTTGCTCCTTCATAAATTAGAGCAAAAACTAATCCCATAATCCCCATGAAGATACATTGGAGAAAGTTAAAACGAATTGCATCCACGTTATTTGCATAGCGATCTGTTGCTATAATATGAAGAGAGAAAAAGACTGCTGATACGATGACAAAACCATCACCAATATTAAAATTATTAAAGTCCATACCATTCATCATCATAATCCCAAGCATTGAAGTCATGAGAAGGAGCCAGAAGGTTTTACGAACACGTTGTCCAAGAAAGATAACCGCAATAATTGGCGTAATAACGGCATAAAAGACTGTAAAGAAGCCTGATTTGGCCATTGTTGTTAGTGCAATCCCAACTGTTTGCAGTTGAAGAGCAGTCATTAGTAGCGCTGAGCAAACTAATCCACCGATAACTTCATCTTTGTTATTTGATAACTTTTTAAAATCACCTCTAAAGAGAAGGATTAATAAAGCGAAAAGACCGGCAAAAATATAGCGTAGAGAATTTGACCATACTGGTGAATAGTCAACAAGAGTAAAGCGAGTTCCGGCAAAGCCCATACCCCAAATCGCACATGCAATACTTAGAAGAATTATACCTTTCATGGGGCCAATATAAATTGAATTGAAATAGAAAACAATGGGAAAAGAGCGACAAAAGCCTAACGATATCGTTAGTTTTGAAAGGGCTTAAACTGAAATTGTTTGGTGCCATGAAAAAGTGACGAAATTTTTTTGACAAAAGCAAAGATCATTTATTGTTCATCTTCAGAAGTACTTGAAATTAAACGAGTATCCAAAAAAATTATTAGTATTTAAAAATTGTAGCAAAATAGATTTGTAGAAATGAAGTACACGCTACTTATTTTTTCAGGGGACGTTTAATGCAAAAAGATAATTTTAAGCAAACATTTTTAAATGAAGCAAGAAATGAAGTTCAAGGTATCTATTTAGAAACGACGATTGATGGTGATTTTAATGCCGATTTATTCTCAGAGAAATTAACACCAATTTGGACTGCTGCTTCCTTAAATGGATTAGATGAATTTGAATTTATATCTTTGGTCGAAGATATAATTAATAAAGATGCCCAGGAGATATATTACCCCTTTAGCCTTAACTATCGAGCTGTGGCATAGAATAAAAGTAGAGCTCCCTTATGGGAGCTCTCTTTTTTATTATAATAACTTATCATCAACGAGATTTGGTAGAGTGACTTTTAAAAGAGGCTCTTTTTCCATCGCTCTCTTAATTGCAAAAGTTGCACCTTCATTACGGGCCCAGCTTCTACGGTTAATTCCGTTATTCACATCCCAAAATAGCATTGACTTAATACGGCGATCACAATCTTCGCTTCCATCGAGAACCATTCCAAAACCACCGTTCATAACTTCACCCCAACCGACACCTCCGCCGTTGTGAAGAGAGATCCAAGTTGCTCCTCTAAATGAGTCACCAACGAAGTTTTGTACGGCCATATCAGCTGTGAAGCGAGAGCCGTCATAAATATTTGATGTCTCTCTAAAAGGAGAGTCTGTTCCTGAAACATCGTGGTGGTCACGACCTAGAACTACTGGTGCCTTAAGCTTTCCTTCACGAAGGGCCTTATTAAAGGCAAGTGCGATTTCAATTCTTCCATCACTATCTGCATAAAGAATACGTGCTTTTGAACCAACCACAAGATCGTTCTCTTTTGCACCTTTAATCCAAGTAATATTATCTTGCATCTGTTGTGTAATCTCTTTTGGTGACTCTTGCATAAGTCTTTCAAGAACTTCTGTTGCAAGCTGATCTGTTAAATCAAGATCCTCTTGAGTGCTAGAAGTACAAACCCATCTAAATGGACCAAAGCCATAGTCAAAGCACATTGGGCCCATGATATCTTGAACGTATGAAGGGTACTTGAAGTCTTCAGTAGATCCTTCTTTCATAATATCAGCACCTGCGCGAGATGCTTCAAGTAAGAATGCATTTCCGTAGTCAAAGAAGTACATTCCTTTATCTGCAAGTTTATTAACCGCGTTTACGTGTCTTATTAAACTCTTCCTAACTTCAACTTTAAATTGTTCTGGGTTATTTGCCATCATCTCATTTGATTCTTCAAATGAAAGATCAGCAGGGTAGTAACCTCCGGCCCAAGGATTATGAAGAGAAGTTTGGTCAGAGCCAATATCAATATGAAGATCACTGTCAGCAATCTTCTCCCAAAGGTTAATGATATTTCCCTGGTAAGCAAGGGAGACAGCTTCTTTATTATCTTGTGCTTTTTTAATTCTTGCCATTAGCTCATCAAGATCAGTGAAAACTTCATCAACCCATCCTTGCTCATGGCGAGTCTTTACGGCCTTTGGATTGACTTCCGCAACAACACCGATACAACCTGCGATAACCGCGGCTTTCGGTTGCGCTCCAGACATTCCACCAAGTCCTGCAGTAACAAAAACTTTACCAGCTGTTTCAGTAACGGCCTCTTTAGAAATTTTTCTTAGAGCATTTAAAACAGTGATAGTTGTTCCGTGAACAATTCCTTGTGGCCCAATATACATAAATGAACCTGCTGTCATTTGTCCGTATTGAGTTACTCCAAGTGCATTGAATTTTTCCCAGTCATCTGGCTTTGAGTAATTTGGAATCATCATTCCATTAGTCACAACAACTCTTGGTGCATCTTTGTGGGATGGAAATAATCCTGCTGGATGACCAGAGTAGAGAACGAGTGTTTGCTCATCTGTCATTGTCGCAAGATATTGCATTGTTAAAAGATACTGGGCCCAGTTTTGAAAAACGGCACCGTTTCCACCATAAGTGATTAGCTCATGAGGGTGTTGAGCTACAGCATAGTCTAAGTTATTTGAAAGCATTAGCATGATGGCCGCTGCTTGTTTTGACTTGTGAGGGTACTCATCAATCGATCGCGCATGAATTTTATAATCAGGGCGATAGCGATACATATAGATACGACCGTACTTTTCAAGCTCTTCTTTAAACTCTGGAATTAGTTCAGCATGTAAATCACTTGGGAAGTAGCGTAGTGCATTTTTAAGGGCAAGCTTCTCTTCTTCTTGATTAAGTATTTTCTTGCGCTTAGGTGCGTGGTTAATATCTTCTTCATATTTCTTATATTTTGGTAAAACCTTAGGAATACCTTCTAATATTGCCTGTTGAAAAGAATTATTATTCACTCTTAATACCCCTTGTACTTATGTATATTAAAAGGCTTATATCACTTTACTCATTATCTAGAAAGCTAATGGTGTCATTTGACGTGTCTCGTTACGAATCAAATGCCTTAGAGAAAATCGAATTCAAGTGTGATATAATAATTATCTAACGAAAGGGGAATTATGCCAAAATTAGAAATCGGACAAGAAGTAGTATCAATAAACTTTGGTGTTGGTGTTATAACAGAAATTAAAGATATGAGTGGTGCAGAGTTTTATATTATTGAGTCTACTGAAGGTCGCTCAACTACAATGATTCCAACGGTAAAAGAAGATGCTTTTCGCCCTTTAAGTTCTGAAAATGAATTAAGTAAAACTCTTGATCGTATTACTGAAGAGAGTAAGCCTTTAGAGTTTGACTCTAAAAAGGATCGTATTAACTTCTTTAAGTCTAATATTCAAAAACAAGATATCGATACTTTTGTAACTAATATTCAACAGCTACTTCAAATTAGTGACAAAGGCGCAGCAGAGTCGAAATACCTTGAAATGCTACTTGAGAATCTATCGATTGAAGTTGGAGCAGTTTTTAATGAGGATCTCAACCAAGCAAAAGAACGTGTGAACTCTTGCTTGGAAGGTAAGTTTTCTTTATAGTTTTATCTTCCTAGGTAGAGAATTCTATTCATTCTGAATACTTCTTCACCGCCACAGCTACCCATTTTACAAACATTTGCTTCGTAACAATCTTTACGAGCATTGTATTTGTAGTCTTCGTCTCCACGAACTAGGATTCCTTCAACGATTCCTGTTTCTTCGTTGAATACTGCTGAACCTGAGTTCCCAGAGAATGTATCTAGGTTTGTTTCGAAGCTATAGAAGTCGCTATCATCACGTACATAGGCTCCTGCAGCTACTTTTGAAGGCAGACCTGATGGGTGTCCAATAACAAATACTTTTTCACCTTTTCTAATATTTTCAGATTTCTTCGTTCGGTATTCAAGTGGTGCACGATCTTCAACTCTTCTATCTAATTCAATTAGGGCGAAGTCTTCACCTGTGTAACGGCTAAGTTTTTGTACTACAATTCTCTTACAAGAATAAACATTCTTTGCTTCAATTGTTCTAGCATCGTCGCGAGGATCTTTTTTTGAATAATCAAAAACCCAGTAATTATCGTAGCAATCTGTTACTGAAGTTGCACAGTGACCTGCCGTTGCAACATATTGTCTTCCATCTTTTTCAATTAGAAAGCCTGAACAGTCTGCAACGTCGACTTGTTTATTAAATCTTTCGCCTTCACAAAGGTTGATTTTAGAGTCGATGGCCTTGTATGTATCTGAGTCTTGATTTTTTTGTTTCTTTAATTTGTTTTTTGGTATCATTGCTAGAGTTGATCTTTGAAGATCTAGCTTTGTTTGATTCATAACTTCATATTGATCTAGTCGATTATCTTCACCGTAAACAACCTTATCGATAGCAAGAGTGTTAACAGATGATAGAAGTAGAGTAAGAGTGAGTAATACATTGAAGTTAAAATTCATTTTCTTTCCTTATTTTTGTGCGTGCATCCTTCTATCAACGTTATGTGTAAAAAGTACAGGGTAGCGTCATGAGTAATTTGTAACAAGTTCTTACATCCCATGAATACTATTGAGTGAAGTTAATAAGTTATTGATATTACATTTAAAGTTATGGTGAAATTTACCGATAAGTTACCGAGATGAGAGAACTTAGATGAGTTTAAAACACATTATTTCTATATTCATAATTTTGGCCGTGAGTACGTCATGTCAGATGACTGGTGACCAAATTCAAAATGGTCAATCTCAGATGATGGCCGAACGTATCTATAAAGAATCAGATATTCTTGATGCTGTTGATGATGTCATTGGTCCGGATGGAAGGCCAATTAAAGACAGATCATCACAAGAGGCGATGGAAGATCTTACTGATGATTATACAAATTTTCCTTCATCTAGTGAAGTTAATAACTATATTAATGAAAGCTTGTCGTTTACCGGACAGTGTAATATCGATGAAGCAGATAAGGATTATGCATATGGCACTATGTATACGCGAGGCTCGATGGGTGCCAGACGAGTCTTAGCAACGATATATCAAAGTTGTGATGCAATTGATTTTGTTATGGATGAAACGACACCAAGGCTTAGTGGTGTCTCTACTCGTCCTGCAACCTTGACTGATGGAAGTGACTTTAAGCAGAGAGTTATTACTAATAGGCAAGCAATGGTTAATTCTCATGGAATATTAAGTCAGCTGGATAAAGACCCTGAATTTCCTTCGGAAAAATGTATTGATACAACTCAGAGGCCTCCTGTTTATGGCTATGGTTCAAGAAAGGGACTAAGAAGTCGTGAAATCAATCTCTTTACAAGAGGTCAAGGTGTTGCAAAAAATAATGTTCAAGCTTCTGGTATCGATTGTTCTGAGTTTATTTCGGCCGCATTTGCAGCGGAAGGATTAAAGTTTAATAAATCAGATCGTGACTTTAATTCACTGACGACGACATCTCTTCATTACGCTTCAGATAATTCAGATTCGTGTGTAAAGCCTGTGGAGTTTGATCTTCCATATTCGATTCAGTCAGGTGATATTATAAATTTAAAGGGAAGCCATGTTCTTATGGTGGATACAGCAGGGCCTGACCCTCTTGGGATTCGCGGTGCCGCAGAATCAAATAGCTGTAATTCGATAACGATTAATGATTTTGATTTTACATATATTCACAGTGGTGCCCTAAATAATTATGGGCCAGCAAGAGTCTCAGCTAGGATTCATGCAACTAAGCGTTCAACAATGTTCAATAATTTGCTGGCACAAGCAAGAACGGCCTGTACGAGACTAGTGCAGGGAAGAGCTTCTTCACAAAAGATGAGAAGTGGACGTTTTAGTATTCTTCGTCATGATTCTGGCAACCCTGCCTGTTATTATGAAGACTATGGTAAACTCAAGGGTGAAGAATGTATTAATCAGTGCTTTGGAGAAAGGAGGCTAAATGATGGTTACTAAAATACTCATAGCAGCCTTTTTATTTATATCTGTAAGTGCAAGTGATCTTTGTCCAAAGAATAAAGATCCAAAGACAGTTGCAAAGGATTTAATTTCTATCGAAATGAGTGGAATTCGTCTTATTACAGGTGCAAAAAAACAGTGTTTAAAAGAAGAGTTTAAAGAATATCGTTTCAATCATGATCCTGATTATGATGATCCTAAAAACTTAGAATATATTCTAGATTCAAAATCGAATATCAAAATAGAGAAGGTCGAGTTAATTGATAAAGAGATTTTTCAATATCGAGCTTCTTATCAGGTAAATGTGGTTGATACAAAAGGTAATAGTAGTGTTGTTAAAGATACAATTACTTTTATGTTAAATACAACTTCTAAGTCTCAGAAGGTTGGGGGATGTGCAATGGTCATTGAACCACCTGAAAAACTCGTTCTATTAAAATCATGTCAAAAATAAAAAAGGCTCCAAAAAGGAGCCTTTTTTATTTCTTATTTTGCAATTTTTACTAATTCTTCTAGTGCGCCTTTTGCAGCGTCTTCATTTAATGGCTTGCCATAATTTGTAAGTAATTTACGACCTAGGACATTCATACCAATAAATGAAAGTTGATTTAACATAGCTCCTAGAACGTATTGGCCGCCACCTCCGGAGTGAGTTCCGATTAAAGCTGGCTTATTAACAAACGCTTCTCTCCAAGATTCTCCACCCGAACGAGATACCCATGCGATTGCATTGACAAAAGATGGTGAAACAGAGCCATTATATTCAGGTGTCAGAAAAACAAATCCCTTTGCAGCAATAAATTTCTCAGTTAGCTTTTTCCCATCTTCTGGAATTCCATTTTCCTCTTCTTGAGTCGTATAAAGAGGAAGGTTGAAGTCACTTAATTTTACAACTTCAAATGATTCATCCGTATCTTTAGACAGGCTTTCTAGTGTCTCTGCCATTTTTAAATTCATTCCGTCACTTGCAGCAACGATTAAAAAGTCACTCATATTTTCTCCTGATCAGTTATTCAAGTTCCTTGATTAGTAATAATGCTCTTTGTCCTAGTATCACCTTTGAATTGGGAAAAATCATTCGTAAATTTTCTTCCGGGCAAAGGTAAGGTTGTGCATTTTGTGTAAATATATGCTCACCTTTTTTAAAAGGGGTGAAATTAGCACTTTCTTCTTCCTCAAAAGTAAATTTGAAGTCTTCAAATTCTTTATTAATTGATTCAAAGATTGTAAATGCCTTTGGTGCTTTCTTCTTTTCTAACTCATGTCCACTTAATAGTTTTTCGATAGTCTCTTGTGCCGCTTGAAACTTTCCAGGTGGGTTTTGTCCAAAAGGATAAACTTTGCCAAGCTCTACAGTTGCACTAAATGCATTAAAGTTAGTAAATGAAAATGAGCTAAATACGGTTGATTCTTTGTGTGAAAAGAGTGACGCTTCGATTCCCATATTAGCTAAAATTAGATTAAATTCATCGTCACGTTTACGCTCTTCGTTTTTAGGGACAAGAGCAAACCTTTCAATCATACTCTTTTTTAGAGCGCAGTGAAGGTCGAAGTGAAAAAGGTCTTTATCTTTTACCTCTTTATAAAAATCAAAACAGACCTTTTCAATAACTTCTGCTCGTGACTTTTCATAATATTCATCTAAGTTCTTATATGCACCGTTAAAGCATCGGTTGAGGTTGTATTCACTAAACCTTTTACCTATATTCATGGCCTTTGGGTTACCAAATATAAATAGAGTTGGAGCCACTAAGTTTAAAGAGCCTGCAACCAGTTTATTGAGAATTTCATTTGTAAATTCAATTGGGGCCGTTTCATTGCCGTGAATCCCACAGGAAATGATAAAAGCATCTTCTGTTGAAAGAAGCTTAGGAGTTGCCTTAATGATTCCTGTATCAAGAATATCAAAACGAATATCATTTTTTACAAATGAGCTCTTTTCTAGGTGCTCTTCATTTTCTCTTGTTGTTTTTAGAAAGTTAAATTCTGTCACAGGCCATCCTTTTATACGCGCTTTGCACTAAAACCTTTTGACGTCAGTTCATCAACAATTTCACGAATATGCAAATGTCCTCTCGTTTCAAGTGTAAATTCAACTTCTGTTTCTCCAAGAACACTTGTTGTGAAGGCCCTATTGTGGTGAATTTCTAAAATATTAGCTTCTTTGCCACCAATGATACTTGCGATATGTGCAATTGTACCAGGTGTATCGGGAACATTAACAACAATTGAACAAGAGCGTCCAGATGTTACAAGTCCTCTTTCAATAATTCGATCAAGAATATTTAAGTCTATATTTCCACCACTAACCACTAGAACAACTTTTTTTCCTTTAATATCACTTAATTGATCATAGAGGAGAGATGCCACTGATGCGGCTCCAGCGCCTTCTGTTAATATCTTCTCGTATTCTAATAAGGTAACGATAGCATGAGAAATTTCAGTTTCTTTGACTGTTACTATCTCATCAACATATTTTTTTACTATATCAAAGGTATTATCAAGAACAGTTGTTACAGCGATTCCATCGGCAATCGTTTTCTTCTTTTCAATTGTTGTGATGTGGCCTTTTTCTTGAGATTGTTTCATGGCCGGCATTTCAGATGCTTCAACTCCAACAACGTGACACTTTGAACCACTTTCTTTAATTGCAGTGGCGATCCCTGAAATTAATCCTCCGCCACCAATTGGAACGGCAATAATATCGGCATCACTTAGTTCATCTAAGATCTCAAGCCCAATTGTTCCTTGTCCCGCAATAATATCTTTATCATTAAATGGATGAATAAAGACTTGGCCATTTTCTCTTTGGATCTCTAAAGCTTTTTGATAGGCATCATCATAGAAATTACCGTGAAGAATTACTTCAGCACCAAACTTCTTTGTTCCTTGTATCTTTGCAAGTGGAGTCGATTCCGGCATTACAATTGTCGCTTTTATACCGAGCTGTTTCGCCGCAAGAGCAACCCCTTGAGCATGATTTCCTGCTGAAGATGCAATGACGCCTTTTTCTTTTTCTTCTTCTGAAAGTTTTGAGAGGCGATTAAGTGCTCCTCTAACTTTATATGCTCCAGTTAATTGTAAGTTTTCTAGTTTTAAATAAACTTCACAATTGAACTTCTCACTTAAAGTTGTTGAATAGGTTAAAGGAGTCTTAATAATTCGACTTTCTATATTAAGACGAGCCTCTTTAATATCATTTAGGTCTACAATTAATTTATCTGTCATAAGGAAATCTTACTTCTTTTCGTAGTCAACTTCAAAGGTGTTTGCGTCAACTTGACGTGCTCCATGACTTTCTTCACGATTATCTTGGGCCTTTTCAAACTGTTCCTCAAAGCGAGCTCGAGTATTGTAAGCATTTCCACTATAAGATGAGAATCCACCGCCATTTTTGAAAGAGTAAAATTGCATATTTCCTGTTTGAATTGATTTAAGAAAGAACTTTCTCATATACATGGCCCAAAGATGTCTTGTAAGAGGAAGAACCATCGATAGGCCTAGAATATCTGTTAAAAAACCTGGAGTTAAAAGAAGTAGACCACCACCAAAAACAAGTAGCCCGTGAATAAAGCTTGAAGCTGGAACTCGACCTTGAGAAAGCTCACCCTGGATCTTTGCTAAAAGAGCTGCGCCTTGAGACTTTGCTAGTGCTGCACCTATGATCCCTGTTAGTACAACAACAAGAAATGTATTGGCACCACCAATCTGTCCACCGATCGAAAATAGTAGGTAGATCTCAATGGCCGGAACCACAGTAAATAATAATAGCAATATTGGAAACATGTTACCTCATTTATTAATTGTGTAACATAAAGATGGGATCAGTTGGGAGAGTGTCAAGGGTAGGGGCCGTTAAGCCCCTGTATCTTACTGAAATTATATAGATTTTAAGTTCTTTTGATCGTAAACCCAACCTGTATGAAGAGTGTTTTTTAAATAATCGCGGTATTCAATTTGAACCCAATCTCCATCAGTTTTTAGGACTTCAACACGAGTATTTGGCGCTACTACTTGAAGCTTTGTTCCCTTGGTACTTGGAATACTTCTAAGGTTTAAATATTTTATAGGTGTGAAGAATTCTTTTTTAGTTATGACTTCTTTGATTGCTTGTTTTGGCGCAGGCTTAATCTCTTTTGAAGGTGTATAAATAAACGCCCCAAGGATGATGGCAATTGATAAGATTCCACTGGCAATGATAATACTTTTGTTGTCTCTTGCCGTTGGAAGGATCTCTTCTTGAGGTTTGTACTCAATTTGTTCTTTGACACTTTTTTGGTTAATGATAATTGATTGAAGAAGTGATTCTAGTCTTTCAAATTTCTCATTTACTTCTTTCGTTTCAAATCTGCGCTCTAATTCTTCTATTTTCTTATATAATTGATCTTTACCATTAGAATTGTCCGTATTTTCTTCTTCACGATCTATAACAGTTTGAGTCGTGGATTGAAGAAGATTAGAAATAGGACTCTTTGCAATCTTCTTTTCGTTCTTATCTAAGATGCTAGCAAAATTAAAATTCCCCTTAAATTCTTCTGTTGAAGAATTATTCATCTCTTTCATTTAACTTCCTTGTTTAATTATTCTAGTAACTTATATAAGTGTAGAGAATAGTTTTAAACTTGCAAAGTTTTTAAATACTCTTTGACGTCAGCTTGTGCGCTAAGGAAATATTTTTTTTCGAGAACTAGAGAATTTGCAATATAGCTTATCTCGTTACTTTCAACGCGATCAACTTCACCATCGGCAGCAGCAATTGCAAATAAGGCTTTTAATACTTTATATCTTTCATTTTGTGAGAGAATATCGACAAGTGGTGTACAATAACTTCTAGTATCGAGACCAGAAAGTTGTTTCATCATTTTTATTGAATATTCAGTGACGTGTTTTGCTTCGTCTTCTGTTAGATTTGTTACATCTCGTAGTATTTTTTCCATTTCGCTTTTTTCACGTTGGCAAACATTGAAATCTGTATAGGCAATACGAGCAAGTAGCCCAGCGAAACAAGAGAGAATGACGAGGCGCTCTTCATCCATGTGAGGAAAAGTGCTATTGAGGAAGTCGTGAATATCATTAATTGAATCTGTTTTCTTATTTTGTTTAAAGAAGTCGAAGAAGTTCATAAGTGACCTTTTTTAGTGATTTTTCAGTCGTATACTCCTTGAAAAGATTAGCACACATAAGCGATAATAGAAAAGAAAGAAAAATCATTGATGAAGTGGAGAAGATAATTTGAATTTTAAAAAAGACGCTAATATTGACATGAGTATTTTTACTCCCATCTTTAGTACTGAAGAGGATGGGGATATTGCTGTAGCTGATAAAGTTAGAGTAAAAAAGCCATCAAAATATCATGTCGTACTTCATAATGATGATTATACGACGATGGAATTTGTTATTTGGATATTGATGCATATTTTCAATCGAAGCCAAGAAGAGGCGATGAAGATTATGCTTGATGTTCACAATAATGGCCGCGGAGTTTGCGGCACATATTCCTATGAAGTGGCCGAGACTAAGATGAACAAGGTGCTCTCGGAGGCCAAGAAAGAAGGTCATCCACTATTATGTACCGTTGAGCCTGAATAGGCACAGGAGCAAAGAAAATGATGTCAAAAAAACTTGAAACCATCATTAACGAATCGATCCAAAGGGCGAATACTCTTAGGCATGAATATCTGACATTAGAAAATGTTCTTCTCTCCTTATTATCTGATGAAAATGTGAGAGAGATCATCGAATATTGTGGTGGTAATCTTGATGAAATGGAGAGTGAACTCAATGAGTTTATTCACGATGAATCAAACTTTAGTATTCTAACGGAAGATCAAATCGATTCTTTATCAAAACAACAATTTGTTAATGATGAACTTAGAGAATTAGCACGAGAAAATGGGATCACATATCAACCAGAGATCTCCATGTCTCTACAGAGAGTTATTCAAAGAGCTGCTATCCATGTTCAATCAAGTGGGAAAAGCCAGATCTTAGGAGTAAATCTTCTTGTTTCACTATTCCAAGAGAAAGAAAGCTTCGCTCTTTACTCTCTTCAGAAGCAGGGAATTGAAAGATTTGATGTCGTGAAAGCGATTTCTCATGGATTGAGCTCAGATGATGAAGAAGGTGGAGAAGAAATTCCTCGAATTGAATATGTTGAAGGTGAGGATGTCTCATCAAGATCTAAGAAAGGAGACTCATTTCTTGCAAAGTTTACAATTAATTTAAATGAGCAAGCACGTGAGAACAGAATTGATCCTTTAGTTGGAAGAGAAGAAGAGGCATTGAGAATTGTTCAAATTCTATGTCGTCGACGTAAGAATAACCCTCTTCTTGTTGGTGAAGCAGGTGTTGGTAAGACCGCCATTGTTGAAGGCCTAGCTCAGAGAATTGTTGAAGAAGATGTTCCAGAAGTGTTAAAGGGAACAACAATCTTTAATTTAGATATGGCAGCACTCGTTGCTGGTGCAAAATTTAGAGGTGATTTCGAGCAAAGAGTAAAAGGTGTTATTAAAGACCTTGAAAAGCTAGATAAAGATGGCAAAAAAGCGATTCTTTTTATCGATGAAATGCATACGGTTATGGGTGCCGGGGCAACATCTGGCGGAAGTATGGATGCATCAAACTTATTAAAGCCTGCTTTAAGTCGTGGAGTTGTACGTGTAATCGGATCAACTACATATGCCGAACATCGTAAATTCATTGAAAAAGACCCTGCTTTTAATAGAAGATTCCAAAAAATTGATATTGATGAACCATCAAATGAAGACACAATTGCAATTTTAAAGGGATTAAAGCCGAAGTTTGAAACTTATCATGGTGTAAAGATCTCTGATAATGTCATAAAAGAAGCAGTTGCTTTAACTTCTCGTTACTTAATGGATAGGAAAAACCCTGATAAATCAATCGATGCTATCGATGAAGCAGGTGCTTTAAATCAAATTCGTCCTGAAAAGAAGAAGAAATCTTCAATTACTAAGAAAGATATCGAAGATGTTGTCGCAAAAATGGCAAATATCCCTAAGCTTACAGTTGAAACAACTGAAAAAGATAAGCTAAAAGACCTAAATAAGAATCTTAAAATGCTTATTTTTGGCCAAGATCACGCTGTTGATGAAGTATCACAAGCGATTTACATGGCAAAGTCAGGCTTAGGAGATGAAGGAAAGCCTATTTCAAGCTTCCTTTTTGCTGGACCTACTGGTGTTGGTAAGACTGAATTAGCAAAACAACTAGCAAATCAGTTAGGTTGTCATCTAGAACGCTTCGATATGTCTGAATATATGGAAAAACATTCAGTCAGTAAGCTAATTGGTTCGCCTCCAGGTTATGTTGGCCATGATCAAGGTGGACTTTTAACGGATGCTGTTAAGAAAAACCCACATTCTGTGTTACTTCTTGATGAAATAGAGAAAGCACATGTTGATATCTATAATATCCTTCTTCAGGTTATGGATCATGGGTCATTAACAGACTCCCAAGGAAGAACGACTGACTTCACAAACACAGTGATAATCATGACTACGAACGCTGGGGCCAAGGAAATGGATAGTGGAGCAATCGGACTTGCCAAGACTTCTGCAAAGAATACAGGTAAGCGAGATCAGACCATAAAGAACTTTTTTAGCCCTGAATTTCGTAACCGTTTAGATGGAATTGTCCATTTTGATAAACTTTCTACTGAGTACATTGTTAAGATTGTTGAAAAATTCGTTTCTCAACTCGAAATGAAGTTAGCAGCTAAGAATATTGAGATCGTTTTAACAGAAAAAGCAAAAATCTGGCTTGCAGAAAACGGTTTTGATGAAAAAATGGGGGCAAGACCAATTGCTCGAATCATCGATCAAAAGCTTAAGAAGCCAATTTCAACAGAGGTTTTATTCGGTAAACTTACTCAAGGTGGAAAGATTGAAGTTACTGTTGAAGATGATGAGCTAAAACTTCTTTTTTAATCTTTTTAATCATTAAATTCTTCCCAAATACATACTTTTAAAAATTGCGAAACTGCCCTGAAAGGGCAGTTTTTGCTTCTTTTTTGAAAAAAAAATGAAAAAAATTTTCAGTTAATTTTTTTATAAACTCAAAGTTGTAACTAACGTCTATAACTTGTTTTTCAAGTTTTTATGTTTTTTGAAAAAGCCGTGCTGTCGGCTTGTTTCGCTGTTTTCTTTAAAAATAATTTAAAGTAATTTCCAAATTAATCCGAAGTTAAAAAAGAACATAGGGAAATAAAAAAGATACTTATGCTAATCAAAATGTTATTTTTTGTTTGCACACAAATAAAATAATGTTTACCATAAATATAAGTATTGAAAAAACCAGGAGGATGTCAATGGCAGTTAAAAAGAAAACTACTAAAAAGACAACTAAGAAAAAGGTAGCTAAAAAAGCTACAAAAAAGAAAGTAGCTAAAAAGGCTACAAAGAAAAAAGTAGCAAAGAAAAAAGCTACAAAAAAGAAAGTTACTAAGAAAAAAGCTACAAAGAAAAAAGTAACTAAGAAAAAAGCAACAAAGAAAAAAGTAGCAAAGAAAGCAACTAAGAAGAAAGTAGCTAAGAAAAAAGCAACTAAGAAGAAAGTTGCTAAGAAAAAAGCTACTAAGAAGAAAGTAGCTAAGAAAAAAGCAACTAAGAAGAAAGCTGCTAAAAAAGCTACTAAGAAAAAAGCAACAAAGAAGAAAGTAGCAAAGAAAAAAACTACTAAGAAAAAAGTAGCAAAGAAAGCAACTAAGAAGAAAGCTGCTAAAAAAGCTACAAAAAAGAAAGCAACAAAGAAAAAAGTAGCGAAGAAAACGACTAAGAAGAAAGCTACTAAGAAAAAAGTTGCAAAAAAGAAATAAGAACATTTATTCTTAATTCATAAAGGGCCCGCTATTTATAGCGGGCCTTTGCATTTCTGGGTCAATTTTACTTATCTCATTTACATTTCACTCAAAAACATCTAAAAAAAGACCATATTATCGCCAGATTTTATAGCTGATTCGGTAATAAAATTCTAATGATTTCAGTAGTTTATGGGATGCTATCTCATAGCTTTTCGCTAGGTTTTATCGTAATTTCAGCTATTTATATACTAATGTTCAGGACTTTTGGCCCGTACTACTAGCGGCGTCTCTGGGCAAATGAGGTTTTTATGGAAAATCAGACTAACGAATTAAATTCTCCAAGTGGTTTAGGTGTAAGTAAGCAAAATCACGTAGCAACATCATTCTTAGACGAAAATACTGGAGATCGTATCATTCGATTAGGTGATGTGGATTTTCCACCTCGTAAAGTTTGGATGAAAACTTACGGTTGTCAGATGAATTATCATGACACTGAAAGAATTCTTTCTCATTTAAAAAACCTCAATTTTTCACATACTGAAGATCTAGATGAAGCAAGTTTAGTACTTTTTAATACGTGTGCAGTAAGAGAGCTTGCAAATAATAAGTTTTATTCACAATTAGGTGAGTTGAAACACTTAAAAAAGAAGAAAGGTGAAGAATTAGTTGTTGGAGTAGGTGGTTGTGTTGCCCAAACTGAAGGAAAGGATCTTGTAAAAAAATTCAAACACCTGAATTTTGCTTTTGGCCCAGACACTATTGATACAATTAACGATATGGTTTACCGAACTTATGCGGGAGATAATAAGTTTTCCGTTAATACTTGGGACCGCTCTTCTAATTTTTCAATTGAAACAAAGATCAATCACGGAACACCACAGGCATTTGTTAATATTATCAAAGGCTGTGACAAATATTGTACTTATTGTATCGTTCCTTATACACGTGGTCGCGAACGTTCTAGAAAGCAGGCCGAAATTGTTGAGGACGTAAGAAGACTCGTAGAATATCAAGGAATTCAAGAGGTTATGCTTCTTGGCCAGAACGTAAACTCGTTTGGAAAAGAAAATGGAGAGCGTATATCTGATCTAATTATGGAATTAGATCAAATTAATGGCCTAGAAATTCTAAGATATACGACTTCACACCCATATGATGTAAGTGATGATCTTATCGCTGCTCATGGTGAAGCAAAGAAATTATCAAAACACTTACACCTACCTGTTCAATCAGGTTCAAATACTGTACTTCAAAGAATGAATCGTGAGTACACGAAAGAACATTACCTTGGTCTATTAGAGAAACTTCGTAAGGCCCAGCCAGAAATCGTTCTTTCTACTGATATTATCTGTGGATTTGTAAATGAAACAGATGAAGAACATAAAGAAACACTAGATCTACTTGAGAAAGCTCAATTTGATTTCATCTATTCTTATGTCTACTCTCAAAGAAGTAAGACTCGTGCAGCTAAGATGGAAGACTTCTTAACACAAGAAATTAGAAAATCTCGATTGCATGAAGTTCAGGCTTTCCAACTTTCTATCCAGGAAAAGATCCGCTCTACAATGGTTGGAAAGACGTATCGTGTTCTTGTAGAAGGGGCAAATACAATGAAAGGTGAGACTAAGTGGAAGGGGAGAACGAATTGTAATCGCGTGATTCACTTCAAGGGACCAGAAGATCTTAATCTAAAATGGCACTGGGTTGATGTGAAATGTATCAGTACAACAGCTCTTTCATGTCAGGGTGAACTTCTTCAAGACTTAGGAAGACGCTTACAATAGCCCGAAATAACAAGGGTTTGGAGTTCTTTGCCTAAATGACTATTAGTGAGCTTTAAAGTTGTAAGATATCTATGAGGATATTTTATGATTAAAAAGACGTTAATTAAGTATTTTATTTTAAGCTTTATAACTTCACTTTCCTTTGGAATGACTGAGCTTGATCTCGATTTCAATTATAATAAGAATATTTTGGGCTCAAATAGAGAGTCATTTGATCGAACAAGAACTTATGCAGGCTCTTTAACTTTTTATTTTCTAACTTATACAGGAATAGAATTTAATATCGCCCATTCTGAGAATGAAATCTATGGAAAGTATGACAATAGTGGTGTTAGTTCAGGCCTTGTAATTCAAAATGAGACAACTAATATTGAAACTCGTAGTTATGGAATAGGGATAAGGCAGGCTTTTTCAAGTCGAAAGTCTTTTATACAACCTCTTTTATCTCTTGGCTGGAGTCATCAGGAATATACTTTAAAATCAAGAACGCTTGTTACAGATCTTGATACATCCACTGATTACCTAATTGAATCTCAGGAAGATAAGACAAAATATAGTGCCATGTTTGCTGCCTTTGCGTTAAAATTTAGATTAACACGATTCATTTCATTAAAAGGGTCTGTTAAAACTGTATTTCGTGCCTTTGAATTTGAAGAAGCACGAGATCAACTCTCATATAACGCTGGGATCTCATGGATTTTTTAAGACTTGGACTGCTTCTTACGATTACGACCTCTTTTATATCATGTGCAAAAATAAGCTATTTAACAGAGCAGGGGATAGGACAAGTTGATATCTTATGGAGCGCACGAGATAATAAAGACGTTCTTTTGGATCCCAAAGTAAAGCCTGAGTATAAAGAAAAAATCAAGAAAATCGAAACTTACAAAAAGTATTTTTATAATTACTGGGATAAAAAGCCAACAGAGATCTATTCACAAACAACTCTACTTAAAACTCGTGCCGTAACTTATTTAGTTATAGCTTCAAGACCAAATGAAGTTAAGCCTCGCAAAGAATGTTTTGCTTTCTATGGATGTTTTCCTTATCTGGGGTTTTTCAAAGAAAGCTCTGCTAGAGAATTTGCACGTGAGTTGGAAGAATCGGGTTACGAAACCTATGTGAGAGATGTGCTGGCATACTCAACCTTAGGAAACTTTGATGACCCAATACTATCTTCATTCTTTGAGTATGGAAGATATAGTTTAACTGAAACTATTTTTCATGAACTATTTCATACAATCTTCTTTGTTAAGAATGAAGTGGACCTCAATGAGAATCTCGCTAATTACTTTGGTAAACAAATGCTTATTGAGTATTACAAAGATGACCCAAAGCTAGATGAATACTTAAAGAATCTCAAACTGAATTCAAAACTTAAGGCCTCAATTACTGAACACGCTAAGAAACTTAAAGAAATTCTTCGTAGCAGTGAAGATTGGCAGGCCAAGAAAGACCAATACCTAAAAGAGACGATGCCTCGTGAGCTAGAAGAGCTATGCCAAGAGCTTAACGCCAAGAAGTGCTGGCCAAAGAAAATGAAGTGGAATAGTGCATCTCTTGCAGCATTTATGACTTATGAAAAGAGCCAGTCCTATATTGAAGACTACGCTCAAAAATTTCAAGGTGATCTTAGAAAGCTATTGGCCGATATTGAAGCAAAGTATCAAAAGTTTGAAGATATCGATACTGAGTTAAGTTTTGAAGAGTATCTATTTAAAAATAATTCCAAATAATGAAATAAATGCTATCTTCTAATTATGAAGCATATATTCTTTATCGATCCAATTGAGAAATTAGTCACAAAAAAAGATTCCACTATTCTTATGGCCTTAACGGCACAAGAAAAAGGAAACGAAGTCTTTGTTTTATTTGAAGATGACTTCTACATTAAAAATGTAGGTCAGGTTACCTTTGATTGTTATAAAATCACTGGTGACATCAATGAAAACTTCTACATTGAAAACTTTCAAGTAAATGAGAAAGAAAAGGTAACTCTATCTCATGAAGTAATACTTCATATGCGAATTGATCCACCATATGATTCACGCTATCAGAGATATTTATGGATGCTCGACTTTTTAGAAAGTAAGACAGCTGTTCAGGTTAAAAATAATCCAATTGGAATTATGAAACATAATGAAAAGCTAGAAGCTTACTTATTAGAAAATAGTCTTGAGAGCTATGTTGGAACGTCATTAAATGGAGTGAAGAGCTTCGTTGAAAAAATTAGCGCGCAAGGCGTACGAGAATTGATTTTAAAGCCTCTTGATCTTTATCAGGGAATAGGTGTTGAAAAAATCAGTGTAAACGAGCTAGAGGCTAAATTTAAGGCCAAATGCGATGAGTTTAAAGGTCCAGTTGTTGTGCAACAATTTGATGAGTCAGTTTACGCTGGCGAAATTCGCTCAATATTCTATCGTGCAAAAGAGATTGGAACAATCTTGAAGGTTCCACAAGAAGGTGAGTACCTGGCTAATATTGCACAAGGTGCTAAGTATTCTGCTGTGGACTTAGATCCAAAAGTTAAGAACGAGTGTGAAGAAGTTTGTAAGAAGCTTATGAATGACGGAGTAGACTTAGTCGCCTTTGATATTTTAGGGAATCGTCTATCAGAAGTTAATGTGACATGTCCAGGTCTAATGGTGGAGGTTTCTTCTGCTATGAAAAGAAACCTCGCACTTGATTTATTTTAAGAAATTTAGAATTACATTCTAGGTGCAGATGGTGGAAAGTCTTTTGTGTAATCAGTTGAGAACTGAAGATCAAAAGAAACACAATCATTTTGCCAAACAGAAGACATCTGGCAATATCCAGCAATAGCTGGATCATCACTGCTGTAGCCTTGATTTAGATAGTATTGACATGACCAATCCCATTGAACGTCAAGAACGTCAATAACAACAGGTCCTGCAGTATTTGGAATATAGCTTCCTGAAAATTCTTTAACTTTTGAAACTTTATCAGTGGCAATATCGCCGAAAGTAACAGTTCGGTAACTACAAGTACCGCTTTCACTTCTAATACATAATTTAATTTTAAGTTTTTCATATGGTTGAGGGTTGTAATGACATTTTACCCCATAAGAGTCCATTGTTCCTTGGGCAGGAGCTTGTCTTGGACGAACACGAATATTTAAACGAGAGTCAGTATAGAGAATGAGTTGTCCATCACCAAGGCTTGTTGAAGACCACCAAGCGTTTGATCCATTTACACGAGAGTTACCGTGAAGAGTAATTCCTTCGATTGTATAGAAATCTTGTGTCTGACCACCATCGGCCACTCCACCTTCATTACCATCTCCATAACCATCACCTGGAGTTGTATCTTCATTATTTCCATTATCACCCGAACCTGAGTCGTCTCCCCAGTCTGTGCCACCGTTATTCCAACCATTGTCTGAGCCACCAGATCCACCCCAGCCATTACCTGTGCTTGAGTTGTAATCAGCTCTTTTATTTGTAGGCTGGACGCAACTAACTAAGGTTAGTAACGCGATTGCAGTGATAAAAGTAAACTTTTTCATGTTATCCTCGTTCTTACATTTCCTCACTATTTTATCGGTAATTCATTGAATATACTTTAATCTTCATATAAGTAGCGAAAATTGCTATGGCATTTTTCCTAAAGATTGCTAAAATTAAATTGTGTTAGTTAGAAAAGAAATTATACGTAAATTAGTGGATCAATATTATCAGGTAGCAAACTACCTAATTGAAGATCAGCTTCAGGCCATGCAATTAATTATTGATGTTGCAACAGGGGCCAGTGAAGAAGATGAAAGCTTCCTGTATAAGATTGATAATGATTATTTTGAGAGGCAATTTCTCTTACGTTTAATTTCTCTTGCAACTAAAAGGTCACAGCAGACAAAGACAAAAGGGAAGCTCCTTAATCATGTAAAGAAAAAAGCCTGTATTTATCTTTTCGAAATTCGAGGGGAGAGTGTCGATAATATCGCAATGGTTTTAAATATTTCACATCAAGAAGTCCTGGCCTATATCGATCATATACAAATGAACTTTGCTACGGCACAAGAGAGAGATAATGGACGCCCACTTAACTAATTTAAATAAAGCTCGATCACAGTGTTTCTTTGCTAAAAAGATGACTTATTTTGAAAGTTCAGACTTTGTTCACAATGAAGAGCATTTATCTAATTGTGAAGACTGCCGTTTAAAAATAGCTCAATTTGATCTACAAAAAGAATTAATATTAAAGGACTTTGCAGGTTTTGCGGCGGATGAGGAAATATCTCAGGCCTTAGAAGCAGAGCTTGAAGAAATTATTCCGAATATCACAAGTGATGATTCACAGATGACATTACCAAAAAGAACTTACTCTCTTTCTGTGAAGGATTTTTTTGTATTTTTAATTTTTGGAATACCTCGAAAGATACAGCTTTTTGTTGTAGCTTCTTTAATCCTAGCGGCGTGTATTTACTGATAAAGAGAAGATCGCATAATACTTTCCATCTTCATCTTTTAGGTCTTTTACAATATTAGGAATCTTATTCATTTTACCTAAAGCATTTTCAAAGATCTTATGAATATCATCGTCTTCTGAAGACTCTAGGATCTTTACAATCTCTGCATTTCCTAACTCATCGTAGCGAACGACGGCCTTAAGTTTTTGAGCACTCGCATTACGAAGAGAGTTTTCAACATAAGGTCTCTCGTTGATTCGATTTCGAACTGATATTTGTACAGAGTTAATGTATTGAGTTGCTACACGTTTATAGAATGCGTAAAAAACTTTCTCAAACTCATTGAGTTCATCAGGGCTTATTCCCTTTGGAGGGAGAAAAGTTACTGAGGCACCTTGAATAGTATCAAGCTGCTTAGACCAATTTGCACTTTTAAAGCTTTCTTGTGAGATCTTCTTTTGAATATATTGATTTCTTTGAATTGAGCCTCTTTTTTGCAATTCAAGAACTTCTTTTTCTTTCTTCTTAGAAATTGCTGCACGAGAGCTTTTTACTTGCTGATCAACTTTTTTGAAATCGTTCTTACTGTAGGCGAGTTGACCGAAGAGGTTATTATTATCTTGGGCCTTCTTCACACCAAGCTTTCTTACATCAACCTGTTTGAACTTAACTTTTAAGGGCCTTTCTTGCACTAACTTCTGATCGCTATCATCATTGATGACATAGCCTAGCAAAATAGCATGCAGCAAGAGCGAAAATAGAGTAGCAACATAAAGGTTGATCATATTTCTCCAGTGAAATCTTAATGATTTCTCATAATATTCTAGCATTTTAGTCCGTTGGGGACAAAAATTTCCCTTAAAACTGGTAAAAATTGTCTACTCTTTCATCTGGACTAATGAATAGGTAGAATTAAAGTGTGGTAAAGCCACTGCTGTAAATGAATTACGTAATTTTAAGGACTTATGGATGAGTAAACCTGTTAAATACAAATTTTCAAAGGCAAGAGTCGCAATCTTGGCCGTATCTTCGATCTCAATATTGACCATTGCTTATATGCTAAGCGGTGTTTCAAACAAATATAAGTTGGTATCAACAATCCAAAATGGAATTCAAATATGTAGTACTCGTGTTCAGCAAACGTATACAGCAGCGGTTGCAGGTGACATGAATTCAACTTACATGGACAGCAACTTTACTTCTCAAACAGGGGAGTGCTTTGCCCAAGTTACAGATTTAATGAATGAGTACGGTAAGTTCTCTTCAGCTATTATAAAGAAGTTCAATACAGTAAGTTCAAATGTTCACTGGTTCCATGAGAGTCTAAGAAGTACAGGGAAAGGGTTTTCTGTAACAGATCAGAACTTCTCAAAGAATATTGATGAAAAATACTCTCAATTTGAAGATGCTGCTGATGCAGGATCAATTCTGATTGAAAATCATGTTGAAACAATTTCTTCTTCTTTATCAAATATTAAATTATCACTTGCTCTTATAACGGCCGTTTTCCTCTTTACTTTTGTTTGGGAAGCAGTATTTAGAAAAATTGTTCTAAGACGCCGTAAGGAATTAGAAGATGAAGCTTTAAGTTTACTAATGCTTAATCAAGATGAGAATTTTGATGAAATCGAAAGTGTAATAATGAATGCGTTAGAGCTTAATGAAATGAAACATTGCTCAAAGCTTTATTCTGCACAAAAGCAGAGCTTTAGAAAAGAGAAGAGAAAGTCTACAATTTCAGCTAATGAAAATAAGACTTTTGGAATGCTTCTTTCTAATGATGATACAGATGCAAAAGAAGTGGCCGATGAAATTTGGTCAATGAGTGAAGATAGTAACGCTCAAGAAAGTGAGAAGAATCTTGATGAGTCAAATGTTCCAATGGTTAAAAGTTGTGAAATCTCATCTGTTAATCGCTTTATCGCTTGTAAAGTCCAAGATCAATTCAAAGACCAAGGAATTGAGTTTTCAATCGATACTCAAGAGAGAGAAATTCTTGGTGAGCGTGAAACAATTGAACAAATCCAATACAGTATCCTTACAGATGCTGCCAAAAATACTTTAAAAGCAGCTGAGGAGAGTGAAGAAAAAACTCTTCAAAAAGTTGAAGTTCAAGGGAAAACTCTAGGAGCTATCTACTACTTAAGTATTTCATCTTATGGTGATAATAAGAGTGGGGTAGAGCTTGAAACTTCTGTGCAAATTGTAAGAGAACTTTTAAAAGACATCTCTGGGCGTCTTGAACTAGCAAACCTTTACAATGATGATCTTCAACCAGTTGGACGAAAGTATAAGCTTATTTTTAAGACGAAAGATATCAATCAAGTTGCGCTTCAAGAAAAGAAAGAAGAGCCTAAGAGTGAAGAGTCTAATAAAAAGGTTACTCGCATTGAAAAAGGTACAAAGCGCGAAATTATGCAACGCCTGATGTAGTTTTAGAACTCGCGTTTTTTAAGACTTTTAATCGAAACTAATTTTCCAATTTCATTTAAGATACTGAGGTAATTTTCATTTGAGTAGTCATCAGTGACTACCAAGTGAAATACCTCTTTGTACTCTGGTCTCTTTGTAGCAAAGAAGTAGTCAAAGATAATATCTGCAAGCATATGAGAGACTTTTCTTGCTGTTTTATGAAGTTGATAAATATCTAGGCCTTTAAGCTCATCATTAATAATTACTTTCTTATTACAAAGCTTTTTACAGGCTTTAAATACTTGCTGATCACTCTTTTTGATATTTCGATTGGCGCGGGCCATGTACTGAAAGTCTTTATACATATTACATTTTCTATATGGATTAAAAAGCTTAGAGCAGAAGTAGGCACTGATGTAATTATGGATTAAATAAACAAATAGTCCGGTACGATCGCGTTTATTAAAGAACTCTAAGATTTCCTTATCAGGTACTTTAAGCTTTGCCTGATAAATATGAATTCCAGCTAAGTAAGAGATACGATTAACAGAATAGCTAGAGCAATAATAGGCTTTTTTTCCTGGAAGTTTGAACGTTTTACCGTGTTCAATAAGCTTTTTGTAAAAAGACTGGGCCTTCTTTGATTTTACCTTTGAAATTGTTGTTTTAACTCTTTTTAGGTTTTGTTGATCAAAGATACGAAAGTCTTCAAGTTCTCCAATTGCAATATCGAGATCGAGAGTATTGTTGATCTCATGACAAAAGTAGGCGAAGTTATCAACGATATTATCTGAAAACTTAAGTGTTCCTGTTTCGATGATATATTCGTGAATATCAAAATTGGGATCATCAGCTAAGTGCTCATACCAATAGATTTGCGACTCATACTTTAGCCATGGAGGAGAGTTTACGAGAACAAACTCTCTTAAGTTATATTTTACAATTTGATCTGACCTGAGTTTTCCTTTTTTAACAAGTTGCCAGTAAACTTCGTCAGTATTTTGATGAATAATAGTTTGAACGACGTTCTTTTTATTGAGATCAAAAACTTTTTGAGGAAGTTTATTTGGTACGATATGTAGCTCTCCAAATAAGATGAGGAGCTTATGATCAGGGTTTTCCTTGTGGTATCGGGTAATGGTCTTGGCCGCTTGGTTGTCTCTTTGGTTGAGATTTCCTTTTGTATTAAGGGCGATAATTGGAATATTGTGTTTCTTAGCAATTTCAAAAAAGATCTTGTAATAGGTCCATGGAAAGCGCCAAGAGTTCTTATAGTTAATAGACTCGAGAAACTCTAATTCCGTAATAGCACCTCTTAAAAACGAATCGATAAAGAATTGATGATTGATATGGATAAATTCCACACCAATAGCAAATTGGTAATCATTCTTTGCTAGGATACGAATGATTCTCTCAAGGTTACGTGTACTCTGATCAAAGGTGTGAAAGTCTCCAAGATAAATAATGTCTGAAGTATCAATTGATTGGTAGAGTTGATTGATTGTAGATGACTCAAACTCACGGCGAGCATAGCGTTGTTGATCAGTTCGATACTTCTTTAATAGCTTTGAGGGCTCTCCTTCAAGAGAGTTAGCTTTATTTTTAAAATATCGATAGATATTCCAATGAGTTTCATCGACCCTAAGTTGCATAAGTCTATGATATCACTAGTTATTTATTTGACCAATAATTATATTATTTAGAGTCGTGCTAATGAGTTGATATGTCTCGTTCACTTCCTTGGCCACTTGGTCCTGAGCACTTAAGACAGCATTTAATTCTTGTGCACTTGGTACTTCAAGAGACTGAAGTATTGTTGAGATTGCAGTACCTTTGGCACTTGAAAGAATGAATTGAATGAACTTGAGAAGTTGTTGATCACCATGCAACTTGATGATTTCAACGTCATTTGAAACTAGCTTTAAGAAAGTAGTATGTTCACTTTTTTCCAGAATTGCACTTGTCAGAGGTAAGTGTACCTGGCTTCTGTCACTCATAAGTGTTTCAAGGTATACATCTTGATTATTTGGGTAAATTTGAAATTTTGGTAATTCAACAATTCTTTGAATCAGCGATGGGTTCGTGAAGTCATAATTTGCTTGAATCTTTCCACTTGAGATCTGATCACTATAATTTCCAATGATAATCTTTAAGTGAGAAAGGATACAGCTTGTATGCCATGGCCATTTTTTCGATAGAAGATTGATCGTATCAATCTTGTTACTAAAGAGCTGTTTATATGTAGCGAAGCTTAAGCTTATAATTGAATCTCTTGAAAGAGTAATGTCTTGAAGTGATTCAATATGGTAGTCCGGTAGAAACTCAGTGCGTTCTAGGAATTTTGGAATCAGCATTGCATTGAGTTTCGCTTTTGTTTTCTTTAGTCCACCATTAAAAGTCAGCTGAGTAATTTGCTTACCAATTGTAGTCTTAAAGAACTCCCTAAATAAGTTGATATTTAAGTTTGAGATCTTTGGTAGAAGACCGAAATACTGGAAGTAAGCATAACCGTATTCTTCAACTTTTGCTTTTAAAGAGTCAATTGAAGTTAGCTCAAGTTTTATGTCATTCTCATTAGTGAAGTCTACAATTAGTAGGTAAGGGTAGCGCTCTTGAGGATTCATATTGAAACCAAGTAGGTCATAACCTTCTTCATCTCTTGAGTTTGATCGGTAATTAGATAGAGATTCAACACTGAAGAATTGATCAAATGGAATACAACTCTTAGTTAAATTCTTAAAATATTGTGGGTGAGTAATCTTGTCACTCTCACTATTATTACTTAATAGCTTTCCGTTAAGAATCGCATCTTGATGGAATTCAAATGATAATCCACATTTTGTTTCATTAGAAAATAGTGGAGCATCAATTGATTTCTTATTTGCAAATAATTTATCTAATTCTTCAACGAAGAAGTCGAATTTCGAGAAGTGAGTCAGATCACCGTTCATGTTAACTGTCAGGCAAGACTCTTTTAAAAGTGCTGAGTTAACATCTGGGTTTCCAAAGATATCAAGTTTGTTTTCAACAATTCTCTTAGAGAAGATATATAGGTAGCGAGGAATTTCTCCTTTACCTTTTAACCCTTCAAAGTTGATACGCATACGTAATTTGTATTGCTTTAACAGAGCCTCGTTCTTATTTGCATGAGAAGGAACAAATAGCTTCTGATTTGAGAAAACATACATATATCCACTATTAGATAGATGCTCACCATTTTGCATAATATTTGTAATTAGAAAGTGGTGTGGGTTCTTCTTTGGAATATTAACAAGGTTTACAAGAATTCTGTCGTAGATACTTTGTTCAACTTCTGTTGAATCGAGCAGAGAGAATTGTCCGCTAGCAGAGACTCTCGACTTATTAGACTTCTGTTTAAATAAAGAAACAATAAGAGAAATAGGATCCTTTTGCTGTTTCGGTGCTAAGTAAACAAGGAAAGTCATATATTGAATTTCTTGGAAGATCTTTAAGTATTGACCAGTAACGTAGTTATCACCACGGAATTCTGGGCAAATAACTTCTTGCCACATTTCATTTGAGTTATTCTCCTGAGCAATCCAGTGAGAAATTGTCAGTGAGTTTAGAAAGTCTCCAGTAAAGAGAGAACTTAGGCAATGTGGAGCATCATTGAAGCTAAAGTAACCATTGTGGTTTTCAATCCACTTTGGAAAATTAACAAGAAGATTATTAATCATTAAACCAAAGTTTCGGTTACTGAAAGCATGTGAATACTTATCTGTTTCGTTGTTAAATAGAACAACTTCTAATTCATTTGGAATTTCGTGATTTAAAACCTTAAAAAACTCTATTGGGTTTAAGTCTTTAAAGATTGAATTGAGCTCAACAATGCTGTCTCCAAAGTTTTCATTTGGCCTAAACCAGCTATATTCATTCGTCCCAAGGGCACGACTTGATAACTCTCTAGAGCTTGATACCTTAAAGATCTTACTTAAAGTTGAGTTTGGATTTAAGATTTCTTTCTTAGTTAATGTTTTAGAATAGAATGCACTCAGTTGGCTGATAAAGCGCACTTTTAAAATATAAACGCTAATAGAACGTAGGCAGTAGACCTTAAGAAACTCTTGAGTTAGCTCATAACTAGGAGCATTCTTATTATCGAGGTTCTCCCAGAACTGATTGAAGTCTGAAATACCCTCTGGATGAACTTTATTATACTTAGTGTAGTCTACGAATTCTTGGTAAAGAGACTGTCTAAGACTTCTATTACGTGAACGAAATGATTTAACCTGTGCTTTTGCTTCATCAAATAATTCAAAAACAATCTTTTTGAATTTTACACTTCCCTTAGTGAGTAAGCTTTCGCCTCTCCATTTTGGTAGGATATGCTCTGAAACAAGAAATTCACCGGCATTGATGCTTGGAAGTGAAGACTGAGCAGTGCTGGTTGCACCACTAGGCTGCTCTGAAGGAAAACTTTCCTTTTGAGCTACGCTTGGACCTTGGGTCTCAGCAATATTATTTATCAGCCAATTCTTAGCCGAAAATGATTCGTTCTTCACAGTGTTGTTGATTCCAAATTTTTTTTAATTCCCAGTAAAACCAAATTTTAAGCCAGACTAATTCCTTAACTTATCCATCGGAAAGTTAACTTTCTAAACTGTTAAGGGAAAGTCATGTGTTGCGTCCTTAAAATCGGTAGTAAAATATAACGATGGCCACTCATCTTGTCATGTAAAAAAACAATTTTCCGTTAAGAAAAGCTTTGTAAGTACCTGAAACTATGTATGCGATATTTCTTAAAGTTTCTGTCATCTATGACGAAGAGAGTCAGTGACAATGATTCAGTAAATGGAGTTCATATGAGTGGAAATAGTTCACAAAATGCAGCTGCAAAAAGTGCAGAAAAAGGTTTTTCAGAAAACGAGTTAGACGACATCATGGCAGAGTTTGCTAGTCTTGATGCTGAGCTTACAACAAGTGGGCCATTAGCAGAGGAAGAGCAAGTTAAAGAAGAAGCGCCAGTTGTTGAAGAGGTTAAGGCCGAAGAAGTGGAGACTCCTGAAGTTGAAGCCGCACCAGAAGAACCAGCTGCTGAAGCTGAACCTGTTGCTAAAGAAATTAACCCTCTCGATGAACTAGAAGCTGCAACACAAGCTCCTGTAGAAGAAGAACTTCATGTTGAAGATTTCCCTGCCGCAGAAGAGTTTGAAGAAGTTAGTGCTGAAGCAACTCCAGCTCCAGAAGAAAAAACAGAAATTATTTCAGAAACAGATCTTATGGAAGCTTCATCTGAAGACGAGGCCAATCCAACTCCTTCAATTGCTGAGGCATTTGGAGAAGGCTTTGATGAAGCAGAGATGGATGCCATTATGAAAGATCTTGAAGATATTGATGCTTCAGCAGGACCTGCTCTTGAGATGGAAGAAGAGGTTGAACCAGAAGCTCATGAAGAAAATGTTGTTGCTATGAAAAAGCCTGAAGAAGTGGTTGAAGTACAGCCGACAACAGTTGCAACTCCAGCAGCTGGAACAGGTGAAGTGGCTTTCAGTGCAGCGGGTAATATGAATTTCAACGTTAATCTAACAATTGCTGGCTCTCAAGCGACACTTAGTGTACAAGATGGTTGCTTTAAATTAACGATGAATGGAGTTGATATCTCAATTACAGAGGAAGGCTGTAAGGCCTTTATTGAAGGTGGAGTAAACTTTAATATTCCACTTCCAACTGATAAGAAGGATGTCGCTTAAGACTTAAAAAAGGTTTTCAATGGCCATAAATATATTGGGTGGGCATGCGAAAGGGCATGCCCTTTTTGTTCCCCCTGTTTCAATTACACGTGCAACAACAGTTATGCTAAGACGTAAGTTTTTTGATGCACACCAAGATTTAACAAATTGCCTATTTATTGATCTTTTTGCTGGTAGTGGAGCTATGGGCTTTGAAGCTTGCTCTCGTGGAGCGCAAAGAGTGATCTTAGTAGAAGATAATCCAAAAGCAATTTCAGTTATTAAGAAGAACAAAGCTTCAATGAATAAGAAAGTTGATACTTCAAATATTGAAGTTATTAAGCAAAAAGCTCAGGTATATATTAAGAATATCGTCACATCAATTAAGACTGACTTATATGATGAAGTACATCTCTTCATCGATCCACCTTATGAAATGAAGGCCATCTACTTCGAGATTTTAAAGATTTTAAGAGAATCTGATTTTCAAGGTGAAGTATGGTTGGAGTCAGATCGTCAAAAAGGAGTAGTGGAGGATGATCTCAAGAAGCATTCCTTTACTTTCTCTAAAGTTTACAAGCAAGGAACGAGTTATATTGCAAGAATTGCAATGTAGCTAGCTACCATATAAAATTAAGTCATATAAATTAAAAGAAATAGGAACTCAATGAAAAGAGCAATTTATCCAGGTACGTTTGATCCTTTTACAAATGGACACAAAGATATCTTAATGAGGTCATTAAGTGTTTTTGACGAAGTCATTATTCTTGTTGCCCACAATCGAAACAAGAAGCCTTTCTTCACTGCAGACGAAAGAGTTGCGATGTTAGAGGAGACTTTTAAAGATGAGCCAAGAGTAAAAGCTGATAAATGGGAAGGCCTTATTGTTGACTATGCTAAAGAAAATGAAATCAGCTCAATAATTCGTGGCCTAAGACCAACAGGTGACTTTGAAGCTGAATTTCAAATGGCATCAATGAATAAGAGACTCTATCCTGAAATCGAAACAGTTTTCTTTATCACGGAAAGGGATAATTATTACGTATCAAGTTCTTTAGTAAAAGAGATCCATAAACATGGTAAACTCATTAAAGAATTTGTACCTGATACTATTTTTAATTGGATTAATAAAAAAGGAAAAGTTTAATGACAAATGTCTCAAAACGTTCTGAAGATATCAACGAAAGTATTACTTTAAAACTTAATGCAAAGGCCGTTGCTTTAGCAAAGGAAGGGCAAAAAGTTTATAACTTAACAGCGGGGCAACTTCCATATCGTCCACCTAAAGAGCTAGTAGAAGCGATTCGTGGAGAGTTGGACTTTTTAAAAAGTTTTCAATATAGCCCTGTTGCAGGTGATGGTGAGTTACTTGAGAAGTTAATTGATTATGTGGAAACATCGAGATCAATTAGTTTTGAAGACTACGATCATCGCTTTGCTGCTACTGTTGGAAATGGTGGAAAGCATGTTCTGGCAAATATCTTTGCTGCCCTTGTAAATCCTGGAGATGAAGTTATTGTTTTCGCTCCTTATTGGATCTCTTATCCTCAAATGATTAAGTTGAATGGGGGAGTCATCAAAGTTGTAGAGGCTTCTATTTATAATGCTTTTGAGCCAGACCTTGAAAAGCTAAAAGAACTATTAAGTGATAAAACAAAGGCCATCATTTTAAATAGTCCAAATAATCCATCTGGCGTTTTTTATAATGAAAAATGGATGAAAAGCTTCGCTGAAATTATTAAGCCATTTGAAAATACTTATGTAATTTCAGATGAGATTTACTACGAATTAAATTACTACGATCCAAGACCTACTTATTTTTATCAATACGATCGTGAGCTCTTATCTCGTACAATAATCGTGGACGGGATATCTAAAAGCTTAGCTTCAACTGGCTTAAGACTTGGTTATTGTATTGCTCATGAAGATATTATTAGTGCTATTAAAAAGATTCAGGGGCATACTGCGTCTGGTTCTTGTTCATTAATTCAAAGAGCATTACTGCGTTATAATTTAAATCAAATTGATGAATACCTCTCGCCTGTAAAGAAGCATCTTCGAGAAAATTCATTAATTCTTAGAGAAGTTCTTAGAGAGAATCAACTTGAAAAATGTTGGTATCAGGTGACATCAGCTTTTTATTTTCTAATGGATTTTTCAAGCGCACCAATTATTGAAAAATTTAAAAAGAGTGAAGACGATCAAACTGATTATTCTGTTCAGATTTGTGAACAATTACTTGAGGAAAAAGGTGTGGCGATGGTGCCAAGTGGTGATTTCGGTCTACCAAATTGTGCCAGAATGTCACTTGTACTACCAAAAGATGACTTTAGGGACGCAATTATTGCATTGTCTGAGTTCTTGACTCGGGAATAGTGCTGATACTTCGGTATCTCGTTCCCACTACCAATTAAAGCTATTCTTAAGAGATAATTAAGCTGTGAATAAACTAATCGTTCTAGCTACTTATCTCTTATTTCTACTTTCAGTCTCTTCTTGTGGAGTCGATGATGAACTCGAGCTTCAAAGAGACTATCTCTATGTTGAAGATCATCTTACTTCAGGTAATTGTGATAAGGCCTTAAGCGCAATGCTTTCAATGAAAGAGCAGAGTGGGGATGCTACTTATTATAAACTCCTGGCCTCTTCTTATGCGTGTAAAGCAGGATTTACAGTTACAGGTTTCTTTGCAAATGAAATTATAAAAATCGTAGCAGGGGCCGAAATCTTAAGTGGTTTATCGAGTTTTACTATTGCTCAAGAGATGACTAATATCGATAGCCTCGACTATTACTATATCACTAAGGCCGTGGACACTCTTGTTTATTCAGGTGGTGTTGGGCCCGTTACAAAAAACCCTTCAGCAACTCTAAGGATTCAAACATTTGGTTCTTATGGAGCTGCCGATATCAATTCCCTTTTGATGTATTTACTCTTTGTTAAAAACGGTATGAATATGGCCTTCTATGGTAATTCAGATGCAACTGGTGCTAAAGGTGCAGGTACTGTTGGAACGAATGTCTGTCTTTATCAATATGCTGATATGGGAGATGCAGACCTAGATTCATATGTATCTTCAATTTCTGGAAGCATGGGAGTCTGTGATGACACTGCAGACGAGGGGAGTGCTGAGCTTAAAAATGGCGACGGAAGTATTAAGCTAGATCGCGCATGTGGCCTTATGACAGATTTTAATAATCTTATTGATGTTCTCTCTAATCTTACCATCGGTAATGTTAGTGATGCCGACCTCGTTACTCTCTTAAGTGATGTCTCGACAGTTCAAGATGCTTTTACAGCTGGTCCTGTTGCTACATATGGTCTTTCTAATAATTTAATAACAGTTAAAAATACAGATGAATGCGTAACTGAATTCACAGGAAGTGAAGAACAAGTTGGCTTTTATATGGCCTCATTTTTTGAAACGCTACACTCAAGGTAATCATTGAAAAACTTCGCAAGGCTCATATTTATTATTTGCTTAGGGTTATCGACGATATCAACGCAGGCCTTTGAGAAATTCCAATTAGGTCAATCTCCAAAAGCAAGACTAATGGGAAATGCTTGGATGGGATTAGCAAACCAAGATACTTTTACAATTTTTTATAATCCAGCAAGTCTTGGTGGTAATTACGATATTGATTTATCACCTGTAAACTTAACTGTTGCCGGGCCTAATGCCCTTGATGATCTCGATCGTTTTTCTAATTTACCAAATGATGCGGATGCCATTGCTGATCGACTCTTAGGATTTCCTCTATATTTAGAGTTATCGAATTTTTCAACGATCAAAGCACATCACTTTTCGTTTTCTTACTTCACACAAAACCGTGCCAATATTGTTTTAAAGAATCGTGTAAACCCTGCATTTGATGTTGATTATAGCTATGACCGTGGCTTTATTACAGGATTTGCTTTCAATTTAATTGGTGGAAGTCGAAATAAACAAAAACAAAAAATTATGACAGGAGAGAGACTCTCAATTGGTTATTCTTTTAAATATTTAAGTCGTGAAGGTACAAAAGATAAATTTGATCTATTCTCTACAAATATAATCAGTAAAGTTGAAGCTGGTTTCGCTTCTATCGAAGATATTAAAAATACTTTCGGATACTCAAAAGGAGCAGGTACAGGTCATGATATCGGAATTGAGTATGCCAATGGTTGGGGAAATACTGAGTTTGTAGCATCACTAGCAATTCTCGATATTGCAGATACTCACTTTGAAAAAGAATACGGAGACAATAGCGTTCCAAAGATTAACATGGCCATTAATTCTGGTTTTGCCTTTAAGCAAGACTTTAAGGTCTTTGATTATGCTCTTGCCTTAGATATCAAACCATTAAATCAGGGACTCGACTTTGGCCGCATGATGCATCTAGGTGCTCAGGTGAATATTCCATTCTTTGGTTTTTTTGCAGGAATCGGTGAAGGTTATCTAAATTATGGTGCTGAGCTTAGAATGTGGCCTGTCACACTTACACTTGGTTACAATAGTGTTGAGATCGGTGCAGATTACAAGCAAACAGAAGGTGATAGGCTATTTGTTTTCCTATCTCTTTTTGATGTTTCAATGGATATCTTTTAATTACAATACTCTTCGCACTTTGCTGCGCATTCCCAATTCCCCTTTTTCTTTGACATCCCTTTCGGCGATAACTTAAAATTTAGGTAAGAGAGGATTCCTCCCATCAATTCTTAATGTCATGGAGGGCATTTTGACTAGAAAAACCTTTGTTCTTGATACTAACGTATTACTATTTGATCCTAATGCTATTAATAAATTTGGTCCAAACGACGTCTTTATTCCACTTGTTGTAGTTGAAGAAGTTGATCGTTTTAAGAAAGACCAAAATGAGAATGGCCGTAACGCACGTTACTTTTCTCGTATCATCGATGAACTTCGTCAAAAAGGTTCTCTTGTTGATGGTGTTGAATTAGATAATGGCGGAACACTAATCATTTCAGTTGATCGAGCTGTTGATAATCAAGAGGAAACGATTGATTTATCAATTAATGACAACTTAATTTTGGCCTCTGCAATCTTTCTAAAAGAGCAAGGTGATGATGTTACGTTAATTACAAAAGATATCAACTTAAGAATTAAATCAGATATCCTGGGAATCACAGCTGAAGATTACGGGATGAAAGATATGAAGATAGAGGAGATCTATAGCGGTTATCGTTATCTACCTCTACCTAAAGATAAGTTAGAAGAATATGAAAAGAATCGCTTCCTACAATTAGAAAACTGGGAAGAATTAGAAATTTTTCCAAATGAGTATTTAATTGTTCATGAAGAAGGAAATGATCGTAGAAGACTTCTAGGACGTTTTTCTAAAAGCAAGCTAGGAATTGTTCCTCTAATCCCAATGAGAGAAGGGATCTGGGGTATTTATCCAAAGAATATGGAGCAACAATTTGCTCTTGATGCTCTACTAAATGATGATATTAAATTAGTCTCACTTGTTGGGAAGGCCGGTACAGGTAAGACTCTTCTTGCCATTGCAGCAGGTCTTGAAATGACGATTAATCAAGAAAAGTATTCAAGACTACTTGTTTCTCGTCCAATTCAACCAATGGGAAGAGACCTTGGTTATTTACCAGGTGATGTAAATGATAAGCTCGGTCCTTGGATGCAACCGATTTTTGATAATATGGACTTCCTCTTTGATCAAAGAAGAGCTGGAACAAATTCGTCATATGTTGATCTAATGGATCATGGACTTCTTCACATTGAACCACTGACATATATTCGAGGTCGTTCAATTCCTGGACAATACTTAATTGTTGATGAGGCCCAGAACCTTTCACCACACGAAGTTAAGACAATTGTTACTCGTGCCGGTGAAGGAACGAAGATCATCCTCACAGGTGACCCGTACCAAATTGATAGTCCATACCTTGATGAGGTAAACAACGGTCTTAGTTATGTTGTTGAAAGACTAAAGACGGAAGATATTATTTCTCATACGCAGCTGACTGTTGGTGAGCGTTCTGCGCTTTCTGAAACAGCTTCGAAGTTACTTTAGGAGTTAGAAACCAGTGTCACGTTCAAATCGTCAATATTTAAGAGCGCCTGTTAATCAAGAGATGCTCTATCTTTGTGACGATTATGTACTAAAGGCAAAGTGTTCTAATATTTCTGAAGGTGGAATGTTAATTTCTGATATGGGGCGCGTCCCTGAAAAGTCGCGCTTCCATACGATGATATCTCTTATTCAATATCCTGAATTTTCAAAACTTAGCACACAGAAACTATTAAGTATTGATCACAGTGCTTTTGATATTGAAGTATTGCGATGTGAAGTTGATGTTGTTCGCTCTTTTGAAGGACTGTCAGAAGTTGAAAAAATTCTTCTACCTTCAATTGGTGCGAAGTTCAGTGAAGTGAGTTCTGGAAATATGGCCTTGATTAAAGCCTACGTTCAAACTTTTTCAAAAAATATGATTTATCTCTTAACGCAATTTGAGAACTCATCAAAGAAGAAGGGGAATATTGTTCAACTTAGAAAGACTGCCGCTTTACTCGGTTACGACTCATCACTAAAGATTCCACTTCTTCGAGCAAAAGTCTTACACGATTACCAATCACTAGAATCATTATAATTTAGAATAATAAGGCCCAGATTACTGGGCCTTAATAAAACGAGAAGGATATAGGTTTCAAACAAAGCTTATAGTTTTGCCTTGATTGAAAACTTTAAGTCTTTAATTGTTGCTAATAAATATTTATCAATAGGTGTTTCATTATCAAGAATTCGGCTTTTAAATTCTGCCGTAAGCTGATCTACTTTTACTAGAAGTTCGTCATTGATAGCATTTTCTTGATTAATTTCACTAACGAGACTATGTGTTTCATTAATAAGTGCAGAAAAATCTAGTTTCGAAAAATAATCTCTTTGAACAGTATTTTCACATCTCATTGCTTTTTCAGCTTTAAACGCATTGAAATTTACTACTTTCTCTTGTGGGATAGAATTTAACATTTCGCTTGTACTCCAAAAAAATAAATACCGTTCAACTTTTTTCACATTTTTTGTGAACAAGCGGGATTATGGAGTAACAAGCCTGAGCTGACAATAAATATCCTCAGGCCTTGTAATTTTTTCTATAATTTGTGATTTTAATTAGTTACACGTTTCTTTTTCCATTTTTTTATGGCGAAACCGAGAATGACGGCAAGGGCAACCGAGCCAATCACGTAATTAGATTTTTTGATATATTCAATGGCCGCTTCTCCAAATTTGTAATAAACCGTGAAGTAGACGACACAAGAAATCGTTGCGGCTATTAAGTCCGAAAGGGCAAATTTCCATGCATTCATTTTACCAAGCCCTGCAGATAGGAATAGAGCATTCCTAAAACCAAATGGTACAAATCGACCAAAGATTAATGTGAAGACACCATACTTCTTAAAGAAGGCATTTACTGTATCAAGCCTTTCTTGCGTCACCATCGAAGCAAAGAACTTTATTCCAAAGACTTTTGGACCGAGATAGCGTCCAATGAATCCATAACAAATTAAATCAGAAAAATATGCTCCTAGAAAAACAGCAAAGAAAAGAGGGTAGAGATACTCTGGATTTTTTGCAGCTAAAATCGCCGAAGTAAATAACATGACATCTTCAGATATTGGGATATTAAAACCAGCAAGTAGTAGTAGCCCAAAGATAATATATGGAGCTAAGCTTACATTAGTATTTATATAGAGCATGATTTGATCGATAAATTCCATTATTTCTCCTGTAAATAAACACTTAAAAGAATATCCTAAATTCTATTAAATCGCATTAATTTATCAGCTGTTTTTTCCTAGCTTAAAACTTTTAAGTCTTTTGTTACTATGCTTTTGTGAAGTATTTTAGATCACTTGTAATATTCTTTATTGGCCTAAATATAAATCAGGTCCACGGAAAAAACTTAGATTACTTTCTAAAGTCTAATGGTGATGAGTTCAACTATTTTATACAAACGGCCGCTTCACTGGGTATTCAAAAAGAAAAAGTTTCTAATATTATGACTTCTACTGAGCAGAATTCACCAATGACAATTACGGCCGGTTTTGCATTTTTCCCTAGTTCAATTGAAAAGCTATCTCTACTTGCAACGGGAAGTCTATCTTATATTGTGCCATCCGATATTAAGGAAGAAGGAGGAAGTACCTTCTCAAATAATACGAAACTAGATCCTGAAACTGGTTTTAGCTTCCATGCTCATAAATCTTATACTTATCGAAATGTAACGGGATTCTTTGGAGGCCTTGATCATGAAGTCTTCTATCTCTATAACACACCTGATTTTCTAGGAAGTGGAAAGGAGCTAAAATCAGTTACTCAGAAAATAACTTATGGGACATTGGGCTTGGCCTTTGCACAAAAGTTTTTCACACCATTTGTATTTAAAATGAGTGCATCTCAATCATTTAGTTCAAAGACAGGCTTAAAAGGACAACGTTATTTAATCGATTATTCACAAAAGTATAGTGAGAATATGTGGTACCACATTTTCGTAAAAAGACATGAATTACAAGATGATTCGAGAGAATTAAAGATAACCCGACTCGGTGTTGGAGTCGGGTTCTATTATTGAATAAGACTATAGCTTATTAAAGTATTCTTGTGACCCTTGTGGATCTGGCTTCATTGTGTCAGCACCTTTTGTCCAACCTGCCGGACAAACTTCTCCGTGCTTAGCTGTAAATTGGTAACCATCTACAAGTCTTGCAACTTCTTCTACATTTCTACCAACTGATAGATTGTTGATTGAAACGTGTTGAACAATATTGTTATCATCGATGATATAAGTTGCTCTAAATGCAACATCACCAGATGGCATTAGCGCTCCATATGATCTAGAAACTTCTTTTGTAAGATCTTCTAGAATTGGGAAATTAATGTCACCAAGTCCACCTTCATTTCTTGATTGCTTTGTCCAAGCTAGGTGAGAGAAAGCTGAATCAACTGAACAAGCGATAACTTCACAGTTAAGGTCTTTAAAAAGTTGAATCTTATCTGAGAATGCAGTGATTTCTGTTGGGCAAACAAATGTGAAATCTAGTGGGTAGAAGAAAAGAACTTTCCACTTTCCTTTGAAGTCAGAAAGAGAGATCTCTTTGATTTCTCCATTTACTACTGCATTTCCTTTGAATTCTGGTGCCGCTTTTGAAACTAGCGAAGTTGGATAAACTGTTTCAGTCATTACTTTCTCCTGTGTGTTTAAGTACTTAAAAATTTATTCATTTTTTCTTGAATCGATTTAACCGTAGCCTTATGAGAAGTTCAAGACCTGTTATGTTAATTTTGATACTTTTGGCGGTGAAGCTTAAATAATTTCCATTGCTTAGGGACGTATTAATTATTACTTAACTTGCACTTTTATCTAAAGAAAATGACTCGGCTCACCGAAATGTTGAATGAAATCGAAAAATTCATTTTCTAGGGAGAAAAAATGACAGATCCAAAGGCACATATTCCTAATCCAATTGTTATTGAACAAACAGCAAGAGGAGAGAGACAATACGATATTTACTCAAGACTATTACTTGATCGAATTGTTTTTCTAGGAACGCAGGTTAATGACACTGTTGCCAACTTATTAATTGCTCAGATTATGTTCCTTGAGCAAAGTAACCCAGAAGATCCAATTCACTTCTATATTAATTCACCAGGTGGAAGCGTTTATGCAGGCCTAGGTATCTACGATATTATGCAACACGTATCATGCCCAGTTTATACTTACTGTGTTGGTCTTGCTGCATCGATGGGATCACTGCTTCTAACAGCAGGGGAAAAAGGACACCGTTATAGTCTTCCTCACTCAAGAATCATGATTCACCAACCATTAGGTGGTGCACAAGGTCAGTGTTCTGATATTCAGATTCAAGCAAATGAAATTCAAACATTAAAAGATCAGTTAAATAATATTTACATTAAGCACTCATCTGTTGATATGACGATGGAAAAAATTGTTGCTGCAACTGATCGTGATAATTACTTGTCGCCAACTGATGCAATTGAGCTAGGAATTATCGATAGCGTTATTGAATCAAACAAGAAATAGAACTATAGTTGAATACTGTATATAAACGAAAGGAACTTTAATGAGTAAAAAAGAAGGATCATATAACAGCGCTCTGTCTTGTAACTTCTGCGGAAAATCTCAAAAAGAGGTAAAGAAGTTAATTGCAGGACCAGGTGTTTATATATGCGACGAATGTATCGAGCTATGTAATGAAATTATCTACGAGGATACAGTTAAGTCTGTATCAAAAGCAGCTCTTGATAATGTTCCAAAGCCACACGAAATCAAGAAGCACCTTGATGAGTATGTAATTGGACAGGATCGTGCTAAGAAGATTATTTCAGTTGCAGTTCATAACCACTATAAAAGAATTGCCCACGGTGATTCTAAGAGAAAAGATGATGCTGTTGAATTAGCAAAGTCGAATATCTTACTTGCTGGGCCAACTGGTTCAGGTAAGACTCTTATTGCACAATCACTAGCAAAGTTTCTAAATGTTCCATTTGCTATTGCTGATGCAACATCTCTAACTGAAGCTGGTTACGTAGGTGAGGACGTTGAGAATATTATTCTTAACCTTCTTCAGGCATGTGACTACGATGTAGAAAGAGCTGAGCGTGGAATTGTTTATATTGATGAGATTGATAAAATTGCAAGAAAGTCTGAAAACCCATCAATCACTAGAGACGTATCTGGTGAGGGGGTTCAACAGGCACTACTTAAGCTAGTTGAAGGTACAGTTGCTTCAGTTCCACCAAAAGGTGGCCGTAAGCACCCTCAACAAGAGTTTATCCAGGTAAACACAAAGAATATTCTCTTTGTAGTTGCTGGAGCATTTGTTGGACTTGATAAGATCATTGAAAAGCGTATGACTAAGAGACCAATGGGTCTAGTTGCTAAGCAAACTGTTGACGCTGAAGAGTCTGTAATTCAAAAGCTAGGTGGAATTGAAGCAGAAGATCTAACGAAGTTTGGATTAATTCCTGAGTTCATTGGACGTCTTCCTGTTAATGCTCTACTTGAAGAGCTTGATGAAGCAGCACTTGTTTCAATTCTTACTGAACCAAGGAATGCAGTAACGAAACAATATCAAAAGCTTTTTGAATTTGATGGTATCGAACTTGAATTTGAAGAAGCAGCACTTCATGCAATTGCTAAGACTGCACTTGAGAGAAAAACAGGTGCTCGTGGTCTAAGAGCAATCATTGAGCAAACAATGCTTGAAGTTATGTATGATGTACCAGCAAATGATAAAGCTAATAAAGTTATTATCACTGAAGCTTCTATTAGAGGAATTGAGTCTCCAAGAGTTGAAGAAGGTCCGCGCAAGGAATTCTCATCAACTGCGAACTCAGCTCTTGAGGCCAAGAAAGATATTGAATCAGCTTAATTAAATTGAATACATTTTCTTAATAATAAGGCACGACATAGTTCGTGCCTTTTTATTTTCATCTTAGATGTAAATCCTGTTACGTAACTATCTTTATTTAATTTTCATAAATTCAGTCACTTATCGCTTCATTATTAATAAATTAGTTAAGAAACTTAAAGAATTTCTAAAGGTTGACACTTAGCTAACCGAAAAATTATTTAGATCTATTTTATGTTTAGGGGATAAGAGATGTTTAGAGGGAATGTGTTAACAAAATTAACAAAGTTTATGGCCATAGGCCTGAAAGAAAAACTTTATTTCATTTCAATTGGAATGGTTTTATTTATATCATTTGCGGTTTTTGTCCCTTTTCAAAAAGGAATTGAAGATCAAAAGGCAAGTAAGCGAGATGGATTTGCTCTTTATTATAATAATTTAACAAATTCAATTTCTGAACAATTCTTCACTAATTATAATAACGTTCAATCTTTTGCTCGAAACAAAGATCTCAAGGATAAAGACCCTGGAGCATCAACGTTTCTTTTAAATGAGCTTGTCACTCTCTACCCTGATACAGATATGTTATTTCTAATTGGTTTAGATGGGAAACTGATTGCTCATTCCGAAATTACGGCCGCTGGGGAAAAACTGAACACAGAATTTCTTAAGTCTTATAACTTTAAAAATGATAATTGGTTTCAAAAAACATCAAAAGGTGAGTACACAGAAAATTACGATAAGAAAATCTTTGGTGCTTTTGCTGGAAAAGTTCACGAGAGTGAAATGATATCGAAAGTGTATGGCGAAAAGAGAATGGGGCAATACTTCTCAACTCGTATTGAAGATGAATATGGTGACCCAATTGCCGTTTTAGGTGCATTTGTGGGAAGCCGCTGGTTTGAAAGTGAAATGAAGAACCTTTTTCATACTTTAAACTCAAATGGAATGGATTCTTCTGAGATTCACTTAATTAATAGCGAAGGAAAAGTCATCACTTCTTATGACAAAGAACTTGCAAAGAAAGACAAGAGTCTTCATGACTTTGAAAATTATAATTTAGCAAAAAGATTGATTGCTTCAGATGATGAGATGGCAGTCAAGATGAAGGAAGGTAAGGTAGACACTATTCTTCATCCTCATATTCTAGGGGACAGTAAGGAAACATATCTTTACTCATTTGGTGAAATTCACCATCGCCGCTTCCTTGATATGATGAAGTGGAAGTTGGTTATAGGAATGACGGAAAAACAAGCCTATGGTGAAATTATAACACTTCAAAATTTATTCTACTTCACATTGGCTGGTGTTCTAATCCTTTGTGTTGCTATCTCTTTTGCAACAGTTAGAAATCTTTATAAGCAACTTCTTGGAGTTGTTGCAAGCTTAGAAAACTCTGCAAAATCAACGGTTAAATTTGTTGAAAACTTAAATGGGGTTTCTCATCGTGTAAGTGAGCTGACTTCAAATCAAGCGCAGGCAATACATGAGACTGCATCTACCCTTGATGAATTATCAAGCATGGTAAAAATGAATGCTCAGAATGCAGCGACGTCGGTTGATGTTTCAACGGATAATGAAAGAGTTGCACAGGATGGAAAACATAAAGTTGAGGAAGTTAAGTCTTCAATGAATAATATTAAACAAGCAAATGATGACGTCCTTAGAACGACAAATGACGGAAGTGAAAAAATCTCTGAAATTGTTAATCTGATCAATGAGATTAATGAGAAAACACAAGTTATTAATGACATTGTTTTTCAAACAAAGCTTCTTTCATTCAATGCTTCAGTAGAAGCGGCCAGAGCAGGTGAGCATGGTAAGGGCTTTGCTGTTGTTGCAGAAGAAGTTGGAAATCTTGCTGCAATGTCTGGAACTGCATCTGAAGAGATTAATGCAATCCTTACGAAGTCTGTTGCCCATGTTGAAAAAATCGTAAAAGAAAATAAAGAGTCTGTAGAATCGATGATTGAGCAGTCTCGTGTCAAAATTGATGATGGAATTAAAGTTTCTGAAGAGTGTACAGGGGCCCTTGAAGAGATTGTTCATGGTGTAATGAATGTATCTTCAATGTCTCAAGAAATATCAGCAGCGACATCTGAACAAGAAACAGGCGTTACAAATATTTCACAAGCAATGAACCAGATGCAAGAAGCCTCTTCTGATAATCAAGAAATTGCTTCAAAGATGCTTCAATATGCGGAAGATTTAAATAATGAAACAAATAATCTTCAAAATGTTCTATCTATTCTCCAAAATGAGATAATTGGTGGAAGAACAAAGAATAATGCATCGACATCAAAGGTAAAAAAAACTAAAGATGCAAAAGTCGTAAACTTTCCAAAAGAATCAAATCAAAAGAAGGCATCGTAGTTATTACGGTGCCTTATATTCCCGACTTAAATGGTTTTTTAGTCGTTAAGCTGTATGGATTAAGTGAATTTAAACATTTAGATAGATTTACTTTAGCTTTTCTTTAGAAAAGTGCAGATTGCCTCTTTATTTTTTTCGTATACCTCACTAAAATAATTTTTATTAGTAGTTTAAGCATTTAACTATGTTCTCATATCAAGGAGGAGCCATGAGAATTTCTAGGATATTTCCTATTTTATTAGGAGTTTCACTAATGTCTCCTTTTGCATTCGCGGGTGCAAAAGATGACTTCATCAATGCTGTTGTAAAGCAGTGTAAAAAATCAAAAGCAGAAGCAGAAAAGATGGCAACACCAGGTCGTTCTGGAACCGTTATTAAGTTTAAGACTTGTTCTGGTGCAACAGTAGACGTTGGAAGCGGATGTACACTTCAGTGTAAAGATGCATCTTCATCAATCGGTGGATAATTAATTTAAGGAGACTAAAAAATGAAATTCAATACAATGAAAAAATCAATTATCGCACTAGCAGTTCTATCAACGACTGCATACGGTGCATCTCTAGAAGACAGAGTAGAGGACCTCGAATTTGCTCGTGACCTTAACACATGGTCATTTTCAGGTGAACTTGAGTCACGTTATGACTACTTCAATGAAGAAGATAAGTTAGCAAATGATCACTACAACGAAGATCAGTATTCTCTATGGGCAAGATTTGATATCCACTCAAAGAGAAGTGAAAGACTAGACTTCTACGGACGTCTTTCAATGTCAAAATATTTCAATGACTTCACAAAAAGAGTGAGTGGAACAAGCTCTATCTCTGATGCTGGTGGAGCAGGTCGTAATAAGAATGGTGCAGCGATATTCGTTGAAAGAGCATTTATTAATTATAAAATCGATGATCAATTCACTTTCTCTATTGGGCGTCTTCCAACTATTGAAGGACCTTCTTTCCACCTACAAAAAGGAACGGCTAGATCTGGTTCTTACCCTCAACTAGCATATGGTGCACAACTTGATGGTATGGCCCTGACTTATGGGACAAAATTAGCAGGTGGTAATATGTCTGTTAGAGCAATCTATACTCCACTTAGTCAAAGAGATGTAGGTAGTCTTTCTGGACAATCTGGTTATCAAGATTCTGATAGTGCTGATATTAGCTCAAGCGAAGATATGTACTCAGTTATGGTTGACTATGAAAAGTTAAACCTTACTTGGGCAAATCGCTTCAACTTTATCGGTCAATACGTTGCTTTTAATGATTTCTATTACGATGCAACGTCAAATGTTTCTACTGGAGCGGGGAATCCAACTCAAGACGCTGCAATATCAAACCTATACTTTGACTATAGTGCCTTTGTTGTTTACTTAGAAGCAAATGGTATTGCTAATACTGGTCTTGATATGGGCTTCACTTACAAGAGAACATCAATCGACTCTAGAGGTGGGATTACAAGTCTTGGTGGTATCTTCACTAATGGTAGTGATGGAAAAAATGACGGGAATGTTTATATGCTAGATGCTCGTTATACTTTTGGTAAATTCAAACTTGGTTATGAATTACTAATTGCTGATGAGTATGCATTTACTGTTGGTTTATCTGATATCGACGCAATTGGTTTCTACCAGACTCCAGACTCAACAGGACACCATGTATACGCTTCATATGACTTTGATTCAGACCTAAGACTAATTCTTGGATACATGATGCAACAAATTGACACTAGCTACACGAGAAATGTAGTTGGAGCAGGAACAGATGCAGACACTAAGGTTGATGCAGGTTATGCAAGACTTATTGCAAACTTCTAATTAGTTAAGATATTTCTTAACTTACTCCATAGGGGCCAGACTTATTGTCTGGCCTTTTTTTTTGCTTATTTCTTGAGACACTCTCACGAAATCTTGTCTCAAGAATTTTCGAAAAGAATGTAAAGTTCAAAGATATTATTTCTAGTGATGTTCAATTTACGATTATAAAAAATTCATACAGCCTAAATGTTAGAATATTTTAGCTAAACAGTGTTCACCGCTCAGGTAAGGAAAATGCCTTTAAAAACCATAGGTTAGGCTATTAATACACTGTGAATTTATTGAGGGGCATAAGATTCCGGCGAAAAAAACTTTCCAAAACGTGAGGGGATATTGATACAATTTATTAAAGGAACAGAATTTAGACATGAGGTCTTTTTCCTATCCTTTCCCAGAATGAAATTATGACAAGTATTAATAGTGCAGGAGGTGCTATGTCAGACAAGAAGTCAACTGAGTCGAAGAACTTACCACTACTTCCACTAAGAGACATGATTATTTTTCCACATATGGTTGTTCCACTATTTGTAGGAAGAGAGAAGTCAATCAATGCTCTAGAGGAAGCTTCAAAAAATGGTAATGAGCTTTTTCTCGTCACACAAAAAGATGCTAGTATTTTAAATCCAGATCGTGAAGATGTTTACAATGTAGGAACTGTTGTAAATATTATTCAGATGCTTCGCCTACCAGATAATACAGTTAAGGTACTTATCGAAGGGAAGTATAGAGCAACGATCGATGAGTTTGAAGCAAGAAGTGAAGGTTATTGGGCCGACGTTTCTAAATGCGTTCCAGAAGTTCCAGAACAAGTTAAGATCGAAGCGACAGTACGTTCAATCAAAAACGTATTTGAACAATATGTGAAACTTAATAAGAGAATTCCACCTGAATTACTTATGAGTATTTCATCAATCACTGATCCATCAAGATTAGCTGATATTATTGTTGCTCACTTATCGATGAAGATCCCAGAAAAGCAAGAGATTCTTGAAGCTGTGGATATTGAGCAACGTCTTCAACTTCTATTAGAGAAGATGCAAGGTGAAATTGAGATTATTAACGTAGAGAGAAGAATAAGAACTCGCGTTAAGTCGCAAATGGAAAAGTCTCAAAAAGAGTACTACCTTAATGAGCAGATGAATGCGATTCAAAAAGAGCTTGGACAAAAAGATGAGAAGTCTGAAGTTCAAGAAATGGAAGAGCGTCTGGCAAAGAAGAAAATGCCTGAAGAAGCTGTTAAGCGTGTTACAAAAGAAATTAAGAAACTTAAGTCAATGTCTCCAATGTCTGCAGAATCTGCAGTTGTTAGAAACTACATTGACTGGATGCTTTCTCTACCATGGGGAGAGTACACAGAAGATAATAATGATGTTGAACATGCAAGAGAAGTTCTTGATGATCACCACTTCGGAATGAAAGATGTAAAAGAGAGAATTCTTGAGTATCTTGCAGTAAGAAGTCTTGTTGGTTCTGAAGGTAAGGGAACAATCCTTTGTCTAGCAGGTCCTCCAGGTGTTGGTAAAACATCGATTTGTCAGTCACTTGCTGAGTCTCTTGGACGTAAATTTGAAAGAGTTTCACTTGGTGGTGTTAGAGATGAATCTGAAATCCGTGGTCACCGTCGTACATATGTAGGTGCTATGCCAGGTAAGATCATCAGCGCTGTTAAGAAAGCAGGAACATCAAACCCAGTTATTCTACTAGATGAAATTGATAAAATGACATCTGATATGAGAGGGGATCCAGCGGCAGCAATGCTTGAGGTTCTAGATCCAGCTCAGAATAAGAACTTTGGTGATCACTATATTGAAGTAGAATATGATCTATCAAAAGTTATGTTTGTTATGACAGCAAATGATCTTGGACAAATTCCAGGTCCACTTAGAGATAGAATGGAGATTATTAACCTAGCTGGTTATACTCCAATTGAGAAAACTCAGATCGCTAAGAAGTACCTTGCACCACGTGCATGGAAAGATAATGGACTTGATGCTTACGAATACTCAATGAGTGAAAATACAATCATGGACGTTGTTCGTGGTTACACTAAAGAAGCTGGTGTTCGTGGTCTTGAAAGACAGTTCAACACAATTGCAAGAAAGATTGCAACTGATGTTGTCACAAAAGATATTGAAAAAGGTAAGAAGTTCACAATCACTTCTAAACAACTTAAGAAGTTCCTTGGTCCTGTTAAATTCGATGATAATGTAATCGAAGAGCAGCCAGAAGTAGGTCTAGTAAATGGTCTTGCTTATACTTCAGTTGGTGGTTGTATGCTCCATATCGAAGTTATTGCAGTTCCAGGTAAAGGTGGTATCCAAATCACTGGTAAACTTGGAGAGGTTATGACTGAGTCGGCAAAAGCAGCAATGAGCTATGTTCGTTCAATTGCAGGTCGTCTTGGAATTGATAAAGAATGGTTTGAAACACATGATATTCATATCCATGCACCTGAGGGAGCGACTCCAAAAGACGGTCCATCAGCAGGTATCACAATGGTTACGGCCATTACATCAGCAATCTCTGGAATTCCTGTAAGGCAAGATGTTGCCATGACAGGTGAGGTAACAATTAGAGGACGTGTTCTTCCAATTGGTGGCCTAAAAGAAAAGATGCTGGCAGCAAAACAAGCAGGAGTAAAAACAGTTGTTATTCCTGAGAAGAATAGAAAAGATCTTCTTGAGATCCCACCGGAAATCAAGCAAGGACTATCTGTTCATCCAGTAACTCATGTTGAAGATGTTCTTAAGGTTGCTCTACAATTAACAGAGCCAGAGAAGTTCATGTCACATGTAGGACTGAAGGTTATCGATTCTGGGAGCGGGATGGAAGTAGCTAACTAAGCTATTATCCTCCTAAAAAATTAATACTTGTTAAAAGAAGGCCTCGCTATTGCGAGGCTTTTTTATTCTTATTTTCCTGAGTCACCGTAGTTTGGAAGAACACGGGCCGATGGATCATCTACCTGACAGTTTTCCCATTCTTTATTTGGCATCCAAAAATCTTTAATTAAATGTGCTTTATCTGGAAAATGTGTTTCAAAGATTTCTCGATACATTAACGACTCTTTTGTAAAAGGTGTACCATGCTCATATTTCTCACGTGCCTGAGCAACGTCTGAATCGCTGTACTTATCTTCAGCAAGCGCCTTTAACCAATCAACCATATCGTGTCCTACAGCATCTGAGAATGCCGCTTTTTCACGCCAAAGAATCTCATCCGGTAAGTACTCACTATGATCAAAAGCTTTTCTAAGAAGGTATTTACCCTCACCAGACCAATTCATCTTTTGCTCTGGTGCAATACCCATAACATATTCAATAAAGGCCTTATCACTAAAAGGTACTCGCGCTTCAAGTGAATGAGAACTAATCGAGCGATCAGCTCTTAGAACATCATAGAGATATAATTCATGAACACGCTTTTGTGCTTCTTTTTGAAATTCAATTGCACTTGGTGCAAAGTCTGTATACTTATATCCAAAGAGCTCATCACTAACTTCGCCTGTTAGGACAACCTTCACATCAGTTTTCTCACGGATGTACTTACAAACCAGAGACATACCCATTGAGGCCCTAATCGTTGTGATATCCCATGTTTCAAGCTTATGAACTAGCTCTGAGAGATGGGCAAACGCTTCTTCTTTTGTAAAGATAACTTCATGATGCTCGCTTCCTAGAAAGTCTGCAACAATTCGCGCATATTTTAAATCAATTGGGTTTGTATCAATACCCACAGCAAATGTTTTAATTGGTTTATCACTTAACTTTGCAGCTATAGCGCAAACTAGTGATGAATCAAGTCCACCTGAGAGTAGAAAACCAACTGGAGCATCTGCATCAAGACGTTTTTTAACACCTTCTACAAGGTGATCATGGATTCCCTTATAAACCGCTTCAAGATCTTCTTCTTTTCTTGTTTTAATTTCTCTCACATCAAAATATGAAACAAATTTACCATCAGCGTAGTAGTGACCTGGTGGAAATGGTTTAATATCACTACATAGTTCTTGTAGGGCCTTTACTTCAGAGGCAAAGGCAATCTTTCCGTCCTCAACACCATAACCATAGAAGAGGGGACGGATACCAATAGGGTCTCGGCCTGCAAAGAACTTACCATCTTGTTCGATAACAAAAGCAAATTCACCATCGAGTGATAGAAGTAACTTCTCAATACCATATTCTTCAAAAATAGGGATGATCACTTCACAATCAGAGTCTGACTGAAAGTCATAGCGTTCAATATAGTCTGTTTTTAAAAGACGATGATTATAAATTTCTCCATTACAAACAAGGTGTGTTTTAGCTTTTGAGATAAAAGGCTGAGAACCAGCATCTGTCAGGTCCATAATGGCAAGTCGGTGAAATCCCATTAGGCCATCTTTCAAAGAGTGAATTGCTCTTTGATCTGGACCGCGGTGTGCGATTAAATCGAACTTAACTTCAAACTCTTCTTTATCAACTATTCCGGTAAAAACACTAAATCCACACATGAAAACCTCCATATTTTTATTAATAATCGGTAATTTTTATCAATTTCTCAATTATGAACATCTCAAACTATTAATTATTTAATAAATAGAGTATTCTGGTGAGGATATAGTATATTTGAGGGGTAAAATGGCCGAAAAATACGAAATTGATAGTACTGATAAGAAGATAATTAAGCTTTTGGAAAAAGATGCCCGCATGCCCTTCCTTGAAATGGCCAGAAAAATAGGGGTTTCAGGTGGAACTATTCATCAAAGAGTGGAAAAGCTTAAGGAAGCTGGCATTATCATAGGAAGCTCTATAAAGGTTGATTATGCTAAGCTTGGTCATGGTGTTGTGGTTCTTCTTGGCCTTCACTTAGTTAATGCACGAGATATTCACAAAGTAATTGATAAGCTTGAGAAAATGGATGAAATCGTTGAAGCCTATTATACGACAGGTGATTATGCATTAATCGTGAAAATCATGGTTAAGGATATAAATCACTTTCATGAATTTCTTATTGGAAAGATTCAGATGATTAAAGAGATTCAATCGACAGAGTCTTTCATTAGCTTAAAACAAGTAATTGATAAGAGCCTAAACGTTTAAGAGATAAAACTCGTAGTCTTCTTTATCGCTATAAGGATAAGCATAATAGCAAAAATCTTTTTCATAAGCACTTGATTGGCCACACTTGAAATCTTTGCTCCAAGCTTTGTGAAAAAGAAGCTTGCAATTGAAATTCCAAAGAATGCAGGTAAGTAGATATAGCCTAGGGAGTGATCTGGTGTCACTTTATTAAAGCCGCTATAAATATAAAATACGCTACTTATAAGTGCGATGGGGATTCCTATCGATGCTGAAATGGCCACAGCATTCTTCATCTCATAACCGCGCCAAGTTAAAAATGGAACACTAATTGTGCCTCCACCAATTCCTAAAATTGAAGACTTCAAACCAATAATAAAGCCTGTAATAGCATAGAGGAAATTAGATGTTTCTTTTGGTTCATCAACTTTAACTTTGTAAAATAACATTTTTAAAGAAACTAAGTAGAGGTATGTGATAAATAGCCCTTCTAGAGTTCTAGCTTCAACTTGGTTAACGAGATAGGCTCCAGCACAGATTCCAATGATTAGAGGTGGAATTAGTTTTTTCGTAACTTCAGATAGGAGATTTCCCATATTATAATGTCTTAATGTCGATGAACTTGCAGTTACAACAATTGTTGCTAGAGAAGTACCAAGGGCCATAAACATCGTAATATCTGATGAAAATCCTTGTTCTTTAAAAATGAGTAAGAGAGTTGGGACAATAATTACACCGCCACCGATTCCAAATAAACCTGAAAGTGTTCCAACAAAAGCGCCAACGGCCAAATATAAGAGAAAAATCATCTTATTAATATGCACTTAGAAAGAGGGGAAGACAAGAGTTAAAGATAGACTAAAAAACTCAGGTTGTGACACAAAACTATTGAATATATGATTAAAAAAATTGGTGATAAATGACTTAGCACCGCGCCAATGCAAATCTTGCCACATGCTTATTTAAAGACAATTTAGTGAGAAAATATAGGGCAGTGAGGACCCTATGAATCTATTTAATTTAAAGAATAAAAAAGTAAAAGAAAACCCTGAAGAAATCAAAGCAATGACTGCTCAGGCAGCTGAGAAAATTGTTGAAGATCAACGATTACTTGAGGAAGCAATTAGTGAAAATAATTCACTAAAAAGAGATATTGAAGTACAGCGTATAAAGCTTCAAAAAACAGAAAATAATTTACGTCGACTACAGTCTGATCTAACAGATGAGATAGCGGATAAAGAAATTCTTGAACAAAGAATAGATAAGATAAAATCTCTAAATAAGTCTCAAGAGTCATCACTAAAAGAATTAATCGATCAAAAGCAGCTTGTTATAAAAAGTATTACGAGTTTAAAGGAAGAGGTAACAGGCCTTTCGAAAACACATGGTGATAAATTAGAAAGTATTAATAAGATCAAGCTTGAACTTGCAACATTAAAAGGTGAAGAGGGTACTTTAAAGAGTAAACTAGACGTTCTTAGTGGCAATAAAATTTGTAATGCAGAAGTGAAAGAAGGTGTAAGCAACCAGATTAAGGATACTAAGAAAAGAATTAAGAAAATGCTTTCACAAATAGAAAGCGATAATATCGAAATTCAAAAAGTAGAAGATCAAATTGAATTATTAAATACTGAAAGAATTAAACTTGATAGTGAAATCTCTTCATTAATCGAGAAGAGCCAGAAAGTTAAGGCCAAGAAGAATGAAGAGGCAACTCTTTATGAAAGAATGAAGTACGACCTAGAGGCGTCGTATGAGCACAAAAATGAACTTGAAAAGAAACTTGCTCATCAAGTAAGTGAGTTGCAAGATGTTAATTCAAAGCAAGAAACTGTTAAGCAGAGCATACTCAAGATTAAAGCACGAATTAATCGACTCGAATCAGAGGCTTCGGAGCTTAAAACTCAAGAAGAAAGTGAGAAATCACAACTTAAAGAGTTAAATTACCTCCTCGATTCACAAGAAAAAAAGAAGCTTGAGCTAGAGTCTGACTTGGAACTGCTAAAGTCAGAATCAGGACGCTTCAAGAAATTAATTGAAGAAAACCTAGTTCAGCAAAAAGAGTTAGAAACAAAGATTACATCATTAAGGGAAAGAGAGGGAAGCTCTCTCTTAGAACTTGATGAGCTAGATCGAACTTATAAGAAAACAAAGAGAGAATATGAATTAATTCTTGCAGAAAGTATTGAAAGTGAAAAAAGAATTCGTGCTCTAAATAGTGAAAGTGAAAGATTAACAATTTCGCTTAAAGAGCTTGAAACAAAGAAGAATCAGGCTACTGCAAATTGTTTAAATCGTGAAAAACAAATTGAAGCTCTCGAAAGAAAGATACAAGACGAATCTAATGAGATTAAGAATTTAAGACTAGAGATTAACGAAGAGAAAGGCCGTGAAGTAGAATTGAGACAAGAAATTTTTGATCTTGATGTCGAAAAACGTCGTTTGTTATCTGAAAAAGAGAGTCTTTCTCAAACAGCTCTTAAATTAGAAAAAAGTATCGATCTTCTAAATCTTAAAGTTGAAAAGTCTAAGAGAAATAGAGATGTTCTTAATGAAGAAATTCAAGAACAAGATAATTTAATGAATATTCTTCTAGCAGATGAAGAGAAAATCACTAAATCAAATAATGAAATCCTTTTACAAATTGGAAGTTTAAAGGGACGTATTGAGATTGGTGAAGGGCGAATTGAAACTAAGGGGCAAGAGATTGAAGAATTGGCCCAAGAAAATACAAAGCTTAATAGAATTGCAGATGAATTGTGTACTAAGTTAGATCAAACAGTACAACAATTGGAAGGTGTTGAAGAGAAAGTTGCTCATTTTGAAAGAAAAATCTCTCAAGTAGAAGAAGAGATTAGCAATAATAAAGAAGTAACGAGTGAAAATATCGAGATTATCTCGCAACTAGAGAATAAAGTTGTCGATTTAAAAGATGTACTTTCACGTAAAGAAAATACTCTATCATCGCTTAAGTCCAATACAAAGCGAGTTGAGAGAATAAAGAATAAAAAATCGAAAGCAAAAGAATCTATAGAAACAGAAATTTCTAAATTAGATGTAGCAATCCAAAGAGAAAGCGATACATATGAGAGACATCTGACACATAAGAGAAATCTTGATGGGCAACTGAAGCTGCTGGAAGTAGAAGTTGAGGACAAGAGAAGTAAAGAGCAGGTTTTAAAAACAGAAGTTGAAGTTATCGAAAAGATGATTAACTCAACAGAACAAAAGCTAGATGAACTTGATAGTGTAAAAAGAAATCAAGAAAGTAATTTACAAGAATTTACTTTAAAAAGAGATACGCTTCTAGCAAAGCATAAAGACTTAAACAATCAACAAGTTATTAGTAATGAAGAATTAACTAAGATTGAAAATGATTGTTACAATATTAGAGCTGCAATGGCGACAATCGAAGCAGAAATCGAGGAAGCCGAAAATCAATTAGAGTCAAATCTTACGAGAAAGGTACAACTTAATCAAGAAATCAAAAAACTTGCTGTTGATACTAGAGAAGCAAAAAAAGAAATCGTAAAACTTAATACAGAAATTGAAAAAAGCAGTATTGAATTAAGTGAAGTTGAAAATAAGCATCAAGAAAAGCTTGATCTTTTAAATGTTGAATTAGACGAAAAGAAAATAGTCGAGAAAGAGTTTAAGCAAAAGAAGAAAAAGCTTAATGAAGCATTGGCCGCTTCACAAAAGACTGAAGATGAATTGAATCTTGTTCTTCTAAATAAGGAAACATTAGAAGAGGGAATTGATAAGGCCACAAGACAAAAAGGAGAGCTTCTCATTCAAAGAGATGAGCTTTTAGGACGTCTTAATAAACAAAGAGAAGAAAACAAAGCAACACGTCAACTTCTAGAAGGTGTTTCTATTGAAATTAATGAATTAAGAAAAGAATGTTCTTTAATTAATGACGAATTTCAAGAAGAAAAGAATAAGACAAAGACAATCGTAAACTCTCTAGAGATGTTAAGAGGTCAGGCCAGAAGTTTAAAGGCCCAGAGAGCTCAAAGTCGCTTTGAGATCAAATCTGTTAAAGAGCAAGCCGCTCCTATTATGGCAGAGGTGGAAAATACTCAAAAACAAATAAAGGTTGAAGAAGTTCAAAGTGATTTAGAGATAGCTCTATCAAAAATAGAATTTGATGCAAGTCTATATATCAATGAGAATGCTGTTGATAGAATCAAGACGGCCAAATATCAAAAAGGTTTAATCTCTTATATCGAATCTTTACCATTTGTATTTTCTCGAATTGAATTTGTTAAAATCACTCTAATTCAATCTGGGGATCTTTCAGTTACTGTAACTGGAAACCTAAGATGTGATGAAGAGCTTACTAAAGAACTTCTTAAAGATAATATAAAAGGGAAGTTTACAGATGGCATCCGTTTTAAGATTAGTGATAACTCAATTCGTTTAGTAGTTGTTGATAATAGAAAAGACCTAGGCGTTAGTATATAAGCGCCTAGGCTTTTATTTTTCTAATTACAATATGGGATGTCGTATTTTTTAGTAAAGATTTCGACGTATTTTCTATCACCGTTTCTATTATTTCGCGTAATATCTTTTCTTAAAGTAATACTTGGACTTAGGCTTTGTCTACGTACTTTCTTTATAACTTTACAGCGATTATCTTTACGGCCATAACACCTTCTTTCTTCACTTTCAAACTCAATCGGATATGAATAGTATTTTGATCCAGCTAAAACATCTTTAAATCGATCATTTTCTCTACTTCCACCAAGCCAAACTCTTTTGTATACAGGCATTTTCTTAATTGATCTTAGTTTGTCGTTTTCAATACAAACGTTAAATACCGATACTATTTTACCAATAAAGGCAATATCACCTTGAAGATCAAGGTTATAGTCATTTCTTACGCGATCTCTGATGATATTCCAGTTCTTATCTTTTAGTTCATCGAGATCGTCAACACCACCAACTACACCGCCAGTTCCTGCATCTATGCGGTCATTTTTAAGTTCTAGGAATCCATTAATTCCGCCAGTTCCTGCGATGGTATTTAGGCTAAGTCCAATTAATAATATAAATATTAGATTCTTCATTTTAATCCTTTCTCATTGTGTCTGTGGCCATAAAGGTGAATGTCTTGATTTCACCAAGCATTCCTTCTTCCTTAGTCACATTAATTTTTTTATAAAAAGCTTCTTGGTCAATTTTTAGCCACTTTCGATAACCTTCGGGACTTAAGCCTTCTGCATAAAATGCGATTAGGTTTTTTTCAGCAAGATCAACATCTTCTGTTTTCGAATATTTTTCAACTAAGTTTAAACCAAGCCTTTTTACAAGTTTAGGTGAAAACTCTATCTGTTTATCACCAATTGTGTATGTATTCTTTTTTGTAAGTTTTAAAACTCCAAGGTCTAGCATTTTATCTGCTGTTTCAACGCCGCTCATACCATAGCGATATTGAATATATTCGCTTGTAATTGGTGACATTGAGGCAAGACAGTAAATCTCTGCAAAAACTTTATCATAGAGCATCTCTTGATTTGCTTCTTCGCTATATTGAAGATTACCCTTTGTTGATATAGGAGATCTTTTTTCAATTTCCTTTGCAACTCTTTCTGGAATATTCCTTAACATAAGGCCGCCATTAGGACTTTCAGCTAGACAGCTATAAAGTCTTACTAGTGTTTGATAACCAGGTCGGTTTTCTTGGGCCAATAATCGTTTTAATGTTCTTTGATGGATTCCAGATTTCTCTGATAGTTTTCTTAGACCTATTGATTCATCACGAAATTGTTTGAGATGTGTCGTGATATCGAGTGCAACTTGTCCTTTTAGATCAAGGGCCGTTGTATCTTTTAAGTTGTTGATATCATTTGTAGTCATTTCTCTCATTATGCTTCAATTTATACGGTAATTGGGCCAGTTTCGTAATTAAAAACATTTAAGTAGTAAAAATTACAAAGGCCAAGAACGTGTCTTGGCCTTTTTATAGCAGCAAGTGCCCCTTAGGGAAAAGGCACTTGCCTAGATCCTTACTCGTAATTAGTTACAAGCTGGGATTTCGTATGATTTTGTGAAAAGCTCTACTAGCTTGTCATCACGATCTCCACCACGACGAACTAACTTAGAAATTGTGATGTCTTTAACAACTGATTGAGTTTCAACTTCTGTATAAGTTTTACATCTGTTGTCGTTTTTTCCGTAACAAATTTCTTTAGTTACAACTCTTGAGATTGGGAAAGAAAGAATTTCGTAACCAACGATTACTTTCTTGAAGTTATCATTATCTCCACCTCTGTTAGTTCTAACGTACTTGTAGATTGGGAATGGCTTAGTTGTATTGAAGTTTTCACCGTTAACACATACGTTGAAAGCTGTAGTTCTAGTTGTTCCCATGAATACTGAGTATCCTGAAGACATAACTAGGTTTACGTCATTTTTAACTTCTTCTCTAATGTGATCCCAAGTGTCGTTTGCAGATAGTGCAAAAGATGAAACGCTTAGTAATGCAGCAGCAAGTGCGATTAATTTTTTCATAAATTCCTCCGGTTTGTTATTAAATTGTTTGAAATGTTGTTTAAACAATTTGTTTCTTATTTAGTTGTTTTGATGAGATGAAATTAATTTGATTGAATTAAAGTGACAATTTTTCTACTCGATTAATGGGATTTTCATCGACATTGTCATAAGAATCTTGGTTTTTTAGGACAAATGAAGGTTTTTGACGATTTTGTCCATATTTTGCAAAAAAAAGCCGCTATTACTAGCGGCTTAATTTATTTTGAATTGTTCATCTACTGACAATAAGGAATGATAAATTCTTTATTAAAAGAGTCCTGAATTACTTCTCTAGGCCTATCACTATTGCTTTTGTAGACTTTTACTTTTTTTACTTTCACCTTTTTTATGGTTTCAGTTGTAACTTCTTTCGTTACTTCTCGACATCTCTTGCCATTGTTTGCACAAACTCTATCCCATGTTGTGTAGGTGATAGGGAAGCTTAACTTTTCAGTTCCAACTTTGACATATTTATATCCGTCTTCATCTGCTCCATAATGTGTTTTGCCAACTTTAATTCTCTCGTACTTAGGAAATTCTCTTGTTGTTCTGAGAATATCTCCATCAAGACATGTATCAAATGCACTTACTGGCCTTGAGACAAAGACAGTTGTTCCTTCAATTTTGATGTCATCACTTAGTTTTTTAGCATTTAGAATCTTATCCCATGATGTATTTGGTCCTAGTTTTGCAAAGTCATCTTTCGTTGGCTTTGGTCCACCTGAAACTCCTCCTACGCCTGCATAGATAGAAAGGGATGCTAAAATTATTATTAGTTCTTTCATATTATTTCTCATTCAAAGTATCTGTTACCATAAATGTAAAAGATCTCTTTGTTCCTTTTGATTTACTCTCATTTGCAATTTTAATTTTTTCTTCAAAAGCCTTAGCGTCGACTTCAAGCCAGCGGTTATAAGCTTCGTCACTCAAACCTTCTGCGTAGAAGCCGATGATATTATTTCCATAGTCTTCTGCATCTTGTGGTTTACTATACTTTTCAATTAGTGACATTCCTAAGCGCTTAAGTGTTTTTGCGCTGAAATTCGTTTGATTCTCTCCAAGGGTATACAGTCCCGCCTTTGTCTGTCGGAGCGCTTTCATATCAAGCATCTTTTCTAAAGTTAGCATTCCACTCATACCGTAGCGATATTGAATTAGCTCATTGGTTATTGGTGAACATGCCGCTAAGATATAAATCTCAGCAAAAGTTCGATCATATAACATTTGAGTTTCAATATTCTCGTGAAACTGAATACCTTCACTTGCTCTATTTGGATTACACTTATTAATCTCGTTCTTAATCACTTTAGGAACTAGAGATAATAAAAGTGTGTCATTATTAGTGTTATAAATAGCTCGGTAAAGCTTTAGAAGTGTTTGGTATGTAGGCTTATTTTCCTTGGCCAGTAATCGATAAATTGTCCTTTCACTAACTCCACTTTTATCAGAGATAAGTCTTACGCCAATTTTAATATTGCGATAGCTTTTCAGATTATCAGTCAAATCCTTAACGACTTGATCGATAAGCCCAAGAGGTTCTTGGCCGATATGTGGGGAGTTGGTTTTATCCATAGAACTTGGAATAGCATGAACAGATTGTTAGATCTACTCATGCTATAAAAAGTATAGCTTAAGCGCCTTAGGGAAAACGCTTAAGCTATTGAATTTATTAGTTACAAGCTGGGATTACGTATTCTTTCTTGAAAAGTGTCTTTTCAATTGTACGATCATTTGAACCAACGTTTCTTCTAACAACTTCTTTTACAGATACGTTCTTAGTTAGGTCTTGGTTAACTGTGTAAGGAACTCTCTTACAGTTTTTGTCATCGTTTCTACAAACTTCTTTATATGAAGTGTAAGTTGTTGGGAAAGAAAGGATTTCGTATCCAACGATTACTGATGCATATCCATCTTCGTCAGCTTCTGGGTGAGATTTTCCAACTTTAACGATTTCATAAATTGGGAATTCTCTAGTTGTAACAAATTGGTCACCGTCTAGACATACGTCAAATGCGCTAACTGGACGACCAACAAATACAGTTGTTCCAGCAAATGAAAGATCCCAATCAGCAGATACTTCAGACTTGATTGTATCCCAAGAATCGTTTGCAGATAGTGCAAAAGTTGAAACGCTTAGTAGTGCAGCAGCAAGTGCGATAATTTTTTTCATAAATTCCTCCGGTTTATTAGACATTCAATTTGTTGAAGCCTTTAATTAATTAAGTTGTTTTGATGTGGAGGTTATATTTTTTACGAATTGTTATGTCTAAAAAACACAAAGTATATTGAATTTTTCTTGGACAATGGCAGTAAAGAGTTCGAAATTCACTGTCATGAGTATTTATATGTCACCAATTAAAAATAATAATCTTCAATGATTGGCTTTATAGTTTTCAAATTGAGGTACTCGACTCGTCCCATCGTGGGACTCGCTGGGTTGAATTGCATCATTTGCTCCTGCAAATGCTGCAAACAAAAAAAAAGAACTCTAAAGAGTTCCGAATAATTTATTTTGAATTTCTTTGGAGGTTTTCCACTGAAAAAAAGTGGTGGGCGATGACAGGATCGAACTGCCGACATCTACCTTGTAAGGGTAGCGCTCTCCCAGCTGAGCTAATCGCCCTCCGATTTGAAGTGGAGTTAGAATAAGGATTTCACCCTTAGTTGTCAATATAGAAATTTAAAAAATATAATATTTTTTTGATAAAATAAAGGCCTCTTATTTAGAGGCCTTCTATTTCTTATGCTTTTGGGTGTTCTTTTCTGATATATCCGACAGCATTATGGCTGTGTAAGCTTTCTAGGTGCTCAACCTTGGCCTGCCAGTCTAGGATTTCTTTTTCAGAGTTTAGAACCTCTGAGATTCTTCTTGTAGAGTGCTCAACAAACATTGGATTATCACCGTTTAAGATTGCAAATGCCTGCTCATCAAGTCTCTTAACAAGAGATTGAGTCTCTGTAGGAAGTGCGATTCTCATTAGTTCAATTAAGTCCTCAACATGAAATTTCGACTCTGCTTTGTATTTAACAGTAATCGTAGCAACTGATCTTTGTGAGTGAGCAGAAGCGATACCACTTCCTTCCGTTGTTTCACCATTTCTGTATTGCTCTTCATATTGCTTAGACATTGAAAGAGAACATGGGCATGTCGATGAGTATTCATACTTAAGTGTTAAATTGATGTATGGAATACCATCACGACCTTCAATTCCTTCCATTGATACATTGTAGTATTGCCAACCCCAGTTTCCTGATTTTAGTGACTGTTGCTTAACTGGATAGTTAAAGTCTAGCGTTAGGTGGGCCTGTGGAATCAATGGTTCTGTATCATAGTCACGAAGATCTGTACGGTATCTTCTAAGTACTGTTGCGAAGAATTCGTTATTAACGTTCTTCTCAAGTCCTTCTGCTTGAAGGATGTTACAGAAGCGAGACATGTTTGCACCTGTCTTGTGTGCTTCTAAGAAAACAAACATTGAAGCTTGTGCGTCAGTTGAGCGCACACTTCCATCTCTGTGTTCAAAATTTAGTGGAATACGAAATCTCTCAATCCCAACTTTTGGAATTGCGATATGCACGTCATTCGCCGTTTTTTGGAAATCATTAAGTCCAGTATCATCTTTGATCTGGCAGTTTAAGATATCTTCGCTGCTATTTCTAAGCGCTTCGATGTTTTTCATAGTGTGTCCTTTTGTTCCTTATGCAGAGGTAGGTGTGGTCCAACCTTACGTTTTATTAATAATAGCACGTTTTAACGTGTTCAAGGACTTTTGGCAAACGAACTCCGTAGTAATTATAAGGCTATACAGTGTATTACCAATTAGTTAATGAACATAAGTTGTTGTTTTTTATGAAATAACCTCATTTAATATGCGAAATTTCAGTAAATACGGTAAAATAGAAGGTGACGAGGAGCTTGATATGAAGGAAAGGTCCGTAAAAGTCGAAAATTTCGTACGTTACTTTGGCGAAATTGAAGACGTAAAAAAGCAAATTGAATGTTGCCCTAAATGTGGGGCCAAATTCACTGTGACTCATTTAGCCGATCACGATAACCTCTATATTCATGAAGAGGTGACATGTGAAAACTGCACATATGGAACAGAGGAAACACTTCATATTTTAAATTAAGGAAGAATAGTGAAGCCAACATTAATTATTGCTGTCATCGCCAGCCTGGGAGCTGGTTTCTTTATTGGAAGATCTCAAATACCAAAGCCTGAAGTTCAAATCAAAGAAGTTGAAGTTATCAAAGAAAAGAAAGTCGAAGTGATCAAGGAAGTTCCAGTTATTGATAAGGCGGGGGATGAGGCCCTTGCGCAAGCCTTTACTTTATTCTTAGCGGCCCTTGGACTTGAAAAAGTTAAGGTTCAAGAAGATGAAGTAAAAGAGATCATGAAAGATCCAACGGACTTCATTGCAAGAAATTCAATAAGAGAAAAATTAGCGCCAAAGCAAAATACTGATAAAGATAATGAATCAAGATGGGGCATGCCTAGTAAGACTTCTGATGTGAGCGCACCTCAAGAGCCTAAAGTATATGAGATGGTGAAGTATTCTCCAATTCCAGCGATAACTGAACCAACTGTCTTTTTAGCAAAATCAAAAGTGATTAATGATGCAAAAGAGCTACGAAAAATTAATGGTTCTTATGCGGGGCAAATTAATTTTTTTGATGGTAAATACAAAGGTCAGCGCCACCGTATAGTTTTAAATGTCGACTACTTTTCATCAGATGATGGGAAGGGAACTGACGGGCAATCAGAAATTCTCTTATATGATGAAAATGGAAAGAATTATTCCCACTCGCGAGGTACAGGTGGTAATCGTAATATCTTAAATGGCGAGGATGGCTCATTTGTTATTCGAATCGTCGATAATACCTTCATTCACTTTGTGACAAAGTTTGGAATGAAGATGGCAAATTACTACGATGATGGAAAGCTTGTAGGAACTGCCAAATTATTTGAGAATTAATAGCGCCATTTATTTGCAATCTTAACAAGACTAAGCATAACCGGAACTTCAATAAGAACTCCCACAACAGTTGTTAGGGCCGCTCCTGAGTTGAGTCCAAAAAGAGCAATAGCAACGGCCACAGCAAGTTCAAAAAAGTTACTGGCACCAATCATTGAACCAGGGGACAAGATATTATGTGGTAAGCACATCTTGCGACCAATTCCCCAACTCACAAAGAAGATAAAGTAAGTCTGAATTGTAAGAGGAATTGCTATCAGAAGAATGTGAAGCGGGTTCGCTAAGATTTTTTCCCCTTGAAAGGCAAAGAGTAGAACAAGGGTTGTTAAAAGAGCAACAATTGAAACTGGTTTAAGGCGTGCCATAAAGACCTCTTGAAACCATTTCATCCCAAAATTCTTAATTAAGACTTTATTTGCGATATAGCCTGCAAGTAGAGGAATTACGACAAAGATCACGACTGAACTTATTAGTGTGTCGTAAGGAATAGAAATACTTGTGACTCCAAGTAGGAATTGAACGATAGGAATGAAAGCAACAAGAAGAATTAAATCATTAATGGCCACTTGAACAAGTGTGTACTCAGGATCACCTTTTGTTAAGTAAGACCAAACAAAGACCATGGCGGTACAAGGAGCAGCACCTAAGAGAATTGCTCCCGCAATATATTCTTGTGCAAGCTCTGGACTTAAGTAAGCAGCATAAATTTTTGAGAAGAATAACCATGCAAAGAAGGCCATTGTAAAAGGCTTAATTAGCCAGTTGATGACAATTGTTAAGCTTAGACCTTTGGGATTTTTTCCAACATCAGCAATGGAATTAAAATCAATTTGTACCATCATTGGAAATATCATCAGCCAAACAAGAATAGCAACAGGGATATTAACAGTCGCTATATTCATCTCACTTAAAATTGAAATTGATGAACCAAGGACCTTTCCTAGAATAATACCTGCGACGATACAGATAGTTACCCAAATACTTAAATAGCGCTCAAAAAATCCCATCTTATATTCTCTCTTCTAAATTAATAATCACTTCTTTTATTTCGTCGCGAACGCGTCGGTAAATCTTAAGAATCTCTTCTTCGTTCTCTAGACCATCACTAAGGCGAGGAGGATCATCGAAACCGATGTGTATGATCTTGCCACCAGGAAAGTAGGGACAGTTTTCATTTGCGTCACTACATACTGTGATGACAATATCCATTTTCTCTTTTATTTCATCCGTTGTTTTTGATTCATGATTTGAAATATCAACGCCTGCTTCTTTCATGACAGCTACGGCATAAGGATTAAGGCCATGCTTCTTTGTTCCAGCGGAGTAGAAGTTATACTTGTTGCCTTTGAGCGCTTTGCCCCAACCTTCGGCCATCTGAGAGCGACACGAATTCCCCGTACATAGGAATAAGATATTCTTTTTCATTACATACCTTTTATAAATCAAATAAAGTGAACTTAATATTACAAATTCAATTGTAATTATAGTAGTTCTAAATTGTTAAGATTTGGTTGGTGTGGAAATAATTCAGAAAAAATAGATGAATTCGGGTCTTAAATTATGCTAAAATTCATAAGGTGGGGCGAAGCAGTAACTTCACCCCCAAAGATTACTTTGACCAACTTAAAATTAGAATTACAAACTCTAAAATAAGTATGATTAAAGAAATCACCCTTATGAAGTCCTCCATAACTTCTCCTATATTGCTATAGCCTCCTTTACTGGAGGTAGAGAAATAAAGGTGGACTTCATTCTTTTAAATTATTAATTTAATTCTGAATAATTTAGATTTAACTTTTAAAAATTTATTTCATAATTGAAGATCAATCAATGGATTGATTCTTTTGAGTTGTTTTATGAGTTCTTCTTTTTTTACTGGCGAAATTAAAACCCATTTTTCATCACTTACAATCTTTATGCGATCAAGTGAAAGTGCGGGAGCAGCTAAAAAGTTCTTAGACTTCTTAATTAGTTTAATTGAAGCAATTGGCATTCGAGTCTTGATAAAAAGATTTGAAACAATTAGCTCATCATCTTTAATTTCATAAATTATTCCAAAATATATTAAACTTAAAACGATTCCATAGATAAAAATAAAAATTAAAGAACCTTGATCTATTATTGAACTAGCAAGATAGAACGACACTAGTCTAAATATCGCATTAGCTATTGGCAGCAGAAGAACGATGGAAACAATAGGGTCGAGCTTGCTTCGATAGCGCATCCTACTTCCCTCGAACGATCGGCTGGGCCTGAACTTTAATGGCCTTGCCGTGATCCATGGCAACTTGTCCGCTTACAATCGTGTATGTTGGCGTTCCTTGAACTTCCATTCCATCAAATGGTGTCCAACCAACTTTAGAAGCCTGATCCTCATTCTTAATTGTGAACTTCTTCTTCATATCAAGAATTGTGAGATCTCCATCCATCCCTTCTTTGATAAAGCCCTTATTGAGCTTAAAGAGTTTTGCTGGATTTTCTGCTAGGTAAGTGATGATATCTTCAAGTTTAAGTCGTCCAGCTTGAACATGAGTTAGCATCACTGGTAGCATCGTTTGCACACCTGGCATTCCTGAAGGTGATTTAGGATATGGCTGATCTTTTTCTTCAAGAGTGTGAGGAGCGTGATCACTTCCAAAGACATCAATCACACCATTTTTTAAACCTTCCCATAGGCCATCTGTATGGTCCTTTGTGCGAATTGGTGGATTCATTTGAGCAAGCGTTCCAATCTTGTCATAAATATCTGGTGCAAAGAGAGTCAGGTGTTGAGGAGTGACCTCAATTGTACAATGCTCTTTTTGATCTTTTAAAAATTCAATTTCATCTTTTGTTGTGAGGTGGAGAATATGAACCTTGCGACCAGCTTTCTTGGCCACCTCGATAATCATTTTTGTTGACTCTAAAGCAGTCTGGGCATCACGCCACTTATAATGTGCGTGAACATCTCCATTGGCATTGTCACGAATGGCAACGTTAGCGTGAAGTCTTTCTTCACTTTCACTATGAACTGAAATATGACAATCAAGAGTTTTAAAGATCTCAACTAATTTATCTGTATCATAAAGGAGTAGGTCCCCAGTTGAGCTTCCTAGGAAGATCTTTACCCCAGAGCACCCAACCATGTCTTGTGATTTGATAAGCTCATCAAGGTTCTTTCCACTTGCTCCAATGAAGAAGCCGAAGTTGGCATATGAAGTCTCGCGGGCGATATCAACTTTGACCTGCGTTGCTTCAACTGTTGTTGTTGCCGGCTTTGTATTTGGCATTTCAAAGAAGGTACAAATACCACCTAAGACAGCAGCTTTTGAGCCGTGAACGATATCTTCTTTGTGAGTGAGACCAGGTTCGCGAAAGTGGACCTGTGAGTCGATAAGTCCTGGTAGGATATCGAGTCCCTGCGCGTCAATGACTTTATCTGCTTTTGAAAGCTCTTCATCACTAAATTTAGCTAATTTAACTATCTTAGCGTCCTTTATTCCGATATCTTCTTGCCAGCTTTTTTGTGATGAGTGTAGAGTTCCGTTTTTGATGATTAAGTCGAATTCCATGACAGTTTTCCCTTTTTCGGTTATTCTATCTGCATAAAAATAGAGGAGTTGATAGTGTCACTAGTAGTTTACAATACTTTAACAAAGAAGAAAGAAACTTTTAAGCCGTTAGAAGAAGGCAAAGTTAAGCTCTACCTTTGTGGTCCAACGGTTTACGGGCCGCTTCATATTGGAAACTTTAGAGGGCCAATCTTCTTTAATTTTGCCCGCAATTGGATGGAGCATATCGGTTACGATGTAAACTTCGTTTATAATTACACTGATGTTGATGATAAGATCATTAATAAGGCAAATGAAGAAGGCGTTGATTCACTTGAGATCTCAGAGCGCTATATTAAATATTTCCAAGAAGACTTTGGCCGTCTAGGACTACGTCCTCATACTCATAACCCGAAGGTTACAGATTATATTCCTCAAATTATTGAGTACGTTCAAGGCATAATCGATAATGGTATGGCCTATGTTGTTGACGGAGAAGTTTTCTACGAGACAACAAAGCTAGATTCATATGGAGAGTTATCGGGCGTAAATCTAGACGAATTAAATTCGGGAGAGCGAGTCGAAGTCGACGAGCGCAAAAAAGACCCAAAGGATTTTGTTCTTTGGAAGCCTGCCAAAGAAGGTGAACCATCATGGGATTCTCCATGGGGCAAAGGTCGTCCAGGTTGGCACATTGAATGTTCTGCCATGATCAAATCTATCCTTGGTAAATCAATTGATATCCACGGTGGTGGAATCGATTTAATTTTCCCACACCATGAAAACGAGATTGCTCAAGGTGTTGGATGTAATTCATGTAAGTATGTAAATTATTGGATGCATAATAACTTCATCAATATGAGTGGAGAGAAGATGAGTAAGTCCCTTGGGAATATCATCACTGCTCGCGCATTCATGGATGAGTATCATCCAGAAGTTTTAAAATATATTATGCTTTCAACTCACTATCGCTCAATGCTTGATGTGACTGATGAGAAGATTGATCAAGCCTTTAGCGGATCAATTAGAGTTTATCGTGCACTTCAAGTTGCAAAGCATGCAGCAACTTTTGCGACAAATGATTCAGCTAAAGTTAATAAGAAGTTAGCAGAAGAATTGTCACGTCTTGATAAGAAAATTGAAAAGGCTTGTAATGATGACTTCAATACTAGTGAGATGATGTCAGCAATTTATGAAGCCGTTAAAACTTTCAATGCCCTTAATCTTGAAAAGAAGGCAAAGGATGTAAATTCTGCTCCAACTGCAATTGCCTTTTCTGAATGGATTGCAAAGTATGGCCGTATGAGTGCTTTATTTGCAATGGACCCTGAGCAGTTCTTAAATGAGATTAAAGAAGTTCAAATCAGAAGAAAGGGGATAGCCCTAGAAAAGGTTGAAGAGCTTCTTGCTAAACGTGCTGATGCTCGTGCTGCTAAGGACTGGGATGCCGCTGATTCTGCTCGTGATGAGCTAAATGCTCTTGGAATTGATTTCCAAGAAAGTGGTGACGAGGTCACTTGGTCTGTTCGTGTTTAAAGCTTGAACACCGTATGTAATACTTCCAAATCTTTAATCTAGACTCTCTTCTTGTGATATTTTTTAAATATACATACATATGACAAGAGGAGAGAACCCATGAAAAAACTAATGATTTCAGCTACTTTGATGATTGTTTCAGCTTCATCATTTGCACAAATTAATTCAAAAGAATTTGTTAATTGCTTTGTTAAGGCAACAAATGAAGTGATTGTTGAACTTCAAAATGGAGATTCAAAAAGTAAGAAGAAGAGACTTTGTGAGGAGCTTTCTCAAGAAACAGTTGATCGATTAATTGAAAAGTTTACGGTTGTTGAAGGTGGGGTATTAAAATATTACTCTGCAAACTCAATGGGCCAAGAGCGAATGATTGATATTTACGATTATATTAAAAATGATATGGACTGCTATGGTCTTCCTCTTGAAGGTCAAAAAGGTTCATTAGTAGGAGCAATCGCAAATTCATTTGCTTATAATAAGAATCTCGATTTAGCAGATGCTGCTCTTGATAGAATGACTGGAATTGATCTTTGGGGATCATTCTTTGGTAAGTCTAGAATATATGACACGCTAGATGAATTAGATTTATCTTATTGCAAATAATAAGAATATAAGAAAAGGAAGCTTCAAGCTTCCTTTTTTATTTTTTTTCAACTGGTTTATAGAAGACAAGAATTACACCTGCAATAATTAGAGGTATACTCAAAAGTTGTCCCATATTTAGAATCATCCCTTGTTCAAAGGCAACTTGATTCTCTTTAAAAAATTCAACAATAAATCGCCAAGTGAACCCACCAATAAAAATAAGTCCAAGAAAGCGTCCCGCTTGCCATTTCTTATGAAACTTTGAATAGAGGAAGTAAATAACACCTGAGATAGCAAAGAAGCCTAAGGCCTCGTATAATTGAGCTGGATGGCGTGCAATATTGTCAGCACGGACAAATTTAAATGCCCATGGAAGACTAGATGGATGGCCAAGGATTTCTGAGTTAAAGAGATTTCCAAGGCGAATAAAACCACCTGTCATTAATGAAGGTGCAGCGACAAGATCAAGAAGCCAAAGTAGTGGAACATCCTTTACTCTTTTCTTAAAGATATAGATAGAGATAATAACACCTAGGAAACCACCGTGGCTGGCAAGTCCACCTTTCCAAACATAGAGGATCTCGAGAGGGTTACTTAAGTAGTAGCCGGGCTCATAGAATAAGCAGTGGCCTAGTCTGGCCCCGATAATACAACCAGCTATCATATAATTTAAGAGGGAGCTAACTTGATCTGTTGTAAACCCTTTCTCTTTAATTAGATAGCGACGACAGTATCGCTCGCCAATAAAGAAGCCAAGGATAAACATAAGTGAGTAATAACGAACCGCGACAGGTCCAATCCTAAATATTTCTGGATCAACATTCCATGTAATCATATACTTATTGTATGGTTTTAGTGTAGCTTTTACACTTACTTTTTAAAAATTATTCTTATGCAAGACGTTAACAAGCTGAACGCTCAACATTATTGCCAAGTCGCGGTCAACTATCCAAAGCTTCCAAGTATCTTAACCTATAAAACCTTAGGAGAGGAGATTCCTGTCGGCTCTCTTGTGGAAGTACCTTTGGGGAGACGAAAGGCCAAAGGTGTCGTGACAGAATTTAATATCTCTAATGAAGATCTTGAAGCAACTCTTGCAAAGTATAAACTAAAACCTGTTAATGAAGTATTAGCTCCAGAGTTTAGCTTATCAAAAAGTGAAATGAAGCTTTATTCTTGGATGTCTCGCTATTATCACTATAATCTTGGACAGCTTGTTTGGGATTGTTTACCTAAGATTTTAAAGAGACCACGAGAAGTAGAGACAGAGTTTGGACTTAATCAAGACTTTGAACATGAATTAAGTCCTGACCAGAAACCAATTTATGAAAGTATAAGTGCAAGGCTTGAATCTGGCTTTGATCGTTTCCTTATTCATGGAGTAACGGGCTCTGGTAAGACGCTTATTTATCTTCATCTAATTAAAGAAGTATTAAAGAGAGGAAAGAGTGTTCTCTTTCTTCTTCCTGAAATTAATTTAACTCCTCAGTTTATGGAGACTTTTAAAAAGTATCTAGACTGCCCTGTACTTCCATATCATTCAGGAGTAACTCCTTCACATAAGAATTCAATTTGGAAGTTTTTAAAGAAGTCCGATCGTCCTGTTCTTCTAATGGGGGTACGCTCAAGTGTTTTTCTTCCTGTTGAAAATTTAGGTCTTGTTATTGTTGATGAAGAGCATGACAGCTCATTTAAACAAACAGATCGTTGTCCTTATAGCGGAAGAGATGTGGCCATTAAAAAGGCCCAGTTATTTAATGCACCAGTTGTTCTTGGTAGTGCTACTCCAAGCTTAGAAAATTATTTTACGTTCACCCAACTTAAGCCCGATAATTATTTTAAGTTGGAAAAGAGGGTCGCTGGCGGTTTCCCTGAAATCGAATTATTAGATTCACGCTCTCACGGGCAGAAAAAAGATATGGATGCTCTATCGATTTGGCCTTTTGAGAAGAAGTCGATGGATATGATTAGCGAAGCTTTAGATCGTGATGAACAAGTCCTTGTCTTTGTTAATCGCCTTGGTTTTTCAAATTACCTCCAATGTCGTAGTTGTGGTTATAAATTCGAAGATCCAAATACAGGGGTTCCGCTTAGATACTTTAAAAATAAAAATATTCTTTCTAGCTCCCATTCTGATTATCAGATTCCTCGTCCTGAAATTTGTCCAGAGTGTGGAAATATGAACCTTCTCCAAAAAGGCTTTGGAACAGAGAGGTTGCAAGAAGTTCTTCAAGACTTTTATCCTCAAAAGAAGATAGAACGCTTTGATCGTGACGAAATCACAAATCTTGAAAAGCTAGAAGATAAATTGGACCGTTTTCATAAAGGCGAAATTGACATCTTTGTCGGTACACAGATGCTATCGAAAGGTCACAATTTTAAAAAAGTAAATCTCGTTCTAATACTTGGAACAGATTCAATGTTAAACTTTCCAGACTTTAGGGCCATGGAAAAAGCATATCAAATGATTGTTCAAATTCTTGGAAGAGCAGGACGTTATTCAAATCATGCTAAGGTTGCGATTCAAACGATGCTTCCTGATAATACAATGTTTGATTTTATTAAGTCACATAGCTTCAATGGCTTTTATGATTATGAATTAAATACGAGAGAATTTGGTCTCTTTCCACCATATACGAAAATGGCAAATATCCATGTTTCAGGTCGAAATCGTGAAAAGATTATTTCTGATCTAACTCATGAAATTAATAGACTACGTATGCTAATAGATAAGATGGGAATCGATGCGCAGGTTTGGGGACCGACTCCAGCAATGATTGAACGACGTGCAAATTTATTTACTTGGAGTATGACTCTTATGTGTAAAAATGGGGGAGAGTTAAACCAAGTGTTGCAAGTTTTTAGGTCTCAAAATAAAATCGATTATTCTTTTTCAGTTAAAATTGATGTCGACCCAATGGATACGTAAGTCTTATGATAACCAAAATTCTCACTAGTTTTATTTTTATTGTTGCACCTCTTGTGTACTCACCGGGGCCTGCCAACATAACCCTTGCTGGACTTGGCGGCACCTTTAGTTTCAAAAAGACGCTACCTTTCATCTTAGGACTATGGCTTTCAACGATCTCTGGACTACTAATTTGTCTATATGGAGCGACTGACTTTATCATGAAGCATAAGACGCTCATGACATATCTTCCAATATTTGGAGCACTCTATTTATTCTATATGGCCTATAAGAGCCTAACGAGTATTAAAAAAATTTCAATTGAAGATAATCAAGAAGAAGATGAAAGTTTAAAAGGTCCATCATTTATTGAAGGTGTTATCTTTCAGGCCTTAAATCCTAAATTTTTAGTATTTACGATAAGTGTATATTCACCCTTCATAGATGAAGGAACACTTTTCCTTTCATTGTTTAGTGTGATTTTATTTATAGGCGGGGCCAGTGCACACTTGGCGTGGTTCTTTTTAGGTAATCGTTTATCACATATTTTAGGTGGCAAAACAGCGCAATACTTCTTTGGTTTCCTTCTGATTGGTGTTGGAATTTGGATGGTATCTTCTAGTTTCAAATAAATTCAGATAGTTATATTTTCTCATTGAGTTAAAATATCAATTGTTTATTTAAGATATTGTAATCGTGCTTTTCTCCTAGTAAATTATCTCACATGAAGCCAACCATTAAACGCTCTTCTTATTTAATCCCAATGATTGTTGGAGTTGTCCTTTGTCTTTGTTTTTCAGGTTTAGCTTTTATTGTTTTCGACAGGTACATCAAACAAAATGATATAGACTTTAAAGAACACCGTAAGTCGATCTCAAAGCAGATTGTTGAATCTCTTAAAGTTCCTGTATGGAACTTGAATTCTCAGTATATAGGTAATATCTCTCAAGCATTTATTTATGATGATGAGGAATCAGTTGTTTCTATTAAAATAGAAGATGAAGAAGGTAACTTGCTATCTGAAGTCAATAGGGAGCACCCAGTTGGCAATGGAGTTTTACCTCATCAAATTATGACTGAAGAGTTTGATATTATTTATCGAGATCGACTTATAGGAAAGGCCATTATCGATTTTAGCAATATCTCAATTGTTCGTGATAGTGGAAAGATATTTTCATTTTTAGGACTATGGTTTAGTTTAACTCTTTTTTTCACTTTGCTTATTGTTGCAATCGTTTGTTATTACTTACTAATCAAACCACTAAATTACTTTGTTTCAACTCTAAAGAGAAATGCTAATGGAGAGTATGGAATTGTAAAGGAAGACTTTTATCTTTCTGAATTATCGATACTTGCAAAAACTCTTAATTACGCCACAAAAGAGATCAAATTTAGAGATGAGAAATTACAGCAATATAATGATGAATTAGGTGAAAGAATCGCTGAGAAGTCGAGAGAGCTTTATATTCAAAAAGAGAGAAGTCTCGTTTCAGAAAGGTTAGCAAGTCTTGGACAAATGGCCGCAGGGATTGCTCATGAAATCAATAATCCACTTTTTATAATCTCCGGGAATATTGCAAGGCTTAAAAGACAATTAGGTGATGACAGTAGCAAAGCGAATGATTTTTTAAGTAAAATTGATAATGCTACGACACGAATAAGCGAGATTGTAACGAGTATGAAAACTCTTTCTCGATCTGATTCATTGAATGAAAAAGAGTTTGTTGAAGTAAAAGAATTAGAGTCGATTGTTGGTACGATTTGTAACAGTCGACTTACAGAAAAGAATATTGAAATGTCATTTCATTATGAAGATGGCCATCGAGTTTACGCTAATAAAACACAATTATATCAAGTTCTTGTGAATCTAATAAATAACTCTATTGATGCAGTTGAAAATCTAGATGAAAGATTTATTCACGTTAAGTTTTTTAATACTGAAAGTAAGCAGATTGTTGAAGTTGTTGATAGTGGAGATGGTATTCCACAAGAGATCGTTCATCGTATAATGGATCCATTCTTTACTACTAAAGATGTAAATAAGGGAACAGGACTTGGACTCAGTTTATCTCATGAGATGATGGTTAAAAATGGTGGAGAGCTTATCTATGACGACTCTTCAAAGAAAACAACTTTTACCTTAACTCTTCCTCTTTCCACAGGAGTGAATTAAGTAAATGAGATCGATTAAGAGTTTAATTCTTATTCTTATATTGTCATTTTCAAGCTTGAATCTTGAAGCATCGAAAACTGAGGTAAAAGTAGGAATGTATATTATTCCACCTTTTTATTCTCGTACAGATCAAGTTGCGTCAGGAATTCTTGTTGATTTAATTAAGTACCTCAATGAAAATCAAAATAAGTTTCAATTTAAGATCGTTGAAACATCTCCTCGAAGAAGGTATCGAGATCTTGAAAATGGTATTTATGATATTATATTTTTCGAAAATTCGATCTGGGGATGGAGCAATAGAAATATAAAGTTAAATGAAACAAAAGTTTTTGCTACCGGTAAGGACTACTATATCGCTAAAAAAGATCCAAGGCTAAAAAATCAACAAGTAATATTCGCTAATCTTCGTGAAAAAGTTATTCTACTAAAGAGTGGATTCCATTATGGTTTTCTGAAGTTTAAATCATATGATGTTAAGGATAAGAATCTCATTTACACAAACTCTCTTGAAGGAAATATAAAGAATATTCTTAGAGGTAAGGGAGATATTACAGTCATTAACGACTCATTTCTAAAAATGTATTTAAAGACACATCCAAAAGATAAAGATAAACTTGTGGTTAGTGAAAAAATAGATCAAGTTCATAACTTTAAAGTTCTGGCACGTCCCAATAGTCCTATTTCAATAGATGAGATCGAAAAATTATTTCCATTATTGAAAAACAGTACATACTTAAGAGAAGTTCTACATTTGAAGTAAGAGGAGCTCGCTAAATCGTTCTTTAGCTCTACGCCAACCTTTAGCTTCTTCTCTGAGTCTTTCTGTCCTATTGGTATTCTTACCATCGACTAACTTTCTTTTTTGCAAATTATTAATCATTATACAAAATGTTCTCTTTGTTTTTTCAAAACTTTGGCCACAGATATTATAGACATAATCGATGCTGCCTGTTTTATAGCGGAATTTCTCAAAGCCATCATCGTTAAGATATTTACGATGGAGAGAACCGCTATGCCCTGTGATTGAAAGTAAGTTGATGAAGTAATGACTACCAAATTTTTGATTTGCATTCTCATGGATAAAGTTTACGATTTCTTTTGGTGTTATTCTTGTTTCTGTTGTCAGTCCTGAACTGTTTTCGATTTTACCTTTTGTTTTAATTTTAAGATCTTTAATCATTTTCTTTGCAGCATCTGCTAAGTTTTCTTTATTTGTTGCCTTCAAAGTTAAAGTCTCAATGAAAAGGTTATTAGAGTACTCCATGGCCAATTTAACAAGATCAAGAGAAGATGGTGACTTTATTGTATTAAGTCTTTTTGTCTCGCTTTGTTCTTTATTTGTAATCTTAATTCCTGAAGTGCTTATACCTCTTTGCTCAAGTTGCTTTTTAAAATAGTAAGCATTAAATGCTAAAGAGTTTCTTATGGGTACTTCAACAAAGTAATCTTTTGTATTCGTATATTGCCACTTTTCAATATCTTGATTGTTCTTATTCTGATTTTTAAAGCCAACACCTGGGCCAAGTGATTTCTGTGAACTTATTGTTTGAAAGCCATCATGTTTTGGGAAAATTGATTTCTGTGTTGAGCGTCCAATTGATTTAAAACGATTAAAATTTAGATTAAAGCCTGAAATACTTTGATTGTATGGTTGATCATCTAGACCTACGGTTCCAATACGTTCAATATTAACGAAATTGTTAACCACCACAAGGTTACCATCTACTTTTTTTATTCCTTCTTGTGCAACAGATTCAATCAAGTCAAAGATTTGTGGTGTTAATAGGTATGGGTCTCCAGAAGTATTCAAAATGAGATCACCCTTTAAAGTGCCATTTTCAATATCGCCACGATAGCTAATCGACGTACTAAAATGAAAATTTGTTCCAAGTTTATCGAGAATATAATATGCCGAGAAAATCTTAAAAATAGAGGCTGGTATTAAATTTTGATTTTCATTAGATGAAATTACTTTTCCATTTTCATCTGCAATGTAATAGCTCAGCGTGTCGCCTTTTTGTAGAAATTCTTTTTCTAAATCTTTGATTGTGTTTGCACTAGTATTAAGGGCCAAGGCCAGAAGTAATATCTTGATCATTAATGTTTATCCTTGTGACTGCATTCTGGAAGTACGGGATCGTAACCTCCCTTTGACCATGGATGACAAGTTGCGATACGCTTTATTGTCTTCCAAGTTGCGATATGGAGTGGTAGTTTTTGAAAAGCCTCTATTCCATATTGTGAACATGTCGGTGTATAGCGACAATTACTACCGAGAAATGGAGAGATTGCCATTTGATAAAAACGGATTAATTTGATGAATACGTATCTCATTATGCGTTATTTTAGCATTTTCATTCATAATTTGCTAAATTTTTGTGATCAAATTAATAGGAATAGAAAATGTTAAAACAAGAAAGAGCAGACTATATTGTAGAGGCCTTAGAAGAGCTTTATCCTGAGACACCTGTACCACTTGACCATACGAATGAGTTCACTTTGCTCATTGCAGTTCTTTTATCTGCGCAATGTACTGATGAAAGAGTTAATCAAGTGACTCCGGCCCTATTTGCTAAAGCTGATAATGCTCGAGATATGATGAAATTATCTCAAGATGAAATTAAAGAGATCATCAAGCCTTGTGGACTTTCACCGAGAAAATCTAAGGCGATTTACGACCTTTCAAGAATTCTTGTAAGTGAGCATGGAGGCGAAGTACCTGCTAGTTTTGAAGAGCTTGAAAAGCTACCTGGAGTAGGTCATAAAACTGCATCTGTTGTTATGGCACAAGCTTTTGATGTCCCAGCTTTTCCTGTTGATACTCATATTCATAGACTAGCTCAAAGATGGGGTCTAACAAAAGGAAAGAATGTCGTTCAAACAGAAGAAGATTGTAAGAAGCTTTTTCCTCGAAAGCTTTGGAATAAACTTCATCTTCAAATTATTTTCTATGGCCGAGAGTATTGTAAAGCAAGGTCATGTTTTGGCCTAGAGTGCCCAATCTGTCGTCACGTATATCCAAACCGTAAATCAAAAGTAGAGACAAAGAAATGAGAGTAACTCGAATTAATGATTTTGATATTCTATTACATGAAGGAAGCACAAAGAAGTCTGTAGTTGTACTGCATGGTTACGGTGCTAGCTTTCAGGACCTCGCTCCTTTATATCAATACTTAGATCCAAAAGAAGAGCTAAACTGGTACTTTGTTGATGGGCCTTTAAAAGTTGATATTGGCATGGGGATGAAAGGAAGTGCATGGTTTCCAATTGATATGATGGGACTGCAACAGGCAATGATGGCCCAAAGAGTAGAGGACTTCTTCTCTCAAGTTGTACCAGATGGAATTGAAGATATGCGAGACCGATTAATCCATCTTATAAAAGAAATTAAAAAGAATAGTGAAGAATTATACTTAGGTGGATTCTCACAAGGCTCAATGATGAGCTTAGCAATTGCATACAAAGAGCCAGCTCTTGTGGACCGCCTCTTTTTACTTTCTTCTACATTATTTGATGAAACACATATCGCTGAAAATACTAAACATATAAGACATATTCCTATTTTCCAATCTCATGGTACAGGTGATCCTGTTTTACCGTATTTTTTAAGTGAAAAGCTAAAAACCTATTTGGAAAAAGTTGATCAATATGAATTTCATCATTTTGAAGGTGGCCATGAAATTCCGATGCCTATTTTAAATAAATTGCAACGCTTCTTAGAAGAAGGAAGAGAATAATATGATTAGTGGAAATATTAGAAAAATGAAATCAGAGCTAGGGGATGTCGTTCAATACCATCTACCAATGGGAGATGAGCTTGTTGATATGAATGCTCTAATTGAAAAGAAAATCAAACTAAGTTTTGATGGTCAGATTAATTCAATTTACTCTGGTGAATTAATAAAGAAGTCATATTCTCAAGGTTATTCTTATAAAGAAATGATCACTCTTGCTCAATGTGACTCATGTATTGTGAAGCCTGAAAAGTGTCATTATCACAGAGGAACATGTCGTGAACCAGAATGGGGGGAAAAGCATTGTATGATCCCACACTATGTTTATCTGGCCGTATCTAGTCATATCAAAGTCGGTATAACTCGACACACTCAAATTCCTACTCGTTGGATAGATCAAGGAGCTAGTTATGCTCTACCGATTTTACAGGTTCCAGACCGAAAGACATCAGGTGAAATTGAAGTCGAAATTGCAAAAAGTTTTTCTGATAAAACAAATTGGCGAAAGATGCTAATGAATGAGGTTGCAGACGAAGACTTAGAAATGATTAGAGATCAAATCTATGATGACTTTGCGGATTTAATCGATGATTTTGGTCTTGATGATTTAGAAGAAGAAGTAACACATATAAATTATCCTGTTGTGGAATATCCAACTAAAGTTAAGTCTCTTGGTTTTGATAAAAATCCTGTCATTGAAGGAACTTTAATGGGGATTAAAGGACAATATCTAATTTTAGATACAGGTTGTGTAAACATGCGAAAGCATGGTGGATACTTTTTAAATCTTGAGTATTAAATATCAAGTTCTAATTCTAATTCAGACTCTTTTGCGTGTTTGATTATAAGGTCTTTTAAGCCTTTCGTAGAAATAATATGGTCTGTTAGTGAAAACTTATGCGAAAGAGGTATTGCACAGCCGTTATCACATTTTGCATCAGTCGTTACAACGTGAACAGTTTGGACAGGCTTTTTATTATTGAAACTGGCCATCCATTGAAAATGCTCATGAATCTTATCTGAGATATTTTGTAAGATCTCATCTTTTCTATCAAGATTAAATAGAAAACGACCTGTATCTTTTTGGCGGCCGTTAACTAAAATATTCATGACGCCTTTTTCTTTTAAATGTACACTATTGCTTAAACACTTTGGACAAAACATTACTTTTCCTTAAATTTAAGTATAATTATAAGAGCTAAATAAAAAATAATAAAGGGTAAAATATGGAACCGATCAAAAGAGCTATTCCAATGCGTGATGGTGTCAAAATCTATACGGAAGTTGTCGAGCACGGTGCTAAGTATTGGTTGATTGCTAGTCATGGGATAGGTGAGCACTTAGGTCGTCATAAATACCTTCAAGAAGTCTTTGGTTTTGATGTCAATGTTTTCCAATATGACCTAAGGGGGCATGGCCGTAGTGGTGGTGAAAAAGCCTATATTGATCCTTTTGATCAGTTCATGGAAGATCTTAAAGACATTATTCAATACTTAAAAACAAATTATAAAATGGAAGGCTATATTCTTTATGGGCATTCGATGGGGGCCCTTATTACTTGCGGCTTTGTTCAAAACTATTTGGGTGATGATATTGAAAACCTTAGGGCGATGATCGTTAATGCACCACCTGTGGGAGTTGGTGGCCCACTTGGAAAATTTGTCAATAAAGTGAAATCTGGGTTTTTTAATAAATTAGCTAATATCAAAATGTCAGTACCACTTGGTGGACTAGTTGATCTCAATACTTTATCTCATCGAAATCAAGTTATTGAAGAGTTTAATAATGACCCTTTAAATCATAAGAAGCTCCATACGAAATTATTACTAGAAATGGTCGCTAGTAGTAAGAAAGTCTTTTCAAGACGTATTAACGATAAAGTTGAGAAGTATATTTCATATGGAACGGGTGATACTCTTATCAGTGTGCCAGAACTTGAAAAATATTTAAAAGAAGTAGATCCTAGCTTTACAGTAAGAACAATTGAAGGCGCTCGTCACGAACAATATCAAGAAATCGAAAAGTATCGAGTTCCATACTTTAATTACTTAAGGGACTTGGTTAAAAGTTTAATTTTTTAAAGCTTGTCGATATATTCAATAAAATTTTTAAATACTTTATGACCACCATCAAAACCAGCTTTTAATTTCTCATTAGAGAGTTCTTGCTCAATATGATGATTAATAAAGTCTTGAGAAGCTTCAGGATGTCCTTGAAAACTAAAGAAGGGCAGATCCTTATGTGCAATGCCATCATAAAAACAATCTTTAGACTGGGCCAAGTGAACAAAGTTTTCAGGAAGCTCTTTTACTTCGTAATGATGTGTAATAAATAATTCAAATTTCTCACCTTTAACAAATCCAAATTGATCTTCAAGTATTTCAAGCTCTCTTGTTCCTTCAAATAATTTATTATCTGGTGTTACCATATCAACCTGTGCTCCAAATATGTCTGCAATAAGTTGGTGGCCGAAGCAAATCCCTAAAACAGGAATTCCATTTTCCATTTTTGATTTCATTCTTTTAGCAAGATCAATCTGCCACTCAAGTCGTTGATATACATTTGAATCAGAACCAAAGATGATATATCCACTTGCTTCTTTTATCTTATCAAGAGATTCACACCCAAATTTTGAAACCCAGTGGTAAGTAAAGGGCCTATTAAAGTTTTGTATTATTTGGTTCATACAATTGTATGAAGGATTCTCAATAGAGCAGTCGATAATAGCAATTGGCGATTTCATTTTTATCAATTTCCTATGGTTTTAACTTACAGGATTGTATGGTCAAAATTATTAAGTGTCAGCGAAAATTGAAAGTTTAATTATTGTAAAAACTAAACAGGCCCGTAATTTTGGCGATTTTATCAATCATAAGAAACTAAACTCGATTCGTTTTATTGAAAAGGCCTTAGTTTATATGGTTAACTTAATTTTTTGTGCTTATGTGATTTCAAGCATTTCAATATCCATTTTGACATTAAGTTAAATAATCTTTGAAAACTTGAGTTAAGTCATTAATTTTAGGTGGATTCTAACTAAAATCAAGTTAAAGTTCTGCTAAAATTAACCCGATAATTAAATAAGGATTTTTGTGAGGTAAATTTTGTCTACAGCAAAGAAATTAGATTCTGAAATACAAGAAGAAACAAATAACGTGGCCGAAGAAGCTGCGGCAAATGTTCTTGAGTTTTCAATTACTAGACAGATTCAAGATGTTGATCTTTCAAAGTTAGGTGAGAGTCCTGAGGACTCGACGGGAAGTCTTACCAATATTAATAGTGGAGCTCAACCTGTTGGAGAGGTTACTCATACTCAAATTCTAAATTTAGCAAAAGCAAATAACGAGGTGGATGTTTTAGAGGCACAAGTTAAACTTATTGCACTCTTTGTTTCAGAGGCCCGTATTCTAGAAGCTGAATTAAATAAGTATATTCATGCTATCCATAAACAAAGCCCACAATCAAAGAAGTATCTTCTTCAGATGAAAAAGGTTGTGAAGGACTTTTCAAATATTGAAAAGATCTTGGATAAGGCAAAATCAGTTAAGTAATCTAAAAATAGATTAGTTTACTTTCTTTGAAGTCTCTTTCTTATCTTTACCATCATTTTGCTTTGAACCCTTTCCATCTTTACCTGGGCCTTGGTCCTCAACTGGAATACTCTTTAACTGACTTGCATAAGTCGTCGTTGAAAAAACTAGGCAAGAGAGCACTGTAAGAGCAATAAAAATCTTCATATTAAACCTCAATGAATAAAATAATTATCTTAAGAATATTTGGCTTATAAAATAAAGACAAATAGTTAAATGCAATGAGTAATTTAATTTTGTATATGTCAGAAAACAGAGGGAATCTTACAGGAAACTAGATTTAAATTGAAGTGAGGTAAGCCTGATTGGTGTCAAACTTACCCCCTTTATAAAATACTTATTTAATAAAAGTTTCTAAGAACTTAACTCTAGTTAGTGCTGGTGGGTGAGAGTGATAGAAAGCACTGTAGAGAGGATCTGGTGTTAATGTACTAGCATTGTCCTTATACATCTTTACAAGAGCATTAATAAGCTCTTGAGGGTTCGAATTCTGAGAAGCAAACTCATCTGCTTCAAATTCATATTTTCTTGATGCCCAAGAAGAGATTGGAGTAATAAAGAAAGTGTAAACACCACTAACAAGTATAAATAGAGTTAGTGCCATGTAAGTTTCACTTGAATGAACTCCATGCATTTCAAAAAACCAAGTTGTTTGCATAAGTTGACCTAGTATAAAGAGGCCAATAAAGCTGAAGACAAATGCTTTAATCATCATTTTCAGTATGTGCTTACGCTTAAAGTGTCCTAGCTCGTGGGCCAATACGGCCTCAACTTCAGTAGCATTTAAGCTATTAATTAAAGTATCAAAGAAGACAATTCTCTTGTTCTTACCAAAGCCTGTGAAATATGCATTTCCATGGCCACTTCTACGTGAAGCATCCATAACAAATAGTCCCTTACTTTCAAAGTCGACTCTTTTTAGTAGTGCAAGAATTCTATCTTTTATTTCACCATCTTCTAGTTCAGTAAATTTATTAAAAATTGGAGCAATAAAGGTTGGGTAGATCCACATTAGTAGAAGTTGAAAAATTGATAGGAATGCCCAAGCATAGGCCCACCAATACTCACCAAGAGATTCCATAATCCATAGGATCCCATAGATAAGTGGAGTTCCAATAATGAGGCCAAGAATTGATCCTTTTAGCATATCTGTGATGAATGTCTTTATTGTCGTCTTATTAAACCCATACTTCTCTTCAATAACAAAAGTCGTATAAAGAGATTCTGGCAGTGACAGGATCGAATTAATGAAACTAAAGGCCAATAAAAAAACCGTTCCGGTTAGTAGGGGTGATAATTCAAATGACGTAATCGTCTTATTAAGTGCATCTAATCCACCAAGTAATGTCCAACCGATAAGGATAATATAGCCAAGAAAATTAAATAATTGACCTTTGTTTAACTTCTCCATTGAATAACGGGCAGCTTTTTGGTGATCTTCTAAAGTGATCTTATCTGCAAACTCTTCTGGTACCTGATTAAAGTTTTTTCCAATATGCTTAATATTTCTTTTATCAAGATATGCTTCAACAAGTCCTTTTAGACATACTGCAGAAATGAATATTTTTGATGCCATCGAAAGATTGACCATATGCTTCCTTTTTTTTAACTTCTATAATTGTTATGACCTATATATCATGACAAAAAAAAAGGTATTTGCCTATGAATGTTCATCAAATTTATACGGATTCTCCGCTTCGAAACTACAATTACATTGTCGAGCTTGGCAATGGGGAAGTTGCTGTTGTGGATCCAATTTATCCAAAGCTAATAAATGAGTGGTTGGTTGAGAACAACCGCGTTTTAGCTGTCGTTCTTTTGTCCCATGGCCATCATGATCATGTTGCTGGTGTTGATGAGTTAGTTCAACAACATGGTGCTCAAATCTGGGGACATAAAGATAGCTACAAGAAAATAGATCGCATTCTAGAAGACGGTGAGAAGATATCCACTGCACTTGGAGAGATGGAAGTTATCGAAACTCCTGGCCATACGATGGATCATCTATGTTTTCTATTTTATGAATCGGGTAAGCAGGTTGAAATAATCACAATGGATACTGTTTTCAATGCCGGAATTGGAAATTGTAAAAATGGTGGAAACCTCGATGTATTTGTAGAAACAATCTTAGATTTGAATGAGAAGGTTGAAGATCAAGTGATTCTATGGCCTGGTCATGACTATATCGAAAATAACTTACGCTTCACTCTTAGCATTGAACCTGAAAATGAAGATGCAAAAGAGCTTCTTGAACAAGTTCACAAAGAAGGAAGTGTTAAGTTTCGAACAAATTTTGCAACTGAGCGGAAAGTGAATTTGTTTTTGATGACGAAAGATGTAGAAGAGATTAAGAAATTGAGAAACAAACGAGATAAATGGTAAAAATTAAATAGGAGAGTTGATATGAGTTTTCCAAAAATTGGAAATATGGCGCCAGCATTTACACTTAAAAATCAAGACGAAGAAAAAGTAAGCTTAAAAGACTTTAAGGGTGAGAAAAATGTTGTTCTTTACTTCTACCCAAAGGCCATGACTCCTGGTTGTACGACTCAGGCTTGTGGAATTAGAGATTATAAGAAGAAATTTGCAAATGCTGATACTGTGGTTTTAGGAGTATCTCCAGATGAGCCTAAAAGGCTTGTACGCTTTATAGAAAAGCAAAAACTTAATTTTGACCTTCTTTCAGATCCTGATCACAAGATTATGGATAAGTATGGTGTTTGGGGCCTTAAGAAATTTATGGGTAAAGAATACATGGGTGTGATGAGAACAACTTTTATCATTGGCAAAGACGGTCGTCTGAAATATGTAATGGATAAAGTTAAAACAAAGTCACATCATGACGATGTCCTTGATTGGATTAAAGAAAATCTATAGACCCTGGGAATTGTATGAAAATTTTAATTTTATTCTTACTTGTAAGCTCAAGCTTCGCTTCAACAATAGAGATTATGTCTTATAACGTTGAGAATCTTTTTGATGCTCAAAAAGATGAAGGCAAGAACGACTGGGCCTATCTTCCAAAGAATACAAAAGGGAAGAAAGAAGCCTGTGCAAAAGTTAAATCAAAATATCGCCGTAATGAATGTTTTGATGCTGACTGGACTCAGGAAAAAGTTGATATGAAACTCTCTCAAATTAAAGATGTTATCTTAAAAGAGAGAAAGAAACTTCCAGGAATTCTTGTTCTTTCGGAAATTGAAAATGCAAATGTTATTGGCCAACTTGCAAAGGTCTTAGGATATAAGAGGTACTACACATCGAATTCTCCTGATTACCGTGGAGTTGATCTTGCTGTTCTTTTTAATGAATCATCGGATTTAAAATATGTTGGAAGTAAAGAGCATGTTTTAAAAGATGAATATTTTAAGAAGAGACCTTCTAGAAATATTTTTGAAACTCAATTTAAACTAAAGGGAAAGGATCTTTATATCTTTGCTAATCACTGGCCAAGTTTAGGTAATCCTGATCACGCTAGAGTTGTAGCTGCTAAGACATTGAAGACTCGTATTGATGAAATCCTAAAGAAGAATACTAAGGCTTCTGTTGTTGCTGTGGGTGACTTCAATACAATTCCAGAGTTAAAAGCTGCTGATAATAAGCACCCAATGAGGGATGTTCTTTTAAAAGATAAGACAATCGTTGATGTCGAAAAGACTTTCAGAGCTGATAAATCACTTAGTAGTAAGAAAAAGCTTCCTCCGGGGACATATTTTTACAAAAGAGGTGGGCAGTGGAATCACCTTGATAGAGTCTTCGTTCCAAAAACGATGTTAGATGAGAAGGCCCCTATTAGTTTAGTTCTAGGATCTTATCAGATTTATGCACCTGACTTTATCAGAGAGCCTCAACCTGCAACTGTAGTAGAGGAAGATATTGAAGAAATGAGAGATCGTGGATTTAAGCTTTATGAACAAAAGAAAATTGAAACGCCTCCAAACCGTTATGATCACCTTGCTAAGAAAAAACAAAAAGCAGGGTTCTCAGATCACTTCCCAATTGTATTTGAATTAAAATATTAGAATAAAAAAAGGGCCATGATCGGCCCTTTCTTATTTTATTTACCATAAACACTTAAGAAATATTGATATGTACATTCTCTTGTTACACCGTTTTTAGTGTATTGATCTTCATAGTGATCTCTACATTTTTTCATGAAGTTACGAGCAGAATTATCTTCTTTTCTTTTTCCACGAAACTCAAATTGAAACCCAGCATAATTTGGAGTAACAATTGGATGAATCGACATATCCCACTTTTCGTTTCTATTTATTTCAAATTCTTCAGCGTAAAATAACTTACCTGTTAAATGTCCTACTAGGGCTCCAATGGCAACATCACTTGCCCAGTGAGCCTTGTCGTGAACTCTCGACCAACCCCCAACAGCTGCCGCAGTGTAGGCTAGTACAGGAATAATCGTTGATTTATCTTTGTAGTGTTCAGCAATTACAGTTGCAAAGGCAAAGGCCGTTGTCGTGTGACCTGAAGGAAATGAAACATTATCATTATCCCAATTAAATCCTGTGAAATCTGTATGGTCATCAGTTTTATTAGGGCGTTTACGACTAAAAGTCATTTTCCCTGCTCTGGTAATTAGGCCAGATATTGCAGTTGCCTTAAGTGCTACTTTTGCAACTCGAGTTACTTCATCATTATCAATTACTACACCTAATACATATCCAGCAGCAGAGATACCAATTGGCATACTTCCAGCTTTTTCTCCCCAAAAGGCAATCTCTTCAGTGATTTCTGTGCGATTGTCTTGAGCAAATTGGATTAGTTCTTCATCATTATTAAAAAGTAAGATAGCTGTACTTGCAGCAGCACCAATTGTTAATAATTCTGAATTTGTGAGACCTACCGGTAACGTTTGATATTCGGGACGGAAAGTAAACTCACCATATCGGTTTATAACTCCATCTTCTTCATATCGTGGTTGAATGACACTATCTTTACCCATTCCTGGACAGATTCCATCTCTAAGAAACTCTTCAACAGTACATGTTGCATAGGAATTCATTAAAATTGAAAGGCAGGTGATGGCCTTTAGTATCGACTTAATACTCATTCTCTCTCTCCAGTAATAGGCTTAATATAAAATGAGTATAGACCTAAACTAAGTATTAAACTGTTTAGTATGTAGTATTTCTACCTATAGTTAATTTTTAGACGATTTTATTTAATCCGTGATTTCAGTAGGTTATGGGATGTTTAAAAGACGTGCCATTTCATAATAAGCTTGCGCAGACTTGAAGCGGTCAAATTTATAAAATCTCTTCTGAAAGCTTCTCTCATGTCTTTTTCTTTCTAGTAGAACAGCTGTACCAACTTCGGCAAACATTTCAGTAGGAGAGACTGTGGAGTAGTCAGAAGGAAAGTTATCGTACTTCATCAATGGATTTTTATCTGTATTAATAAGAGTTGCTTCAACTAGATTATATGAAGTTTCTTGTTGATCACAATTATGCTGATAAGTTAGTTCGCCATCTTTATTATTCCATCCGACCTCATTTACAAAGTGATTGTAGAGCTCAGGCATTTCTTGAGCGATAAAGTGGAAGTACTCATGTGTAAGAGTTAGACTAAATTCATTAAAATCTTTTAAATGGTTCTTGTAGAGAATCAATTGTTTCCATTCTTTTTCATAAAGGCCACGGGTCATAAATTGATCTTTACTTTGTGTTTCAAGCACAATGAATTTCAGATTATCAGTAGTCGGAGTTAGCTCTAGTTGAAGCAACTCTTTTATGGCCGTCAATTCTTTCAGGTTTGTCTTGGCAGCGGGAATGATCAATATATTATAAGTAACAAATACATCTCGTTGAATAATTGCTGCATAACCTCTTTCTTGCTCGTCAATATTTAAACTGTAGTTAAAGTCTATGAAGTCTGCAATTCCATCTTTATCTTGGTCTTCACCTTGTTCAGTTGATAATGTTGGAAACTCATCAGCAATATTATCGACACCGTCTCCATCAATATCATTGTCAATACTATCTGGAGTACCATCTAAGTCTTGATCAAGGAAAAGGAAGAAGTCGTTATTTCTTATTACTTCCATCTCAAGTATTTTTGAGTCTATTTTATATTTTAGTCTTAAGTTAATATTTTTATAAACTTCTTTAGAGATTCTATCAAAAGAATCAAGTGCAATTGAATAATTAGAGGATGCAATAAATATAAAAAAACTCATTAAGGCATAGTTTATATACCTTAATGGAGTCTTCTTATAATTTAGTGATTTTTTAATCTTCATTTATGCCCTTTATATCCTAGTGATAGTGAGCTGCCCAAATATCTGCCCAAGCTTCAATAAATCCACCATGACCACCAACAAGTGCATATGATAGGATTGCAGCAGGGAAGTAAAAAGGTCCAAGTAAAGCTGATTGTTTCGCATGACCTGCTTCATGTCCTGAAGCGAACCTATGACCAGTACAGAAGTCTAACTCAAAAAGACCAGCAGACATCTTACTTGGTATATATCCAAGCCCACAAACATCAGCATAGATTTGCATTTTAGAGGCTGAAATTGCTAAGCGTGGAAGATCGAAGTTAATCATTCTCATGTAGCGATATGGTGTTACTGTTTCTAAGAAACTTAGGAAAAGGTTTACACCACGGCTAACTGGAACAAGTAGAACTTTCGTTGCAACAAATGCTCCACCAATCATCGTATTGATCAGACCCCATGACAGATTTGAAGCAATAACAAATAAGTGCATTAGTGGGTGATCTGGATTTGCCGGATCAAAGAGTAATGACTTCTTACCAAATGTTGAATCAAAAGAAGCTAGGGCCTTATCAAACTCTTCTTGCTGCTCTTTTGTTAAGGCTTCTTTTTTATACTCATTGAATTTCTGTATCTTTTCAGAGTTTTCTTGTTTTCCAGAATTTAAGAGATTATTAATATTTTCACTAATTGCCTCTGGAAGAATATTATGATCTCTCATGGCCTTAAGTTTCTTTAGTGTTTTCTCAGCATCTTTATCAATAATTTTCATCATACCGATATAGGCCATATGTTGCTGAAGAACTTCTAGCTTGAATTCTTCATCATTTTCACTAAATCGCTTCATATTTTTACTTGAAAGTTTTTCGATATAGTTAATAGATCGCTTAGCATAGCCTTCACTTAGGTTTCTTAGGTATGTTAGAGAATAAAGAGCAAGGACTTCATTTTGTGCAATCTGCTCAGGAGAATTCTCAAGTCTGTTAAATTGATTTTTTTTGTATGAATTCTTTCCTGCTTCATAGGTAATAGCATGAATATCCATCGTAAGCTTCTTAACATCAGACATCCACTTTTTGATCTTGGCCTTGCTTTCTTCGTATTTTTCAACGGTTCTTACTCGACGAGTGCGATCATTTGCGCCAAAAGTGCGTTTCGAATCTGTCCATGTTTCAAGTTTTGGAGCTTTATTGATAAGATGAGCAATTCTTTCAGCTTTAAACTGAAGATCATTTGCCATGACTAATTTTCCATCATTTAGTGATGATTTAGGTGCAACTTGAAGTGTTGCTTTAAAATCTTCAAAATGATTGTTTATACCTTTGTTTGTAACAACCTTACATGATGCCATCTGTAGGCAGGCCAGAATACATAAAGAAGTACTAATGGCCTTCTTTAGTTTAGGGGATGGGGACATAATCTCTCCTTTATATTTATAAAGCTTTGCGAGTTATATCACTTTCATTAAATTTTATTAGAATACTTGAAAATTTGTTAAAGCTGTTCAGATTTTAGTCAATAAACTCGAGCTCGATTTCTTCTCCAAGTTTATTAAGTAGTTGGACAACTTCTTCTTTAAGGCTAGGGTGTGCTTGAACAATAATATCACGGTGACCTTCGTGTTTATCGCCTTCAATAGTTGAGTAAAAACATAGTCCTTCGTTGGCCTCTAGTTGAAAATAAAAATAGGCTGATTCTTTCTTTGGAACTCGTACTATTGTTTTAAATATTTCACTCATAAAATACTCGACTACTTTGTTTTTATCGTTGGAAGACTTTGCCTATCCACGAAATTTCATTGACTTAAACGCTTTGTAACCTAAAATATTATTAAAGGCCACTCTTTTATCAAGTCATGGAGGACACATAGTGAAAGATTTCAGGATGAGATTGCCACTAGTTTCTATTTTTATTTTATCTCTTTCAACTACATCTTGTTCATGGATGGGAAAGAGAAAAACATTGTTTGAGGAAGAGGGGACAGCTGATACTCAACAAGCAAAGAGTCAGATGGTGCCAAAGGCTCAGTATGATCAACTTCTTGAAAAGTATGACAAGCTATTAAAAGAAACTAAAGCTCCAAGTTTGGCCGAGCAATACAAATCGAGTTCTAAACCATCAGCTTCGCAAGAAGAGGTGCAACTTGAGATGATTGATGATCTTGAAAAAGCACGTCGAAACGAGTTAGCAGAAACGGTTGATGTTTTTGCAAATGAAGTTGCAGCAAAGAAGCAAAACCAACAAAATGATGATCTTCAATTACAAAAAGAATTAAATTTATTAAAGCAAGCCGAAGGTCTTTTGGCCCAGAATCGATTAGATCAAGCACTTACTATCCTAAAGGATTTAGAAAGTTCAAAACATGGCCAAATAAAAGTAAGAGCAAAATTTTATTTAGCAGAGATGCTTTTTTCTCAAAATGAATTCGATTTAGCAATGCAGTTATATGAAGAGATTTTAAGGCAACATGCTTTTTCTGGTCTCGTTATTAAAAGTTTAGGGCGCTTAATTGCATGTACTGATAAATTAAAGTTAAAAAAGAAGAATGAAAAATATCATTCAATTCTTCATGACTTCTTTGGCGAAGCATAAGGGTAGATTTGAAAAAGAGAAATCTAAAATTTCTATTTTGTATCGTAGCTATCATATTGAAAGTGAATCTTTCATATGCGCAAGACGATCTTCAAGATCTCGAACTATTAGATGACAAAGATCTCCTAATGCTACTTGAAGAAGAGGCCGATCAACCTCAACAAACAGATGTTTCAGATGAAGTTTTAGAAGATGAATTAAAGTCTTTAAAAAATAATCAAAAAGTTAATCTTCCTGGTGAGGAAGTCTTAACAGAAGAAAACAAAAAGAAAATTAATGAGAATAATGCATCAGGTGCTGATTCAATTGATGAAATTGATATTTTGGCCGAAGATGTAAAGTCAGATGTTGAGGTTGTAGAGCCTAGTAAAGCCAATAAGATAAATACCTCTGATAAAAAGGTCTCTCTAGATAAGAATTTATTTAATGTTGGTAAAGAAGAAAAAGAACTTCTTGAGCTAGCTAAATTTGTTGAGAAGAAAATTCCAGCAGATGAGTGGAATGAGTTAGCGACGGCTGCAAAAGTAGATAAGTATGTTGTCCAAGAAGGTGATTGGCTTTGGAAAATTTCAAAGAACCTTTTTGGATCAGGATTCTATTATTCTAAAATTTGGTCAATGAACCCACAGATTACAAACCCTCATGAGATTGAACCAGGACAAATCCTTGTTTTCTCAACAGGTAGTGAAGAATCATTTCCAAAAGTTTCTTTTGGTAGTTTTGATTCTCAAACACCTGAGGATACTAAGGTTGCAGGTGTAAAGGTTGCAAGCTCTGGCGCCTTTTCAAATTATGGTGAGGATATAAAGTCTGATTGGTTAGTTGAGAGAAGAAAATTAATCGATAAAGGTGCATTCTTTCAGTCATTAACTGAATCGACGTATCAAGATGTTCTTTCGATGACTGAGATTGAGCTTAATACTGATTATAAGAAGTATGCTCCTCCTGTTACAAAAGTTCTTATAGAAGAGCCAACTGAGGAATATGATGAGAATGGAATCTCATCTATTGAAAGGCAAGAAATTAATGTCTCTCAAGGATTTTACTTAAATACATTTCTTTCAACAAATCATATTCAAGATCTCGGTTATATATCAGATAAGAAAGATGAAGCTGTCTTAATTCATAATAATGGTAAAGCTTATGTACAATTTGATAAGTCAGTCCAAGTAAGACCTGGAGATCAATTTTCGATTTATCAACCACAAGGGAAAGTTTCTCATGAAATTTCTGATCGAGAAGGGCTTCGTTATTCTATTGTTGGACAAGTGAAGGCTACAAGAGAACTTGAAGATAATAAGTGGGAAGTTGATACTTTCCAAATTGTGGATGTTATTGAACGTGGAGCACGAATCACTGTTTATACGCCAAAAATTGCAAAAATCTTTCAAACATATAATTCACGACGTATTGAAGCAGCAATTATTGGAGCATTTAAGGTTCAAGAAAGAGGCTTAGCTCTAGGAGATGTCATTTATCTTGATCGTGGTCGTGTTGATGGTGTGGAGCTAGGAAATATCTTTGAGATATATTCTTTTAGAGATCAGGGAACAGGAAAGAAAATTAGTTCTCAACCAACTTATGTAAAAGGTGAGGCAACAATTATTACTGTAACGGATAATTTTGCAACTGCAGTCATTTCATATTCAAATGATGAAATGGGACTTGGTAATATTGCCCTGACTAAATCTGAAGCAACTGCAAAAATGGCAGATCAGCTTAGAACTAGTTCACGTGAAAAGGCCTTAGGTGAAAAAGAGAACCTTGCTCTTGAGGAGCTTGATGTTGAATTAAATTTAGATAATCTTGGTGAAGACTTATTAAAACAAGTTGATGAAATTCGTATTGAAGAAGATGAGCTTGAAGAACTAGAGCGCCAAGAAAGAGAGAAATCAATTATTAAAGAACAGGCCCGTGATCTAAAGGAATTAGAAAAGCTTGAACAAGAATTAATTGATGCAGAGACTAAATTGAATGAACAAAAGATTGATGAAGATACTTACCTAGAGCGTCAAGATCTTAACTTAATTGAAAAAGGTGTTAAGACAAAAGATCCTAATGCACTCGAATCAATGAATGAGATCGAAGCTAAAGAGGGACGCAAGTATATGGATGAAGATCTGAACAGTAAGGAAAATCCTTATGGATTGACTCCATACGACATCGAAGAAATTGAAGAACTATTGAATAGTGATTCAAATTAATCTATGCTAGCAAAAAATATGTTAAGATATTTGAGGCGCGTTTTAATAACGCGCCTTGTTTTTATTACTAGGAGTAAGTGAACATGTCACAAACAGACGTTGTGAGTGAAGCTGCAACAAAAGCTGCCTCTAAGAAGGCCTCGAAAAAAGCAGCAAAAAAAGCAACAAGCAAAAAGAAAACAGCTAAGAAAAAGACTGCAAAGAAGAAGACGGCCAAAAAAACTGCAAAGAAGAAAACGGCCAAAAAAACTGCTAAGAAAGCGAAAAAGAAAACTTCTGGATCATCTTTAAAGGACAAAGACTATAAACTGGTTATAGTGGAGTCACCATCTAAAGCTAAAACAATCAAAAAATATCTAGGACGAGGGTTTCAAGTCGTTGCGTCAAATGGACATATCAAAGACCTTCCTAAGTCAAAACTAGGTGTTGATATCAAGGATAACTTTCAAATTGATCTTGTTCCAATTAGTGGGAAACAAGCAAAGATTGAAAGAATCCAAGAACTTGCCAAATACGCTAATGAAATCTTTCTCGCACCCGACTTGGACCGTGAGGGAGAGGCCATTGCATTCCACCTTTCAGAAGAAATTGGAAAGCGAAAAAAGATAAGAAGAGTTATCTTCAATGCCGTAACTAAGAAAGCGGTAACTGAAGCGGTAGAAAACCCGACAGAGCTAAACGTCAATATGTACGATGCTCAAAAAACTCGTCGTGTTCTTGATCGTCTAGTGGGATATAAAATTTCTCCGATTCTTTGGGACAAGGTTCAGCGAGGGATTTCAGCTGGTCGAGTTCAATCTGTTGCTCTAAGAATTATTGTCGAAAGAGAAGATGAAATTAAAGCCTTTATTCCTGAGCAGTGGTTTTCAATCCACGGTGATATGGAAAAAGATGGTAAGCTTTTTGAAATTAAATACTACGGTGAAAATGCAAAGAAAAAGACTGAACTTACTGATGAAGAATTCACAAAGAAGATTGTATCAGATGTAAAAGGTAAGGAATTTGAAGTAATTGACGTTAAAAAACGTGAAAGAAAACAGAATCCAACTCCACCGTTTACAACTTCTAAGCTTCAACAGGAAGCGGCCAATAAATTAGGTTTTACGGCCAAGAGAACAATGATGGTTGCGCAAAGACTTTATGAAGGGATTGCAACAACGGACTTTGGAACTGTCGGTCTTATTACATATATGAGAACGGACTCTGTTAGAACTGAGCCTGAATCATTAAACGCCTTACGTGAATATGTTAAGGATCAATACGGTGAAAAGTATTTATCACCAGAGCCTATTGAATATAAGAAAAAGGGAAGTAGCAAGGTTCAAGATGCCCACGAGGCCATAAGACCTACTTCTTTAGAATATACTCCTAATCAACTTAGAGGAGATCTTGAGCCAGATGAGCAGAAGCTTTATGAGCTTATTTGGAATAAATTTATTTCATCTCAAATGAGTCAGGCCATCATCGATCAGACCGCTGTAACTTATGAATGTGAAGGTCACTTCTTTAAGGCCAATGGTTCAATTATTAAATTTGCTGGTTTTAGAACTGTTTATATGGAAGCAGCGGCTGAGAAGGCATCACGTCGCGGTGGAAATGACGATGAAGATGATACAGCAAAAGCAACAGGTGAACTTCCATTAATTGATGTTGGTGAGAAGATGAAGGCCAAGAATGGACCTAATGAAGTTGAACATTGGACTTCTCCACCTCCAAGATATAATGAAGCCTCACTTGTTAAGACACTAGAAGAAAAAGGTATTGGTCGTCCATCGACTTATGCTTCGATTATTTCAAATATTCAAGATCGTGGTTACGTGGAAAAGGTGGAAAACCGTTTCATGTCAACAGAGCTTGGAACAGTTGTATGTAAAATGCTTATTGAATCCTTCCCAGATGTTATGGACGTTGCTTTCACGGCAAACGTTGAAAAGCTTCTGGATAAGATTGAAGAAGGTGAGATTAAGTGGAAGAAGGTTCTAAAAGAATTCTGGCAAGGGTTTGAAAAGACTCTTGAAAAAGCCAAAGAAGAAATGAAGAACCTTAAAAAGCAAGAGATCCCAACTGGAATTCACTGCAAGAAATGTGAAGATGGTGAGTATCTTATTAAATGGGGACGTAATGGTCAGTTCTTAGCTTGTCGAAACTACCCAGATTGTACTTCAACTTTTGACTTTAAAAAGCACCTTGATGGAACTATTGAAATTCTTCCAAAAGATTGGTTCCGTGATCCATGCCCTGAGTGTGGAAAGCGCCTTGAAGTTAAAAAAGGTAAGTACGGCCGTTTTGTTAGATGTGAAGAATATCCAAAATGTGAAACAACACTTCCATATACTATTGATGTAACTTGTCCAAAGTGTAAGGTTGGAAAATTTGCAGAGAAGAAGTCTCGTTATGGGAAAATCTTCTATGGTTGTACGAATTATCCAGACTGTGAAACTGCATTATGGAATGAGCCAAAAGTTTATGACTGTCCAGCATGTGGATTTGGTGTCATGGGTGTGAAGGAAACAAAGCGTTGGGGGAAACAACTTCAATGTCCTGAATGTAAGCACTCAGTAGATTGGGATACGACTCCATTTGCTAAAGAAGACGAAGAATCTAACAACGAGTAACAAAATGATAAATAAAGATATGGCCCTTGTTTTTTGCAAGGGCTTTCTTATGGGCATTGCCGACTTAATCCCAGGTGTTTCTGGGGGAACAATTGCATTTATTACGGGAATCTATGATAAGTTGCTTTCAACAATAGCAGCGATAAATAAAGACCTTATTAAAGATGCTCTTACTCTAAATTTTAAAAGTGTTTCCCAAAGAATTGATCTAAGGTTCTTGATTCCACTTGCAGTTGGTATTCTTGGAGCCATGTTCTCGCTTGCGAGACTAATGCACTATCTTATTAATCACCATCCAGTTCCAACTTGGGGCTTATTTCTAGGTCTTATTTCATCTTCGATAATTGTTATTGCTAGAGATCTAAAAGATCGAAAGAATCCAATGAATCTCTTAATGGTTTTATTGGGAGGCATGCTTGGCTTCTTTATTACTCAGCTTGTTCCTGTCACAACTCCTACAGATCATTGGTTTATCTTTCTTTGCGGACTTATTGGAATTACGGCCATGATCCTTCCTGGTATCTCTGGCTCTTTTATTCTGCTCATCTTAGGTAAGTATGAATACGTTACTGGTGCTTTGAAGAATCCTTTTGCTGATGGAGCTTTTGTTATTATTGGTGTTTTTGCCATTGGCTGTTTAACGGGGCTTCTAAGCTTCTCTAAAGTCCTAAATTACTTTATGAATAACTTTCGTGAACGTACCATGGCATTTTTAGTAGGAATACTTTTTGGAACTCTATCTAAAGTATGGCCTTGGCGAGAAGTTACTCAATCAGTTGTCATTCGTGGAAAAACTAAGATTTTGGCCGAACGTGCCTTCTTTCCAACAACTCTTGGTGTAGAGGACTTCATTGCAATTGGTCTCATTCTTTTTGGTTTCTTCTTTGTTCTCTTTTTAGAGCGCGGAGCTTCTAAGCCATAAATATTATTGTCTTGTTGAGTGTCTTGACTTTTTGTTAACTATCCTTAATATCTGTTTGGTAAATCAAACACAGGAGAAACAATGAAGAAGTTTTTAGTAACTCTTTTGCTTGGTGCGTCGTTTGCAAATGCAGCAACAACTCAAGAGCTAGAAAGAAAAATTAATATTTTAACGAAAGAAGTACAAGACATTCAGTCTCAAGGTCTTTCATCAAGAGTAAGCCTTGGTGGTTATGGGGAAATCGTTTTCAAAGATAACTCAGACTCAAATGCTCAATGGGACACTCTAAGAAATGTTCTATACGTAGGGTATAAGTTTAGCGACAAGTGGTCATTCATGACTGAGATTGAAATTGAGCACGCTGATGAAATCTATACTGAATTCGCAGAGATTCGTTATGCACATTCTGAACTATTAAACTTCAAGGCCGGTCTACTTCTATCACCACTTGGTCTTGTTAACTTAGAGCACGAGCCAACTCGTTTTATTGGTGTTAATCGTCCAGAGATTGAAAAAAATATTATCCCAACAACAATGCGTGAAAATGGTTTTGGTGTTTATGGTACTTGGAAGAACTTAGACTATAAATACTATATTATGAACTCTTTAGAAGGGTGGAGTAACGCTGATGCTTCAGGTTTTGATGCTGATGGTGTTCGTGATGGACGTCAAAAAGGTGCTAAGGCAGTTGCTGGTCACTGGTCACATATTTTAAGACTAGATTATGGATTTGATTTTGGTCTTGATCTAGGTACTTCTGTATATGTAGGGACAACTAATGGTGACGCTCAAGGTGAACACAATATTTATGATGTTCACTTAGCTTATAACTACAAAGGCCTAATGGTGAAAGCATTATATGTTTATTCAACACTTGATGGTAAAGAATTCTCTGCTAAGTCAGGAAATGTTGTTGCTGACGTAATGCAAGGTTATTATGTAGATCTTGGATACAATATTACACATAGTAAAACTTATACAATTATGCCATATGTAAGATATGAGAGTTATAATACTCAAGATGATGTTGACGCTACTGTAGGTGTTGCTGATAAGGCCAATGATAGAACAAACCTAACAGCAGGTGTTATGTATAAGCCACTTGATAAAGTATCATTCAAAGCTGACTACACAAAGTATGAGAATGCTTCAAATGTTGGTGAGTCTGAGGCTTTCAATTTTGGAATTGGATGGGAATACTAAATAATTCTATATTTTTTGAAGTGGGGAGAGTTCTTCTCCTCACTTTATTTTTTTCCTATAGCGCCGAGGCCGGCCTAAAAGACACCCTTGCACGTAAATTTCCCAAATGTCATTTTGTTGAAAAATCGAAGTTCTTAACTGAGAAAGAATATAAGATGATTAAGTCAAAGTTTCCCACTAGAGATGTGAGGAAATTCTATTCATTTTATCAAAGAGTATGCAATCAGAAGAGTTCCTTTGATTTCATATTCTCAGATATTGTGAGAACAAAGAGACAGCTTGTTCATATTCATATTGAAGATAAGAAGCTAGAGAGTTTAAAGGTTGTTAAATTTGAAGAGCCTTCAGAGTATCGAGTAAAAGACAGCTGGCTTAAGAAATTTAAGTCAACTCTTCCGGACAGTATTGATATTGTATCGGGAGCAACTCTCTCGTCTAAGAGTACAAAATTTCTAGTGTGGTTATCACTATACTTACAAGGTGATATACTTAAGTAAGTAATCATGACCAGAGCAGAAAGAAATACAATATTCACAATCAATTATCTTGTTCTCATAACAAGTATTATCTACTTCATTGCAAAGTATTTTTTAGCAATAGAAGGGGAATGGGGACCCGAAACTCACCCTCTTACAATTATTTTCCAAAAAGTTCATGTTTTAACAGTTCCTTTTCTTATCTTTGCCGTTGGAATGATTTTCTCTAATCATGTTTGGAAGCGTATTGAAAGTGGATATAAGAAGTCTCGAATTTCTGGAATTTTTCTTTTGGTTCTTCTTGTTTTGATGAGCTTAACTGGATATTTAATTCAGGTTGTTGATGGACAAGTCTTTAGAGAGTATTCAGCTTATCTACATATCGCTGTTTCTCTTATTTGGAGTGTGGTCTTCTCTTATCATCACATTTCTTCAAATCGCAAAAGAGCGTAGCTTTTCATCAATCATATCGCCAATAATATGTGGCCTTACTAAGTGATATGCATAGAACATATGGAGGCATCTCAAATGATGAAAGTCTCTAAGTCCACCGATCCCATTTTCAGTAATCATTGGCATCATATTTTCTGGTAGTTCAAGATTTAATTCTTTGAATAATTCAATTCTTTCATCTCGATAAAACTCATGAATAGACTTCACTTTCTCTTGTAGCTCTTCACAATTATTGATTTTATTTTGTAGCTCTTTTGTAAATCCTTGTCCCTCTAGATGACTTATCTTCTTGTAAACAATAGGGTCAACAAGCCAATAGATTGTTGGAAATGGGACTTTGTCTACGACAGGGGAAACTTTTAGAGATGCTGGTGCACCTTCTTTGGTTCGAGCTGATATTTCAAGCACTCCACGGGCTTGTCGTTTTAAAAAGCTTTCAATTTTTTCGATGTCTTCTTTAGTCGCTTCAAGTTTCATAATTAGAATAAAGTTACTCCAACCTTATAGAAGATTGAAAAGGAGTTAATATCGTTTCGAGCACTACTTTCTTTGACGATTTCTACTTTTGTCGGATCAGTTCGATCTATTAGTGTCACTTTATATGATCTATGGCCAGCTACAGAGACTTCAAGAAAGAATGGGTAGTGACCAATTTCTTTAATTTGCTCAATTCCTACAGCTAGTGCACCACCAAATGAGTCATAGTTTAGCTTAAGGTCTCTATCATTTGAGTCTATATTAAAACCATCGAGGCTTAGTGAACTTAATTGCCAGCTAGGTCCAAATTTAACGTATGCTTTAAACTTTCTAAAGCCGATAAAGTTTAGATATTCAATTTCTAGATCAGGAGTATTAAATCTTAATGTTGGTGTAATTGTAAAAGAACGAAAATTTCCCGAACCACTTAGAATATTTCCTTCGTAACCAAATTGAAGATCTTTTGCGCGACCAAATGTTGTATGGGACTCAATACCAATTTCAACTCTTTCATAGCGATATGAAAATTGGGTATATATTCCAAAAGCAGTCGACTCATCACGATCTTCGATATCGTAACGATTTTCAAACTGGTCATCATCAAGCTCGTTAAATAGCATTTTCTCAAGTGTTAAACCTGTTCTTAAATAGTACTCATAAGGCTTAGCAGATATTGTTATGCCTGAGATGATTAAAAGAAATATAAGAAATCTCTTAAAAACTTGCATGTATAAAATATCCTATGGATTTCTTATCAAAGCTTGGAGCAAACATTGCTGAAGCTTTTATTCCACGTCCTTCAAATATTGAAGAGAAAAGGGTCATTGGATTAATTAAGTGACCAAAAAAAATTGAGACACTTCCACCGTTATTTAGCAGTTCCATGGAAAGCTTTTCAAAACCATATCCCATAACGGCCCCAAGTACAGGTGTTTGATATAGATCCTGCACAGAAGCTGGCTCTGTATACACTTCAATGAAGAATTCAAAAACGGTACTAGAGACAAAAGTTAAGGCCAGTGAGTCTGAGTAGCTATAGCTTCTTGCTCGGTAGTATAGGAACATTTGTGAGCCAGTATAAGGGTGAACCATATAGTTCCAAAAAGGTTCATCTCGATCAAAGACGATGCGACCAAAGTTCTTACGATAAACTTCTAAAGAACCTTCATTTTTTACAGTATCCCATTGTGTTAAAGGGTATGCGATTAATGAAAGTCCAAAAACAAAACTGAGGTCTTCAAAAAATTCTTGTTTGGTGTGTTCACGATCTTTGTAGAAGTAACTTTCTTGTGCTAAAGAATTACTTCCTAGAAGTAGTAGAAATGGGAGAAGGTATATAAATAGTCTTTTCACGATGACTTCTTATATAAATTTATACTCATTCTGGCCACAAATACGAGCTAAGGTTTTTAAATGATTAAGGTTTTTAAATATATTTTTCTTACGTTTGTTTTCTTAAATACATTTGCTCAAAATTCTAAGTATCTGATATTTAATAAAGACGTGGATACGATATGGTCTCCGGTTCAGCTGTATATCAATGGTTCCTTCGACGTTATTCAAAACCCATATTGGTTTAACCAAGAAAACTATTGGAAAAAGCACAAAGAAGTATGGAATGAAGTAAAGGATCCCTTTCATGAGATTAGAAAAGAGGGAAGCTTCGGTGAGTTCTTCAAAGAAGAATTTTTAAGCGATAGGGTACTTCCAAATATATTCTTGCATACTTTTGGTGGTGCCTACGAAACCAAGAAGCTTCTTGAATACGCTGATTATTACGAAATAAAGTGGGCAAAAACTTTTTCATTCTTCGTAACCTATGCGATGCACTTTGGTAATGAAGCAAACGAAACAGATCAACCTGAAGTCTCTGCTTATGATCATATTGCAGATCTCTATTTCTTTGATGTCGCAGGTTTCTTTCTTGGGCTAAATGATGATTTTATGAACTTTATGATCAATGAAGCAGGTATGAGTACTTGGCACTTTATGCCCGTTTACGATATCGAGCATGAAGACTTTTTCAATGTTGGCCTAAATTATGTGTTTCGACCAAAAATACTTCATTATAAAAATATGAGACCTCTTCTATATCTAGGAATGATGAATATGGGGGGAATTACTTTTGATGTTGGTGATCTTTCCCATTCAGTTGTTGCAGGACTTGCTTTAACGAATCCTCTAGAGAGAAAAGGACGCTTCGTTTATGGTTATTATTTAGAGACTCTCGGACAACAGGCTGCGTCACTTCTTCTCAATGGCTCTGAAGACTTTCGTGTACGACTAAACCTTTATCCAGCACTATTTAAGCATTACTCTGGAACTGTGCGCAACTTCGCTCTGATGCTTGGGCAAACAAAGAATGAGGATTTTGCTTTTGGAATTAACTATGAGCTGCCTGTAAGTATTGGATACTTAAATTGACACAAGCTTGACTTGAAAGCTTTCTTATCTAAGCGTAGTATATTCGCTACAAGGAAACGTTATGGTTAGAAGTAATATTGATACCTTACAGAAGTATCAAAAAAAATATGGAAGTCAGTCAATTCTAAGTGTTAATAAAGGAATTGAAAAAGAAGGTCTAAGAGTAAATCTTGCGGATGCAAAACTTGTACAAACTGACCATGACCCTAAATTTGGATCTAAATTACTTCATAAGTGGATTACAACAGACTTTGCAGAAAGTTTATTAGAATTCATCACACCTGTTTCCCATAGCTCACAAGAAACAATTAAAACTCTTGGAAATCTACAAACTTATGTTTTAAAGCAAGATGATAAAGAGGGGATCTGGCCATCTTCGATGCCATGTATCCTGCCTGATGATAAGGATATTAAACTTGCATATTATGGTGAGAGTAATTCGGGACGTTTAAAAACTCTTTATCGCTCTGGCCTTTCTTTACGTTATGGAAGATCGATGCAATCAATTGCAGGAGTTCATTATAACTTTTCAATGACTGATGAATTTTGGAAGAATTGGCATGAGCTTCTTGGAAGTGAGCTGCCTCTACAAAAGTTTATTAATAAAGAATACCTAAATTTGTGCCGTAACTTTAGAAAGTACTCCAATGTACTACTCTATTTATTTGGCAACTCTGTAGCAGTACATGAATCTTTTCTAAAGGGAAAGAAACACAATCTAAAAGTTATACATGAAGATGAAAATTTCGGAAAAACATATGCTACTGAGTTTGGTACTTGTCTAAGAATGGGGGGACTTGGTTATACTGGATCTTCGCAAGATGGAATTCGAATCTGCTACAATGGGCTTGATAGCTATTGTGATAGTTTAGAAAATGCACTGAAGGTAAGTTATAAACCATTTGAAGAAATCGGTCTAAGAAATGAGAATGGAGAACTTCAACAAATTAGTACAAATATTCTCCAAATTGAAAATGAGTTTTATTCAATTATTCGTCCAAAGAGAATTGCTCCTCCTGGAAAAAGTGCCCTGGCCTCTTTAAGAAGTGAAGGAATTGAATATATTGAAGTTAGACTTTTGGATATTAATCCTTTTGCAGAAAATGGAATTTCTGAAGAGCAGGCAAACTTTTTAGATGCATTTCTTCTGACATGTCTATTCTCTGAATCGCAAAAGTGTACACGTGAAATCTATAATGAAATTGAAGACAATAATCAAAGAATTATAAAAGATGGCCGTAAGGATAATCTGACGATTCTAAATAATGGACAAGAAGTTAGTTACCGTAACTATCTTGAAGAATTCTTTAGTATGATGGAAGAGACAATGAACTCCATTGATGATGGCCATCGTAAAGAAGATCTTATTAAATCCATTGATTTTCACCGTTCAATGTTAAATCCTAGAAATACACTATCTCAAAGAGTATATGACCTTTCATGTGAGAAGGGATTTATTTCTTCAATGCGTGAGCTATCGATCTCACATCGTCGTGGACTTTTTGAAAGTTGTAATGAAAATATCTTTCAAGGCAAGCTAGAGGAAGAAAAGAGTGCTTCTGTTCAAAGGCAAGTTGAGTTTGAAAAACTCGACGACGTAGAATTTGAAGATTACGTCGCCGCTTATGTTGAATCGAGTTTTTCTAAAAAAGAGACTGTATAAAATTAAGAATTAAGTAAACGAGTCCAAAGGCCAAGGCCACAAGTGTTAAGTTTACTGTATGCTTTATCACTTTATATAAGACGATATTTGTTTGTTTTAATGTTCTTACTTTTAAAAGAGCTGGAGTGACAGCACCAAAGATACGATTAACTAATCCTCTTTGGTCACCTGGGATATTTGGCACAAGTGTAATTCTCATAATCTGTTTAAAGACAAAGTTTATAATCTTCCCAAATATGTGAGTTGGACGATCGACTTCAAGCATAAGAATGATTCTTTCATCTTCAGAGTTATTAAAAGCAAAGTGAAGATAGGTTTCATCAAATAACAGTGCCTCTCCGTCCCTCCATGAATAATCTGTACCATCAATATTGATATAGCACTTATCATCATTTGGAGTCTTGAGTCCAAGGTGATAGCGAAGTGATGTTGCAACGGGATCGAGGTGTTTGGTTAGCTTTGAGCCTACTGGTAAGATTGAAAACATTGCACCATTAACTCCTGGCACTTTAGAAACAAGTTCAACTGTTTGCGGACATAGGTTCTTTGCTGAGTTTAGTGTTGTTCCATACCAAGTGAGATAAAATTTTGACCATCCATACTTGTAAAAAGTACGAAATCCAATATCGTAATGTCCATCTGATGTAGGATCTTTTACCTTATCAAAATAGCCATTTTCACGAAGGGCAACTGCTTCTTTGCGAATTGTCTCCCAATTATCTTGAACTTGTTTTAATTCAGGAAAGTCAGCAAGGTCCATAATAGGCTTAGCTGCTTTCTTTTTAGTAAAAATATAGAGCAAGCAATTTAGGGGAGCAAAAATAGGCCATCCCTTTCTTAGATAAAAAGTTAAACTTTCATACCTTTCGCTTCCGCGATAGGCGTACACATATCCCATTGAGGCAATGCCAAAGAGAAATAAGAATATAAGAACCGATATAACGCTAATAGTCTTTGTCCTGTTTAAGGTTGATACTTATCTATGTAATATACCTTAGAGGAGCTTTTTCATCCATGATTTTTCTCATTATGTGCAATTCGTCATATAAAGATTATTAGCTACGCTTTTATTATATGATTATGTTCAATTGTCTCCAATTGTTTTTAATTATCATCGGGATGTTTGACGAGACCTTGATATGTTCTTTTGCAGGTGTCTACACCTACCACTTGAAATGTTGAGCTTGTTAAGCTTTCAACTGGAGCTGATGCAGTATCAAGAAAGGCCTTTGTTTTGGATATTTCAGGCTTACTAAATGTACCACCGATTGCTTGTTGAAGCTCTGGACAATAGTCTTCATCCAATATTGAGACAACCAGCTCTTTAAATACTTCTGCTTTTAAATCTGCTCCACCTTCAACAACAATGAGATTTTCAGCTGTGGCAACTGCCACATCATTCATTGTGGCCACATCGCCTCTAAGTTTAACATCCACATTAATTTGCTTTAAAGGTGTATCTCCGCCACGAAAACCTCCCAGTGTTTGCCCTAGGCTGGCCGCACTAGTATAAAGTAGGCCAATAGGGCCGAGGGCCACAAAGGCTGCCGCATCAATAAGGCCAATGCTTCTAGTATCGAGAAAGTTTGAGATAACATCATCCACTCGAAATCCTTTTAGATTTAAATTTGATCCATAAACTCGAGCATCTATATTCTCACCCACTATTTTTGCATCGATATTAATATATCCAGACAGTCCTAGTGAGGCATCGAAGAATTTAATGAGGTGGTCAAGATTCAACTTATTATAGTTAATTTTTATGTCTTCATAATTGACAAGATTTAAGGCGACTTCACCTTTGTTTTGTTTTCCAAAATCGCTTATATGAATATTTTCAATTTTTAAAGTATCGCCAAGCTTTTTTTCTATTGAGAATTGAATCTGATTTAACTTGAAACCACTGACTTCGACACCCTTACTTTTTATATTGATTTTAGAGTTTAAGGCCTGAGTATAGCGTTGAAAAATTGAAGATGATTCTTTTACAGCTAGTAAGTCAATTTCCGTATGGGCAATGATAAGTTTATTATCTTTATCGATTGGAAAGGAGAGATTGGTAATTTCCCAATGCCCAATTCTAATTTTTTCAACTTTTTCGACCTCTCCACCTGCTAGTTTAATTGCAATTTTTGTCGTCCAGTCAATTCGAAAGAGTAAGACTCCTACAATGAGAAAAAGGGATGTAATGAATAGGAGAAAACCAATAAGGACTTTTTTTTTCATGAGTTTTTTAGTCGGTTAATCGTAACTACAAATAGTTTGGTTCATTTAATCACACTTAAAATTCAAGGGGAATAAAAACTTGGTTAATTGTTTTAAAGTTACCAGCAACTTTCTTAATGCGTTATAATGATAAGTAATATGCTTAAGAACTTTATTTCAAAAACAATGAAAGCACAGAAGATGCAACAAAAAGAGTATAACTCTTATACTCCATTTGTTGTGGATTATAAGTCACGTCCTTTATCAAATGATGTAACAACTCGTTATGCGAGAAGTGAAGATGCCGCTTCTATTGCGAGGATAATCAATGAGAATAATAATGACCCAAGTCTTGATTATAACTACTTTCTAAAACGCACACGCTCAGAGCTTGCACACGGTGGAAATCGTTCTGGTTTTCATATTATAGTCGCGCAAGTAGGTGATCAGATCGTAGGCTACGGACGATCGATATATTATAGTGAATTAATGATTAAAAATTATTCTTATCCTTCACCTGTCGGTTGGTATCTAATGGGAGTAACAATAGACCCACAATACAGAGGTCAAAATATTGGTGCTCTTTTAACAAGAAAACGCTTAGATCATATAAACCAAGTCGCATCGAAAGCTTATTATGTGGCCAATGCAAATAATAAAACTTCAATAAGAATGCATGAAAAATTTGGCTTCAAGGAAAAAGAGCGAGGAGCAGGGTTTCTTAAAATCTGCTTTAACAATGGTTTAGGAATATTATTCGAATGTAATTTAAATAATAAGGATTAGAATGGATTTTTTCAATTATAAGGGTAGTGAATTATACGTCGAAGATATAAGAGTCGAAGAACTTGTCGAAGAGTATGGAACACCTCTTTATATCTATTCTTTAAAAACTTTTAAAAGACATTTTAATGCCTTTAGTGGCCCTTTAAAGGATCACAAACATTTGGTCTGTTATGCGGTTAAGGCAAATTCAAATATAAATATTTTAAAAGAATTAGCCGCTCTTGGTAGCGGTTTTGATATCGTTTCAAGAGGTGAGTTAGAAAGAGTTCTTAGGGCCGGTGGAGATGCCTCAAAGACAGTTTTTTCAGGAGTTGGAAAAAGCCGAGATGAAATAATCTATGCTTTAAATAAGAAAATTAAATGTTTTAATGTTGAATCGATTTCTGAACTTAAACGAGTCAATGAAGTGGCAGGGGAGCTAAATGTTATTGCTCCAGTATCGATTCGTGTTAATCCAGATGTTGATGCCAAGACGCATCCGTATATTGCAACAGGATTAAAAGAAAATAAATTTGGAATCTCTTTTCAAAAGGCACCGCAGGTTTATGAGATGGCAAATGAGATGAATAATATTTCAGTTGAGGGGATAGACTGTCATATCGGCTCACAGCTGACTTCACTGGTACCATTCTTAGAAGCATTAGAGCGTTTAAAAGAGTTAATTAATAATTTAAAGGACAAAGGGATCTCACTTAAGCATCTCGATCTAGGAGGTGGCTTAGGTGTTAAATATAAAGATGAACTTCCTCCTCATCCTTCTGAGTATCTTGGTGAAGTCATTAAGAGTTTGGAAGACTACCCAGAGCTTGAACTGATCTTTGAACCAGGTCGAGCAATTGCTGCAAACGCAGGGATTCTCGTTTCTAGACTTGAGTATATAAAGGAAAATGAAGGTAAGCATTTTGCCATTATTGATGCGGCAATGAATGATCTTATGAGACCTGCTCTATATCAGGCTTGGCAAGAGGTTATCAAAGTCAATTTAGATATTAAAGGAGAGGCCCATCAATATGATATCGTCGGCCCTGTTTGTGAGACTGGAGATTATCTTGCAAAAGATCGCGAACTTGATCTTAAAGAAGGAGAGCTTTTGGCCATTCGATCTTGTGGTGCTTATGGATTCACGATGTCTAGTAATTATAATTCAAGGCCAAGAGCATGTGAGATTTTAGTTGAAGATGATAATGCAAGGGTAATTAGGAAGAGAGAAACGTTTGAAGATCTTTACTATCTTGAAGATCTTTACTATCTTGAAGATTGTGACTAGGATGCACTTATGAATAAGAAGATTACTTTAACTCCATTATTTCCTACAACTGAGTGGGCCTGGGATATCTCTAAAAAGTCCGGAGATACTGTTCGCATCCTTCATCCTTCTGGGAACGTCTTTGTTTCACAAGTTATCCTAAATAGGCAGTCACGACTAGAAGGAAATGAGCAGAAGATTTATGACTTAAATTTAAAAGATGTTGATCTTATTGCATATATTATGGATTACTTTTTAAATAAGGCCACCACAAAGCTAAATCGTGGTAATGCCATGATTGTTGCCGGAAACCTTGTTTCTAGCTATCGCTTTCGTCTTCCACTTGGTCCAGAGACAATTCCTTTTGAAGACCAAAAAACTAATTTTGGAGAGTATCGAAAATTTGGTGAACATAAGCTTTCAATGAATGGACAAGATGTTGATGTATTTGTAATTGGCAAAGAAGGAAAGAATGAATTCTACGCCGTAACTCTTTCCGACACTAAAATAGGCGACTTTAATATCCCTAAATTAGAACTACTCAAGTTCCCACGTTCATACTTTCGTCAATCATTTGATAAGTAGTTACCAAAAGCCTTCTTTTATTGGCATTTGAGTCTCTTAACTATTGAGAATTCTGACTAGTACGCTTGTGTATTCAATAGCTTATTAAATAAGTGACAGGAATAATCTGCCTCTCGTGAAAATCAATTAAGATTATTAAGTGAACCATTCGATAAAGAACTGAAATGATGAACTTACTTAAGCAATTTCACATTCTTGGACTCATTGTCACATTTACTTTGGTATCGTGTGTACCAAAGATTCAAAGTCGCGATAATAATCGTGATAATCTCTTCGTACAAAATATTCAAATAAACGGTTCTCAATTGAGAATTGATGGCCAGAACTTAGACGATGTTAGTCACGTTCGTATTACAGATAAAGATGGAAATGTTTCAAGCTTTGAAATTGGTGTAAAGTCTAATAAAGAGTTAATAGCAGAAGCATTATCAAATACACTCATTCCATTAAATCAAATTTTGACCATGACTTTAGAAGGAGCTCATGGTGCAAGTACTTACAGTATAAGTGCTTCTCTTCCTGATATGGGTGCATCTCATGGTCAAACTCTTCAGTATAATGCAATTACAGGTCAGTGGGTTCCTGCTAATCAGCCGACCTCAAGTGTTACTTCTGTTAATGGTAAATTAGGAGCTGTATCATTAGGTATTGATAATCTAAGTGATACCGATACAAGTGGTGCCGTGACAGGTTCCGTTCTAAAGTTCAATGGTGTCAATTGGGTCGTCGGTACAGATAATGGTGGCTCATCAGCTAATGCAACTTCAATTCATAATCGCACAATTTTAGATATCACTCCAACAGATGGTCAGGCCCTCGTTTGGAGTTCTGCTAATTCTTCATGGGTCCCAACTACTGTATCAGGTGGCTCTGGAGGTTCTGGAGAGTCCAATACTGTTTATTCTACAGGTGGTACTTCGATCTTTAAGCAAAAAGTAGGAAGCCAGCTACAATTTAAAGGTTTAAATGGCTCAAATGATATTGTTGTCGATAATCAAACTAATAGTCTTGATTTACAAATAAGTACGGCCAATGGTGCTAATCAGCTTTTAAGATTAGATTCATTTGGAAGACTACCGGCCATCGATGGTTCCCAGCTTACTGGAATCGCTAGCGGTGGAAGTGGTGAAACAAATACTATTTCAAGTGCAGGTGGAGTCTCAATTTTTAAACAGAAGTCTGGTGAAAACTTAGAACTTAAAGGGTTGCAAGGATCATCTGATTTTGCAATTAACGGCAGCACTAATACTGTAGACTTTCAAATAAATACTAGCAATGGTGCAAACCAATTATTAAGGCTTGATTCGTCAGGTCGTCTTCCTGCTATTGATGGTTCTCAACTTACTGGAATTGTCGCATCAGGTGGAAGTGACAATACGATACAGTCACGAAATGTTTCAGCTACGGCACCTTCAAATGGGCAAGCCCTTTTATGGAACTCAGTAAGTTCACAATGGGAGCCAACAACGATTACCTCAGGCGGAGCAGGTGGTGAAGTCAATACAGCGACGAGTGCCGGTGGCGAATCGATCTTTCAAAATAAAATAGGTACAGATCTAATCTTTAAAGGTCTAACAAATACAACAGATATTCAATTAACTTCAAATGCAAATGATATTGAGATAGGTGTAAATACTTCAAATGGTGCAGGTCAATTACTAAGACTAGATGCTTTTGGAAGATTACCTGCAATTGATGGATCTCAACTAGTTGGTGTTTCTGGTGGCTCTGGCGATGCTTTAACCCTACAGTCTCGAGATATTGCTACGACAGCACCTACTGATGGCCAGGTTCTTACTTGGAATAATTCGACCACACGATGGGAGCCTCAAACTCCACTTGTCGGTGGTGGTTCAGGTGAGGCAAATACTGTTTCAAGTGCTGGTGGAGCATCAATCTTCAAACAAAAATCAGGAATTGACCTTGTTCTAAAAGGGTTACTTGGTTCAAGTGATTTCAATATTACTTCAAGTACAAATACTGTGGACCTATCTATTAATACGTCAAATGGAGCTAACCAACTCTTACGTCTTGATGCTTCGGGAAGACTACCTGCTTTAGATGGTTCACTGCTGACAAATCTTCCTGGTGGAAGTGGTAATGCAACAACTATCCAATCCTTTTCTGTTTCAAGTGCCACCCCAGCAAATGGTCAGGCCTTACTTTGGAATGACTCTAATTCCCGTTGGGAGCCAACGACTATTGTAACTGGCGGAGGAGGCGGAGAGGCCAATACAGCTTCAAGTGCTGGTGGTGAATCTTTATTTCAGTCAAAGATATCATCGAATTTAGTTTTTAAAGGATTAACAAGTACGAGTGATATTTCACTAACAGGAAATACAAACGATGTTCAAATTGGTTTAACAACGGCCAATGGGGCCAATGAAATTTTACGCCTTGATGGCTTTGGAAGACTTCCTGCAATCGATGGATCACAATTAACAGGAATCACAACTTCCGATACAACTCTGCAATCTCGCAATGTTGCCTCGACGGCACCAACTGATGGGCAGGTTCTAACTTGGAATAATACAGCTACACAATGGGAGCCTCAAACAGTTTCTGCTGGTGGCTCAGGTGAAACAAATACAGCATCAAGTGTCGGTGGAACAGCCATTTTTAAACAAAAGACCGGAAGTGATCTAGAGTTTAAAGGCTTAACCGGAAGCGCTGATATTAGCTTAACGAGTAATGCAAATGATGTGCAAATTGGCGTTAATACTTCAAACTCAGCAAATGATCTAGTAAGACTTGATGGACTTGGACGTTTACCTGCTATTGATGGTTCTCAGTTAACAGGAATCACCGGTACTGGTGAAGCAAATACGTTAAGTTCAGCTGGTGGTACTTATTCATTATTTTATCAAAAAAATGGTGTTGATCTTCAGCTTAAAGGTCTTAACTTTACAAGTGACTTTGCGGTTGTTGATAATTCAACTTCTTACAGTGTCGATATTAATACTGCAAATGGAGCTAATGAGCTAGTAAGACTTGAAGCCGATGGTTCTCTTCCTGCATTAAGCGCTGCAAACTTATTCAATATTCCAACTGATGATACGACAATACAGGGAAGAAATGTAAATGCAGCAGCTCCTACTGACGGTCAGGCTCTTTTGTGGGACTCAATCAGTTCACAATGGATCCCAAGTGATGTGACTGCAGCTGGAGATAATCTTGGTGACCATACAGCAACAAGTAATTTAGCAATGGGAAATAACTATATTTCGTATTCAGGTTTAGATGAAGGTCTCTTTGTAAACCTTGGTGGGAATGTGGGTATTGGTACAAATTTACCACAGTCAGACTTAGATATTTATGAAGCAAATGTTGAAGTTAAGGTGAGAGATTCAAATGTTGGTATTTCATCGGAAGCTCAATTTAACTTTTTTGTAGATGGTGGAGAGGCCGGAATGTCTCTATTAAATACTAATTATGATTGGTCCGGTGAGGGATTTCCTGATTCATCTTGGTCAGATATGTTCCTCTTTTATACGGGGCCATCAAGTTCTAATGGTATGAGGTTTCACCCATTTGCTGGAAATATTAATTTCTCAGTAGGTGATGCTGTCTTTACTGATATTATGCATGTCAATGCAACAAATACAAATGTTGGTATCTTAACAACATCTCCAGGTGCTGCTTTTGCTCTTGATGTTAATGGACAGATACGAACAACAACTACTGTCGATACATCTTCAGATAGAAGATACAAAAAAAATATAAAGAATATCTCAAGTGAAGTTTCTATCTTGGATAAGTTTTCTTTAATCGAAGGTGTCTACTTTGATTGGAGACAGAAAGAATATCCAGAAAAGAATTTTAAAGAAGGTCGTGATATTGGTGTCATTGCTCAAGATATTAGAAAAGTATTTCCAGAAGCCGTGACTGAAGATGAGAATGGTTTCTTAAGTGTTGCTTACGCTAAATTAGTTGCACCACTTATTGAAGCAGTAAAAGAGTTAGTTGGTATTACTGATACAAATAAAAGAGATATTGCTTCAATTGAAGCGCGCACAAAGAAGCTTGAAGAAGAAAATCGAATGTTAAGAGAAGCTCTTTGTGAAATGAATCCAAAAGCAAAAATCTGTCTAAAAGAAAATACGAAATAAAAAAAGGGAGCTAAAAAGCTCCCTTCCTTTTATATCTCTAATTTAATATGAGATTAAGCGTCAGCATCAATTGAGAAACCTTCCATTTGATCAAAGTTTAGGTAACGATAAATTGAATCGTCCTTACCTTGAAGTGGTTCCATCATTGAGAGATACTCATCTTGCTTTGGAATGTATCCAAGTTTTGCACAGATTGCAGCAAGTTCTGCTGAACCTAGATAAACCTGAGCACCTTTACCAAGTCTGTTGTTAAAGTTACGTGTTGAAGTAGAGAATACTGTTACACCATCTTTAACTCGTGCTTGGTTACCCATACATAGTGAACAACCTGGCATTTCAAGTCTTGCACCAGCAGCAGCAAATTTTGAGTAGTAACCTTCTTTAGTAAGTTGGTCTTTATCCATTTTCGTTGGTGGACACACCCATAGTCTTGCATCAGCTTGACCTTGGCCATCAAGAACTGTTGCAGCAGCTCTAAAGTGTCCAATATTTGTCATACAAGAACCGATGAAAACTTCATCAATTTTATCACCTGCAACGTCACTCATTTTCTTAACGTCATCTGGGTCATTTGGACAAGCAACGATTGGCTCTTTCATTTCATCAAGATCGATTTCAATAACAGCAGCGTATTCAGCGTTTGCATCCGCTTCCATTAGCTCACCATTTTCAATCCAATCATTAACTTCTTTGATTCTTCTCTCGATTGTACCTTTGTGTCCAAAACCATTTGCAATCATTGATTCCATAAGAGCAACGTTTGATCTTAGGTATTCAACAACTGTTTCACGACCTAGCTTGATCGTTGAACCAGCAGCACTTCTTTCTGCAGTTGCATCTGTAAGCTCGAATGCTTGCTCAAGTTTTAGATCTGGAAGACCTTCCATTTCAAGGATACGTCCAGCAAAGATATTTTTCTTATTCTTCTTTTCTACTGTAAGTAGACCATCTTGAATTGCTTGATAAGGAATCATATTTACAACGTCACGTAGAGTGATACCTGGTTGCAACTTTCCTTTGAATTTAACTAAAACAGACTCTGGCATATCAAGTGGCATAACACCAAGAGCAGCAGCAAATGCTACAAGCCCTGAACCAGCAGGGAACGAAATCCCAAGAGGGAATCTTGTATGTGAGTCACCACCAGTACCAACTGTGTCTGGGATAAGAAGACGGTTTAGCCAAGAGTGAATAATTCCATCTCCCGGTCTAAGTGCAACACCTTCTCTGTCTTGAATATAAGTCGGAAGAGTAGCATGAGTAATAACATCACTTGGTTTTGGGTAAGCAGCTGTGTGACAGAAAGATTGCATAACTAGGTCTGCATTGAATTTAAGACATGCAAGTTCAGTCATCTCATCTCTTGTCATTGGCCCTGTTGTATCTTGTGAACCAACAGTTGTCATTTTTGGAAGACATGAAGTTCCTGGAAGGATTCCTTCAACTCCACATGCTTTACCAACCATTTTTTGAGCAAGAGTATAGCCTTGTCCATCTTTAGCTTCAGTTGTATGCGGTTTTGCAAAAATTCCTGATTCATTAGCAGTATTTTGACCTAGGGCCGCTCTTGCTTGATCAGTTAGCATCTTACCGATGATTAATGGAACACGTCCACCAGCTCTATATTCATCAAGAATTGTCTCAGGGCTGATATCGTATTTTGCTAGCTCTTCACCTTTTTCATCTAGAATTCTTCCTTCTAGTGGGCGAACTTCAATAATTGTTCCTGTAGTAAGTGCCGATACATCAATTCCTTGAATTGGAAGAGCACCTGAATCTTCAGCAGTGTTAAAGAAGATTGGAGCAATTGTTGAACCGATAATTACACCACCACGTCTCTTGTTTGGAACGTATGGAATATCTTCACCAATACACCAGATAAGTGAGTTACAAGCAGATTTTCTTGAAGAACCAGTTCCAACAACGTCACCTACGAAAGTAACAGGAAGCTTAAACTTTTCTTTAAGGTCTGCAATTTGCTTTGGTCCCTCAGGGAAAAGAGATCCACCCATAACATTTGCGTGAAGTGGGATATCCGCTCTTGTGAATGCAAATGGAGCAGGTGAGAAGTCATCTGTATTGATTTCACCGTCTACTTTGTAAACGACAGTTTTAATTGATTCTTCAATTTGTGGCTTATTAGTGAACCACTCAGCATTTGCCCAAGATTCAATAATCTCTTTAGCAATTGCATTGCCACCATCTGCTAATTTCTTAACATCTTCAAATACGTTTACAGCAAGTGGAAGGTTTTTAAGTTCTTTTGCTGCAAGTTTTGCAAGCGCTTCGTCACTGTCTGCAACAATATCAACTAGACCTTGAAGGTTGAAACCACCAACCATCGTTCCTAGTAATTCAACAGCATATTCTTTTGAAATAAGTGAACATGTATGTGCACCCTTTGTAATTCCAATAAGGAAACTTGCTTTTACTTGAGCTGCTGGATCAACACCTGGGTTGATGCGATCTTTTAATAGATCTAAAAGCTCTTGTGTTGGCTCAGTTTCAAGAAGTTTTACAACTTCTGTTGCTTGTTCTTTAGTAAGTGCTAATGGAGGAATACCTTCTTTGGCCCTTTCCTCAACATGTGCGTGATACTCTTCTAGAAAATTAGACATAGATCCTCGACTTTTTTAATTTAGAGTTAAATTCTTTCTTAAACATTATATGAATTATTAATGTTTTTTATCACTTTTATGGGCATATTGCTAGTGGCTTCAGAGGTTACGGTGTGTTGCGTAAATTAAGTTTTTTTAACTCATTGCATATCTTTTCATGGTCGATAATTTCATTATGAAAAAACAAGAGTTTGAATTAGAAATTGAAAAGTTGTGTGAACAAATCTTCTTTAACGAAAAATTATTAGAGTTTATCAATGTTCACAACTCCTACATCTTACAATTTGCAAAGGCATTAAGGCAGTCTTTAGATTGTGAAGTCATAAGAGGGGGTCCTGATACGGGAATTTTTGGAAGCCTTCACATGCATACTCTAAAGAATATCAATTGGATTGAAATCTATGCTGGAACAAAGGCCTTAATTGAAATAAAGAACGTTTTTGGACACAAGAGGTACCTAACGATTAGTGCATCTAAATTATCCAATATGGTCAATATGTCTTCAGACTCTGGCTATAGCTTACTTCTTAATGATGTTATGAGCACTGGCTTTTTGGCCGGTATTGAATTTGATTTTCTTCGTTATAAGAAGAGATCTTCTATTACAATTTCCAAATCTCGATCGCGGGCCGCCCAAGAATATGGTGGTACGATCCTTGAGAATGTTAAATTAATCCATAATTTAAGTACTGGTAATACAAAGTCTTTTGAAGACAAGCCTGATCTCAAATACAACTTGATAAGCTTGGCCATTGAATACCATCATTATAATATGATCCTAAATACAGAAGGTACGGGAAAAGATGCAACAGTTCGAAAGATTTATTTATCCCGTGGCTCAAATCTCAGTGATTACTTTGAAAAAGAGGGCTCATTGGATATCTTTCATTTAGATGTGAAAGGAAGTCCATTATTCAATGACAACATGGGCCTAGATCCCTTAGATGGTATTTATCTAAGTTGGAAACCTCATATTATTGATGTCTATCTATTAGAAGAAGCACAGAAACATCCTCGTTTCCCTCAACTTGGAGAGGATATTAGGCAAGATCAAGAAAGTGGAGATGGGGAAGAGGCCGCTTAAGCTAGATTCTACTTTTCTAAAATTGAACTTCATAGTAGATTGAACAAAACTTGAATGAGGAAGGTTTATGAATCAATCACGTGTCGATCATATTGAGCCAAAATTAGTTTGGTCAAATTTTCAAAAATTATTAGATACTCCAAGACCAAGTTATCATGAAGAAGCTGTTCAAACTCTTCTTATGCTCTTTGGAAAAAGCCTTGGGCTAGAAACATACCGCGACGATGTAAATAATGTAATTATCAAAAAACCTGGACAACATGGAGGAGAGAAATCAGCTCCTGTTATTCTTCAGGGACATCTTGATATGGTTGCTCAAAAAAACGAGGGGAACCCACATGATTTTAAAAATGATCCAATTACAACAATTATCGATGGAGATTGGATACATGCAAATGGAACAACTTTAGGTGCTGACAATGGTATTGGTTGTGCTTTTGCTATGGGATTACTTGAGAGTAAAGATCTTCCACACCCTCCTTTAGAATGTGTCTTTACGGCTTGTGAAGAAGCAGGAATGCACGGAGCGATCGGACTAAAAGGGCACCACTTTGAAGGAAAAGTGATGCTAAACCTTGATACTGAGGAAGAAGATGAGCTAATCATCGGTTGTGCTGGTGGAGTTGATCTTATCTTTGAAAAAGAATTCTCTACACAAGAAGTAAAGACTGAGCTTTACCAATTGGTTATAAAAGGTCTTAAAGGTGGACACTCTGGAATTGATATTCATACTGAAAGATTAAGTGCCAATAAATTAATTCCTCAGGCTTTGGAAGGCGTTGAGTTAAATCTTATTTCAATAAAAGGTGGAACACTTCGAAATGCAATTGCTCGTGAGGCATTTATTGAGTTTAGTGCCACTGAAGAAGAAGTCGCTAAGTTAAGAGGTAAACTTGAAGAGTTATATCTTAAACACTCTAGCATTGAAGCAAATATAAATTTTGAAGTTAATAAAATTGAAGCTGAAAGTAAAAAAGGCCTATCGATAGAAGATTCAAATAAAATTGTCGCAGCAATAAAGAATTGTTTCCATGGCGTGAAGGCCTGGGATCAAAACTTTAAGGGTGTTGTTGAAACATCAACAAATCTTGGGGTGATTACGCTAGAAGATGGAAACTTTGCGATGGCAAATCTAATTAGAAGCTCTAATGAAAGTGCAAGAGATGCATTTGCTCAAGAAATGATTGATGCACAAAAAGATCTTCAAGCAAAAGCAAAGCTTGAAGGAGCTTATCCTGGTTGGAAACCTAATCCAGACTCAAAAATTCTAACCATTACAAATGAAGTATATAAAGATTTAAGAGGAAGTGAGCCAAAAATCTCTTCAATCCATGCTGGGCTAGAATGTGGTATTTTATCAAAAGCAATGCCTGATGTGGATATGATTAGTTTTGGACCTAATATTACAGGTGCACATTCACCTGATGAGCAAGTTTCAATTTCTTCAGTTGAAAAAACTTGGGTACTTTTCCTAGAAGTAATTAAGAGGCTTATCTGATGGTTGCTATCGCTTTAAAAAATAACTTAACGACAATACTTGTCTATTTAATTGTTGTTCAAATACCGATGCTTATCGTTTATTACTTTGCTGATGAGCTAGGTATTTCAAATTTATGGCTTTATTTTATTTGCTTAATTATCGGGTTAAGGATTGCATTCTTTAAAGATGATTATTTTAAAAAGCGCGTTGAAGGAGGCCTATTTAAACAGCTCCAATCAAAGTTTAAAAAATCTCCTTCAAAAAGTGAAATCGTTAAAGCATTAAATATGACGATGAGTTTTAGAGACGCAATATTCTTTGGCAACTTAATCCTCCTTCTTATCCTTACTGCATTGTTTAACCAATTTTAACTTATAATATTTAGATAGAGCGTCGAAACAGTTATTGTGAAACTGTCTTTGACGCTATTTATATTATTATTTGTAAGCCTATTAATTCACTCCTGTCGTGATGTTCGTCGAGATATAAGCTCAATTGATGAGCTCTTTCTTGGAGAAGCGCATACCTTTAGTGCAAAGATCACAACTCTTAGAAATAATGGTAAGCGAATCACTATATCAGGAGGGTGTGAAAACGGTGCAAAAGTCTCTTTCTCTTCAGAGTTCTTAGTAAGAGGAGATTCAAAAACAGTAGATTGTGAAGATGGGCTTTATGAGAAGAAGCTCTTCTTTCAGGATGATATTGAAGGACGGATGTGGGTTCAGGTTAGGCATTTAAATCAAAGTATTGATGTACTTGTCCCTTTTGTTGATACAAAAAAACCAAGTCGTGTCATTTTAACATCTCCTGTTCCTGGCTATCGTTATGGAAATAGTATCTTCTTTTCAGGTCGATGCGAGCCAGGTGCAAAAGTTTTTATAAGAAGCTCTTATCTTGATAGTGTTCTTCGAACTGTTGGTTGTGCTAATGGTGTGTTTATTTCTTCAGTGTATTTAAAAGATAGTATTGCAGATGAAAGTCAGATCATTTTCTCTCTGTATCAAGTGGATCCTTACGGAAATAGTTCCTCGCCAATAAGAATAAATGTTGAATACCAAAATATTATGAATTCGATTACTTTAGATGAACAAATGATACCACTTAGTGATGAAGAAGCATCGATAAGTGGTAGCTGTGGTGAATTTGATTTTATAAGTATCGAAGGAGAGCAAGTTGCTTGTGATAATAAAAGATTTAAATACGTCTTTGATAAGTACTTGGTAGGGCAGGGGAAGAATAGGTCGTTTAGAATAGTTGTCGTTGAGGGACTTAAAACTAACGGGGCCCGCTCAAATGCAAAAATTGCCATTGTCTATAATCAATTATTTGAAACTAATCCGAGATTTTATTCTCCCACGGGAACTTACGATATACGTGAACGTAAAAAACTGGTTGTAAGTGGGACTTGTGGGAAAACCTATTTCAAAGGAAGTGTTAGGCTTTATACAGCGAAAAATCCAAATATATTAAACAGTGGTGAAACAATTCCATTGAATTTTGATGGGAGTTTTTATGTTAGGAGTAATGAGTTCAGTTTAAAAGGAGAGGAGAGGATATATGCTGAATGCAGAGACTTTTATATAAAATACAAGACTAATAATTTCTATACTGATTTTAACTTTGTGGATACTTCAGATATTAATCGATTTAAAAAAGACTTATTCTTTGAGACTCCTACGATCTCACTTACTGGTAATTGTTTGAGAAAAGGACGAGTCGTTATTACCAATACAAGAGATGGTAAGACCATGAAGAGTGACTGTGTTGGAGGAGAGGTCCAATTTATTTTTGAATCTAGTCGCTTATGGGGGAAGGATGTATTTGAAGTATACGAAGAAGATGTTTTTGAAGACTTAAAGAGTGAGAAACAACTCTTTACGATCAATTATAATATTTTCCCAAATTATCCTTCTCGATTATATATTGAAGCACCATCTCCTCTATGGGGTTCTCTTTATCATGACGTAATTTTATATTGGAATTATGAGCCTGGTGATGTCGGTGGTGAGACTGATTATGGTATTTATTCTAGAGATAGTTATATACAAGCTCAGTGGAAAGCAATTCCAAGGGGAACGAGAAATATTGTTATAAGAGGACGCGATTTAGTTAAGCTAGGTTATGAAGAGTGTAGTCAAGTCCAGTTATTTTTAAAAGTGCAAAATCGTAATAAAGATCGTGCTGTCATTGTTGAGTCGAAAGGATTTTATTTTGACTTTACCCCACCGCAACCGATTGAGGTTTTAGATGTCGACTATTCACCTTTATTTAAAAAAATGTTACCGGAATTTAAAATTTCTGAAGTCGATGACAATTGTAGTGATTATATTAAAAATGATTGGTTAAAAGGCATTCAATGGTATGAAGTAAGACTTTATAAAATTGATCTTATTAAAAGTAATATTGATTTAATTGATGAAATGTTTCTGTTTGAATTATCCGATATTAATAAAGCACAAAGAGTTTTTGATTTAAAAGGTGTTTATCAAATTGGGATTGTCGCTGTTGATATGGGCCTAAATCGTTCTAAAGAATATCGTTCAATTATGTTCTCATGGAATTAGAGAAATAAGAGGGCACGGAGGCCCTCGTTTTATATAACTTAATAATGCCAAGGAAATTGAGAGAAATCCTGATCACGTTTTTCAACGAAAGCATCGCGGCCTTCTTTTGCCTCTTCTGTTCCGTAGGCAAGTCTTGTTGCCTCACCGGCAAAGAGTTGCTGACCAACTAAACCATCATCAAGAAGATTGAATCCAAATTTAAGCATACGCATTGCTGTTGGAGATTTCGAATTCATTTCTTTTGCCCACTCAAGTGAAACTTTTTCAAGTTCAGCATGTGGAACAACTTTATTTACCATTCCCATTTGGAATGCTTCTTCAGCACTGTAGTTAAATCCACAGAAGAAAATTTCTCGTGCACGCTTTTGTCCACACTGACGTGCAAGATAAGCAGATCCATAACCTGAATCAAAAGAAGCAACATCTGGATCAGTTTGTTTAAAGATTGCATGCTCTTTAGAAGCAATTGTCATATCACAAACAACATGAAGTGAGTGTCCACCACCTACTGCCCAGCCAGGGACTACGGCCACTACAACCTTAGGCATAAAACGGATGAGTCTTTGTACTTCAAGGATGTGAAGTCTACCTAATTTGGCCGGATCAGGAGTTCCATCACCATCAACATATTTATAACCATCTTTACCTCTGATTCTCTGGTCTCCACCTGAGCAGAACGCCCATCCACCATCTTTTGGTGAAGGTCCGTTTCCAGTAATCAGTACAACACCTACATCACTCCACATTCTTGCGTGATCAAGAGCTCGATAGAGCTCATCCACTGTTTGTGGTCTAAATGCGTTGCGGCATTCTGGGCGATTGAAAGCAATTCTCACTGTCCCTTGGTCGACAGCACGATGATAAGTAATATCTTTGAAGTCGAAACCTTCAACTTCTTTCCAAGCACTTGCGTCAAAAATATCTGAAACCATTTTGATCTCCTTTTTGCTCAATATAAAATGACTGAGTTAAAGTGTCATTCATAACTTTATATGCGGCCCGTCTAAACATATTGTTTCTAATGCGCTCAAATAGAGATATGAAAAAACTAATACTAGCTCTATTTTTTATTCTTTCTGCAGGCTTCGTCTTTGCAGAAGTAACTGTAACTATTGATGGCCAGAGATACTTTTGCTCTGTAGATGGAAGGCCACCACAAGATCGTGAATGGAGATGTGTCCCTCATTGTACTAGAAGAAGCTTTGATGGGGATTGCATGCGTTACGGACAGGATTATTGTGGTTATGATGCGACTTGTATTAAGCGTTGTGAAAGACGTGATACAAGTGGTGATTGTATGAGATATGGCGATGATATCTGCCGTTCAGAACAATAATAAGAAATAGTACCGTTATTTAACTCTTTTTATTTCTTCAACTTTTATATGAAAGTGGGATGTTTCTGTCTCTGTTTCACCACTTATTAAAAAGATTGTGTCGCGATTATAGCTAGTATCTTCCCCAAGTAAGCTTGGGTTCATTTTTACTAGTAATAATCCGAAGCTATCTTGTATTAAATAGAAGTCATTTTTTAGAGATTTAAATATTGTACCTTGAATACGAACATTTTTTTTGTCACTTGGTGATCGACGAAGTTCACTAGTTTTATAAATACTCCCTTCTTCTTTTCCTAGATAGAGTCCTGGGCTTGAGCAACCAAGAAGGGTGGTGAATAGAAATAATTGAAAGTATTTTGCCATGGATAAATTGTATTTAATATTTCCCGCTTTGACTATAGAAGTTAGTCGGCCCATAATTAAGGAATGGAAATGATTCAAAAGATAATTATTTGTACTTTATTGATAACAACATCTTACGCCGACTTTAACGGCCGTTGGAGTGGTGAAGGCTTTGCAAAGACAGCCTCTGCTTCAAGCCCATGTGAAAATGTGTATTTTCGACTTTCTCTTTCTCAAGAAAAATTTAAAATTCAAGATGGTGGATATAACTGTAGTGGATTAAGTGCTGAGTATCCATATTCTGTCTTTACGATTCAAGGAAGCGACCTAATTTATAAAGGTGAAATCTCTGGTCGCATTAGTGATAATGAGATAGAAATATTTTCAATAGAAGATGGCTTTCAATTACTTTTTACAAAAATTGATAATCAAACAATTAAAGTAGAGGAAAGATGGCAAGATGGTGATGATTTTCTCGTAATCAATTCATCTTTAGAATTAATTAAATAAGAAGGTTTTGTGATTAAAAATAATATGGTTTCTGGCTTTAGCTTTATCAAGCACGGGCTTACTCTTGAATATCCAATTTTAGAAAGTGTTCAAAGTATAGATCCACTCTGTGATGAGGTGGTTATTAATGTTGGTTTTGAAACTCCTGAGTGTGACAAAGATGACGGAACTTATGAATACCTTAGAGATAATCTTACAGGAGAGCGATATAAGTTTATTAAGTCATGGTGGGACCCATCAATAATGAGTCGTGGACTTATTCTTTCTCAACAAACTAATATTGCAATGGAAGCTTGTAAGGGCTCAATCGGCCAATATATTCAAGGTGATGAGGCCATTCATGAAGATGACCTTTCTTTAATTGAAGAAGGAATTAGAAAAATGGTTGATCGTAAAGAAATCGAAGGACTTCTTTACAATTATACTCATTTTTTTGGAAATACTGATCTTTATAAATTTGATCCTCATTCATATCGTAAAGAAGTGAGAACTGTTAAGCTTGGAATAGGGCTTGAGAGCTATCTTGATGCTCAAGGGTTTCGTTTTTCAGATGGCAGAAAGCCGAGTGCAATAGAGACTGGTGCTCGTATTTTCCACTATGGATGGGCCAGAAAAGAGAATGCGATGTCTGATAAAAAGCGTGCATTTGAAAAGCTTTATTTTGGAAAAGATCATGAATCTGAAGAGTATACATATGATCGAATTTTTGGGCTTAGAAAATTTGAAGGAACACACCCCGCATTACTAAAGTCTTGGATTGAAAAAAATCATAATGATGTAACATTTGAACAATTAAATGATCCACGTATCTTTGCTAATTTTAAGAATTGGATTCGTTTAATGGTAGAAGAATATACCGGCCATATGATAGGTGAGTTTCGAAACTATAAAAAGATTAAGTAAGTTAAGCTGCTTTTTTATAATTATCGAGTTTTTCTTGGGCCTCCATAAATTCTTCAAATTCTCTGCGTAGAGTTGCATCAGTCATTCCGTCTGAAATTAAGTCAAAGGCAAAGTGAAAGAACTCTCTCCAGTTATTTTCTAATTCTTGATTCCAATTATTTAAATGATATGTCTCTAGAGCTTCGAGAAAAGCTTGCTCAAAAACAGGAAAATAGACTTCTGAAATATCAACTTTAAATTGGTATTCTCCAAGACCTCGCAGATAGTATTTCAAATAACTAGGTTGGTTCAGATTTTTCACCGCAATAGTCATGGCACGAGATGCAAGGGCATTGAGGTTTTCAAAATCAACATGACGAAAAAGCTTTTGCATATCTGGCTCGATAATGAAGACATTATCAAAGAATGTACGCCAGAAATTCGTTAGGTTAGGCTCGATACGATAAAAGGACTCTTTAATTGCTTGTGTGTCAAATCGATAATTTATGACCATTTTCAATTCCCATTTGCTGTTACTATCTAGCTAGCGCATCGTATCTCTAGTAAATGATCATGATTTAATTTTTCTTAAGATTGAGTTGAGTCTATTATTTACAGATTGTATGAGATACGAGAATCTAAGCTAAGCATAGGACATCATGAAAATACTAGAAGTTAATGATTTAACATATAATTTTGATCGTAAGTCGATCTGCCAATTTGATAAAATCTCTTTTGATTTACATAAAGGAGAGGTTTTAACTCTTTTAGGTCCTTCGGGGACAGGAAAGACTACTTTATTTAATATCCTCTGCGATAGGTTAACTCCGCTTTCTGGAGAGGTAAAAAAAAGTCATGACCTAAAAATTGAGATTGTTTCTGGTGTTGATGGCCTTAATTGGGATAAGACAGTATTCGAAAATATTGAAGATCATCTCTTATTAGATAATCCTGAAGCGGACTCTAATCGAGTTAGAGATATGATTGAGATTTTTGGCCTTGAATATAAGGACCATAAACGTTTAGATGAATTATCTGCGGGACAACTACAAAGGCTTTTATTTGCTCGTTCAATGGTTATCTCGCCAGATGTACTTCTCTTAGATGAGCCATTTTCAAATATTGATGAGTTTTTAAAAGCGACTTTATGTCATGAAATATTTGAAATTTTTAAAGAGAACGAGATTTCCTTAATTTTCATTACCCATAATTTGAAAGAAGCTTACTCTTTAAGTGATCGTTTGATGTACTTAAGTGGAGCTAAACTTCAGGTATATAATAATCCTTACGATTTTTACCGAAGACCTCTTACTATCGATGCTGCTCGTTTTGGCGGGCTCGTCAATCTCGTTGCTGGGCCTGTTACTGGGCGAGCGGATAAGAGTTTAACTCTTAAAAATGACTTCGGTCAATTTGAGGTCATTGATGATATTGGTATTTCTAATCAATTTGCTTACCTTGCTTTTCGTCCTAAACATTTGAAAGTAACTCCTGATGGTGACATAAAGGGACGTATTAAAGTCATTCGCCGTTTTGGTGAATTTGATATTTTAGAAGTGGCATCGACAAATTCTAAAATTCTACGTGTACAAGTTGATGATGCAAGTAGCTTCCAAGTAGGACAGCAACTATCCCTATCAATTGATGTGGCCAATTCTTTCCTTTTACCAGTTTAGGAAAAACTTAACCAAATCTTGTCTTCGCTGCAATTAAAAGCTCCCATAAAATATTGTGAATATATTTTACTTGGGAGCGGATCATGAAATTCTTAATTATAGGCTTTTGTATTATTCTCTCGATACTTGCATTTGCAGGAGATATTAATACTAAAAAGAGCTTCATTAAATGGCACGCTACTAAAGTCGGTGGAGAGCATTGGGGCCATATCAAATTTAAGGATGGTAATATCCAAACTAATGATAAAGGAGAGCCGATAAAAGCTTCCTTTACTGTTGATATGAGTACAATCGATGTACGTGATTTAGAGGGTGAGTGGAAAGAAAAATTAGAAAATCACTTAAGAACAGGCGACTTCTTTGAGATTTCAAAATATCCAACAGCGACAATGGAGACTTCAAATATAAAAAAGATTGGAGATAATAAATATCGTGTGAAGGGAAACTTCAAAATCAAGAATAAGATTCAGCCTATAACTTTTGATATGACCTATAATGGTAAGCTTGCCAGTGGAAGTTTAAGCTTTGATCGAACAAAGTTTGGAATTATGTACCGTTCAACTTTACTCGGCACGTTAGGAGATAAGGTCATTCACGATAAGGTTGATTTAGAGTTTAAGGTTCAATAACGACTTTACAAAAACTTGACGCAGTTATCATAATAAAAGTGTGCATGGATCTGGGATCTATGCTACTTTAGCCTCATATGAAGGCTGGAACTATAAAATATGCATTTTTTGAAAAGGATCACTACTTAATTCCCATTACGAGAAGAAGTAAGAATCCTATTGCTGACTATAAGAAAGAATTAGTTGAAAAATCAATTGAGAAAGAATTAAATCTCAAGGTGAAGCATATTAGCTCTAAGTCAATGATTGAAAAAGGTGACAAGAAGCTAAATTAATTGCTTCTCCTTAGGTATCTCAACTGTCACAAAATTTCCACTTCTCCACGGATCATCAAAACTTAACTTACTAGCAACTAATTGCAGTCCGATATCGTTTCCGTTTCCTTTCCCATAGCGTGGATCTCCCATGACTGGAAAACCAAGTTCAGTAAATTGAATACGAATCTGGTGCTTGCGTCCCGTAATAAGTTTAACTTCAACAATGGAAGTTTTCTCTAGCTTCTTTTTAACAGTATATTCTAAGATGGCCTCTTTTCCATCGATAACACTTTCAAGTCTCTTTGACTCTGGAGGATGGCCTTTTACTTCAGCTTGATAAGTCTTTTCAATCTTATGATCTTTAATTTGTTGAGAAAATGCTCTTGCTCCTTTCTTTGTGTAAGCAATAATCATGACACCTGAAGTTTCTTTATCGAGGCGGTGAATGAGAAAAGGCTCGCGTCCCATACGCTTATGAAGCTCTCTTAAAATTGTGTAGCTATCACCATACTTTGTCCCTTGGCATAAAACGCCAACAGGTTTGTAGTAAACACCATAGTGATGAGTTTCGTGAAGGCATTTAAGCTCACTCATATCTTGTTCTTGAATATTGAGATCAACAAAGAGTTTGATGGTTTGACCACGCTTTACTTCATACTTGGCCTTGCGAATACGCTCTGGCTTTGCTGACTTTGTCCAACAAGCACCTTGTTTCATAAGATTTTTAATTTTTATCTTTGATAATTCAATATTTGATTTTTCACATTTTGATGCGAGAAGATCAACTGCACTCATATCTGTATGGGCCTTGGCCGTTACGGTAAATTTATTAGTCATATCTATTTCTTATCCATTATAAAAAGGGCAGCCGCTGCATCCACTTTGGCAACAATCGTTAATATCCGCATCTTCATCGACTCTCAAATTAGGTGAGACGAGTGAAAGACTATAGGTTTTTAGTCCTCTTACCATACCGATGAAAGTAAAGAGGTCTGGATTTTCGAGGGGAGTTTGCATTGTTCCAAGATTTAGTGAAAGGGCAAGGTGATGAGCTATTGAGCGCGTATCACAAAGGATATTAAACTGCGCTGAACTCTCTTCATTTAGAGTCACGATGAATTTTTCACTATAGGAGTCGATGATATATTCTTTCATTAGCTTCCAATTGATGGCCAAATATTGTAATTTAATCTTATGTACTACGACTTTCCAATTCAATATGATGAACCTGTTTTTAGGCCACCTTCTGAAGGTCGCTCCCTTCTTATACAACAAACCATTGGCTGCTCCAATAATAAATGTACTTATTGCAATATGTACCGTTCAAAAACCTATAAAGAGCGAAACCCGTCCGAGGTCGTGGAGGATATTCGCAAGGCCGGTGCCTATTATCGCCGCTTTGAAATGCGTCCATCTAAAGTATTTTTATGTGATGGCGACGCTCTTGGTGCTCCTACAGAGGATATCTATAAGAGTTTACTGGCAATTAGGGAAGAATTTGGGGATATACGAGTGGGCGTTTATGCCACAGCTCAAAATATGCTGGATAAAACAGATGAGGAGCTACGTTTTCTTAAGGAAGCTGGACTTGGGATCTGCTACCTCGGAATGGAGAGTGGGTGCGATAAAGTTCTTCATATGACCGTAAAAGGCAATACGGCCCAAGATATGATTGATGGCTCATTGAAAGTAATGGCCGCTGGTATGAAGTTATCAGTTATTGCCATGCTAGGGCTTGGTGGAAAGAAGCATACCCAAACGCATGTGGTAGAGACGGCTAAGGTTCTGTCTAAAATTTCTCCTGATTATCTCTCGTTTCTCACAACTATGGCCGTTGAAGGAACGCCATATCATCGAATGGTGACACGAGGCTTTGAGATGCTTACGACAAAAGAAATTCTCGGTGAAATGCACGATATTTTAAGTGGAATTCAGGCAAGTCGTGAGATTTTACTTCGAATTAACCATGTTTCTAATATGTATCCTATTGGAGGAAGCCTGCCACAAGACCAGGCAACGATAATTCAACAAGTTAAGCAGTGGTACGATGAAGCTCCTGTGGGAACTTATCCACCAAAACCTTCACATATGTAGGAATTCGCAGTATAAAAAGCTCATGTTTGAAATGACTCAAGACCAATTCACAATCGCTTTTATTATTCTATCTGTTCTGATCTTTATACTTTCGATTGGAGTGGGCTTCTTTTATATAAAATTAAAAGAGGAAACTCGAAAGAGAATTGCTGAACACGATAAGATGGAAGCAAGAGAAAAAGAACGTCAGGCTTTTGTTCGCGATAGCCTTATTACAATTGCACGTGCCTTTGTGCAAAAGCAGTGTGAGGCCAGTGAAGCTTGTATCAGAATTAGAATGCTAATTGATCGCGTTGACTTCGTTGAAAACACAGACTTTCCAGTTATCTTTTCAATGTATGAAGAGATCAAACACTTTGATACTCATCAAGCAAGAAAAGACCTTTCAAAACAAGAGCGTTTCAACCAAGATAAACAGCGATTTGCCATTGAAGACAAACATATGGATAATTTAGTTATTGAATGTGAAAAGTTAATAACTAATTTATCGGCCAATTAATGCAATATTACGTCCACAATCTGAATCCAATCGCTATTGATTTTCTAGGAATAAAAATTGCATGGTATTGGCTGGCCTATTTCCTTGGCTACTTCTGGACACTCTATTTTGGAAAATATTTAATCACAAAAGAAAAACTCAATATTAGTTTTACTCATTACTTAAACTATCTCTTTGTAGGCTTCTTCGTCATGCTGGCCGGAGGGAAGATATTCTATATTCTCTTTTATAATTTCTCCTATTATGCAGCTGACTTAAAAAGAGTTTTTTATTTTTGGCAGGGGGGAATGAGTTTTCATGGAGCCTTGATAGGTGGTGCTCTATGGACTTTCTATTACGCTAAGAAACACGGCTTAAAATTTCTAGAGTTAACAGACATTGTAGTAACTGGTGTAGGTATTGGAATTATGCTTGGCCGTATTGCAAATTTCATTAATGGAGAACTGGCCGGGAGAGTTACTGATGTTTCTTGGGCGGTGATATTTCCAAAGCTCTATGATATGAGTCCACGCCATCCTTCACAACTTTATGAAGCTCTCCTAGAAGGTCTTGTCCTATTTATTATTCTCTTTGCTTGTAAGAAGAATTTAAAAAGGCCAGGACTAAACTCTGGCCTATTTCTGATTATCTATGGAATTTCTCGTTTTATCGTTGAGTTTTTTCGAACACCGGACCCTCAAATTGGTCTCTTCTTCGATTTATTCTCAGTAGGGCAATTCTATTGTGCAGTGATGATCCTATTTGGAATAGGAATTATTTCTTTGCCTTCTCGTTAATAGCATTTTCATATTGCTTTAGAAGTTCAGGATCAACTTCTGTTGGTGTAATTTTTCTAAAACTCTTACGAGCATTAATCATATTATCACACCTGTGAACGGCACCGTCCCCCTCAACTGGAACGTTTTTACGCCCATCTTTCATCCATGTAATTTCTTTTCCACAATAACGACATGATGCCATGAGTAACTCCCTGATTATAAAGCAATTTAGAGTGTTAATTTTAGTCTTTTTGGGTTATTCTAACAACCATAAAAAACATCCGGAGTGCATAGTGTTAGATATAAAATTTATCAGAGAAAACGTTGATCTAGTAAAAGAGGTTATTGCTAATAAAGGTGTTGGCCTTGATCTTGATGAATTATTAACAATTGATGGAAAACTCTCTGAACTAAAAACTAAACAACAAGAATTGCAAGAGAAGAGAAATGCTCACTCAAAGCTAATTCCTAAAGCATCCAATGAAGACAGACCAAAACTTATTGCTGAAGGTAAAGAAATCGCCGCTCAGCTTAAGGAAATGAATCCTGAAATAAGTGAACTTGAAGAAAAATTTAAGACGTTAATGTACTTAACTCCAATGCCTCCATCTAAAGATGCGCCAATTGGAAAAGACGATACTGAAAATGTTATTTCTCGAGTTGAAGGAGAGAAGCCAAACTTCTCATTCACACCAAGACACCACGTTGATATTTTAGAGATGAACGAATGGGCAGAGTTTAAAAATATCGCAAAAGTTTGCGGGTCTCGCTCTTACTCTTTAAGAAATGATATGGTTCTTCTAGAGATGGCCATGCACCGTATGGCACTTGATATGCTAATTGAGAAGGGATTCACTCTTGTGTCTTCACCTTCAATGGCAAGGGAAGATGCTCTCTATGGAACAGGTCACTTTCCAACAGGAAGAGAAGACGCTTACTATATTCCAGATCATGATATTTACTTATCGGGAACTGCTGAAGTTCAACTAAATAGTCTTCACGGTGGAGAAATCCTAAGCGAAGCAGACCTGCCAATTCTCTATGCTGGATTCTCGCCATGCTTTAGAGGTGAGGCCGGAAGTTATGGAAAGGATGTAAAAGGTTTAATCCGTGTTCACCAATTCCAAAAAACAGAACAATTTATTATCTGTAAAGGAGAAGAGGCTGAGTCTGAAAAATGGCACAACGCCCTTCTTGAAACAGCTGAAGAATTTTGTAAACATCTAGAGCTTCCTTACCAAATTCTCGAAGTTTGTACTGGAGATATGGGAGCAGGGAAGTATCGTATGTTCGATATTGAATGCTGGGTACCAAGTGAAGAGAAGTATCGTGAGACTCACTCATGTTCTGCACTTCACGACTGGCAATCAAGAAGAACAAATACTCGTTATAGAGATGCTGATGGAAACGTAAAGCATGTTTATACTCTAAATAATACAATGGTTGCGACTCCAAGAATCTTGGTACCATTTATTGAAAACCACCAACAAGAAGATGGATCTGTTTATATTCCAGAAAAACTTCGTATGTATATGGGTGGGAAAGAGTTCCTAAAAGGTAGAAGTAATAAATAATAGATATTAAGGGAGGATAAGGCTTAGCGTTTGAATCCCTTGATGTGCACTTGAAAGTTTTAGTTCACAACCATGAGACTTTGTCATGGATTGAGCAAGCCCAATCATATTACTATTTGTCGTTAACATCTCGCCCTTAAGAATCTTAACGCCACGTTTTTTAGCTTCAACTATAAGTAGAGAAAGAAGTTCTTTTCCAACTCCCATTCCTTGAAATTTATCAATAATAGTTATAGCGAATTCAGCTTCTTCATGATTTTCTCGGAAAATATCAAAGCGAGCGATTCCCATAGGATGAATAGGTGATGTTGCTGTGATTGCACCAATTGCGTAGTGAAACCTCTTATCATATTCAGTCAGGCTTATAAGTTCTTTGCCTGTTAGGCCTTTCTTAGCAGCAAAAAAGCGATGGTAAATAGATTTAGGTTGCATTTCCTTGATGCCTTCAAGGATGAGTTTCTTGTCAGAAGCCGAAACTTCACGAATTAGGGCCTTATGTCCTTTAAAATCGTAAATATGTTCTAACGATACTGCTTCCACATTGAAATCATAGCACAGCTTCTCTTTTCAAGTATAGAGCTAGTACTTATAAAGCGGAATATTTTGACATGAGATACCGTAAATGCGTAAAATTAATAGTAAAGTACTTATGGAGGAGACTTAATAATGGATAATTTCTACCCACTTAAAAAAGTGGCCGATATATATGGTGACCCAAATTTAAAATTTACGATTCAAGACTTAGAATCGCAAAATAAAATTCCAAGCTCCCGCAAGTACCGTAGTGGCGCAATCTTTAGAAAAGGTTGGCCAACTGGGTTACTTCCACAAATAGGTGAAGAGGTTGGATATTTCAAAAAGTTTGAAAAGTCGACTTCAGTTTGTGTTTTTACGACAAAGGGTGGAGTTTTAAAATCAACTCTTGCTTTAAACCTTGCTCGTACAGCTGCATTACACGGACAAAGAGTTTGTGTTGTCGGTCTTGATATTCAGGGAGATGTCACAACGTCTTTAGGTTATGACTCTGAGGTTGATGATGGTGAAGACCTTGGTGAACTGATTCAGCGTTTAGATCAAACAAAAGGACTCTGTGATTACTTTAGTGGTGAAGCCACTTTAGAAGATGTGATTGTTCAGGTTGGTCTACCTAATCTCTTTATCATTCCAGAAACACCTGAGTTAGTTGCTTTAAATGATTCTTTAAATAATATTAACCGACGTGAGTTTTGGTTAAAAGAACGTGTTATTGATCCTTTAAAAGAACATTTTGACCTTGTGATTATGGACTGTTCTCCAAATTGGAATAAGTTAACTACAAATGCTCTTGTAGCATGTGATGCGCTAATTTCTCCTCTGGAGTGTAAGATTAATAACTTTAGAAACTTTAGAGTTTTCTCACACTTCTTAAAAGAATTTAAAGATGAAATGAGATTAGATTTTGAATCTATTTTTGTTCCAACAAAATATTCTTCTAATAAAAAATTAAGTAACGATATCCTTAATTGGTACTACGCCAATGTTGAAGGCTGTACGACAATTGGAATCAAGGAATCAGTTAGCGCAGAAGAAGCAATGGCCTTAAACCTTTCAATTGCAGAACACGCAAGTGGAAAACCGATTGCAAAAGATACGATTGAGTTGTTTAAGCAAATTCATAAAGCAATTGAAGAGTCGCATTCACGTCGATCAAATCAGTCTGAATCATTGAAGCATCAAGCGCGTGTTATGGGTGGGATTGCAAATAGCAATCTTGGCAACCTTGGGGCGTCACTTGGACATGGGGTTTAAATTATGGCAATTGGCCTAGGCGATTTAGCCGCTAAAAATAAAGTAGCAACTCAAAAAGTAGGAGAGGTAAGAAAGACTTCTCCTATTAATAATGATCTTCTAAAGAATCATAATGAAGCCACTGAAAAAAATAATCGTCAGAATCAATTAAGGCCATGGGAGGCAAAGTCTCAGGCCCAAAAGAGTACGGTAGCATCTCTTGCTGTTAAAAAGGCAAGTGAAGTTGCTATGAAAAATGAAGCTATGGCCCGTGAACTTAGAAAGAGCTTTACTAGTGCTCAAAAAGAGCTAGAGCTTGAAATGTATATTGAAAATCGTGAAAAAGAATTTCTTAATATGGATAATTCACGTGATCTAAATAAATCAAGAAAGAGAATCCATACACATCGATCTTTTCTAAAAAGATTAAGAGATTCACTCTTTAGGTCTTAGACTCTTATCAATTTTAAAATTCTCAAATTCTCGATCATTAAAGCAATGGAGAATTTTATTTGTATATTTCTTTAAAAGTACTTTTTGATTTCCACCTTTAAAGAATTCATTGAAGGCCTTGGAACATAGCTTCTTTGTAAACTTATGATCAACTTCGCTACACTTTTCAATAAACTTACAAGAGTGAGGGTAGCCTCGATAGCACTTCATCGATTCGATATCGCAACTTTCTTCACTTACTTTCTTTCCATCACATGAAAAGAATAGGGCAGTAAAGCTAAGAAGAAAAAAAATATTAAATAACGCCTTCATCAATGAGAATGTCCTTAAATTTATTAATAATATCATGTTCGAAATCATCAATATGTTTCACTGTTATTTCCATGAGAGCATCTCTTGGATTCATTCCAGATATTGTTACATGCTTATCATATGTATTAACTAGGGATAGAATCATAATCGGTAAAGTTAAATTCTTAAGCTTATTTGGCCCTTTCCCTGTTAGTACTTCTTCGTGGTTGACGATTAACTCAAGAACACCTTTTTTAACCCAAGGTCGATCTTTTAAAGCACTTATGGCGTCTTTTACATGTAGGCCATATATTCTTTGCTCATCATCATTCATATCTTCTTTATGTTTTTTGAACAACTCTTGATCTTGTTTGTTTAGTCTTGTTAAACCTACATCGTGCAAAAGAGCGGCAGTTGAGATATTAGAAATTTCTTTGTCACTACAACCCACTCGAATTGCTAATCTCGTTGCCAAGCTTGCAACATTCATAGAGTGTGCGATTACAAGATCTGTATCAATTGTTTTCTTTTCAAAAAATTCTTTTAAAGCATCCGGACCAGTTTCTAAAACTTTCTTAAGTTTTTGTGCTGCCACTTCAGTCATTTCATAACTTTTTTCGCTATCTGGATTTTTAAATGATTGCTCTACGGCGGTTAGACATGCTCCTTCAACCACTGCAACTTTTTGCTCTATACCAAGGTCTTGATCTTCAAGTTTTTCATTCATGAGTTCTTGAATATATGTTTGATACATATGGATATCTTCATCATCGATATAGAATTTAGCAACTTTTTGTTTCGTTAACTTTTCTAATTTATCTGTTGGAATCAGTGTTCCAGCTTCCTGATACTTTAAGTAAGTCTCTTTAAAATAAATATAGAGATCAAAAGTGATCGTTTTGGATGGACTAATAGTTGTAATTTGTAATGGTATAAACTTCATCTCTTCTCATTAAATTATATCTATACTATTAGTGTATTTCTAAAACGTGTTTATTACAATAATAGAGGAGAATTATTCTTCTTTAATAGGAATTTTAAAAGAGACAAGAGTTCCAGGATTTTGGTTTTCAATGATGAAGGTTATGTTTAAGAGTTCAGAATAAGAGCGAATAATAAAGTATCCAAACCCTGATCCTTTCTCTCCAAGTGTTCCAATACTTATACCTGTATCATGATGGTTTTTTATTTTTTGAATTTTTTCTTTTTTGATACCAATACCATTGTCAATAATATCAATGACTAAGTGATCGTTCTTAAGTTTTGAATCTATTTTTATGAAACCACCTTCTGGTGTGAACTTAATTGCATTAGAGATGACGTTTCCAATAATTTGATGAGTGAGAATTGGAAGATTAGAAACGATAACCTGATTTATATTATCTTGGTTAATTTTAAGCTTGATATTTTTTCTATCACATTGAGGTCGAAATATTGTCTCAATATTATTTATTAACTCCTTGAGCGAAAAAGCCTTCATTTCTGGTTTGTTATTTATTAAGGCTTGTTCTGACTTAACATTATCGAGAATATCTTTTATATGATTGGTCGCTGAATAGATTTTTGGCCAAGCCTTCTTATCATCGACATGACCTCGTCTTAAGTACCGGCTAGCATAACCAGAGATCACAAATAGTGAGTTGGCAATATCATGAGAAAGTACTCTGAGCAGTCGAATATACTTTTGTTGATCAAGATTTTTGATCTTATTAATTTCATTTTCTTTTTTGATTCGATTAATTTTTAACCCTAGTGCAATAGATAACACAAAAGTCTCGATAACATTTCCAAAAAGAATGGAGTGTTGTGTATAGAAGTTATATTCAATGAGTCCATATGAGGATGCAAAATAAGCAAATGCACTTGCATATAAAATAAGCCATGAAAGTAAATAAACCTTTGACTCTGAGCTTGGATTTTTAAAGTTAATATATATTGTCGTTCCAAGAACAGTTATACAGACATATAGAATGTATAAGTCAATGATTGTTCCTACTGGAATCGTCCCAATCCATACTTCATTAAGACTGATAAGTGTGCAGCATATAATCCATATTATAATAGAGATGATTTTTAAACATCGATAAAGTTTTTGATTTATTTTTTCAAAATCTAAAAGCTTATAAGCGAAGGTGAAAGTAAAAAATGCGGCAGATGTACTAAATACACCTAGAATACTTTTTAGAAAATATAATCCTAGGATATTTTGAAGATAGCCCGTAAGTGTCATTACTGTTAAGCATACGAAAAATAAAAAACTTGAGTATATGAAATAGGCCGTTTCGCGTACAAGAAAAAATAGTACAAAGTTATAAATTAGTAAGGATAGGATTATTCCAAAGTAAAGCGTATTTAATATGATATGGGCATACTCTGTTTTAAAGAAATTATTTAAACTGTATAGGTTTACTTCAGAGTCTAATCGATGAATAGAATTTAGTCTAACAACGTAAGACTTTTGTTCTCCACTAGGGATATTTACATAGAAAGAATTGAATAAGCGAAATGTGGATTCTTCCCACGTTTGGGTTTTTGTTAAAACTCCATCATTTAGAAGAAAAAGATTGCTCGTATCAATAAAGCTAGATGTAAAGTGGACGGTACCTTTAAATAGATTACTACTGTTATTTTTAAGGGTTATCTTAAACCAGATATAGTCTTTGGTGTATTCAATATTAAATGAGTTTGCTTTATTAGTATGGAAGTCTGTGTTTTGGAATTCTTTATTAGAGCTACGCCTTATTGAGATTACTTTCGAAATATTAATCTTATTATTCTTTAAGAGGCTAGCTGTATTATCTGTAATTTCATAGATTGAATCATTCGCTGCGCAAATAGTAGGAACTATCATTAGAAAACTAAAGAGAATAATCAATTTTTGATAGCGAAAAAACATATAGATATTATAGGGCTTAATAAGACTTATTGAAAAGAATTTGTTTAAGTTCTATCTGTAAAAAATCAGCTAATCTTTCTTTGATAGAATCAATTTGTAAATGTACAATTTGAATATATTTATGCTTTAGAGAGTAACTTATGAAGAAGTTGAATTTTTATTTTGATTTTACGTCACCATATTCATACCTGAGTATGATGAAAATAGATAACGGCCAATTAGATGATCGTTATGATATCGAGTTTATGCCTGTTATGGTGGGACGTTTATTTGCTTTGAATGAATTATCAGCTCCAGCTCAAGTGAAAAATAAAGCACTTTATCTTTTCAAAGAAGCCTTAAGGTCTGCAGATAGACAAGGAGTAGAGTTGACTTCTCCGAGAACCTTGCCATTTAATTCTCTTCCATACTTGAGGATGGCATTAGGTTTAAAAGAAGATAAAGTTAAACAAAGAGAATTTATAGTTAAGACTTTTCAATATGGTTGGAGAGATGGACTTGATTATGAAGACTACGATGGGTTTAAAGCATATATAACTAAAGATTGCTTACTAGAAGCTGAGTACGAAGAATTAGAAAATTCTAAAGAGTTAAAAAAAGAACTTAAGAAATTAATAAACTCTGCGTATGAAAGAAAAATTTTTGGTGTTCCTACATTTGAGGTTAACGATGATTTTTATTGGGGTGATCACAATTTCGAGTCCCTCGCAAAAAAAGAATTTTTAGACTATAATCAACACAAAGAATTTTTAAAGTTCAAAGAATTTTTTAAGGATGAAAAATGAAAAACATAATTAAGTTATTTACAATTCTTCTTTTAAGCTCATTTGTATTTGCAAATACAAAAGTAATCTTAAAGACTAATTTTGGAGATATCACTTTAAAACTTTACGATAAGAAAGCTCCAAAAACTGTAAAAAACTTTCTCGAATACGTAAACTCTGACTTCTATAATGAAACGATCTTTCATCGAGTGATTGATGGTTTTATGATTCAAGGTGGAGGATATGATACAAATCTTAAAAAGAAGAAAACAAATAAGCCAATTGAAAATGAAGCGACAAATGGCCTAAGTAATGTACTTGGAACAATTGCAATGGCACGTACATCGGTAATTAATTCGGCGACTTCTCAATTCTTTATCAATGTTAAAGATAATACTTTCCTTGATCATTCAGGAAAATCACCTTCTCAATATGGATACGCAGTATTTGGTAAAGTCATAAGTGGAATGGCCGTGGTTAATCGAATCAAGAAGACAAAAACTGGAAAGAATGGACCATTTCAGAATTTACCAAACACAAATATCGTGATTAAGAAGGCTTACGTCCTCCCTTAAGCTTTATTCTGTAGTTTAAAACTCGGGTATTATACGTTCAGCAATAGCAAATTCTTCGTTTTGAAGAATTCGCTTCATTTTCTGAGATATAATTTATCCATGGGTTCATTAAACTTTAAAAGTAAACCAAAATTAAATTATTCTAAATTTAACCAAATTAATGGGAAGCATCCTTTACAGAAATCTTGTAAGGACGCTTTTATTACATATCAAGCAAGACGCAGACACGGCGGTAAGCTCGCTTTCTTTAATTTTGACCTTGCTAAGGAAATGGGCCTAATTCCAATGTCTCATCCTGAAGAGGTAACACCTGAGTTAGAAGAGAAGATTTTAGAGACATTTTCAATCGTTATTATTAATGAATACGATATTGAAAATGAGATAGAGTTCCCTGAAGAGGATATTTTGCCAAATAGATACATGGCAACACGCTACCTGCAATTACAACATCCTAATAAACAGGGGAAAACATCAGGTGATGGAAGGTCTGTTTGGAATGGTGTTGTAAAAAATAAGGGAAAGGTTTGGGATATTTCAAGTCAAGGAACAGGAGCAACGAGCCTTTCTCCTGCTACTCATATACAAAACAAATTCTTTCAAACAGGGGATCCAACAATATCATATGGTTGTGGATATTCTGAGTTTGATGAAGGGCTTGCAACCTTAATGTTTTCAGAAGTTATGAATAAGAATAACTATGAAACAGAAAGATGCTTGGCCATTATTAAGTTTGAAGATAATATTTCAATAAATGTAAGGGCAAATCAAAACTTGATTCGACCTTCTCATATGTTTAATCACTTAAAACAAAGTAATTATGATGCCCTTAAGGATATTGTTAATTACTATATTGATCGCCAAGAAACAAATGGTACTTGGAAAAACGTCCCTAAAACAGAGAGTAGGCGATATAAATACTTTTTAAAAAAACAGACTGAAGTTTTTGCAAGACTAGCAGCAAACTTTGAGGATGATTATATATTCTGTTGGCTTGATTGGGACGGTGACAATATTCTAATGAATGGTGGAATTATTGACTATGGATCAATTAGACAATTTGGCCTATTTCATCACGAGTATCGCTTTGATGATGTTCAAAGGTTTTCAACAACAATAAAAGAACAAAAAGATAAAGCAAAGTATATCGTACAAACATTTATTCAAATTGTTGACTACTTAGAGAATAAAGAAAAACGTCCAATAAGTGATTTCTATCAATCAACTTTTCTTCGTAACTTTGACAATTTATTTGACGAACAAAAAAAGATTAATCTCTTATCCAAAGTAGGTATTGCTCCTAAGTATCATGAGTTCTTAATAAAGAAATATAATTACATAATAGAAAGCTTTTCAAAGGACTTTTCATACTTTGAAAGGACTAAATCAACTTATGGACTATATGAAGTAAGTGATGGCGTTTGTTGGGATGCAATTTTTTGTATGCGTGATATTCTAAGGGAATTACCTCAAATTATTTTAAGTCGCGGAGAGACTATTGGAAGACAAGAGTTTGTTGATATTGCCAAATCTACATATGCAACTCAAGAAGATCTTGCAATTAATTCATACAGGGGAGCTAAAATTGATAGCTTCCAAAAGAATTATATGTCTCTTATAAAAACAATTGCGAGAAAAGAGAATAAGGATGAAAAAGATATCCTTCTTGAAGTCCTAATGCGTTCTTCAATCATTAATAAGTTCGATCGAGTTACAGGTGATAGTATTGCTCGTATTGTAGAATCAATTGTACAAAAGCAAAAAAAGTTTGATCCTAATACGATGTTTTCAGCTATGGTTGATTTTAGGGAACATCAAACATTTGATCCTGATAATATTGTTCCAAAACAAGAGCGAAACTCTAATACCAAAAAAGAATTAAAACCTATCGTTACTGAATTCCTACAAATTGTAAGAGATTATAGAGAAGGCATCTAAGAAATGAAAATTGGTTTATATGGTGGAGGGGACTTCTGTGATAATGAGGAAATCGATGAGCATATTTTTGAAATGTGTGAAAGCGAAGAGCCAAGTATTACTTTTATCCCCGCCGGTTCATATGAGTCGGAACTAGATTTCGTCGACTTAATTAAAGCATATAAGAAAATCGGTTTTAAAAGGTTTATTCACTTTCCTGTTGACCACGAATTTGATTCAACATTAATGCAAGAAGCTCTTTCAAGTGATGTCATTCATCTTGGAGGAGGTAATACCTTTTATTTTATCAAGCATCTTAGACGAAGTGGTATTTTTAATCGTTTAATTGAATATGCAAATAATGGTGGTATTCTAACAGGTCTTTCTGCCGGTGCAATCATGACAACTCCAAATATAATGACGGCATCCTTTCCTCCGTGGGATCGTGATGATAATGAAGATAATGTACGAAACTTTAAGGCCATGAATTTAGTGGACTTCGAGTTCTTTCCTCACTATAGAAAATCTAAACGATATGATATTGAATTGAAGAGACACTCAATTTTATCTCGATTTCCTATATATGCTTGTCCAGATGGCAGCGGTCTTGTTGTAACAGATGAAGAAATATATGTTCACGGAGAATGTTACATCTTTGAAAATGGTCAAAAATATAAGTTATAGATTATTTACGATGACTCGGTCTAGTAAGTAGGAAGGTAATGATAGATAGCCCAATAAGTGAAATAATGACTTTTATTGTTGGGGCCACATCTACATATATAAGTGAATAACTAAAGAGTGCAATAATCATTGAGATTGCAATAATCTTACTCTTAATTGATACGACGCCATACTTATTCCAATCAGTAATAATCTCACCAAATATTTTATGATTAAGTAACCATTGGTAGTACTTTTCACTGCTTCGAGAAAAGCAGTAGGCACTAAGTAGCAAGAATGGTGTTGTTGGAATTAAAGGTAAAAAGACTCCAATTATAGCTAAGGCTACGAATGCAATTCCAAAACTTAAATAGATAATTCTCTTGCTTTGATTGATCATATCTTTTTATTAAAATGTTTTAATAGGTGAAGTAGGCTTCTTCTTGGCCTTGATACAGAACCTCACTGGTGCTGGATATCCTTCTACTGTTTTACTCTTATCATTATCATCTAAAAAATCTTCAAGTGATTGATGTGGCGGAGGACACCAAGGAGTCTTCCTTTGCTCTTCAAAATTAGTTGTAGACACTGATACGACTTCAATATCTATAAAGCCTGTTCGATTAATCCAATTCTTTAAACAAGTTAGGGTTGGTAGGAACCATACATTTCTCATTTTTGAATAACGATCTTCAGGAAAGAGGCAAGTCGAGTCTTCACCAGGTATACCAATTGTCTCTATAATCATTTCGCCACCAGGTACGAGGGCCTCTCTTATTGAGATTAATTGCTCAAGAGGATGACGGTGATGATAAAGAACACCCATGGAAAAGATCACATCGTAGAAAGATCGAAAATTAGGAAGGTCTTCAATTCCAAATAATTCAAATTTTAAATTATCATGCCCTTTAAAATGATTAATAAAATCAAATTGGGCCTGGTTGTGCATAACGGGATCGATTCCAATTACAAGTTTTGGATCTTGTTTGGCCATCTCAAACATATAGTAGCCATTGTTACAGCCAACATCGAGAACAACCTTGTCTTTTAAATCAGGAAGAGATTCCTTAAGACGCTCCCATTTCTTATCAGATCTCCATTCAGCATCAATATCTAATTCACCAATTTGAAATGGTCCTTTGCGCCAAGGAATTAGCTCTTTGGCCGTTTCAATTGTCTCAGTAGAGTTAAGCTTGAGTGAAGGAATTCGATCAAAAATAGCTTTGTATTCTTTTTGATACTTTGTACGAAACTCATGAAGTTTTGCTTTCTTTAGCTTTCTTAAAGACTCTATATCAACACGATTACCAAATTTTTCTAAATATTCTAAATTGTCCATTTTCTCTACTTAATTCTACTTGATACAAAGATAACAAGAAAAATTATACCATCTAAAAATCATCTCAGACTTCTCAAACCCAGCATCATTTAACATCTTCATCTGTTGTTGTGGAGTTAAAGGCTTTAAAACATTTTCAAGGGCCTCTCGTTTTTGAGAAATCTCCATTTCACTATATCCATTTCTTCTTTTGAAGTCATAGTAGAGGTCAATGAGTAAATTATCGATCTGCTCATCTTGGCAAATAATTTTCTCTGCCAGAATGAAGCATCCATTTTCATTCAGTCCATTATAGATATTTTTTATGACCTCAAGTCTTTCTTCCATTGGAAGAAATTGAAGAGTGTAATTCATGATAACCATGCCTGCATCTTCAATCTTTGTTTCTGTAATAGATTCTTCTTTTAGTTCGACATTATTTTGAAGTCCGTGAGCATTAAGCTTTTGTGAAGCTTTCTCTAGCATTGGCTTAGATGTATCAATCCCGATAAACTCTGGTAGGGGACGATCATTTTGTCTAAAGTGGTCTGCCATTAAAAGCATTGTTGTTCCTGTTGAGCATCCTAGGTCAAAGACTTTTCCACTCTTATAGAAACGACGAGTCAGATCAATAATGATCTTATGAATTTCATGGTAATTTGGAATACTACGAGACACCATGTCATCAAATACTGATGCAACATTTTGGTTAAATTCAAAATCAGAGATCTTCTCAATTTTATTGGCAAAGACCTTATCTTCGCCATTGTTCATAAATTTGTTTGTCATGGGCCGAAATTAGAATAAGTTTCGGCCATTGTCCAATTTATCTATAAATTATACCTACTAATCTACTGTAATTTCATGTAGTTATTGTGCCGCGTGAAATTTTACTTTGAATAAGTAATTTTTATTGGTATGTAAACAAAATATATTAAAGACAGTAACAACGCAGGTATTATGACAAAAGAAATTAGTAAAGGTGAAGCCTTTAATGAAACGCTAAGAGTTTTGGCCCATGACTACTCTGGACATATGCATCTCATTAGATTCTGTATCGATGAGATTTTACAAAAGCAAGATCCAGAAAATCCATTCGTTAAAAGACTTAATCAAGGTCTTGAAAGATTTCAAACAGATCTCGATTTGCTTAAGCAATCGACTCCATATTTTTTAGAAGAAGAAGTTCAAATAAGTAAAATTGCTTCACGTGCATTTGGCCAAGGCCGAATTTATTTAAAGAAGCATTTTGCGGATTTAACTTGGTCTATTGTTGGTGATGGCAGTATTGAAGCAAAGAATGCTAACACTTTAAGTGAAGGACTGTTCGCTTTTGCCCACCTATTTTCTACATTAGCAAAAAAAGAGGGAAGAGATTCGATTCATATCACCTTAGAAATTAAAGACGGGTTAAGAAAATTAATATTTCTTAAGTCAGATTTAAACAAATACTTAAGACAGGACCTTGATTCCATCTTAAACTTAGGTGACGAAAACGAAAAAACATTGAGAAGATACATCGGTGTCGAAAACTTTGTGGCCAAGGGTTGGGAATACGATGTGCTCGATGGGGAAAACAATTTATCGGTGAGGTTAAAATTATGACAATGGCAACAGACAAGGAAATTTGGATTTTAGAGGATGATGAGGGATGTCGTTTTGTATATGAACAAACTTTAGTTCATCGCTACAACAACTTAAAGTTCTTTACTTCTATTGAAGATTTTCAAAAGGCTTTAAGTGAAACGGAAAAGAACCCAGCATTAATCATTGCTGATTTAATGTTAGATGATGGGAACTTTATGACTTACTTAAACCATTCTAAAGATCGACGTTTAATGGTAATACCATTTATCATCGTTTCTAGTATTGATGATATCGATGCTCTAAGATTCTGCTTTATGGAAGGCGCACTAGATTACTTAACAAAACCATTTAAAAAGAATGAACTAATCGTGAAGATTGAAAATGTCTTTAACGGTAGTCCACGTCGCATGGTTCAACCAATAGCACATAAATCGATGCTTCTTGATGGAAAAGAAGTTGAGCATTTAACAAGTAAGCAAAAACAACTACTGGGTCTATTTATTAATTCTCCACATCGCATCGTAAGCCGTGATGACATTTTAGATAATGTATGGGGAGATACAACGGTTCACCCTAAAACAGTTGATGTTCACTTATATAACTTAAGACGTAAACTACACGACTATGGTTATATCATCCGCTCTGAAGGTGGAGGAAAGTGGTCATTAATACCTGATACATATGAAAAATCTGCATCAAGTAATGACGACAGTCATAGTGCAAATTCTTCAGGTGATGAGCAATCATCTGTATCATCTATGTAATACAGAAAATAAATAATAATAGTGAATTCTCCTATATTTAACTATAGGGGAATTCCTGTTTTTTTGAAGTTGTTGATTTAGTATTTAAGCTTACGAGACGCCAAGTGAAAGAGATTAGTAATAACTTATCAAAAGAGTTATTCCATTCAGATGTTTTCTACAGCCACATCGACTTTGATGGAACTTATATACATTTAAGTGAAGTCTATATGGGCTATGGAATTGTTGTTGGAGACTCAATTCTTGAGACAATCATTCCAGCAAAGCGAAAATTCTTCGAAAAACAAATAGCCGAAGCACGCAAAGGTGAAATCGTGCACTTTTTCACTGAAACGCGAAATCGATTAGAAGAAATTGATAAGTGGGAGATGTGGCTACAACCATCATATTCAGCAGATGGTAATTCGATAGAGTATATAGAGGTTTTTAGTCGTAACCTGAATGCAGGAACAGAAAACTTTATTTCATCACTATTTAAGAATTTTTATACAGCAACAGATGATGACCTTTATATCTTAAATGATGAATTATATATTTTAGATATAAATAAATCATCAAAGAATAGTGATATCGGTAAAAGCTTTTCTGAAATTATGGAAAGAGATGATGATTATCTCTTCTTTCTAAATACTTTTGAACAGGCCAAACGACTAAATGGAGTGGCCCTTAAAGTCACTCATCCAATACGAAAAAGTAATAGAAATCAAAAACGCTATTGTCGTATTAGTGTAACGTATATGATTATTCAGGGCGTTGGGCGCTATATGCTACAGATTAGAGATGTTCATCAAGAACACTCAAATCGATTAGCACTCAAGATTCAAGAAAAGCAATTTGAAGAGTTTGAAAGATGGCGCTCTCTTGGACAGATGTCTGCTGGGATTGCCCATGAAATAAATAATCCACTTTGTATTATTAGAATTCAAGCTGAACAATTATTAGATCGCCTTGGTAGTCAAAGAAATGATATCGATCCTTCTCATTTAAAAAAGCTAGATAGTATTGTTAAGCAAGTTGATCGAATCGAAAATATCGCAAATAGTTTAAAGATTTATTCTCGTTCATCAAATTCTATTTCTAAACAGACTCATTATCTTGATGACCTAATTAACGATACACTTGGCCTTTTTCAAGCTCAAACTGGTCGCGAAATTTATATTGACTATAAAAATAATTATAAAGAACTTGAAATTGAATGTAAGAAGAATGAGTTTTACCAAGTTATTTTAAACTTATTGATGAACTCTTATCAAGCAGTTCAAAAGTTCAACTCTTTAGAAAATTGTTGGATAAAAATTTGGATAGAAAAAACAATTTTAAATCAATATGTCATTTATATTCAAGATGGTGGTAATGGAATAAAGAATGAAGTTGTAAAAGATATCTTTACACCATTTTTTACCACTAAAGATGTCGGAAGTGGAACAGGGCTTGGCCTAAGTATTTCAAAGAAGCTTGCTTTGGAAAATGGAATGATTTTAGATTTTGAAAAAGACTTTAATTATACAACATTTTCAATAACACTAGGCTTAGATATAACTAAGCCTAGTGAGTAATTTCTTATTTTAAAACTTCTTGAAGTTGTCCAGATTGAAACATTTCTGTAATGATGTCATTACCACCAACTAATTCACCCTTGTAGTATAATTGTGGGTATGTTGGCCAATTTGAATAGGCCTTTAATCCTTCTCTAATATCCATATCTTCTAGAATATTAAAAGTCTTATAAGGCTTACCAACTGAGTTTAGCATTGCAATAGTATTTGCAGAGAAACCACACATTGGCATGTCAGGAGTACCTTTCATAAAAAGAAATAGATCTGCAGAATTAATTAATGATTTAATTTGCTCATTAAGTTCTGAGTTCTTATCTACATTTGAAACGGCCTCACCTTGATTAATTGGTGTCGATTCTTTTCCTAAGATATTAAATGGGTTATCGCTCATACAAGATTCCTTTTTTTATAATTTTCTCTATCTTACCTAATAATAGTGGCTTTGAAAATGGCCAATGGTAAGTAGCTAATATTAAAGACGTTCGTTGAGCCAGAGTCTCAATTGCATGATTTCATCGATGTCGATATCATGCTCCATTTCATATTGATAAAACTCTGAACTTGCACCAAGCTTGTTGATATGATCAATTCCGGCCTTCGTTTGATTGATATCTATGACTGGATCATTAGTACCATGAGCACAGAAAATATCAGTTTCTCTTAGGCATTTGCTGAGGCCCTGGGGTAGTCTTTCGGGATAAATCCTTGGGGACATAAGAACTATTCCACCTAATTTGTGCTCAAGCTGGTAAGCGGTTTCAAGGCTTACGCAACCTCCCTGTGAAAAACCAGCAAGGAAGATGTCTTCATAATCAAGTTGTTCATTTTGTTTAACCAAGTCATGGATTAGGCTTTTTATAATAGAGACACTATTTTCGATTCCAGGGATTGGATCCTTGGGTGGAATGTCATACCAACTGTAGCCAAAATAGTATTTCTTAGGAGCATTCAATAGAAGATAGCTTAGCCCAGTCACATTCACTTCTTAAGCAAATATTTTATAAGACTCAAGTGAGTCGCCAAGGCCATGCATGAGGATCATGACTTTTTGTGCACTGGTTGGAGCAATATCGCTTGAAGGTATATAGAAAGAGTCAAGTATTGGGGTGTGTTTTAGTGTTTTCATAGGGAAAAAATAGGAGATTGTTCGTTTTTATTCAAGTTTATTCTAATTTTTTTTTATGAACGGTCGATAGAATAGTATCTACTGAATCCACGGAACACAGGAGGAAAATGTGTCAACAACTGATATTCTAAAAGTTGAAAAAAGAGATGTAGGAGCTTCAACAGCTCAAATGAGAAAAGAAGGATATATTCCAGGCGTAATCTTTGGAAAAGATTTTGATGGTGCTAACTTTAAAGTACCTAAAGTTGACCTAGCGAAATTTCTTCATAATTCAGGGAAAGTTTTTGAAGTAGAATTTGCAGGGAAGAAACACCTTGTAACTCTTAGTCACGTACAAAGAGGGCATCTAGGAACAGATTTTGTTCATTGCTCATTCCATAAAGTATCTGCAAAAGATAAAGTTTCACTTTCTCTTCCAATTCACTTCATTGGTGAAGCTGCTGGTATCAAGCAGGGTGGTCTTGTTAACATTAACTTCCACGAAGTTGAGGTTGAAGGTCTTCCAAAAGATATGCCAGAGTACCTTGAGTTTGATCTATCAGGACTTGAGCTTGATGAAAACTGGACTCTTGAGCACTTCACACTACCAAAAGGTCTTACTTGGGTACACGATGTAACAGATACAGTTGTTACATGTTCAATGCCAAGAGTTGAAGTTGAGCCAGAAGTTGAAGAAACTGAAATGGTTGTTGAAACTCACGCTGATGCAGAAGCAGCAGCTGAAGAAGCTCCTGAAAAAGAAGAAGCAGCTTCATAAAATAACTTAATCATCTTATGTTATTATATAGGGAGACCGTTAGGTCTCCCTTTTTTGTATTGGAGAGCTTTGTTATGAGGAGTTTAGAAACCTGGTTATCACTATATGGCCAATCCCATCAAAATCGTACTAACCAACGAATTCATGAAGTCTGTGTACCTTTGATCACTTGGTCATTACTGGGATTGTTGTGGGCCATTCCTACTCCTGAAAGTTTTGGTGCTTTTAACTGGTCCTGGCTCTTTGTCATATTGGCAAGTTTCTTTTATTTAACTTTAAAAAGCTTTAAAGCAATTAGTGTTGCCTTAGGTCTTGTCCTTCCTTTTATGTTCTTAAATCATTTCTACTTGGAGAGTTTCTTAGGAAGCTACTTCTTAATAACTTGGGTTTTAATTTTTGTTGTGGCATGGATAGGGCAATTTATCGGTCATAAGATTGAAGGAAAGAAGCCTTCATTCTTTGAAGATCTTCAATTCCTTCTTATTGGACCTATTTGGGTATTTCTTGGTGATAAATCTTAGGTCTATTTCCAAAAGTCATCGTGATAGTTGAAGTTTGTTAGCTCCTTTACCTTTTGTAGATAAATATGGATCTGCGGAGGAAATTGATATTCTGGAAAGATATACATTCCCCATATATGCGAAGCCAGTAGGATATCTAGAATAGTAAATTTATCACTTTCATAAAATGGTAATAACTTACTTGGAAGTTGTCCGAGATTTAATTCTAAACCTTTTAGAAAGAGCTGCTTGTTTTGAGCAAGTGTATTAAAAGGTCCACGCTTAGCTGATTTCTTATTTATAAAGTACTCGCGAGCTTCTGGAGTGAACTCTTTTGACCACGCCCAATATGGCATGCAGAGGTTGTGAACATCTTTTCCAAGCGCATCGAGATATTGCTCAAGTTGCTCATAACTTTCAGTATCCAATTTGTCTAAATGAAGATCTTTTTCACTTTTTTGCGCTAAAGCCTTAATTATGTCTAAGGATTCGTTCATTATTTCGCCATCAATTTCCATTATTGGTAGCATCTTTTTATTTGTAAGCTTAAGTGGTGTCTCTTCATCATTGTAGTCTAAAACCACCGACTCATAGTCTAGATCGAAGAATCCGAGTGCCATACGTACTCTTACACAGAATGGACAATGGATGTAATGATATAATTTCATATTTATTCCTTTCGGGTATTTGCGTCATGCCGTATCAGTAAATAATAGTACAATATTGTTAAGAATTATTTAAGGAAAAATCCATGTCATTAGCAATGCTATATAAAGAGAGAAAGTTTTGGCCCTTGTTCTGGACGATGTTCCTGGGTGCCGCAAACGATAATGTATTTAAGAATGCGTTAATTATTTTAATTACATATAAGAATGTTTCATTATTTGGTTTAGGTGCCGAGTCATTAGTTGCTTTTGCTGGTGGTGCATTTATTCTTCCATATGTTTTATTTTCTGCAACATCAGGTCAGATCTCTGACCATTACGATAAAGCACAAGTTATTAAAGTAACTAAGTTTACTGAATTAGCATTTATGGTTGTGGGATCAATTGGTTTTATAACAGAAAGTTATGGCCTGTTGATGTTGACTCTCTTTTTAATGGGTGCTCAATCATCATTCTTTTCTCCCGTTAAATTTTCATCGTTAAGAACAATATTAAAAGACGATGAATTAACAACTGGAACTGCCCTTATTGGTGGTGGGACATTTATTGCGATTCTTATCGGTACAATTATTGGGGGACTTGCAGCTGCCGCTCCTGATGCTACAAATGTCGCTTCTTTAGCAATCCTAGGATTTGCAATCTTGGGGATTATTACAGCAAGATTTCAAAATAAAATTAATGATATTAATGAAGATGTAAAAATCGATTATACGTTTATTAAGCCAACTTTTAAGCTCCTGGCCGACTCGATGAAAGATAAGAATTCTTTTAGGGCCATGATGGGAGTTTCATGGTTTTGGTTCTTAGGTTCATTCGTTCTATCAGTAATGCCAGCTATCATTAAAAATGTTTTCTTTGGTAGTGAGATGGTTGCTTCTATTTTTATGGCAACTTTTACAGTCGGGATGGGACTTGGCTCATGGATATGCTCAAAGTTATCTGGTAAGAGAATTGAGGTTGGAATGGTTCCAATCGCAGCCTTTGGTATGTCACTAGCTGTATTTGACCTTTATTATATTTCTACTCAGTGGCCAATGTCAGTCACTGGCGCATTAATGCCGCCTGCTGAATTCTTTACGCAGCCAATGGCCATTAGAGCAATAATCGATTTGCTTTTAATTACGATCTTTGGCGGAAACTTCTATATTTCTCAACTAACATTCATGCAACATAGTGCTCCTCTTGAGCGCTTAGCAAGAACGATTGCGGCCAATAATATATGGAATGCTATCTTTATGGTTGTAGCAGCTGTATCAATTATTTTACTGAAGAAATCAGGAGCAACAGCTCTTGATAATCTTGCTATCCTTGGTGGTGTTAATCTCATCTATGCGGCCATTACATATTACTTCTTTCATGAAGAGATGTGGCGCTTCTTCTTTCATATGTTAACAAATGTTTTATATGACATCGAAGTTGAAGGTGAAGAAAATATCCCTAAAGATGGTAAAGTCGTCATTGCTGCAAACCATACATCATTCGTCGATTGGGGAGTGGTTATGAGTCTTTCTCCTAGGCCTATACGTTGGGTAATTGATCACAGATATTATTTCATACCGGGACTAAAGCAATTCTTTATGCAAGGTCATCTTATTCCAATTGCAACACGTAAAGAAAACCCTGAGCTATTAGATAAGGCGTATTCTAAGCTCGATAAGACTCTTCAAGAAGAGCGCTGTGTTGGCTTCTTTCCTGAGGGATGGATTACTCGCGATGGTAAACCTCGTCGTTATCAGCCAGGTATTAAGAAAGTTGTTGAACAAACTAATGCTACGGTTGTTCCAATTGTTATAAAAGGTCTATGGGGAAGCTTTTATTCTTTTTCTGGTAAAGGTGTTTTTAAAGGAATCAGATGGAATTTACTTAAACGCCGAAAGGTGAGAGTAATTGTTCTTTCGCCAATTGGCCCTGATGAGTTCTGCTATAAAGACTTAGAAGATAAAATGGTAAGTGAATATGTAAAGCCTCTGTCATCATAACAGAGGCTTTTTTTATTTTTATGGTGTAACGATATTAAATGTTTTAGGGAATATATCTAAACTACTACTTAATTCATTTAAAGCGTTTTGATCTCCATTAAAAGATACGTCATCTCTCTTATTTAATTGCTTAAATGTAGCTGCACCCATTGCTAGTTCAACAAGTTGAGCATGTTTAATTTCAATCTTATTATCACTACTAGAAGCAAGCTCTCTCTGTTTTTTACTAGGTGCTTTGCTTGAATATGTTAAGACACTATTTCTAAGGGAAATATAGTATCGCTGTTTCTTGTCTGTTACATTTAATTCGATTGAAATATCTTTATTCTTAGCTTTCTCGCTATTTACTCGAACGGCCAAGTAATCAAGAAGTAATTCCGTATCCATTTCAGCTAAAATAGCAGGTGAGGCTGTGGCCGAAGCAGGAGCTCCAACGCCATTTCTTAATTCATATGCTCCTTGTGCATAAAAGTTTCTCCACGTGGCATTCTCCGCCTGATAGGCAAGCTGTTCATATGTATCTGCTAAGAGTTGTTTTGCTTTAACATTCTCAGGCTGTGCATACACAAGTTTATTTAGTACTTCTGCTACATATCGATATTCACCTTTTTTAAAGTCTCGTACCGCTAAGTCTAGTACTTTTGCATCCCCACCCATATAGGCAATTGTTTTCTTTGCTGATTCAACTTGTGGAAGGGGATTTAATTCAGCCGGGTTACCATTAAAGAAGCCTAAGTACTTATCATAAACAGCTCTTGTATTATGGCTTAAGCTTCCGTAGTAGCCACGATTTCCAAATTCTTTTGCGATGTTAGGATTTAATTTAATACTATCGGCAAGCTCTGTTCCAGTCATTCCTTGATTAAGTCGATTTACAGTTTGATCGTGAATAAATTTATATAAATCTCTTTGAGTTGACATAAAAGAGACGACATTCTCATTACCAAATGTTGGCCAATGATGTGAGCTAAAGAGAACGTCAGCATTTCCATATTTTTCAAGCGCATGTTGAATATGTTTTGACCACGCTAAACTATCACGTACTTGTGCGCCTCTTAATGTTTGAATATTATGCATTGTATGAGTGATTATTTCTGCACCACAAAGCGCATTACTTCTTGGGAAGTAGGCCATCATCTCTGTTGGTGCTTCTGCTCCTGGAGTGTAGATAAATTCAATAGGAACTCCATCCACAACTAATCTCATATCTTTATCAATTACCTTTGTCGGTTTAGCTATTGCGTATTCACCGTTTGCAACAAAATTTCCTAGACCTGTTCCTATGGGACCTTGAATATTGAAGTCTAGTGTTCTGGCATACATGTATTCAGCTCTTCTACTCATGGCCGCTCCAGCAATAACATTTTCGCTAACAGACTCATGAGTAAAGCCAACAGGCGCATATACTTTTACTTTTCCACTGTTAAGGTCTTTCTTATTGGCCACACCATAGACTCCTCCAAAGTGATCAAGATGAGAATGTGTGAATATAACGGCCGTAACAGGTCTTCTTTCAACGTGTTTATTAATGAGCTCAAGTGCTGCTCTTGATGTCTCTGTTGCAGTAAGAGGGTCAATGACAATCCAGCCCTTTCTTCCTTTAACAAAAGATACGTTTGCAAGATCAATTCCTCGAACTTGGTAGATGTATTCATTAACTTTAAATAGGCCATTGATTGAATTAAGTTGTGATTGTCTCCAAAGGCTTGGGTTCACTGTTTCAGGGGCGTCGCCTTTTGTTAGATGGGAGAATTTTTTAGGCTCATACACTACCTTTGTTCCATCTTTAGACATAATGGGGGTTTCAATAGTTGCTATAAAACCCTTATTAGCACTATCAAAGTCTGATTTGTCACTAAAGTCTAGCTCTGAATAAAGTCTTTGATTAGCTTCTTTCGTATAATTTGATGCTGACTTGGATTCTTTATTAAATGTGTAAGATCCACCTCTTGAGCAACCTATTATTACGAGTGTAAGAAGTAAGGTTGGAATTGAAATTCTTTTTTGCATAGATTCTCCTTTAACTTTTCATAGGAGAATAATCGGTTGGGAAGAATCGTTTTATGATAAGAAGGAAGGTTAAATAAGGTAAAGAAAAAGAGAAGGCTTCATTACTGAAGCCTTCAAATGTAGATGATTATGAGAATTGATTGATAATTGCTTCTTTATCAAAACCAAACTTTGCATAAAGCTCTTTGGCCGTATAAGAAGACTGACCAAAGTGGCCATCGTTACCAAGAGACTTGATTTCAAACTCAAGTCCTTCTTGCTTAAGAGCGTGGCATAACATTGCTCCTGCTCCCGCTGTAAGTTGATGATCTTCTACTGTTACCATTTTGTTACCATTCTTAGCTAGTTGATCCTTGAATGTTTCTAGATCAATTTTATTAATGAATGGGTTATTGATAACTGTTACATCTTTTCCTTTAGCTGATAGTTCTTCTGCTGCATCGAGGGCACCTTGAACAAGAGGACCATGGGTAACAATAATTCCATCTTTACCTTGGCGAAGAACTTGAGCTTTACCCCAAGTATAGTCTGAACCTTCAGTGTATGAAACTGGATGCTTTTCACGTCCAAAGAAGAATACTGTTGTTTCTGGTGTTTCACCTTTTTCAACGGCACTTTCATAGTTCTTAATCGCTTGATACATTAGACTTTCAGCTTCATCTCTTGATGAAAGGGCAACAACGCTTGTATTTGGAATACCTGCTACAGCTGAGAAATAAGTTGTTGCTTGGTGAGATGCACCGTCAGCAGCATCTTGAAAACCTGTGTGAGAGAAGAGACAGATTACTGCACCTTGAGAAAGTTGAGACATAATTAAAGGAAGGTTTCCTTTTGTTACACCAAATTGTGCAAATGTATCAACAACAGGAATAAACCCTTGTTTTGCCATTCCAACTGCAGTTGAAACCATATTTGATTCAGCAATACCTACATCTACGTAGTTTGCCGGAAATTCTTTTTGAAATGCTGCAACTCCAGTAGAGCCTGCAAGGTCAGCTGTTACAGAAAAGACTGGTAGTCCTTCTTTTGTCGCTTTAATCATTGCATTAGCTAGGCCTGGTTGAACCTTATCAACAGGCGTTGAATTAGAAGAAGACTTCGCTTCTGGCTTAGAAGATAAGATTTCATTTGCCCAATTCATAAATTCTTCAGGACACTTATCTCCGCTATAAATCTCTTCTAGGAAAGCAGGAAGCTTTTCATCGTATGCGCCAAGAGGGTAGCCGTGACCACCTGACTTTGCTTCTTGTGTGGATTTAACACCGTAACCTTTAATTGTTTTAATAACGAGGGCAACAGGCTTGGCATCATTTGATTTAGCTTTTGCAATATTTTCTTCAATTGCTTGATAAACTCTTTCTAGATCGTGTCCTTCTTCAACACGCACTAGATCCCAGCCTTGTTCTTGTAGTGAAAGGAAGCTACCTTTCATATCATAGCTGTCTTCTGTAATTCTTCCACCAAGCTTTGTATCATTATCACTAATAATCATTAGAAATGGATTCATTTTTCCTTTCTGTGCAAGGCCTGGAATTGCTGCCATTGCTTCACGGGCCTCTCCTTCCATGCATCCACCATCTGAAATTACACAGATTGTAGCACGATCATTACCAATGGCCTTATCTGCAAGAGCAAGCCCTTGTGCTTGAGGAAGTCCTGAACCAAGTGGCCCATTAGAAATGAAAACACCTTCTGGGTTTAGGTGAGCTTCACCGTGTCCAGTTAGTTTAGAGTTTATTGAACGAAATCCTCTTAGGCTCTCAAAGTTTAATCCATCAAATCCTAGATTTGCTCTTAAAGCATAGATTCCGTTTTCAGCATGTCCTGCATCGTTTACGAAATTATAATTTTCAAACCAATTTGTTCCACTTGAGAACATGATTGAGTGAAGGGCACTCATCATTTCTGCAAATGCTGCTGGTCCACCCCAGTGACAAGCGGCTCCGCCAATAACAGCATGTTGATTCATCAATGCTACAAGGGCACGAGTTGCTCTTGGATCAGCTAATGTAATCTCTTTTCCGTTTTGGTCTTTGATTGTTGTTGCATAGATTGGTTGTTTTGTTGGTGCTGTTGCTAATTTGTTTTTAACGTTTAATGGCCTGATCTTAGTCGTCATTAATGTCTCCGAATTCATTGATTTTCAATAACTTATAAAAGGTATCATGAGAGAAATTTTTCTGGCCAGTCATTATTTAGGACGGCCAGTGTCAAAGGCTTTTGACAGCTTTCTTTGGCACAATTGGCCCAGAGTGTCAGCGCTAAGTGTTTGGAATTATAGCTAACATAAATTTTTTAAGTTTTATTCTGAAATGACGATAAAATATATGGAGACAGATATCAATAATTAATATGGAAATTAACTTTAAGAGAAGAGGATTCAAGAGATGTGTGATGCATGTTCAGCCGCTGGAAGAAATTGGTCTCTCGCAAACGGACCGCAGCGTAGTAAGCTAGTTAAGGCCAAAATCTTTTCTGCATTTAACGGAAGAGAGATAAAGGTTAAATTATGTTACTTATGTTCCATCAAACTTTTTATTGGTGGTGAAAAATCATTCTTACGCGAAAACCCCTCATTTAATTTTGAATTAAGCAACCAGCATGCTGGTAGTGAATTTGATTTTTAGATTTTATTATTTGACCCATCAAATTTTATCTAGATAGAATACCACCTTAGACAAGGTGGTTTTTTTATGCGCGAATACTCACAATTTCATTCTTCATTTGTGGCAAACGAGTTCTTGTCCGCAGATGACTCTCTACACGTTAAAGATAAGTACACTCAGGAAATGTTAGGGGAGATCGGCTTATTATCTCATGAGCAATTTGATCATGTCGTTAATTCGTCTAAAAAAGCTTTTAAAAATTATCAAGAATTCGATAGTGCACAAAGAAGTAATCTTCTTTTTAAATTAAGAGATGCACTAGAGGATGAAGCAGATTACTTTGCTGAATTAATTTGTAGAGAAGCAGGTAAGCCAATTAAATATGCACAAGCTGAAATTAGCCGCTGCTTAGAAACAATAAAACTAGCTGCTGAAAAAGCACGTCATCATTCTAGTGAGACACCTGATCTAAGTTATGGACCCGGTGCAGATAAGATGGCCATGATTCAACATGAGCCAGAAGGAGTTGTCTTTGGTGTTTCACCATTTAATTTTCCACTAAATTTAGCTCTTCATAAAATTGCCCCAGCTCTAGCTGTTGGTTGCAGTGTTATCGTTAAACCTTCACCGTCAACACCAATTACTCTTTTAGCTTTTGCCAAGCTCCTTTCAACAGTTGGTTTTCCAAAAGGTATTTTAAATGTCGTTGTCTGTGAAAATGATGTAGCACAATTATTCTTAGAAGATGATCGAATTAATGTTTTCTCTTTTACAGGAAGTGCGAAAGTTGGTTGGGAATTAAAAGCAAATTGTGGAAAGAAGAAGTGTCTTCTTGAACTTGGTGGCAATGCGGCCGTAATCGTTAATGATGTGGATGAACTTGATGAAGTCATTCCCAAAATTGTTAATGGTGCATTCTTATATGCTGGCCAAATTTGTATATCTACTCAAAGAGTTTATATTGCAAGTGAGATTTACGAGAACTTTGTTTCAGCATTCTTGGAAGAAGTTGAGATGGTTGCTTCAGGAGATCCTAGTGATAAGCTCATCACAAATGGGCCTGTTATTAATGCCGCAGCACTTGAGCGCATCCATAGCTGGGTACAAGAAGCTATCAATAAAGGGGCCGATCTTCTATGCGGTGGCCATGTTATCGATGAAGAGCATAATATCTATGCACCAACGGTTTTAACGAATACTGACCCTGATATGAAGGTGGTAAGCGAGGAAATCTTTGGTCCTGTCGTGATTCTAGAGCCTTATGACTCATTTTCTGAGGCAATTGAACTTGTAAATGATTCAAAATATGGCCTACAAGCTGGTGTTTTCACAAACAGCTTAGTAAATATGAAAGAGGCAAGTCGAAAAATTAAGGTTGGAGGATTAATCTTCAATAATATTCCAGGATTTCGTATGGATGCAATGCCATATGGTGGAATTAAAGACTCTGGTCTTGGTCGCGAGGGAATAGCTTATGCAATGGAAGATTACACTCGTAAAAAACTAATCTTATTTTAGGGGAAAGAATGAAAGCACTTTTATTATTCGTATTATGTTTCAGTAGTTTTGCATACGCTCCAGACTGGGGAAGAGATGTTCGATTAGAAAAAGGCGAAAATAGAGAAAACCTATATAAACTTTCAAATGAAGAATTAGAAGAAATAAAAGAGCACGGTATTAAGCATGCTCTTAAATGGCCTGTTGATGTTACAGGTCTTTATATACCATATGATGCTTTTGAGAATTTCTTTGAATTAAAAGATGAGAAATTTGTAAACTTTGTTCTAACAACTCTTGGTGAAAAGAAGTTTGGAGTAGATAGTGTTGAATCATTTTATCAATGGTTAGGACTAAATCCATATAATGATGAGAATGCAACTGGCATTTATCGTATCCCATATCCAGATGGAGAGAGACCTGATTACTATATGGGTGCAAGTATTGTGGATACAAAGTGGGGGAAAGGACTTACTTTTAGTTGTGCTACTTGCCACTCTGCAAGCCTATTTGGAACAAGTGTAATGGGGCTAACAAATAAGGCCGTTAAGGCCAACGAATTATTTGTTAAGGCAAGAAAGCTTCTTCCTTTAATTCCATCAAAAATGTTTCAAAAAGTAACTCATGCAACTGATGGTGAAGTTGAAATGCTTCGTCGCTCTCGTAAGAATATTGGTGCTGTTGGTGCAACTTCTCCAATGGTATTAGGGCTTGATACTTCACTTCCTCAAGTTGCCTTATCTCTTGCTCGTCGTAAGACAGATGAGTATGCGACAAAATCAAAACTAACTCAAATCTTTCCACGTTTTAATCCACTAGAGACAACTGTTGCTGATTCAAAGCCTGCTGTTTGGTGGAACCTAAAATATAAGACTCGTTGGTTATCTGATGGTTCTATCGTTTCTGGAAATCCAATCTTTACTAATTTCTTGTGGAATGAATTAGGTCGTGGAACTGACTTAAGAGAGTTAGAGAAATGGATGCAGGATAATCCTGATATTATTCGTGAATTAACGGCAGCTGCTTTTGCAACAAAGCCACCACGTATTGATGACTTTTTCGATATTTCTCGCATCGATATTAAAGCGGCAAAAAGAGGTGAGGACGTCTATAAGGATCGTTGTCAAAAGTGTCACGGTGAATATCAGAAAAATTGGTCTCTACCATTTTCAGGTCTAATGTCTAAGAGTGAGCAGATCAAAACTCGCAAGGTTATTTATCATGAAGAAACTCCTGTAAAGGATGTTGGAACAGATCCGCTTCGCTACGAAGGGATGAAGTATTTTGCTGATGACTTAAATGAATTAAAAATTTCTAAGTGGATGAAAACAGTCGTTGAACCACAAGTTGGATATGTACCACCACCGCTTGATGGGATTTGGTCACGTTATCCATATTTACACAATAATTCGATTCCAAATCTATGTGAGTTAATGACTCCTCCTGATCAAAGAGTGAAAACGTTTTATCAGATACCATCTGATGATCCTATCTTAGACTTTAATTTTGAGTGTAATGGTTTTCCTGTTGGAATGGATATCCCTGATGAAAGACGTATTCCAGAAGCTTTCTTTGATACTTCTAGACCTGGTCTTTCTAATTCTGGACATTACTATCGTATCTTCACTGATCGCGATGGGAATGAATTATTAACTCAAGAGCAGAAGGCCGATTTAAGAGTATTTTTAAAGACATTATAATGGAATTTTATCTCGATACTTATATTGCTCACAGAGGGCTTCACTGCCACGAATGCCCGGAATGCCCGGAGAACTCTCTGGCCGCTTTTCAAGAAGCGGTTAACCACGGCTATGCTATTGAGCTTGATGTTCACTTATCAAGTGATGGGCATGTTATGGTCTTTCATGACGAGACCCTAACGCGAATGACTGGCAGCAACGGAAAGGTATCTCAATATACCCTAAAGAGCTTAAAAGAACTTCGCTTGGCAAAGGGTGATGAGGAAATACCAACTTTAAAAGAAGTCCTCGATCTTGTTCAAGGAAAGGTTCCCCTTGTTATCGAAATTAAAGTTATCGACCACGATGGTGTCTTAGAAGCTGAGGTTATGAAGTTGCTTCATAACTATGATGGAGACTATGCAATTCAATCATTTAATCCAATGACATTAAAATGGCTTCGCAAGCATTACCCAAGTTTAACGCTGGGGCTTTTAGTTACAAGAGATTTTAGTGATACAAAGCTTAGTCGTCTAAAACAGAGAATCTTGGCCAATATGACTTTTATTCCAGTTATTAGGCCAAATTACATCGGTCTAGATATTGATACTTATTCAAAAATTCAGCTGCAAATTATCAAACGTTTCACTTTCAACCATCTGGTCTTTTGGACTGTCAGAACAAAAGAACAAATGCGGACAGCAAAGCGATTAGGTGCTAATATAATATTTGAGAATATTAAACCTTAATTGAGTCGTTTATGAAGAAGTTCGCATCATTTATTATTGTCGTCGCTATTATCGCTACGGCCTATCTATTATTTCAAAAATTTAATACAGGAAGTGACACTGCTGGTGTTAAGGAAAGTGAAGTCATGGTCGTTGAGTTTGAGGACCGTGCCGCACCAAAATTAGATAATGAAGATTCTGATCCGGTAAAAGTTGAGGATGTGGAAGATGAAGTGAGTTCCTCTCGAGAAGGCCTTCTGATCCAATCGGATGAAGAGCTTGATAAAAGACTGGAAGAAAAAGAAGAGGAATTTGATCGTCTTGAAGAGCAATGGCTAAGTGACGTGAAGGATCTTTTCTTAAATGAGCTTCAGTTAACGGAACGTGAATACAAAGATTATCTAAATATGAGAGAAGGACTTTTTAGCGACAAGATTGCTGCTTTTGAAGATATGCATGATCAGCTTGAGGCGAAGTATGGAGAAAACTATACTTATAATCCTACAGAAGAAGAGATGGCCTTTGATCGTGAAATCCAAAAGAAATATGACGAGCTTCTTTTGAGAAAAATCGGTAAAGAAGCTTTTATTAAATACCTTGAACTGAGAGATCGTACTAACGAAAAAATACTAGAGAGCACAAAACAAGACGATGCTGCTCTTCTTATGGAGTTCTAGTTTGGAAAAATGGATTATAAAATCACGTAAGCAAGAGCATCGTGGAAATATTTTTCTTTACGAGACAATTGATGCTCACCATCCGACAAAGCCCATCGCTTGTGGCCCATATGATATTATTCGCCTTGCTGACTGGGTGAATGTCGTGGCCATCACTGAAGATAAGAAGATCGTTCTTGTTGAGCAATATCGCTTTGGCATGGATGAGATCACTATTGAGACTCCGGCCGGCGCTATCAATCGAGGTGAAGATCCTCTTGTTGCAGCTAAAAGGGAACTCGAAGAAGAAACTGGCTATATTAGTGACGAATGGGAGAGTCTTGGCCGTGTTAGCGTCAACCCTGCTTTTATGACAAATAGTGCTCATTTCTTCTTGGCCAAGAATTGCCGTCCTGATGGAGAGCAAAACTTTGACCCTGATGAAGATATTGAATTAGTGATTAAGCCTGTCTCAGAGCTAAAAGAGGTCCTTAAAAACATGGATCACTCACTAAGTGAGCTATGTATTAGCAGGTACCTCTTAAAATAGTTCTATTTCTTATGCTTTCTCTTGTTATTTCTATTTGGACGACTTTGTCCAGGTAACTCAAACCAATCACTTTCATCGATTTCATGATAGTAATCGGCCTCTTCAACAAGAAGGCCAGAAGTTGTTTCAGGAATTGAGGCAATCTCAACGCGTACACCTTCAGATCTAAGGTGGCGGACTAGCTCTATATAGTCAGAGTCACCAGATAATATGATGATTGTATCGACTTTTGAGGCAAGTTGAGTTGCTTTAATTGTAAGTGGGATATCTGCACTTTTGTGACAAGGAATAACTGAACCGTAGTAGTGGTTATGTAGTCTCTCTGTCAGCTTTGATGAGATATTCTTACCTTCTCTAAAATAGATTAGGCGATTAAGACCGCGGTTATCTAGTAACTTTGGGATAAGAGTGTCGAAGTTAACCATTGTATTTTGGTTATTTGTGACACTGTGAATGCTTCTTTCAATATTGTTACCGTCGATTAAGATAGCAACAGTTTGATTAATAAAAATTTCCATAAAATGCTTCGCTTTCGTCTGATTGGACATAGTCAGCATGGCATTGTCTAATTTGCTCTACGAGCATATCAGTCGACATCCCTTTAAAGATCTCATTGAGTTCATCCTCATCAACATCTGTTCTTCCGAGCGCACAAGCTGCAAGCTCTTCTTTAAACATAATTGAAGGATCTTCAGGTTTTCTCTTATCTACAAGGAATTTCAGTAGCTCACTAATATCAAGCCTTTTGGCCTTGAATTTTTTGAAATACTTCTTAAACCAAATATGAGTCCAAGCAACATTAATAGCACCTGGGTCTTTATGGTATTTTAGTAGATAAAAGAATGCTGTACGTCCAAAGGTTTTTAATTTTCCTTTAAGTTTCGCAATACTAATAATTGCATTCTTGTATGCTTGTTCATAACCACGATCAAGATCTCCTTGGTCGAGCTTATTATCAGCATTTTTATCAAATCTAATATAAGTTGATTCGATATTTAACATTGCACCGATAACTAGTGTGAAGTCCTTTGTTCTCCACCATACCTTATCGATATCTTCTACACTTCTTGAGAATACTTCGACACCTTCAATAAATTGAACGATGTGCTCTCTACTATTTGCATCCACGTATTCCTTTAGACGTGGGAAATATTTTGAAAGGTTCTCTTCATTCTCTCCAAATAGTTTATCAAAGAATTTCGTACGAATACACTTTGACTCCATAACTTTGAACCCGTTCTCATCAACACGATGTGAACACTCATTTTCAGCGTAGAGATTATCCTCAAGTAGAGAAGTCATCTTTGCTGCTGTAAAGATTAGTTCAATAAACTCACTTACTTCATCAAGGTTGATATAAAGGTCTCCACCAGAAGTTGCCTGGAAGAGATCTGATAGAAGTAGAATATTTTCACCAAATGTCTTGAAGTCATCAGTCCAAAGTCCCATTTCTTCAAGAGCTGCCTTTAAACCAACTAGAGCGTTATTCAGTTGGTTATCTCTTAGGCCTTTCGATACTCTTGGGTTTGTCGTGTCTCCTTCAACAGCATACCCTTCAAGTACGTAAGGAAGGACATTCCTAAAAAGCATGATTGAGTTAAAACCTGTCTTATTTCTTACGATTTGCGCTTGATAAGTAGGGAAGCCATCTTTATTTCTAAAGTAACGGAAGTCCCTTGCTACCTTTGCAAATTCTTCTGTCAGGATAACGTATGACTTCTTCGTAATTAATTTGTACTCAGGTACTTCTAATTCCGTTGGGAACTCTCTCTGATCAATATAAACTGGGTCAGGAGATTGCATACGATCACTGAAGAATCTAAACGTCGCATCAGAGAATAGTTGTGCTTCAATTGCTCCATCGATGATTTCAAAAATACGATCTATAGCATCACTTGAGATCATGAGATCAAAGTTTTCACTTCCCGGAGGATCAAGTTCAGAACAAATCCATTTTGAACTACCTTGCTTATCTGGATCATATGCAGGGTTTGGTTTACATGGAATTGGATACATTAACTCTGATCGAGGAACTGGATCAAAAACTCTTTGAGTGAACTCAATTAGAGTTCTCTTAAAGTTATTCATATTGATAAGATCGGCCTCATCTTTAGGCTTATCTTTTCGACGATTAATTTCTAGTAAGACTTCATTTGCAAAACTTAGAATATCCTTTGCTGAGAAGAAGTCTCTCTTTTCAGTTACTGGGTGAAGGATTGACTTCACCTTACGGATTAACTTTAGAGCAGTTGCCGTATTTTGAACTGAATCGGACTCAATAGAGAAGTCTGTAAAGAAAGCATCATATAATACTTCCGCTAGGCCTTCTGACATTTCAGTTAAGTGATATAAGTCGTCTCTATTGATGATTAAGTTATTACCACCAAGTACAAGCCCTTTTAAAGACATTGCTTGAGAGTAGAGTGCTGTATTGAATTCTTTCTTAAATAGGGCCTGAGATTCTTCCAGGCGTAAAATAAGTGACTTGATTAAACCATCTTGATTAACAAAATCTTTATTAAGTAGGTAATTTGATAGCTCTGCCTTAATTGAAAGGAATCGATTTACATAGTCTTTTTTCGAAACAAGACTTCTTGTCGTCTCCTCTCCATCTTTCATCTTTTTAAAGATTTCAACATTCTCAATATGAAAATCTAGGAATGCTAAGTAGCGATAGACAATGGCCACAACATTTACTGTCGATTTAAGCTCTTTAAAAGAAAGGTGCTCAACACTTGGTGGGAGACGTAAGATATTATCTTTGTAGTTTCCAACAAGGTTTTTAAGAGCGATTCCTTTTTCTAAGTCTTCAGGCTTTTTAAAGAATTGTTCAATAATATTATTAATATCAGTTACTGTAATAACATTGTCGCTATCTAGTTCATCAAGCAGAAGATCCTGAACTGAGCGAACTTGAGCTAAGAAGAAGTTATTCTTTTCTAAAGATGTTTTTTCAATATAGTCCTTAGAAAGATACATCAGATCAAAGAATAGGGCAGCGAGTGGATCTGTCTTACTTAGAATCGTTAAGAGTTCTGGTAGTTGTAAAACTTCTCTTGTTCCACCTGTTGTTAGTACTTTTAGAGCAAGAAGAGAGTTTGTAAAATCATCTCTAATATCTAATTCGTATAACTCAATAATATCATCTGCAAATTGCAGAATATTCATTTGGTGATCACGAGGAATTGTAATATCTTCATTTAAAAGTTTCTTAGCATTAGTACTAAGCTTTCCAATTTCTGCACGAAATTCTTTTTTGATTACAACCTTGCGGTCAAAGTCTTTATCTTCGATTTCTTTAACTAAGTCAGTTAATATATTTACCGACTCAAATGAGCGAATCCCTACATTAATTAAGCTAAGGGCAAGTTCTACATCAGAGTATGAGAATACTTCTGGATTACCTCTGATTAGATCTCGTTTAGCGTAACGTAGTAACGCTTTTAGTTTTCTATTTGTCTCTTCATTTGTTCCCAGAATTTTTGAGATGATATCATCTGAAGTAAAGAACTCGTCGATGATATTATTGATATCATCAATAGTGATGATATTCTCTTCTTTCTGGTGCTCGTAAACATAGAGTTTTAATTCTTCGATATTATTTGCAAGCTCATTAAAGTAGGCTGAACCATCTTTATAGTATTCTTTCTTTAGGAAGAAGATATCTGCAATATTTTCTAAGAACACTGGAAGAAAAGTAAATAATTGGGCGAATTCATCAGAGTCAATATAGATTCTCGATCCACCAAGAAATAGCTTCTTAGCGAATAGAAGAGAGTTGATAACTTCTTTACCAAGTTTAAAGTCTTTTAGGTCTTTCGTGATATCTAAAATTAGATCCTGAATATCGATGGCCTGTGCAGGACCTGGGATATCTCTTAGAATTACATTGATATTATCTGCAAGAACATTTGATTGTTGTCTCATTTGAGCAGAAAGTTTTTCGTACTCTTTTAAAGTCTCAACTTTTTGCATCTCTTTAACTGTATCAACAATCTTTACACCAGAGCGATTAATCTCTTTTAAGATAGCAAAGAATGAATCAATTTTTGAACGAGACATTTGTCCTGGGATATCTCTTTGAAGTAGAGAGTTTAATTTAAAGAGTAGATCAAGCCCTTCGATAATATCGTCAGCAGAGCCAGGAGGGTTGTTCATATACTTTCTAGCAAAGCGTACGATGTCTTCTCTAAAGAAGAAGCGCTTGTCACGACTTTCAACATATTTGAACTTATTTAGGGTGTCTTGGACACAATTAAGCTCTTTTTCAATATTAACTTCAAATATTTTCTTAATTCTATCGGTGTCGATTTTACAACTAGCTGAAATCCCGTCGTACTCAGCGATATCTGCTCCGTCGACTGGGTCATCATTAATAAATCCACATGAGGAAATGAGTAAAGAAATTGCTAGAAAAGCAAAGAAATTACGTAATTTCAATGTGTTAATGTACTTGTTCATGTTGTTCACGATAAAATTCTAGAAAATTTCTAGTTAAATGAAAAGGAATAACCGTATAATTTGTAATGTTTTTGCAATGTGCGTTAAGTTTGTACACATAATCTGACGGATAAGTGTCCAAACTGTTAACACCTAGGGTAATGGCTACTAGGTTGGCTTTAAGTTCTTCTATTTGTGAACCTTTTCTGATTTAATAATCTTTAATGAATAATTTCATCAAAAGATTTACATTACTTTGCTTGTCAATTTCAAGCCTATCTACGCTAGCGCAGCTAGACGGAAGCATCTCGTATGAGAAGTTCCAACGCTTAAATGATCCTGCCAAGAAGTCTGAATATGACGATTGGGCCCAAATTGAAGGGAATTATGAATCAAAGATGTGGAATGCAAAAGTATATGGTGAATTTGCAGCTAGGGCCTATGTAAGTAAAGAGGCAGCTTTTAATTTCTCTGCTCCTGAAGCTTATGTTGAGTTTAAAGATGATGAGAATCGTATCAGTGTAGGCCGCCAGTTATTAAGATGGAATGAAAACGAAGACTATTGGTTATTAAATACCTTAAATCCAAATCAAGGCTTCTATCTCTTATCAGAAAAGAAAGAAGGACTAGTTGGGATTCAATACGATCACAAGTTTAATAAGAATATTAACTTCTCGGTATTCTTCTCTTACTTCTTTGTTCCTGGATTAAATCCTAGTCTTGAAGTTGAAGATGGAAATATTACGAGTCGAAGTGAGTGGGTAAGACTTCCTCCAAAGTATACAGTTCTAGAAGGAAATCTTCTTCCTATTTATTACAATATTAATATGCCTAATATCTATAATGATGTTGTTAAAAATAAGTCTCTTGGATTTAGGTTATCTGGTTCAAATGAGGAAAGAAACGCTGAGATCTCGGCCTTCTTTATCTATAAGCCACAAAATAGTCTTCAGATGAATGCTGAGGCACGCTTTGATCAAGATAATGATCGTGTTGCAGTTGATGCTTCTCCACTTGTAAACCACCATTTATTTTATGGAATTCAATATAAGCAACAACTAGGCGATGTTCAGATGGTTGCTTCAATTGATATGAATGATCCTACGGCAACATTTGGAAACGACTTTAAAGTTGTAGACTTTAGTCGTGAAGAAGATAAGACATTTGAGTCTGACTATTTTGTTATTGAGCCAAACTATGAAAAAGAAAGTTATGCCTCAATCTCATTTAATGTGAATCAAGGTTATTATATGTTTTCTTTAAACTATATTAATCTTCTGACTAATAATCAGCGTGGTTCAGATGACTTCTTCTCTGATACAGCTAAGTGGGCAAGTGCTCTTGGGATGAGAGGACGTTACTATTTTACTGACTTCATTAATGTAATGGGTGATCTTAAATATGACTTTGAAAGAGAAGATATCATTTTAAAGGCCGAAGCAACTTATGCCTTCTGGGCAGGAAGTGCAAGTGTGAATCTAGGTGCCGAGCTTATTAAGTCGCCAAAGAAGAACTCTTATTGGTCAGCTTATCGAGCTAACGACACCATCTATTCATCACTTCGTTTTGCTTTTTAATTCTTAAACATTTCCAGTTTGAACATTCCATAGCGCACGATAGAGTCCATCTTGTTTAATGAGCTCCTCATGAGTTCCGCGTTGTTCAATTCTTCCTTCATTTAATACACAGATCTGATCTGCATGAATAATTGTCGAAAGACGATGGGCAACCATAACTGTTGTGCGACCTTGAGTGATGGTCTTAAGTGATCTTTGAATGGCGGCCTCTGTCTCGTTATCAATAGCGCTTGTGGCCTCATCAAAGATAAAGAGCTTTGGATCCTTTAGGATGGCCCTCGCAATTGCAATACGCTGCCTCTGGCCTCCTGAGAGCTTTTGTCCTCTTTCTCCTACTATTGTTTGATAGCCTTGGGGAAGGAGTTCAATAAAGTCATGGGCCTCCGCTAATTTTGCGGCCTTCATGGCATCCACTTCCGTTGCATCATTTGATCCGTAAATAATATTGTCTAGAACAGTTCCGTGAAAGAGGTAAGTGTCTTGTGAAACAAAACCAATATGAGAGCGAAGAGAGTTTTGCTTTAGCTCTTTTAGGTTTCTACCATCAAAGTTAACATGGCCTGATTGAGGATCATAGAAGCGCTGAAGAAGTTTTAGCATTGTACTTTTTCCCGAGCCTGTTGGACCAACAAGAGCAACAGTTTGTCCTGCTTGAATTTTAAGAGTGATATCTTTAAGTCCAGTGTTGTCTTCTTCATCATATTTGAAATTGATATTTTCAAAACTTACTTCACCATCAAAGCTTTCCAATTCTTCTTTTCCATCAATGACTTTAATCTCTGTTTCAAGTAGGTCCATGACACGAGAAGTGGATGCCATTGAACGTTGGTAGAGATCAAAAGTTTCACCTAGGCGAGTTAGAGGCCACAGAAGCCTTTGGACTAAAAAGATTAATACTGAATATGAGCCCACTTCTAATGATCCATCAAAGACTTGAGATGCACCAATTGTTAAAGTAAAAAGAAAACCACATAAAACGGCCATACGAATTATAGGGCTAAATGAAGAGGATACTCTAATGGCTTCTTTATTCGCTCTAGCGTAGCGATTTGATTGTTTTTCGAGACGATTGTATTCAAACTTTTGGGCCACATATGACTTAATAGTCATCATACCTGCAATATTATTTACTAACATACTTGCTAGAAGGCCCGCTTCACTTCTTACATTTTGATAACGTGGCTGAACCTTTCTTTGGAAGTAAAAGCTTCCCCATAAAATGAAAGGTACCGGCGTAAGAGAGAGTAGGGCAATTTGTGGTGATAAGTAAAAGAAGATTGCACCAATAGAGACAACTGTTGTTAGTGTTTGAATAATATCATTTGCACCAATATCAAGAAATCTCTCTAGTTGATTAATATCATCATTTAAAACAGTCGTTAAATTCCCTGAATTCTGTTCTTGATAAAAAGAAATATGAAGATTTTGAAGATGATCATAGGCTTCCATTCGAAGGTCGTGTTGAACTTCTTGCGCCAGGCCTCGCCACCATACTTTTAAGAGGTATTCAAAGAGTGATTCAAGTGCCCAAATAATAAAAGTTAAAATGGCCAAGATATAGATCTGATGGATCTTATCACTAATTCCCATCTCTGCTAAAAAAGATTCCTCTTGTTTAACAACGGTATCGACAGCAAGACCTATTAATAGAGGTGGAGCAATATCGAAAATTTTATTGAGAATTGAAAAAGTTGAGGCCGTATAAATTTGGCCTTTTTTATTGTTAAAATGGTTAATTAATTTACGTAAAGGTGAGGATTGTGAATTCATTATATATGTTCCTAGTCATAAAATCTGTACTGGACGAATTATGCCTGAAACTTATATACTTGAAAAGTTCCCCGCCAATCTCATTAGTATAGAATCGTTGTGCTTGTGAGATTGACGAGGGTGAAATGCGTAGTCTAGCTAGACCCTAGACTACGTAATTACTAGCAAATTCGAAATTTCTTTTAATTTCCTTGCCATTGTCGCTAGAAACTCTCTGAGAACTTTCTTCCTGCTCGCCCTCAGCTTCTGCGAAGTAATTATCAATCGTCTCTGCATAATCTTTTAGCAGAGTTTCCCTTAGTTCTTCTTTTGATACTTTTAAGACATCACAAATAGAATTTAGTGATCTTAATGGAACAGAACAAAGTCCTCTTTCAATATTGCTGATAAATTGACCGTTTTTGTAACCTAGTCGATAAGATAAACCTTGTTGAGATACCTTAGGTGACAAGCTGCGTCTTCTTTGTTTAATCAATTTTGCAATGTTTTCAAAAACTCTTTTCTCTTTCATTGTGTTAACCTCCAGTTTTATCGATTACCAAGAATTGTTATTTGGTACTCAATAATGATATTATGTTTAGGCAATATTATTTACTTACAAATACGTAAGGTTTATCATGGTAATAAAATTAATGGCTTACACGCCAAATCAAAAGAAAATCTTTAGAGAGTCGGCAATAGAATCCATTTGTAGTGCCAATTTTGTGTATTTAGATGAGCTTCCTTATGATCTGGGGCCTGGTGAAATCCTATTTGTTGAGCTTGATGAAGTTACAGATGAGCTTCTGGATGAGGTTCAATACACAAAAGTTAAGTTCTTATTCTTAACTGACACGCTGCAAGGGGATAATATCGGCCGATTTATTTCGCTAGGGGGCAATTGCCCTATTATGAAAAGCTTAAGTGAAGAAGATTTTATTTCAGAAATCATAAGACGAATTCATCAAAAGGAAATGTTTAAATTACTGCACTTGGTGAGTCCAACTGATGTTGAATTATTTAGATTTATTCACCGAGCGGGTAATGGAGAAAAGTCAAAGTTAAGTGAATTAATTTTTGGCTCTACAAGTGAGAGCACTATTGATGTCAACTTAAGTCGTTTAAGAAAAAAATTAAGAGACCCAGATGTTGGAAATGACTTCTTTAGAATCATTACTAAAAATGGACGACTTTACATTGTGAGTTGTCTGACTAATTATGAGATTCCAGGACACTTATTAAAGAATGAAACTAAAAAAATAATTTGAGATGACAATGAGATTAATGGCCTACACTGCAAATGAAAATAAACTATATCTAGCGGATAAGATTGAAGAAAAAAGCGGCCTTAAAATTGAGTATATTAAAAAATTTCCTAAATATAATGGCGTTGGTGAGTTACTTATTCTCGATCTAGATGGTGAGTCGATAGAGTTTAAAGATAAATTAATTGATGAGATTCAATATATTGATGCAAACTTTGTCTACTTAGTAGGGGACTTCTTTGGGGATCGAAACAAACGTATTATTCATATGGGTGGAGAGCTCTTTACTTTTAAAAGTTTAAATGACACAGACTTTATCGAAGTTCTTTTTAATCGTCTCGTTACTTTAGAAATCTATAAACTATTCTCTATCATCGGACGCACTGACATGGACCTCTTTAGGGCCATTAACCGTGCAGGTAATGGAGAAAGAGAAATAATATCAAAAAGTCTCTTTGGTTCTTCTAGTGAAAATACAATTGATGTGAATTTAAGTCGTTTACGTAAAAAGCTACGTGATCCTGAAATTGGAAATGACTTCTTTCGTATTATTACAAAATCTAGACGCTTCTATCTTGTAAACCAATTAAATGGTTATGAGATACCTGAAGACTTACTTATCTAAAAAAAGAGCAAGTACATTAGTCGTAAATCTTTAAGTAAATTAAGTACAACTTTTCTTCCTTCACCGAAATAATTCCTTAATAACTATAATTAGGAGATTCCGATGAAGACGAAGTTACCAACTATAGCGCGATTAATTCTTGGATTTTTATTTGTATTTTTTGGAATAGCAGGACTTTTTAATCTCCTTCCACCGCCAGAGAATATGCCTAAGGATCTTCAAACTTTTATGGGAGGTCTTGTTGCTGCCAAGTATTTCTTTCCGCTTTTAAAAATAACAGAAATAACTTGTGGTGCTCTTCTTATGATTGGAGTCTTCGTTCCATTGGCCCTTGTTGTTCTTGCACCAATTATTCTCAATATATTGCTTGTGCATATTGTGCTGGATCCATCTGGACTCCCTATTGCAATCGTTTTGGTCGTTTTAGAAATCTACTTAGCTTTCTTTAGTAAGCCTTACAGTGATATTGTTAAACAGATTTTTCGTTGTCCATTAAAAGAGGAATTAGATAAAAAGAAGCAACAAGAAGGTTGATTACTTCTGACACTTTGGACAGTAGTAAGTTCCTCGCTGAGCAAGTGTGATTTTCTTAACTTCTGTCTCTTTACATAGGCCACAGATCTTTTGATAAAAGACAACAAGGTTTTTTACACCTTCACCCTTTTCACCAAAGGCATCTTGATAGCCACCAGAAAAAGTTGTACCACCTGTGCTAATGGAATCATCGAGAACAATCTTTACGGCCATGTAAACTTTTTCAAGCTCAAGCTTCGTTAGGGTCTTCATTCTTCGCGTTGGACGAACTCCTGCTCTTGCGCAAATTTCGCTGGCCATATAATTACCAACACCGGCAAAGAAGTTTTGCTCTAAGAGAAATGGTTTTAACACTTTATTGGGACGCTCTTTTTTTAGCATCAAAAGATAATCAAGAGTGAATTCTTCTTTTGATACATCAGGGCCTAAGCGTGTAAGCCATGTGGCCTCATTTGGTGGAGAGTAGAGGTGGAAGACACCAAAGCGGCGAGGGTCAATATAGCCTAGATGAATTGGCCCTTTTGCATTTGTCCCAATGAGTTTTACATGAGTATGCTTTTCAGTAATCTCTTCCGTTGCAATTCGCCACGAGCCCGACATCCCCAACCCTGAAATCGCTCGCCACTCATTCCCATCTTGATCCTCAAAGAAAAAACGCAGAACCTTTCCCTGGCGCTCTACACGCTCAAGAGTCATGCCCTTAGGATTGAAGTCCTTATCCTTAACAATGGAATCACTCACATCAGAGTATGCGACTTCCTCGATCTCCATTGGGAGAACGTGAGAGAGTTGTGATTTGATGGTTTCGACTTCTGGTAACTCAGGCACTTTTTAATTCCTTTTTTATGTGGGCAGAAGTTTATCACTATGGTCATTTTTTTTGAATTTTTTTCTCTTGAGAGTGGGTGGAGGTTCGCGTTGTAAGGTGTTCATTTTACTATCTTTGATATTCTGCAGGTATTGTATGTACCTAAAATTGTTAGCTTTTTTGAAGCGAGTACGTTCAAGTTTTAACTGAAGGATGGCGATGGGGGCTCTATATTATTATATCGGAGTTTATTTTGTTTCGAAACTTTATCGTATTCATTATTCTTATTTTTTCAATAAATGTTTTGGCCCATTCTGGAAGAACAAATTCTTCAGGGTGCCACAATAATAGAAAGACTGGTGATTACCATTGTCACAATTCTGGAACGTCTCGTTCAAGTCAGTATCAAAAGTCTAATCAAAATTATAATTTTAATAAAGTGAATAGTGCTTGTTGCAAAGTATGTCGCAAAGGTAAGGCGTGTGGGGATTCTTGTATTTCGAGATCGTATCAATGTTATCAGCCGAAGGGATGTGCTTGTGATGGGTAGTGAAGTCGGTGTTATTATTATGCATGATCAACGAAAAAGCACCAGGAACCATAACTTGTTGAAAATTTAAATGATTGTACTGAGCTTAGAGCGTGGGGGAAGTGTAACTTGACACTTATTTATAGGAATGTGGAGTAGGGTATTTAATGATTCCTGCTCATGCGAGAGTGATGAACAAACTTAATACATGGAGCAGTTTTGCATATAAAAAAACTTATTGTTTATAATTTTAAAAGTTTTTACGGGAAGTTTGAAATATCTCTTGATGAAGGAATTAATATTATCGTTGGAGATAATGAACAAGGGAAGTCGACTATACTTGAAGCTATCAACTTATGTTTAACTGGCTTTGTTGGTGGAAGGTACTTTAAAGCAGAGTTGAGTGAACACTTATTTAATGTTGATATTGTTAACGAGTATCTATCGTCATTAAACACAGATAATAAAAAGGAGCCGCCATCATTTCTTTTAGAGCTTTATTTAGACGATGACTCAATTCCTGAGTTTATGGGGGATGATAATAGCTTAAAGTCAGGTAATGTAGGTTTGTATTATAAAGTTCAGTTTGATGAGAGGTATAAGCTTGAGTACGAAAACCTGGTTAAGCACGGCGAGATAAATTCATTGCCTATTGAATATTATGAGGTGGTCAGGTCGTCTTTTGCTAGAAATTATCTAACCAACAGGCAAGTCCCTTTGAAATCAGCACTGATTGATTCTTCTGAATTCAGATATAGAAATGGATCAGACGTTTATGTTAACAGGATTATTAAGGACTTACTAGATGAAAAGGAGCTCGTCGAGATTTCTCAAGCTCATCGCGGAATGAAGGATGAGTTTAAAAATCATGATGCGATAAAACGTATAAATGAAAAAATCTCTAAATCATCAAGGGTTACGAAGAAAAATGTCACAATTTCCACTGACCTAAATACACAAAGTGCGTGGGAAAGTAGCCTAAGTGCATATGTTGATTCAGTACCATTCTCTTTAATTGGAAAAGGTGAACAATGTTTAATTAAGACAAATTTAGCACTCTCACATTCGAAGACAATTGAATCAAACTTGCTCTTGCTTGAGGAACCTGAAAATCATTTATCATACTCTAAGTTAAATGTTTTGCTTGATGGTATAATTCGTGGCTCCAAAGATAGGCAAGTAATTCTTTGTACACATAGTAGCTATGTTGCGAATAAATTGTCACTGAAAAACCTTATTCTTTTGGCAAACAAGAAGACTGTTCGGTTGAGTGATTTGTCCGAAGATACTTACGATTTTTTTAAAAAAGTTGCTGGGTATGATACTTTAAGATTGGTCCTTTGCGATAAGGCTATTCTTGTTGAAGGCGATTCTGATGAATTAATCGTGCAAAAAGCCTATTCAGATGTAAAGGGGAGGTTGCCGATAAATGATTCCATTGACGTAATATCAGTTGGTGTTTCTTTTTTAAGGTGGCTTGAGATTGCAGAGAAGATTAATAAAGAAGTGTGCGTAGTGACAGATAGTGATGGTGACCTATCTGCATTAAAGAAGAAGTATAAAAAATATCTTGATGATCCTAAAAAATATTCAAATATTAAAATTTGTTTTGATGAAATTATAGATAAAGGGAGCTTAATTGTATCGGGAAAGCCATTTAACTATAACACATTAGAGCCCAAAATTTTAAAAGCGAATGGTCTTCAAGTCATGAATCAGGTATTTGAGACAAACTACCAAGATGAAGACGACCTCAGGAAGTTTATGAAGAATAGTAAGACTGAGTGTGCTTTAAAGATTTTTAATACAAGTCACAAAATCAATATACCTGAATACATTTTAAAGGCAATAAATGATGAGTAGTAAAATTGTTATTGCTGGCGCTGGATCGGGGAAGTCTAGGTACCTGATAGAGAGTGTAGATAGTATTAGTGATGGGAAATTACTTATCACTACATTTACTAATGCTAATGAGGAATCATTAAAAAGTAGATTATATAAAAAATATGGTTGCATCCCTTCACATGTTACAGTGATGTCTTGGTGGGCATTTCTGCTCGAACATTGTGTAAGGCCATTCCAGGGGTGTTATTTAAACAGAAGAATATCGCAACTAAATCTTGTCAATGGTCAGTCAGGGGTAAAGTATAGACGTGGTAGGACTCCCATTTTTTTTAATGAAAATAAAGAGTTTGTTAAACATTACTTTGACAATAATGGTTGTATATATTCAGACAAAATATCTAAGTTTGCTTTTCGGTGTCACGAAAAGAGTAGTGGTGCCTTACTCGGTCGATTAAGCAGGTGTTTTCAATATATATTTATTGATGAGGTACAAGATATGTCAGGTTATGACTTAAATTTAATTAAAATATTTCATTGTAGTAAGATTAATATCTTGATGGTTGGAGACCTAAGACAGGGAACATATTCCACTACAAACCTATCGAAGAATAAAAATTATGCAAAAAGTAAAATCGTTCAATATTTTAAAAAGGAGACGCCTGATATACTAATCGATGATACCTCTCTAATTTATAATCACCGTAGTGTCGATGATATTGTTAATTACAGCAATTCTCTTTATCCTTCATTAGTAAAAAATATTTCTAAAAACAAGAGTACTACTGGTCACGATGGTGTGTTTTTTGTATCTAGGAAAACAGCCGCAAGCTATATAGAGAGATATGCCCCTTTGCAATTACGACTCAATAAAAGAACAGTTTTGTTGTCTGTGGGAGAGCATATGACATTTGGTAAATCGAAAGGACTCGAGACTGATAGGGTTTTAATCTATCCTACAAAACCAATGTTGGAGTGGATAAAGGATAACGAGAGTGAGCTTGCTGATAAGAGCCGTGCGGAATTTTATGTAGCCATAACACGAGCTAGGCAGAGTGTTGCTTTTGTTGTTGACGATAGAGCTTTGAGTTCTCTAGAAAATGCTAAGGTTATTGATAAGGTTACTGAGGGATTATTTAAGCTTAAGAGGTTGAGTCAGCAAAGTTGAGAGGTTTTTAAATATGAAAAATAAATTGGAAGCCTTTTTTTTCGTTACATTAGTTGGGGCTGAGTTTCAAGTGAAGTCCAGAAAAGGGCTTAGAATAAATGATACAATGTATATTACAAATAATTTCGACGTGATTGGTAAGTATATTCATGAAAAAAAACTTGAGGGAAAAATAGGAAGCCTTGAGTATGATCACCTGAAGGTTCAATCGTCATTTGTTTATAGTAAATATTATGTAGATCAGTCAATAGTTCATGACGCTGGCGAGAGGCAGCAACAATTGTTACGTTTACTTTATGAGGTTCAGTCATTCTTTTCAACCGCGTGGCTCTTTATGGATGGTGGGGTCATTTTGGACGATGGTTATTTAGTGGTTTCAATTGGAGATAGTAATATTCTGGATAAGAACCACCTCAGAAACAACATCTACTCTTCTGACTTATTGAATAGGGTTGTTACCTTAGAAGAGAGTCTATTAAAAGAAATTCGGGACCTCAATAGAGTTGTTACAAAAGTAGATATGGAACTGCAAGCCTCCACCGTTAAGCTATCAAAAAACAAGTCAAGATTATCATTGTGTTTATACCATATACAGATTGCTAGGTCGCATAATGATTGGATGTTAAGGGTTGCATTTTTCGTTTGTGCGCTTGAAAGCTTGTTTAATACAAGTAAGGCTGAGATTTCTCATCAAATTTCACAGATTACTATCTCATTTCTAGACCGTACTGTAGAGGATAAGCTAGAGGTGTATGAGCTTTTAAAGCAATGTTATTCGATAAGGTCCTATGTATTCCATGGAGCTGTAATTAAAGATAAGAAGCTTAAAAATATTGGTGAGCTTTCAAGGTTTATAGAGAATATAGTTAAAGAGGTCGTGGTTGTGGTTTTTCAGAATTTTTCTTTGTATGAATTATTTCAAGGTGATGAACAAGCTCTTAGAAACACTTTGTTAAGAAGGATTTTGTAATTAAGTGTTATTGCTCGGGGGGAGGAAATATTTCAGCTACATTTTATTCTAGATTTCAGATTCCTTATATATGTATTATGGACTCTAATGACTTTAGAGGAGGGCCAGGGGCGCCAATTGGTGTTCCTGCAGCACTATCTAAGGGGTGGATAGATTTTCTTAAATTGTGCCCCAAAAGCCTTTTTCAAATAGTTGACTCAAGTATTATTTCAAGTTTCTCTAGCTTCCGCTCTTTCCAACTAGGTTATAAGACTAGTGTTTTTTTTAGTGAAAAATTTGAGTTTTACGATCTCAGTATGTTGAAGCTTTTGTGTCCTGAAGGTTATGCCGTTTGCTTTATTCATTCTGAGTCAGTTGATCCTGATAAATTGCGAAGTTTTGGCTTGAAGCATATTTTTGTATGCTACCTTGGGGCAAGTGAAGAATATATGAATAAGTGTATAGATGAATTTGGCTCTAATGTATTCTCTACCCCCTCTGGGCTTATATCGTTGCTCATAAACTTCTTGAAAGAGTCTAGCCTCCTTGCTGAAGATTTGAAAGACACTGTTATTCCTGCAGTAGCAAATTGGGAGGTGGACGAGACGTATGTATTATCTAACTTCAACCCCTCTCTAGTAAATAGGTTGTTTTCTTTGAATTTTAACCGGAAGAACTGGTTGGCTAGCGTCTCGCCAGAGGCCCTGGAAGTGAGTGATCGGAATGAAGAATTATATTCTTCACTTGTTGATTTAGACTCTTTACATATTTCATTAAGAGATGAATCTAAAGGAACTGGTGTATCTGTAGCATCGAATATGCCTTCATTGTTTATTGTGCAACCCTATATTAATGCTAATTTATTCAATCTAGGCAGAGTTTTGAATGGTCGTTTTGCTCCAATAAGTAATGCTTATATAAATAGCTTCAGAAGAGGATTGAATACAGAGCAGAGTTATGTCGACTACACTTTTCCTGTACAAGTTTTAGATGGTAACGCAGAAGATAGTATGAAGGGATTTGCTTTTGGGGGAGGAATTCACGCAGAAAGAATAAGTGCTCTAGATAATATAGTTTTTTTACATGCTTCCTTTCATAGTAATCCAGTATTACGGCTTCCTTTGGGTGGGAAGAAGTTTGATCAATTCTTAAAGTATTTCTCGCCAGAGGACTATAAGAAGACAAATGATTTTAAAAAACTAAAAAAACACTTAACGAGGGTTGGTAGGACATTTCATGAATCACTAAATGAAAAGATTAAACAGTATATCGCCTCAAGAGGGGGGCAAATTGTAGCCGTGTCTGATTTGCCAATAGAATGGATGAATATTAATGATGTTCCACTCTTTATGTATAGCGACGTTTGTAGGTTATTAGAAACATCCCACGGAAGTCTGATGTCTCAGTATGTTAAGTCTGTTGCATGGACATTTAGCATTAAAGAGGATGTTCTAAGTAGGACACTTGTTGTTTGTCTTTCCCCTGATGATGTAAATATATATAGCTCTTTTTCAGCAGTGAAAAAGTTGGCGGGCGAAAAGGATGAGATGGCAGGGATTGTCTTTGAAGAGGCTAGAAGTAAGGAGGAATTGTCTCAATTAGTTAAGAGGCACAAGCCTGACATTCTTATTTTGGACACACATGGAGTGAATAATCCTGAAAAATTAGAATCAGTGCTGAGTATTGGGAAGGAGACACTTACAGGAGAGGATGTGGTTAATTATGGCATTTCGGCACCTGTTGTTATATTATCATGTTGTTTCTCTGCTCCAACTTATGGATATATAAATCCGATAGCACATGCTTTCTTTGAGGGCGGAGCACTAACAGTGCTCTCCACTCTTTTACCAATAGATATTCGAAAGGGAACCTCTTTGTATTTCAGGATTTTGAGAAATCTTTCAACCTGTTCTAAGACGAGAATACATCCAAATCTGTTGAATTTTTTTAGTCACGTTATAAGAACTTCAGTTTTTGAAGACTATACTATGCCGCTATTAGATGAGTTTGACTTGAGTGAACAAGAGATTGAGGTGTACTTGAAGGTTAAGTTAAAGTGGTACTTACAAATGAGTAATGTCTTTACACGTAAGGACGCCTTTAAAAATATTGGCAGTTATATTGTGGATAGCTTTCCTAAGCGTTATAAAAGGCGTGTTTCTAATTATTTAAGGTCCTCACCCGTTATTTTCGATTCATATTACTACACAATTCTTGGGCGAGCTGATTTGGTTCCATTTGAAGTGTTTGACTATACTCCCGGAGAATAGTTTTTATCTCGGTGCCCCGGTACACCGAATTTGTGAAATATCCTGAAAAACAATGAATTTAAATGAAATAGAATGAAAGAAGAAAAACGCTGAAAGCCTTTTTCGATCGACAAGTTCACGAAATTGTTAAAGTTTAATTATAGGTCATAGATAGATCGGGTAACTCAGGCACTTTTTAATTCCTTTTTTATGTGGGCAGAAGTTTATCACTATGGTCATTTTTTTTGAATTTTTTTCTCTTGAGAGTGGGTGGAGGTTCGCGTTGTAAGGTGTTCATTTTGTTATTCACTTCATTGTTACAGTGTTGATATGTGCTTGAAATTATAGAGGTTGTCTTCGGTGAATATATTAAGTTTAGATTAAAAAGTGGCGAAGTGTAGCTATCTATTAATCATTTATATCTTAAGAGGGATAATATGAACCTACTATTACGTCTTGTACCAATTACTTTTTTAATTATGTTTACGTTTCAAAGCTCATTAGCTGAAAGTTCAAATGAGAAAGAAAAGCTAGTTGACGAGATTGTTGACCTATCTGGGATTGAAAAACAGACATTATCTCTAAGTGATATTTTAGAACAACAGGCCAATACTCAAACTGCTCAGGCTAAAAACTTATCTGCTGACGAGAAAGCAAAGCTAAAAGAATTGATGTTGTCAGGATTTAAGGCTGAAAGAATACTTTCAAGCATTAAAAAGAGAATGATATCAAGCTTATCTAAAAAAGAATTGAAGTCTCTAGTAAAGTTTCATAAGCAGGAGAAGATTCTAAAAGTCTCAAGACTTGAAGAGGCTGCGTCAACACCTGAAGCTATGGTGGAGATGCAATCGTTTGCACAAGGCTTGGCGAAAAATAAACCATCTCAAGATAGAATTCAAACAGCGATGAAGCTTCTTCATGAAACAAGAATGCTCGAGTTTATGGTTGATGTCATGGTTAATATCATCAAGGGGGTTGGAGAAGCAGCTCAAGGTGAAAAAATACAAGAGTATCAAATTGATCTGATGAAGACACAAATGAGACCTCAACTTCAAAATGTACTTCTTGTTCAGACACTTTACACTTACAAACCACTTTCTAAAAAAGAATTTGAAACTTACCTTGCTGACATCGCAGGGAATAAAGAGCTTAAAAAAGTTAGCAACATTGTGCTTGAAGAAGCGAATGTTGAATTTGATAGATGGGGGAAAGCAATGGGAAAGGGTTTAAAGATATCTTTTCAAAAAAAGACAAAAAACAAAAATAAATAAGTTAAGCTAATATGGTTCCAGATGATTTTCTTTACTTAGTTCTAAGAAAGGTATCTGGAACCCTTGCTTAAAAGTCTCCAGAGAGTCAAACCGAGTGGCAGTTAAGTAATTGTGAAAAAATATTTCATTTTCTTATCTATTCTTAATACTTCTTAAACATTTATTCCGTTATTTTCTCCTAAAATATTTTATTGTAGCAAATGAGCGATGAGATGAGCAAATTAGGACAAGTTGAAAAAATTCATGTTTTAAAAAAGATTTTCACTATCTCACAAGAAAAGTCTGGTGCTGATTATATTAGAAGCCTAATGACAAATATCGTAAAGGAGCTTGAGGTCGATTATATTTTTGTTGGACGGCCTTCAATAAAAGACCCAAGTCTCATTGTCAGTGATTATGCAATGGCCAAGGGGGAGTTTGTTGAAAAGTTAGAGTATAATCTGGATGGCACTCCCTGTAGTAATGTTTTAACAGGCAGAAGAGTTTGTATACATGCTTCTAATGTATGTTCTGACTTTCCTGAAGATGAATTACTACAACAGATGGGAGTTGAAGCCTATGTTGGTGCACCTGTAATCCTTCCAACTGGTGAGTTCTTCGGACTACTTGTTATTTTAGATACTAAAGTTATTAATGAAGTTGATTTCTTCGAATCGGCAATTGAATTATTTGCATCTCGTGTTGGTGTTGAACTTGCAATGATAGAGGCCAATCAAAGTATCAAGGATTTAAATAATATTGTCGAATGTCAGGTTAAAGAGAAAGAAGAAGTTATAAGGAAATCCCATGAGAGCTTGCTTGAACAGGAAAAACTAGCTGCTTTAGGACGACTTACAACAGGTATTGCTCACGAAATTAGAAACCCTTTAAACCTTGTTGTAAATTCAAGTCAAATAGCCTCTTCAGTATATAATGATATGAAAAATGGAGACTATAGTGACTTTAAAGACTTAGGGAAAGCACTAGATATTATCAAGACTCATAGCTTAAGGATGAAAAATATTCTCTCTATTATGCTAGACAATCGAAATAGCGGAAAAAGAAAATATTCCATCAAGAAATTAATTAAGGAGTCTTTCAAATATGCATTCCATGCTTCCGTATTCAAAACAGAAGGGATAAAGCTTAACTTTAACCACTCTTCAAATATTAGTCATGATCTTCATCTTTTCACAAATGATATTCAATTTGTTTTCTTAAATCTATTTGAGAATTCACTTCAGAGTCTTCACAATAAGTTTACAGGAAGTGATCAAGAAGCAGAGCTAATGGTTAATACATTCGAAAAAGATAAATACATTTTAATCGAGGTTAAAGATAATGGAGAGGGAGTTCCAAAGGATGTTTTAGATAAGGTATTTGAACCGTTCTTTACCACGAAATCTGGTGTCGAAGGCTCAGGCCTTGGTCTTTCTATTGTAAAATCAATAGTTGAGAAAAATGAAGGGGATGTTTTTATTGAATCAGTTCCAAATGAGTTTACAATTGTAAAGATTAGGTTTCCTAAGGAGATTAGTGATGGTTAAGATCCATGTGTTACTCGTTGATGATGAAGAGGATGTGTATTTTATTTTTAAACATGTTTTTAAAGATTGGATAAAGTCGAAGAAAATGAATCTAACATTTTCAATATCAGGTGAAGATGCATTAAATGTTTTAAAAAGTGATGAAGGCCATGATGTAATCTTGATCTTAAGTGATATAAATATGCCAGGTATGGATGGCATTACATTATTAAAGGAAGTGAGCAAACGTTATCCTAATATTGCCACTATTATGATCTCTGGATACTCAAGTAACGAATACAAGGATAAAGTAACTGAACTTGGTGCGATTGATTATTTTGAAAAGCCAGTGGACTTTGAGAAGCTTACTAATTTAATAAAAAATAAATTTCCTGAGTTAAATGACAGTCGGCCAGGTGCTGCGTAAAAATAAGGTTTTAAAACCATTTCTCTTTAATCTAAAAAGTCGGGATTCAAATCCTGCTCAAAGATCCATTCAACAACGTCATTATAATGCTCGATGGATTTTGCCTTCTTAACTTTCTTATAAACCTTGTGCTCATTCTCAAAGATATCTTTGAAGTAGAGCCAATGACCTCGCATTTTTTGTAGGTAGTCTGATTTGGCATTGTCCATTGAGAGGTATTCTTCGCTCATAAGTTTATGCATTTCAATAAACTTTGCTAGATAGGTTTGTTCATTAAATTTTGACCCCTTGATCTGGGCCATAAGGGCCGGGTTTGAAAGGCCTGCGCGTCCTACCATCCAGCGATTAATCTGTGGAAATCTTGCTTTGTAGGCCTTGAAATCTTCTACTGTATTGATATCTCCGTTATAGCAGGGAGTTGTATTTAATAGAGGCAAGCACTCTTCAAAGGCATCAAGATCCACGCCACCAACATAAATTTGTTTTCCGTAGCGAGCATGAATTGTGAAGTCATTGATTTCTAATTTGTTGATCATGGGAATGATCTCTTTGATCTCGGAGACATCCTCACGTCCAAGGCGAATCTTAACTGAAAACTCGATAGGACACTTTTCTTTGATTCCTGTTAAAAGCTTTTCCACTTTATCTGGATGAAGAAGAAGCCCTGAGCCTTTGGTCCTGTTGGCCACCATTGGATAAGGGCAGCCCATATTTAAATTAACCTTCTTAACACCAAAGTCTTTATAGATATTGGCCACATATAAGAATTGATCAACTTCTTTTGTGAGAATTTGGGCCGTGGTCGGAAGAAGGTTCTTCTCAGGAAGAACATCGTGAAGTTGGCGCTTATTGAGTTCATTTGTATGTTTTGTCACAATATAGGGAGCGATGGCACTATCTGCGCCAGAAAAGGTCTGCTCTAAGGCATTGCGATAAACGTAGTTGGTTACACCACGAATCGGGGCGAGAACCAGGTGATCATTAAAACTCATAGTTCATTTTCTACACTAAATTTATGCCTTTGGTATAGAAGAATTAGGGGATTAGGTGCTTTTCTTTACGCAAGCTCAAGGAAAAGGCATAATGAAGCAGAGAATTTTGTTTCATTTACTTAGGTGACTCTATGAAAAATAATTTATTGGTATTTGGCGCTGGCAATCTCGGAGAGAAAGTTGCAACTCTTTGGAAAGACAGATTTCCTAGTGAAGAAGTATTTGGTGTCACTAATACAACTAGAAAACATTCGCAGCTTAGCTCAAAAGAAATCATTCCTTTTTGTTATGGCGAAAAGCTTCCGAAAGTTTCAAATATTTTATTTTCAATACCTCCAAAAGATAACTACTCTGAACTCGTAGAGGAAGCTTTTAAGTGTTGGGATGAGTCTGGTAATTTTCTATTTATTTCTTCGACTTCTGTTTATTTGGAAAGTAATGGAGGAGTTGTAAATGAAAACTCAAAGGCAAATCCTGAGCATCGCTTATTTTCAGTTGAAGAGATGGTTATTGATAAAGGTGGTTGTGTTTTAAGATTGGCCGGACTCTATGACAAACACAGAGGCCCTCATCTGTATTTAAAAAGTAAGATGAAACTTAACTCATCAAAAGACTCTCTACTTAACTTAATCCACACCCAAGATGCCGCTGAGCTATCAGTGAAGGCACTTGAAAGTGGATCGAAAGGTACAAGATACCTAGGATGTGACGGAAGTCCTATGACGAAGAGTGAATTTGCAAAAATCGTTTTAGGTGAACAGGCAAATGGTGTTGAATATTCTAGTCAGAACTCTAATAGTAAGATGTGTAATAATGAATGGACTCGTAAGACATTAAATTGGCAACCGCAATGGCCAGACTTTAAAGCATGGAGCCAGGACATTCTAAAGAAAACTTTGAAACAGCTCTTTATGTAATTTCAATACTTATTTTAACAAAGATATTGCCCTCTTGTACCTGACCAGAATACTTCGTATCATAGGTGTATCAAGGTAAAGTATTGAAGTATTTAATATTCTTAATTCTATTCATATCTCAATCTGTTCACGCAAAATGGGTGACTGGAATTGGATATTTTCAACCTGGCGAGTATCGTGTTGAAAATGAAGTCAGTCCTATGCCATTTGGGCTCAATATTGTACCGATGATTGGCTACTTTAGTCCAAGGTTAAGAGTTGCTGGCCCAAGTGTTAGTGCACGTGTCTTAGGAAATCATCTGGCAGAAATGCGACTAAAAGTGAATATGATCGGGGATCGTTATAAGGCCCATGAAGTAGAACTTCGTAAGTCTGCTGTCGATGTGGGAGCAATGGTGCGCTTATTCTTTCTTAGCGCAAGTTATGCCGCTGATATCTCTAATACCTACAAAGGGACACATTATAATTTCAAATTTTCTTGGCGTTTTCCGATTACAAAGAATTACTTCATCGTTCCTTCATATACTTACGGTGTCTTTAGCTCTGATTATACAAATTACTACTATGGAGTAAGAGATAGTGAAGTAGGTTACTTCTCTGCTTATAAAGTTGAAGAGGCCATCATTCAAACAATAACACTTGTAAATACCTATATCCTTGATAAGCACAACTCACTTGTCTTAAATTTTTCCTACAGACTCTTTGATGATGAAATTTATAATTCACCTACTGTCGAAAAGAAGTCATATACTCGTGGCAGCTTTTTTTGGAATTACACATTTTAATATTTAATTTACACAATTCTTCCATTTTATCTTTTCAAGATAACAAAACCTTATAAATTCTACACAACTCATAATGTTTAAGTACTTCGTCTTGTGATCCTGCTATCTATAGGTCTATATAAAACAAAACATTAGATTGAGAGAATATTATGAAAAAAATTATTATGGCGATTTGTTTACTTACTTCAAGTATGTCTTTAGCAACATCTGAAGTGAAACTAGTTGAGATCCTTGAGTCAGCATTACGCTTTGATGGATATGTTGAAATCGCGAAGGTCTCAAAACTTGGATCATATACTATTGTTGATTTCTACGTAGGAGCCTACGGAGAAGAGCGTCCAACTCAGTGTATTCTGAAGGATGATAATCTACTTGAATGTAAAGACAATTGGTTCAAGCTATAAGTCTAATAAAATAAATTTCTTAAGGAGTGCAGTATATCTAGCTGCACTTCCATGTTTTTTTCCACAATTTAATAAATTCAAAATGTTACAACAGTATCCTTTAGAAACTAATAGAGACCACCAAAAACTTGGCATATAAATATTTATAGTCCCGTATGATAAGTCTTATTATCTTATTGAGTCTCAGTCATTTTAAATACTTAATGTTTTCTAAATAAAAAACCGATAAAGAGTGTTAGAATAAAAATTGTGGTGAAAATGCATGATGATAAGCCTTTATATAATGGCGTTTAATTGGGGACATTATGAAACGATTTTTAATTTGCATAGCCTTCTTTCTATTTCAATCGCTAAATGTTCAAGCTATCTCTGATGCACAAATAAAAATGGCCAGAGAGATTCAACATGCTTGCCAGTCTAAAACCAATTCTATTGATCGTAGTAGGTGTCAATTAGAGTATCGAGTTAACTTAGTTGAATCAAAATGTGGACGAAATAATGATGGACGAGTTGAAGGAAGTATCGTTGAAGGTGAAATAAAGTGTGGAGCAGAAATTCCTTCTTCTACTTCTAATAACGAAGTCTCAAGCAAGCCTAGGCCACTTCCAATTAAAGGTAAGTGTTCTTACTCAACGGACTATGCTTGTGAAGCATTTGACTTCAGAATGGATCGTTGCTTGAAGTCTTCAAATAATAATAAGTATTGTAAGGATATTTCTCATAAGTTTGCACTTAAGGCCCAAGTTCATGAAGAGTTAGGTGAAGATGGAATGAAAGCTTACGATCGTTGTCTAAATATGGACGATACTTCTCCAGATGAATGTGCAAAATTTGCGAAATTCTATTTAGATGAACAGAAGAAGAGTCGAGAAGCTCAGTCTTCCAATACCGAGTGTTCTGAGTTTGCAGTTGGTGTACGTAATGTAAATTGTCACGGTTTTGAATATCAACGTGTTGATAGTGATTTGGCAGATATTTCAAGACATGTGGGAAAAAGTATAGAGGACTCAGGAATTACAAGAAGAGAAATTGGAAGAGATTCCTTTCGCTCTGAAAGCCAGTAGATGACAATTATTGAAATAAGTACTCTTTTAAACCTCATAAACCTTGTAATAACAACACTTTAAAAGCGCGAGTTTTTTACTAAGGTATTTTGTTAATTTAACCGATAAGCTGCTTATGAAAAGAATCAGTATATTTATCCTTCTAATAAGTGCAACGACGGCCATGGCCAGAAACGAAGTGGATCATCATAAGAATTCACAAAAATGTCCTAGTGGCTACCTCTATAAATTGACTGAAATAAATAGTACAAATAAGACAACCACGTTTAGCTGTGTTGCTGACTCTGGCAAGGTACATCCTGATTATAAATTTCGAATTGCTAACTGGAGAAGTGGTGACTATCTTCTAGAGCAGAATGTTGGCAAGATTAAAACTCGTTTTACTTATAATAACGAAGGAAAAGTAAATAGTGTCACACAATCAATTAATGGAGTCGACTTTTCAAATAAGTGTAACTTTCGATATGAAGATGGAAGTCTTGTTCCAGCAAAAGATGATAAGTGTAGTGAAGTTCAAAGTGAATTTGGTAATATGACCGCTTCAATCAAACACGAAGTATTCTGTGAGCCAAATGCAACTCAATCTGCATGTACAACAGGTGATGGGCGTGTTTTTCGACCTTCTACAAAAGAGACAGGTGTTCTTCGCTATTTTTACGAAAAAGGCCACGTTGTCGATGAGGTTCAGGTTGATCCAAAAACGGGGAAAGCTCTTTCACAATAGTTGAAACTTCAACCTTATGAAACTCGTATTTTTTTCAGATACTCATAATCAGCATGACAAAGTTCCATTAGAAAGTGGGGATATTCTTTTTCATTGTGGAGATTTCACAAGAAAGGGAAGTCTTGATGATGTTAAAAGTTTTGCTCGTTTTGTCGGAATGCAAGACTTCAAATATAAAGTTGTCATTGCTGGGAATCACGATTTTTCTTTTGAAGATGATAGAAAAATAGAAGCAGAAAATATTCTAAAAGAGCATGGTATTATTTATTTAAATGATTCTTTAGTGGAGCTTGATGGCCTAAAAATATGGGGCTCTCCCATAACTCCTATGTATCATAATTGGGCCTTTATGAGAGAGCGTGGAGAAGAAATACAAAAACATTGGGAGCTCATTCCAAATGATGTGGATATCATTCTAACTCATGGCCCACCGGCCAATATTATGGACCTTTGCTACAATGGTGAGCGTGATGGCTGTCATATTCTCTTAGAGAAGATCTTAGAAATTAAACCAAAGATTCATGCTTTTGGGCACATTCATGAAGAGTATGGAGTCTTGGAGCAAGATGGGATTAAGTTTATCAATGCTTGTAGCCTCGATGAGAAATACATCTATCAGAATAAACCAATTATCGTAGAGATTTAGAAACACTTAGAAAATAAAAAGGCCCTGTCATAAAAGAGAGGGCCTTTTTGTTAAGCCGCACACGCAACGGAGTACTGTACGCAGAGTGATCATTCTCCAACAAGAACTTGCACTAAAGATATCTTAGCACCAAAACAAATTCATAATTTTAATTTAAGCTTAATTTTTACTTAATAGTATATAGTTTTTACCCTGGAATTGACTAAGCAGGCCATTTCAATTTGAATGCGCTATGGAAGAAAAATACACACAAATACTTGAAAGAATTTATTCAGAAATATCTCCTCTAATTACAAGAGGTAAGGTTGCCGACTATATACCTGAACTTGGTAAAGTTGATCCTAACCAATTTGGAATGTCTGTTTGTACCAATAGTGGACATGAGTATATAATTGGAAATTCTCAAAAGTCTTTTTCTATTCAATCTATTTCAAAAGTATTTACCCTTGTCTTGGCCTACTCAAAGCTTGATGGAAAGTTGTGGGAACGTGTTGGCCGAGAGCCTTCTGGAACTAGATTTGATTCTCTCGTGTTGTTGGAAAATGAAGAAGGTATTCCTCGTAATCCATTTATCAATGCTGGTGCAATTGTTGTGGTCGATATTCTTCTTGATCTCTACGAAGATCCTATAAATGAAGTCTTAAAGTTTGTGCGTGAATTAAGCGGAAATGAAGATATTTATATTAATGAAAAAGTTAGAGACTCTGAGCTCGAATGTGCTAATCGAAATTATGCTCTTACTTATTTTATGAAAAGCTTTGGTAATATTCGTAATGATGTCTCTACAGTAATCGAAGCCTATACTTCTATATGCTCAATTGAAATGTCATGTGTTGATCTTGCAAGATCATTTAGACTTTTTAGCTCAAATGGAGAGAATCCGTGGAATGGAAAGAGAATCTTAACAAAGAGCCAGAATAAGCGCATGAATGCCATAATGATGACTTGTGGCCTTTATAATTCAGTCGGTGATTTCGCTTACCGAGTTGGTATACCTGCTAAGTCAGGAGTCGGTGGTGGAATTGTTGGTGTAATTCCAAATGAGATGTCCATTTCAACATGGTCTCCATGTCTTGATAAAACAGGCAATTCTCTTGCCGGTATTAAGGCCTTAGAGCTCTTTACAACATATTCTGAGCAATCAATTTACTAGTTCTCATACCAACGATAGAAGCCCTTATGAGATCGGTCTCTCTTTGGGAAATACTGATCTCTTCTTTCTTTAAGTTGATCACAGTCGAGGTCTTCTTTTAAAGGAATTAAGTATATTGGACTTTTTGAAAGGTCTGGATTTTGAATAGGGTTGCTCTCTGTAACAAGATCATCCTTAGAAGCACCGATAATATATTGCTGAGAACGGTCTCTTACAAATCCTGCTAAAATCCCATTTTTCATTTTCTTCATATCGTATGAAAAGATCTCTTTCCTAGCGATATATAACTCTTCATCGACAAATGGTTTAAATGTTAAGTTGACTGTAACTCCAGGATTCCCGTCTTCATCATCATCTGTAAAGCGAGGATCATTAGGGTCGGATGGAAAGTCTTCTCGATAATCATTTAGGTCAACTCCTAAAAGGGTTGGAGTTTCAGGGCGATGAATAAGCAGTTCTCCATTTGTTTGCATGATTTCCATCTCTACAACTTTTGGCTCTATTGCTCTTGTGAATTCATCTGAAGTCTTTGCTTGGAATGGGAGGTTTGCTTTATATTCTGAAAAACAGAATTGATCTTTAGACATAAGTTTTCCATCTTCAAGATAATACTCTGTGATTCCAAAACTAATAATACGATTCTTTAATTTAATAGGGCCGAATAATTCACCTATATAGGATACAACATCATAGTGAGCATATTTACCAACTAGCTCTTCCATTTTTTCAATTTTTGTACTTGCTGAAGAGGCAAGCCCCAGAGTTATTACTAAGACTATTTTTATGATGCTATTCATTATGTTCTCCTTAATCATCATTTTCTACAATTTTTACTGAGATATTTCTATTAAAATGAGGTTAAGAAAGATTATAAATTGATCTTTTTTGCAAAAGGATGCCATATGTCTCTATAATTACTAAGTGAGGGTAATTTGAACGTTAGTAATAAAGCAGTCCATGCATATATAAACTACATTATTGAAAATAATGATGATCCAAAGTCATTCTTTGAGAATTTAGGCTATGACTACTCAGTCATGAGCGATGAAAAGAAATATATGAGTTGGGATGACTACAAAGTAATTACAGAATCACTCAATGATAAATATGACAAATTCTACGAAGGGATGACTCGGCATGGTTTAACAAATAAGTTTGTTAAGCATGTACTTGATATTCTTTCACGTATGATTAGCTTTCGTTTTGTTGGCGATTTCATTTTAAAATATTCCTTTAAAACATTTTATACTAATGCTGTTAGTATTGAGCTTGTTAAAAAAGGCAGAACAACTTTTGATATCAAACTAACTTTCAATAGTGAGGAAGATATATTTCCTGTTTTTGTTGATATGTATCGAGATGTATTTCTAGCACTCCCAAGACTTATTTCAAACTCGCTAACTTGGGATGTGAAGACAAGTCAAAACGGAAATATTCTAATCTATCATATTGATGAGAAAATGAGCTCACCATCTTTTTATACTTCTTTTCAATTTTTTATTTTAAGGATCTTTAAACTAGATAAGTATTACCAAACGCTTATCTTTGATAATCTTCAACATAGTAATGAACTTGAAAAAAAGAATCTCGAATTAGAGCTGGCAGAAAAGAAGATAAGTGAGGCACATAAAGATGTTCTCTTAGCAAATCGTATCATTAGTCATGATATTGCCAATAAGATGCAGATTATAGAGCATGTAAAAAGGTTGATGAAGCGAAATGATATCGAAAAAGCCAATCAGAAACTGGATATATACTATAAGTCAGTTAAGGCCATCATTGAAAATACTCGTAACGTAATAGATGATCATTCAAGTTCATTTATGTTAGCTGATGTTTCGCTAAAGAACTTGCTTGAAGAGTTGGTCTTTGAATATCAAGACCAAGCAAATAACAAAGATGTAAATATTTCTCTCAATCTAGAGTGTGAAGATAATTATCATTTTAGAACAAATAAAGAAGCACTGAAGGCGAGTGTTTTAGGTAATATTCTTCAAAATGCGATTAAATTTTCAAAAGCAAATTCTGAAGTTAAAATTAGTGCTTCTGTGGAAAAAGATTTATTAAAGATTTCATGTGAAGACAGTGGAGTAGGCATAGAAAGAAGTCTTGTTAATGATATTAATCGCAATTCTGAAAAGCTATTTCAAAGCACAATAGGAACACATGGTGAAACAGGACGTGGCCTAGGACTATTTATTATTAGGAAAGTATGCCGTGAATTGGATTTCAAAGTTAAATTTGAATCTTCATTAGGTAACGGAACTAAGGTTACGATTTCAAAAAATCTTCAAAGTAAGTAATTTCAGTAAGTAATAACTTCTTATTTATTTTCTTTTTTACACATTTCTTATTTTATCTTTTAAAGACACCTTTTTATAAGTATTTAGATTTAAAACAAATACCTTAAGGAGATCTCTATGAAGTCAGTTATTGCAGTAATGACTGTATTATTATCAACTTACACGTTTTCAGCAGCTAGTTTAAATTGTGAGCTTGTATATGGTGAAGGTGTCTATATAAATATGAGTGTTGAGTTTCAGGCAATAGATGATTCTCGTGGACTTCCTTATTCTCTAAAAGAAATTGTAGGAACAGAAGTTATAATTGATGGAACAATGAACCAAAATCATGAAGATAATGATGATATTGGAGAAGAGTGGACATATGTAACTCCTGGTGCTCGTACAACAGCGATTAGAAATGATGAATGGAATCAAAGTGGTTTAGGCTTCTATGTTGATACTTGTGAAGACTGCGATTTTAATGGAGCAACTTATCAGTATCGTCGTTCAAATGAAGGTGAAATCTTCATCACTGAAATGTATGGCTCTGATGGGTCTGGAGAATTCTCTCTGTATTCTTGTGAAAGAAATTAAATATAGAAAAGGGCCAGTTAATGGCCCTTTTTTTATTCTACGATACTTTTAAATTTGTCATGTCGATGACATATCGATGAGATGGATTTTCTTTTTGTAGTTTATCCCACGCTTCATTTATTTGCTCTGGCTTTATAACCTCACAGTCTGGATGAATATTATGTTCAGCACAGAAATCCAAAACCTCTTGTGTTTCTTTAATCCCACCAATTAATGAACCTGCAATACGACGTCTTCCCATTATAAGTGGCGCAGTAACGGGCTCATCCATTTCACCTACCTGACCTACGATCACATGAGTACCATCGATATCAAGTAGAGGTGTGTATGTATCAAAGTCGTGTTTTACAGGAACTGTATCGATAATTAAGTCAAAAGAAGAAGCAGCTGCTTCGAGTGCACTTTCATCTCGAGATGATAGGATTGCTTTTGCACCTATTGCCTTTGCTTCTTTTTCTTTATCTGTAGATCGACTAATAACTGTAACTTCTGCACCCATTGCTGATGCAAGTTTTACGGCCATGTGCCCAAGGCCTCCAAGACCAATTACACCAACTCTAGTTCCTTTTTTTACATTCCATGTTTTTAAAGGCGAGTATGTTGTAATACCTGCACATAAAATTGGTGCAGCTTTTGAGATATCAAGTTTATCTGAGATTTTAAGAACAAATTCTTCACGTGCAACAATATGCTTTGAGTAACCACCTTGTGTGATTTCTCCTGTTATACGATCTTCTGAGCCATATGTTGCAGTCATACCTTCACGACAATATTGTTCTTCATGATTATGGCATTGGTCACAAGTTTGGCAACTATCAACCATGCAACCGACACCGACGCTATCGCCAACTTTATATTTTTTTACTTCTGGGCCTACGTCTATGACTTTCCCGATAATTTCATGTCCTGGAATAAGAGGGTAGGGTTGCTCTCCCCAGTCTCCATGTACTGTGTGAAGATCAGAGTGACATATTCCACTATAAAGTATTTCAATGGCAACATCGTTCCCTCTTAGTTTCCTTCTTGAAAACTCATAAGGTTCTAATCCCGATGTTGGTGAATGTGCTGCGTATCCTACTGTTTTCATTGTTACTCCAATTGTTAATGGGTTTATATGAATGACATTATTACGCATCTATTGATTTGAATAAATAGGGTACTCGTTAAAGCTTTGTTAACTTTTGGTAAATAATAGCGATTAATAATAATTGTATAGGACTCATGTCTTTATTCTAATATTCAGAACGGTCTTTGCTTGATAAAAAGTCAATGTAGTTAACAAAAAGGTTAACAAAATAGGAGTTAATTATGAAAAATGTATTTTTATTATTGGCCATTGCGCTAAATAGCTTCGTTTTTGCTTCGGCCGCTCTTGATCAGGCAGCGCAAGAAGAGATTGTTTCTTTTATTGCAAAAGTTGAAAGAAAGTATCTTTGGAGAGCGGGATATCAAAATGTTAGTTCAAACTTCTCTAAGTTATCACAGAGCTCTTTTAGTTCATATTTAGATCGTGTATTTGAGCAAGACCTTGAAAAGTCTGAGATTCATGAAATTAGAAGCTGCTTAGAGGCCAAAGATTGTGCCGCGTATAATATTAGTATTCAGTCTGAATATCACAGTGGGTATGGTGTGGATTCGGTCTTTGTTCTTATTAATTTAAATAGTGGTAAGTACAATGCTGACATAAAGCACAACGTCTATAGTGAGTAATTTGCAATCTCGTTAAGCCTTCTGCACAATGAAGTAAAGCGGGAGGCTAAAACGAATGGATACAAATAATAAATGGGATTTTTGGATTGATTGTGGTGGAACCTTCACTGATATTGTGGCCATCGATACTAATGGCTCTTACCAAACGGAAAAACTACTCACAAAATCTCCTCATTATAAATCTTCTGTCGTTCAAGGTATAAAGAATCTTCTTGGAGATGATTTTTCACCAAAAATAATTAATAAAGTTAGACTTGGTACTACTGTCGCAACAAATGCATTCCTAGAAAGAGACGGTATTGATTGTGCACTTGTTACAACTCTTGGCTTTAGAGATCTTCTTGAAATAAGAAGACAAAATCGTCCACGCCTATTTGACTTAGATATTAAAAAAGCAAAACCTCTTTATAAAACAGTCGTAAATATTAAAGAGAGAATAGATGCAAGTGGAAATATCATCACTAAACTCGATGAGGAAATTGCCTATTTCGAATTAATGAGATTATACGAGCAAGGCCTTCGCTCAGTTGCTATTGCACTTATGCATTCATGTATAAATCCAGAGCACGAGTTAAAAGTTGCCCAGATTGCAAAAAAAATTGGCTTTGAATATATAAGTCTATCACATGAAACGAGCCCTATTTCAAAGTATGTATATCGTGCTGAGACATCTGTAGTGGATGCATATCTCACTCCTCTTTTAGATATCTATACAAAAGAGTTAGAAGATGACTTAGGCGGTGTTGATATTGTTTACATGCAATCAAATGGTGGATTATGTGATGCTAAGACTTTAAAAGGACAAAATACTCTTCTTTCAGGGCCTGCTGGTGGCTTAATCGGTGCTATCAAAAGCAGTGTAAAGAGAGATATCAATAAGATCATCACTTTTGATATGGGTGGTACATCAACTGATGTTGCTATCTATGATGGTGAGATCAAACTTGATAATGAACCTGACTTTCTAGGAATTAAGCTTTTAGCACCAATGCTTGATATTCATACCGTTGCAGCAGGTGGTGGATCAATATTAAAATTTGATGGAGGACGATTTGCTGTCGGACCTGAGTCAGCAGGGGCATTTCCAGGTCCTGCTTGTTATCGAAATGGAGGACCATTAACTGTAACTGATGCAAACCTCTTTTTGGGACGACTTGAAGCGGATAAGTTTCCAAAGATATTTGGACCTAATCGCAATCAAGCTCTTGATGAAGAGATCGTAAGTGAGAAGTTTAATAAGCTAGCTAAAGAGGCTGGAATGGATGCTAAAGAGGTTGCAGAGGGATTTCTTGATGTTGCCGCTTCAACAATGGCACGTGCAATTAAAAAAGTTTCAGTTGAAAAGGGAGAAGATCCAGCAGATTTCACAATGGTGAGCTTTGGTGGAGCTGCGGGACAAATGGCATGTAAAGTTGCAGACGCTATTGGTATTAAGAAAATTTTTGTTCATCCATTTTCAAGTGTTTTATCAGCTTATGGAATTGGGACAGCAAATGAAAGTTTTCGTGTCATGAAAGCTTATACTAAAAACTTTTCTAAGATAAATGAAGAAGAGATTAAAGAGAAATTCACTGAACTACATAAAGAGATTGAAGAAAATTTAAATAATGTTGATCGTTTTACAAATGAACTACTGATGCGTGCAAAGGGTAGTGATTATGAAATTAATGTATCAGCAGAAAAGTTTAATGCTATCTCTAACGAATTCTCAAAAGCCTATGAAAAGCTCTTTGGCGTTGAATTTGAAGGAGAGGCAGAAGTTGTTAGTCTCGTCTCAACTGGAGAGAGGCTTTCTGGACATAGTGAAGAGTTAATAAAGGATGAGGCACTTAATGACATTGAAGGCCCAGCTCTTTTAAGTGCAAATAATACCTGCTTAGTCTTTGATGAAGGATGGAGAGGTTCTAAAAACAAGTATGGTGAATGGATTCTTACGAAAGAAGAAGATGTAAAGCAGGATGAAATTTCAGAGCGTGACGCCAAAGTAGAGCTAGAGATTTACTATCAAAGATTTCAATCGATAGCCGAACAAATGGGGCATACTCTACAAAACTTGGCCCATAGTATAACGATTAAAGAACGTAATGATTTTTCTTGTGCGCTTTTTACAAAAGATGCAGAGCTATTAGCAAATGCGCCTCATATCCCAGTTCATTTAGGATCTATGGGGGATGCTGTTAAGGCCATCGCTGAAAAATTTAACGATGATATCAATGAAGGTGATGGATTTATTTGTAATGATCCTAATTATGGCGGTACACATTTGCCAGACATTACTGCTATTACACCGATATTCTTTGAAGGGAAGCTATCAATGTATGTGGCCAGCCGAGGACACCATGCTGATATCGGAGGAATAAGTCCTGGATCAATGCCCGGAAAGAGCACAAAATTGTCTCAAGAAGGTGTTGTTATTGCTCCTGAGAGAATTATTGAAAAAGGACGCTTCTTAGAAGAGAAACTTTCTAAGATTTTAAAAGAAGGACAATTTCCTGCTCGAATACCAATTCAAAATATTCATGATATTAAGGCCCAATTTGCGGCAAATCAAAAAGCACGCACAGAGCTTCACTCTTTAGTTGATTCTTATGGTGCTGCAAAAACTCTAGCAATGGCCGAAGCGATCTTAGCTTATTCACATAAGAAGATTATTGAAGTGCTTAAAAAATTTAAAGAAGGTACTTCTAATACAAATATAACTAATGAGAGATCAATTACTGTTAAAATGACAAATCACCATGAAGATAAGTTAGTGATTGATTTTACTGGAACATCTCCTTGCGGAGATCATAACTTTAATACGCCACTGCCAGTAGTAAAAGCATCAATCTTATTTGCACTACGTTGTCTTATAAAGGAAGAGATCCCTCTTAATGATGGTATTGCTAGATACTTAGACATAAAGATCCCTAAGGGATCTCTACTAAATCCAAGTATTGAAAGTGCTGTAGTTGCAGGTAACGTTGAAACATCTCAAGTTATTTGTGATCTTATTTTTGAATCTCTTGGTGTTAAGGCACATGGGCAAGGGACAATGAATAATTTAAGTTTTGGTAACGAAGAATACCAATATTACGAAACTCTTGGTGGAGGAGCCGGGGCAAGTTCTAGTGGAGATGGTGCAAGTGCTATTCAAGTAGGTATGACCAATTCTCTTCTTACTGATCCCGAAGTCTTTGAGAGTCGCTTACCTGTTCGTATCGAATTGATGGGAATTAGACAAGGAAGTGGTGGAATTGGAGAGTTCCGTGGAGGAAGTGGAATCTATCGCCATCTCTTATTTCTACAAGACAGTGACTTAAGTATGATCTCGCAAAGAAGGCTAAGCTCTCCTACTGGAATAAATGGTGGGGAAGATGGCCTAAGAGGGAAGAATATTCTAGAGAGAAAGAACGGAGAAGTTATTGAGTTAGAAGAATGCTTTCAAACTAAAGTTGAGAAGATGGATCGACTTATGGTTTGTACTCCTGGTGGAGGAGGCTTTGGTAAGGCCCCTGATGAAGGAGAGCATCTTGTTTTCGGATTTGGATCTAATATGGATATTTCTCAAATTAGAAAGAGATGTCCTAGTTCTTCATTTGTAACAAGGGCCAGATTAGACGGCTATGAGTTGCGTTATACAACCTATTCTGAAGTTAGAAAGGGTGGCGTTGCTGATATGTATGAAGCCCCTGGAAAGAGTATGTGGGGTGCTGTCTATCGCTTAAATGATCATGACCTAGCAACTTTAGATGAAATAGAGTGTAGTATGAATAATTACACTCGAATCCAAAGAGAAGTAATTGATGATAATGGGCGAAAACTTAAGGTCTATTGTTATGATGTAAATGATAAGGAGCCGGATATTTCTCCAACTAATATCTATCACTGGCTTGTTTATAGTGGGGCCTATAATTTAGGAACATTAAATAAGTATTTAAAAGCCTTATAATAGATAGGATTTAGAAAGAGCAAATTTAAATGGTGCATCAAGGCATTTAAAATGGTATGAGTACTTATGTTTCAAAAGCCTGAAAAGAAGTGGACTAAGGTCCTGTCACAACCATTTGAAAAGCAGTCAAAGTTTCTTAACAAGATCTGTAAAGTTAATCGAAGAGATGCACTTATTCTTAATGAGAGATATTTTGATGGACTGAGTTTCCCATTAGTTGGGGAAATTGTTGAACTCGTTCAAAAAGTTATCGCTGCCGGGGAGTTTGATCCAAGCTTTCGTGATCTCATTTTAGATCGCCTTCTAAGAGTCATTGGTATTGAGGAGCTTTATCCTGAAGACTATGAAGATGGTAATGAGTGTAACGGCGATGATGACAATGTTATCTTCGGCGAAAACTACCATGTCTATACTGCCTGTTATGATGATCTGGATATTCTCGTAAATTTCATTAATTCAACTGATGGTATTAGCAACCTATGTGATCTTGGCTCCGGTTCTGGAAGAGCTCTATTTTATCTGGCCATGAAGGTTAAGAAGGAATTAAATTATCTGGGATTAGAATTAGTTGATGAAAGGGTCAAGTTTACTAATGAAATCTCAAAATACTTCTCTTTGGATAATGTAAGATTTCAAACTTGTGACTTTTTAGAAGATCCGCAAGCGTTCCACGGATATGATGCTTATTATCTTTATGACTCTGTTGGTACTGAAAATGTTCCTCATTTAATCGGACATTTTAAGAACCTTATTGATGATGGCCAGAAGTTTTATTTATTCTTTATTTCTGGTTGGGATGAAATCATGCTTTCGGCATTAAATGAACTTGATGGACTAAAGCTTGTTGAAGGTAATGACAGTCATAAGCAAGAAGGTCGAGTCGTAAATATCTACCAAACTCTATAAGCTAACTTAAATTAAGTATCTTAAATTCTTCGATGAAAATAAAATGAGTATGTTATATTCTTCGGAGGAAATATGAAAGAAATGCTAATCTGTTCAGATCTCTATGAAGGCTCAGATAATAACCTTAAGTCTGGATACTCCTTTGCGAGTAGTCTCGGTCTTAAACCCAAAATTTATCATATCGATACAATGACTCCTCAGTTAAATAAACAATTTCATCCTCTTACTGTTAAGCCTCGCTATATTAAAGATCCTATTTGGAATAAAGATATTGAAGCTACTGTTCTAGATATGGCCAATAAGGCGTTAGCAAGAGTAGGGATTGAAAAAGAAAAGGTTGATTTTGAAAACTTTGAAGGCTCAATCAATGAAGGAATTGAGCATCTAACAGAGCATGTTGATCTAGAAATGATGGCAATAGGAATTACTCATCATGGTGGTTTTCATCGCTTCTTTTTAAATACATTTGCAGAAAAGTCTTTATTCCATGTAAAAAAAGATGTTCTCGTAAGTAAGAAGGCCGTAGAGAATTATTCTCACCTTACTTATTTAATACCTTATACACCTTTAGATGAAGACGATTTAGCAAAAGTTATTCACATCGCCAAATGTAATGAAGCAAAGGTCCATATGGATTGTGTCGTCCCAATTAACTTTGTGGGGTATAGTCTAGAGCTTTTTTCCAATGAGCCTTATCCTCGAGAAATTTTAACAAGCGAATTATCTGATATGCGCAGTAAAGCAGAAAAAGAATTACAGAAAGCACACAAAATTATGAAGGATGCCAATATCGAGTGTTCGTATTCTTTGGAGATGGTACTAAACGAAGATGCAGCTAAGCGTGTAGAAGAAATTGTGCAAAAAGAAAACTCTGATCTGGTTATTATAAAGCCTCAGCACTATACGTTTGAGCACTTATCAATTGGAAGTGTCTCATTGGATATTATGAAGAATGTAAGTAGTAACCTTCTTCTTTTAAAAGTCGAATAGTTTATATCTTGGCCCAGTTATTCTCTGGTATACTTATATAGGCTTCTGTCCATGCATTTTCTTTGCTATTAAAACTTAGTTCAAAATTATCATCTTGTAGAAGATATTTTGCAACACTAAGTCCTAGTCCACTTCCTTTACTCCTTGTTATTGTTGATATGAAGGGGAGTGTTATCATATCTAAGTACTCTTTAGATATACCGATACCAAAGTCTTTTATTGTTAATCGCAAATTGTTTTTAGAATCTATACTGGCATATATCTCTATTTTCTTGCGAGATTTATCATTATTTTTTTTAACTGCAGAAATCGAGTTTTTAATTATATTTTTCAATGATTGTATGAAGTTTTCCTTTGTTGCCAATATCATATAATCTTTTACACCTTCATCAATCTTTATTTGAATTCCATGTTTTTTTATCTTTTTATGAAAATGAGATGTGCTTTCTAAAATTAAATCATAAAGCTCTTGCTTTCCTCTCTTATGTGTTGCTGATCGAAAAGTCAGCTCTATGGTTTCAACAATTTCATTAATTCGATTATTTGAACCCTCTAATATTGATAGAACGCGTTGTGCTTTTGTATTATCTGGCCTTATCTTTTTAATTTCTTCTTCAAGTAGATGAGTTGAATTTATTGAGAGGTTTAAAGGGTTTCTTAATTCATGTGCCATTGACTTTATTAACTCTAATATTCTTAAGTAATTAGTGCGCTCAATCTCCTTTTCTTTCTCTCTTAATAATTCCATCGCCTGTTGTTGCACTTTTTCTTTAAGTTCTATTTCTGTCTGCTTTTGAGCTGTGATATCACAGATATATCCTTCTAGAGCAATAATTTTATCGCCGTCATAAACGCCAACACCTTGCTCCCATAAGTAGATAATCCTCCCATCCTTGTGTCTAACTCTATATTCTGTTGTGTAGTAGTTATGAGCTTCAAGGGCCTCATCAACAGTCTGTCTAACGATTAGTTTATCTTCTTTAAGAGTAATATCATCAAAAGAAATCTTGGCATTGTTTAAGATCTCATCTTGTGTATAGCCAGTGATTCTTTCAATACCAGAGGTAATGAACTCCATAGTCCAATATTTATCATTGCGACACCGGTAGGCTATGCCATCGATACTTTCAAGAAGAATATCTAAGTTAATTTTTTGTACCACGAGCTAATCTTCGGTTTAGAAGTGTAGTTAGCTAAGTTAATTAAAAACAAAGGCTTAGCTTAAGTTTCTTAGTTTTTTAGTGAAATAATCAAGCTTGTTGTCTAAATATTTTTCACATAATAATTTCATGAAATCGCGAGTATATCTAAGTAATACGCTTTGATATGCTAGATTATTTTCAATGAGAAAGGTTATTTCAATAATATTATTAAGCGTCTTTATACTAAGTGTACCTGTACAAGCAAGTACTGAGTATAAGTGTATAAAGCAGTACCAAGATAAAATAGAGACATTTTATCCTAAAGAGTCTGTGGAAAATGATGAAGGCTGGGTATACAAACTTAAGGGTTTTTATTGGCTATCTAAAGTCATTGGTAAACCTGCTGCGGCTTTTATTGTTGCTTTCGTTCCAGGTTCTATTCCTGTTGTCTTATCTATATCAACTGTGGCCGCCTTCTTCGATCTTTTAAAGAACGAAAAGGGAATTATAGGTGCTTATATTGTTTTAAAAATGTCTGAAGTAGAAGAGCATGAATTTGCAAATCAGGATATTGATTCAAAGATAGAAGAAGAAGTTCTGCAACTTCAAGAAAATAAATATAAGCGAGAAGAAAATCTTTTTAATACTTTTGTTGAAAGAGTTAATCGTAAATATAAAAATACTGATTTTTCTTATGAGCAGGTTAGAAGAGCAGTCGTAGAAATTGCTTCAAATGATGATCAGCTTTGCCAGCGTAAGGGAAAAGAGAAGTTTACTTCTCTTTATCGCCTAATTCGCCTGACAAAGAAGAGGTTGATTTATAAATAACTAGATAATGTAAGCTATCGAAAATATGTGGCGCGCAAAGAATCCTTCTATATATTCTCTTGATTTATTTTCAATATAACCGATAAGAACCCTATGAGATTAGAGGGGATTATCATTTTTATTGCTCTTGTTGCGAGTATCGTAACTAGGGCAGAGTCTATTGAGGAATTATGTAATTCTCTTCGTTTAGAAGATCCAAGTTGTTCAACTCTTGAAATTCCCAAATCAATCCTTCCTAAAGAGATTAGTGAAAATTCATTACGTCGTTGGCATTGGATTATTGAAAAAGTAGAAGAGAAAAAAGACCTTCTTCAAGCTGAAATAGACAATAACAAAGGGATGTTGCGCTTTTTACGTAATGACTTTGTCGAAGAGGATGAAAGTAGGCAATGGTATATAAATGAATTCAAAGATATTGAAAGTGATTATTTAAAGTTAAAAGAAATTACCAAGCAAATTGAAATCGTCTCAGATAAATTAAATATCTGCTTTAGAGTCTGTAGTCCAAAGATGCGAATTGAAAATGAAGAGCATTTAAAAAAACTTCAAAAGCTAAAGATTTTACTACTTTCTAAACGCCCCATTTTAGCAGGGCCAGAAATTGAAAATATCATTAAAAGTAAAGATGAGGGAGATCTTAAATCCGCACTGGTCAAAACATACTCTGATTATTTATCTGGTGCTCAAGATCAAATAAGGGAGATTAATACGCGATTTTCTCCTGAGCAAAGACAATATGACTTTGCTATCAACGAAGAAGTTAATGAGGAATTACAAAAAGAGAGAATTAAAGTCCTCTTTGATATTATAAATGGCAATGATGTCGTTGATGATACAACTTCCTCTATTTTATCAACATTAGATTGGCGAAAAGAGGTTATGAAAGAGCCAAGTCTAGCGTGCAGTCTTTATGAGAGGAATAAAAGTTACTTAACTGATCAGAAAATAAAGGAATTAGGCCTTGAGATTGGAATGTTTGTTGCTCCTTTTGTTGCAGGCCCTGCCTTTAGATTAAGTGTTTGGGGGCTTCGTGGCCTAGGATTAGCAAAGTGGGGAATGAGAGAAGAAATCTATGCTTCAATTACAAAAGCAACGACAGGACTCTCTAGTGCAACTTTTTTTGCAAAAGATCTCGTTGCAATACCTAAGAAAAAAGAACAATGTGAATCTCTATTAAATAATTTTATAAAGTCTAAGCAACATACTTATTATCAAAAATATACAGAGTGTTCTGAGGAGCTAAGCCAAGAGATTCTCTTAACTTCCGTGAGTACAGCTCTAAGTGGTCTTTCATCTTTAGGTCCAATTAAGCAGGCCTTTGAATTATCAAAGAAATATGATCCAAATTCCCGTCTTTTCCATGTTAAGACAATGGATGAGCTTAGCTTTTATCTTAGAAAGAAGCCAATCGATAATGAAGTATTTGGAGATGCAGGATATAAGCTTTCTATTGAGAAGGGTGATTATTATGTTCTAAATCTTAATAGTTCAAATAAAGAAGTTAGGACAATGAGTTCAAATTATTGGAATTTTGTTTCAGATACTTATCAGCGAAGATTAAACCTCTCTGAAAATGAAGTAAAAGACTTCATTCAAAGTAGTCGACAAATGGAAGATCGAACCACTTTGATTATTAGTACAGAAAAAGGGGCAGCTGATTCCATGAGAGGTGGACTGGCCTTTGTAACATCTTCAAAAGCTGATGAATTAATGCCCTTTGAAAAAGCAACAGGGGTAAAGGTCGATCGTCGTCCTGGGCGAAAGGTTGCAGAAGCGGTTCGTTTTACTGTTGATGATAAAAAAGGAGATCGCAAATTAAGCGAAGAATTACTAAGCCAATTAATCACTTCAATGGATGCAGATGATTCTCTGGATGGAATTTATATATTCACATCAAAGGCCCATGAGCGTTTATATGAGAGAATTCTAAAAAAACGTGGCATCAATTTTAATCGAGTAAAAGACCTCGATCGAGATGTTGTTCTAGAGATAAGGCCTTAATATTCCTCAAGTATTAACTCATAATAGCCGATGAGATAGGTATGAGATTCCCTAAGTGCTTATTATTATTTTTCATTCTATTTCAGACGTTTGCTTTAAAAATTATATGGCAACCAAAGCGTGAAATTGGAAATACGACGATTTGGAAGAGTACCCAAACAAAAAGTATTAGAGGATCAACTCAAGTTTTAAAATCATCAAAATCATTTTTAGCTAATATTGATAAGCGCGACAAATTTGTTAAGTCACTTGAGAAGAAAAAGCGAAATGGAATGAAGTTTTTAGGGATTAGTGATTGGAATGCTTTTGAATATAAGTGGCAGAATGATGAGTTAACAATTTCTGGTTATTATATTGATCGTAAAGGTCTTAAAAATTATTTTTATGAAAGACACACTTTTTTAAATGATAAACGTGTTATTAGTCTCATTACTTCTCTTGATAAAGACAAGTTAAACAAAGAAGTAATAAGTAGCTTTTTTCAATCGACTCTTAAGTGGGAGAGTCGTAAATGAGAAAACTATTAAGTTCTATTATTATTCTTTTTCTAAGTTTTAATGTCCTAGCATTTAGTAATAGTGACATAATTGATCAATTTAGATCTTTTGGCTCAGTAACTGATACTTATGACTATATTAGTTGTAGTTCTGAAAGCTCAGTTAAAGGACCTTTATCTGAAGATACATTTCAAAGTTTTTGTGAGGTCGTTAAAAATAGCGATGCATGTAAAGATGTTGAAGAAGACGAGAAGATAACTTGTGAAAGTATCGATGAAAATGAAATCGATATTACAAGTTTTTCTTTCATATATAATTGTTTTCGAGGACTTTGGCGCTCACTCGTGAACCTTTTTGAATTTGTTGTTGAAATGATAAAAGGAAGCCTTGGTTATGTGTTTGATTCTGAATTACGACAAGAAAAGAATGAGGCCCTCGGTGAATACTATGATTCTTTTAAGAATTACTTAGCTATTGAATTTGATAAAGCTTATGAAGAAACAGGCGATGATGTGGATGCATCACTTCTTGTTGCTAAAGACATTATGAAGATGGGGATGGATGCCATCTCTGATATGATTAAAGATACCTACTATACATTAGGTTGTTATAATCAAAAAGCAAGACAGGCAAGAGTATGTGAGATCGTTGGTGAGGTTATTATGCCTCCTGCCGCTGCTGTGGCGTTGATCTTTAAAGGTCCAAAGATGGTAAAACGACTTAAAGAGGTCGTTTCAGAACATACAAAGAAGCCACAATCATCAATTGTATCGGATGAAGATCTAGCGAAAAAGAAAGCCGCTAGGGCCCTAAGTCCAGAAGAGGCTCGCAACTCAAATACAAGAGCTATATCAGCTAAGTTAGAAGAGATTATAAAAGAAGAAAAACATGATTTTCTTTCTGCTCCTCAAATCGGTCAAGGAATCCAATTAGTCGCTATTCGCTCTAAAGAAAATAAAATTCGTAAGTTTGCTAACCCTGTTATCAAATCTGATAATGGAAATGAATTATCAATTTCATATCTAGATATAGATACAGGTAAGATTATTAACGAGAGTATAAATAATGTAGATCGTAAAAGAATAATTGCGGCAATCGATCGTTTAAATGGAAGACGTTTTAATTTTCAAGATGATTCATATTACAATTCACTTGGGATAAAGGGGACACACGAGCTCAATGAATCTCAAAAAAATCAATTAGGACAAATGATCAATGGCCTTAATAAAGACGAGCAACAGAAATTTAAAGCATATGCACAAAGACTTGGGGAAGACATTTCTGATATTAGAAATCCTCGCTCATTAGTCTCTTCACTTAATGATGGGGATGCATATAGTGATGTTCTATCTCTTTATTCAAATATCGTTAAGTCATCAAGTAGTGCTCAAAAATTTAAGAAGTTTGATCAGTGGGTTAAATCAAATGCGCATGCTCTCTATTTATATGACTTCTTATTAAAAGATGGTGTTGAAAAGAATAGCGATTCTCTTCGCTACCTCATGGCCCGAAATGAATATTTTAAAAATGTAAGACCAATTAGGGGGCCACCTGGAACTCTCGTTACATTCTCGTTTGAAAAAGAAAGTAATATTGAAGATATTACTTTATGGTTTAAGACAACTGGCATTAGTGATGAAGAATGGCTTCAGATACCGAGTGACGAAAGATTAAAAAGAATAAAAGATGCTACTAATGTTAAGAAAGATTCAGTATCTGAAAACCGTATAACTGGAACAGAGTTTAAGCCTAAATACATTGGTGGTTATTCACAAGAGTTAGGGCATGATTCCTCTGATAAGAGCTATACTTGGGAAATAGCTAATAAGAAATATGAAATTAATTTAGAACGTACTCTTGATGAAGTTTCTGAAGTTTCGAAATTTACAGGTGAAAGACATTCATTTCATACTCATGTTGTATTTGATATGCCTAAAGATTATAAACATTTTGACCGTTTTCAGTTATGGTCAAAACAAGCAAATGATTATTTATACTTAAAAGGAATGGAAGAAGGACTTCATGGGAACTATTTAACAAGTGTTGCTCATTTTGATTCAGATGCTCCAAAACGAGCACGTGCTAGTGTTAATAATACCTTACCATCATCTTTATCTAGTATTTCATTACAAAGTCATAAATTCTTTTCAATGGGGATTCGTGGAAATCTCTACGGTAAATCACCAATAGAAAATCATACTAAAATTGGTCTTGAACTTAGAGATACAACGCGTAAGTTGGATATTCTTGGTGACCATATGAGAAAAATTACAACGACAGTGCAAGAGTTTAAATGGGAAAGCTTACCAAACGAAGTGACTCGTTCAAATATGCCTATCGTTCGTGTAAATGAAGATATGATCGACAATGACCTTAAGGGGATTGTTAGCGATCCTTTCTTAAATCGATTGAGGTCTGATGTTGTAACAGCATCGATCGCTCTAAATCGATTTGAAGAGGGACGCTACTTTGATTATCAAAGAGGAACATTTAGAGAGCTTACTTCAGAAGATAAGAAACAGATCGTTGAAGCAAGACAGTACTTTATTGATGAAATGGGAAAAATTGATCGTGAATTAATAGAGATGAAAAGAAAAGGTGAGTCCTTTGAAAAAGAAGATGTCGAGATGGCCGTTCAAATGACTCTTTCTGAATGGGCAAAGATGGCAAGGGTCTCACGCTTCTATGATGGGATTTAAAAGGGGATATAGAATCCTATATCCCGTTATAGTCATGTCTTAATTTTGACTGATTCAAATAGACCTCAAGACGAATTCTATTTACGCCTCCTAATGGTCGATTAACTTCTGGTGCTCGCCATGGATTAAAGGTCATATTCTCACATGCTGACATTCTCATTTCGTCACGAACTCTATGCTGCCTATTTACGATTAGGCGTCCAACCTTAATTTGTGGTGATTTCTTCTCATCCCACGATAGCATTGCATTTTCGATATTATTCTTTTTTGGATCTTTATTTGGTTGAATATAGAAGTCAAAACAACCTTGTTCACTCTTAAGAGTTCTTGCTAAGCGCTCTCCTAAGTAATCATGACTAGGATTGTCTGGGATCGTATCCTTGTTCTTACGACATGATTTAAAACTCATTTTCATGCTGGTACTACCTAGTTTATAAGGTGTTGCTGAAGAGTAGTCGATATCAAGTGGATTTGAGACTTCAACTCGAGCCTTCATTATTCTCTTAAGTGATCCCCAATGAGTCAGTAAGTATGCAATAACACCAAATCGTCCTTGTGTTGCTTCCATGAATTTTTCATATTTTTTAGGATTTGCAATGAAAAAACTATCAGCATTCATCATAACTAGATCGTGGATATTCTTATTTCCTTCAAGACCAATATCTTGAAGATAGTTTTGATAGGGAACGCCGATTATTTTTACGGCCATACCTCGAATATCTTTTTCGATATCTGCTTTTGAAGGATCAGGCTCTCCATTAGAGAAGCGAATAATACTTTGATATTTTCTATTTTCTTCAAATAGGCCAACTCTTAGTTTTTGAGGTAGTTTAGAATTATCAATTGTAAGTTCTGATTTTACACAACCATGATGTTTTGGATGAGCATCCCTTTTCATGATTTTATTATTTCCTGTTGCTTCGATTAGTGTTTCTTTGAAAATCTCACCGACACGACTCATATTTGCTACTTCATCTTGTCCCCAGACTTCACCTTGTTCTACTTTTGGTTGAAGTGCATTGACAGAGGCAACTTGTCGTTCACTCTTTTGATTTTGACATGAAATTATTAAGCTTAACAAAGCTACAATCTTTAAACTCTTCATAAACCCCTCACTTGTTCCTAAATTATTTTACCTTAATTACTAAATACTCCAAGGACCATTAAATGCGGTAAAATTACCTTTTTGGTGAGTGATTTCTATATAAGTATCTGTAATTATTGTTTTGTCATTTGTCTAAATCTGTCTTTTGCTAGCTGACTGCTAAGGATCGTACCCATTCGTAAAAAGGTAACTCCATCATAGTTTCCAAAGTAAAGTGCATCTGCAATATTATCCCAAGCTTTGTGATCGTGGAGAGTGACTGCTAGAGCATTTTCTCCTAAGATACGTACGCCTTGTCTTTGTGCTTCCTGAGCAACCCAGAATACTAATGCCTTCGCATAGCTTTGTGCATTTGTTGGACCTTCAAGATTATTCATTTCTAAACAAGTAAAATGAAAATTTAATTGATGAAAGTCCTTCTCTTTTCTAAGTTCATTGATAATACCGATGATTCTATTATAACCATGTCCTGTTTTATCACTAAAGATATCTTGATCAGTTGATATCAGTCCTGCATTAAGCTCTGCCAATCGATCAGCACCTGGTGCAACTCGCCAGTGTATTCCTGGTACTTTAAAGCCTAATTGAATATGTGCCTCTGATCTAAAGGTATCAATGGCCGCTCCAAGAATTCTCTTTCCATGCTCTCGTAAACTTTTAGAATACCAATTATAAAAGTCCTTACCATAATTAGTGTGTTGTTCTTGAGCTGGAAAAAAGAAGAAAGGATTAGGAGGTGCAACTTCTTTGAAAGAAGATAGATTAAAGCCCCACATGAAGTTTACAGTATCAATATTAGAATACTTATTTCTAACGTAGTTTCTAAAGCTTTCTATTGCTAGCTCAGAATAGGCTTGAAGCGCTCCACGTGTTGGATAACCTGATCCATTATCGTGTGAATTATATGAAGGATAGCGAAGCTCACCGGCAGGGCCAAGGCTTACATTAATTTCATATATATCTTTCATCTTATGTGAAAAGTTCATTTTAAATGAGCCCATGACCTCATAAAAATCATTGATCGCTTTGTGGGTAGACCAAACAGATAGATATTCTTTTGAAAAGTTTCCTTGCTCACTTTTAGACATGGCACTCGTACCATACTTTTGCCATAACCAATTTGGGATTGGTACATCACATGTATCACCAACGTTACCACCACATTGATGGAATGATAGAATCGGTACCCACTTTAGGCCAGCGTCTATAATAAGATCACTCAGCACTTGATAGTATTGCCAATTGAATTTATTATCTTCTTTTTCTATTAGTCCCCACCAGATATCAGTACTAACTCCTGTTGCTCCTAGGGACTTTATTTCATTTAATTGATCTTGAAATTTTCGTAACTCAGCTTTTGAATATTCAGACGACAAGTTATTTGGATCACCTATGATTAAAGGGGCCATGACATTGAATACTTTTGCGGAAGTCGTTAAACAATACAATGTTAGAAAGAGGGAGAGTAAAGCTTTAGATTTCATGTCTTACTTATAGCTATACTTCTCCCTAAATAATAGATGTTTTGAATTTTTTATAGATTATTAGACTTTAAGATATCGTCCACTTTTGCTGCAAATATAAAATCACTTTCCACTAAGTCATCAATTTTATGTGTCCAAAGATCAACCTTCAGTTTTCCAAAACTTACGTGTAGGTCAGGATGATGCCATTGTTCATCTGCAACCTTTGCGATTTCATTTGCAATTTTCATTGGTTGGTCAAACTTTTCGCAATCAACTTCAAGAGTCAGCCTTGTTTTATCATTAGTGAAGCTCCAACGTTTGTCGATTTGCTCTTTAAGGCTTAGTTTTTCCTCAAGAGGTAGGGGAGGTACTCCTCCTTGGCAAGGTATACATGTTTTCTCATTCAATGAAGTCATATTTCCTCCTAAAAATTTACTAGTTCATAAAGGTCGATTGCTGGCTCCTCATATGGATGGGCCGTTCTTAACGCCTTAATTACTTCTTTAACTTTATCATCAGGACAAATCGTTTCCACCTTAAGTTCTCTTACTTTTTCAATAATTCCGGATTCGCCAATATGGGGATTTGCTTGATTATTTGGACGAAATTGACCGATACCTTCTGTCTCAAATGAACATTTGTCATAGTTGCCAATGGTTCCAGCACCGGCATTAAAGATGGCCTCTTTTACTTCTTGTGCGTCATCTACAGGAACAAAAAATACTAGTTTTTTCATTATTAACTCACTTTTTTTTTGATCAAAAACTTAACAGTACTCTATAAAATATACTTGATATCTACTAATTAATCTAATTCTTGATATAAATGACTCTCAACAATTACTCCCCAAGAAAAAATAAAAATTAATCTTAATGATGATTTAATTTCATCTTAACTAGGGGGATATATGAAAAACATTCTAATTTTAATTGCCACTTTAATTTCTTATTCTGCATTTGCTTCAAATGTTGATTTTCCAGATTACACTTGTAATGTTTCAAAGTACTCAGATGACACTGTTTTTGGTGAGGAATTTGAAATGAAAAGAGACAATTCTAGTCGTTAGAATCTAATGAGTACTGTTGTAGATAATATTGAGTTTAAAGTTGCTCTTGTCGATAAAGCTTCTGGTCCACAAGCATCTTTTACAACAAATTATAAAGATCAAGGGATTCAGGTTTCTTCACAACAAGACTTTAACGGAGTACAGATTATTTTTGGGCCGACTCATCAAGTTGGGACTACAGGCTATATTGTAACTTGTGATAGAAGTTCACTAGATTGGTAATAAATATAGGACCTGCCTAAAGCAGGTCCTTTCTTATTAAATAAGTTCTTTGATTTTTGAAGTGATTTTTTCATCTCTTGGATCAATGTCAGGAAAGTACCTTTCAACAATTTCTCCATTTTCGTTTAAAAGGAATTTTTCAAAGTTCCAATGTATATCATGAGCTTGTCCTGAGATAAGACCTTTGCTTGTAAGTAATTGCTCAAAGTCTGGTTTGTCATTTCTTACTGCCTCTTTTTTCCCTTCTGTTAAAGCTTGATAGAGTGGGTGTTGACCTTCTCCTTTAACAACAATCTTTTCATTCACTGGAAATGTTACGTTGTACTCCATTGAACAGAAGTTTTGAATTTCTTCATTAGTACCTGGCTCTTGTTGTAAGAACTCATTTGCTGGAAAAGCAAGAATTTCAAGTCCTTTATCTTGGTATTCAGAATATAGTTTTTGTAGCCCTTCGTATTGTGGTGTAAGTCCACATTTTGAAGCAACATTGACTACAAGATATGCCTTAGCATCAAAGTCCTTAATTGTTTTATCTAGGCCTTTTCCATCTTTAAATTTAATTTCATTTATATTTGTACTCATGTGATAACCTCCATAGTTTTAACTAATAGAGGTTACCATAAAGATTTATTTAGAAAAGTAGTGGCGTGCCATTTGTAGCTTTTTATAACTTTCAATTAACTTTAGATGCTTATCAATACCTACAAGACTAGAATTTGTCTGAGTTAGGCCATCAAAGCGATTCTCTAGGGTTAATGTCTTAGTTACTCGCTCCATTAATTCAGGGCCATACATCTTAGTGAAGCTTTCAAGATAATCCGCTATTTCAAGATCATCTGCCAGTTCTATATCAAGTGCATTATTGAGAGCCTGATAAAAGCGTCTTCTTTCTATTGTATTATCGTTGAATGTACCAAGCATTTCGACGAGATGCTTAGCTTCTTCATAATTTTGTAGAGCAAGATAACCAAGTGCCTTGAGTTCTCCAATAACTAATTGTCCCCATACAGTACTTTCATCAAATGCAACTCCGATTAACTCAGAAATTGGCATGTAATTATCAAGCTCACTGTCTTCAAGTCGTTCAATTAGTGAACTTAGGTCTTCATTGTTTAAAGAGTGGAGATTTAAAATATCTTCTCTGAAGTCTAGTGCTTGATTATGGTTGTCCCAAATCAGATCTTCTGGTTGATAAATTTCAGAGTATTCTGGAACAAGAATACGACAAGCACTTGCTCCTAACTCGTTATAATCTGCTATATAAACTTCTTTACCTAGCTCTTCTAAGATTCCCATTAGATATTGGTATTCTTCTTGAGTCGAACCAGAAAAGTTCCATTCATTAAATTCGTATTGTGGCCTAGCACCAAAGAAGCGCCAAGAGATAACTCCTGTTGAATCAATAAAGTGATCAACAATATTATTGTGTTCACGAATAGCAAATTCATTAAATGTTGGAGGGAATGTGTCATTCATACCTTCAAAGCTTCGACCTTGTAGAAGTTCTGTCAGGCTTCTTTCAAGTGCCACTTCAAAACGTGGGTGAGCACCAAAGGATGCAAATACACCTCCATTTCTTGGATTCATGAGAGTTACACACATGACAGGAAACTTACCACCTAAAGAAGCATCTTTTACAACAATTGGAAAACCAGCTTCTTCAAGTTTGTTAATCCCTTCAAGTATTGTTGGATACTTTTCTAAAACACTTTTTGGAACATCCGGTAGTGTGATCTCTTCTGTAATAATTTGATTTTTTACAGCTCTTTCAAAAATTTCTGAAAGACATTGTACACGAGCTTCATATTTTGTATTTCCAGCACTCATTCCATTACTTACAAATAAATTCGCAATGAGGTTGGCCGGTATGTAAACCGTTTGGCCATCAGATTGACGCTCAAAAGGTAGTGCACAGATTCCACGCTCTTTATTTCCTGAATTTGTATCAATTAAATTTGAGGCCCTAAGCTCGCCACCGTTATCGTAAGCATTAAGAAGTGTCTCATCCATTAATCCAGTCGGAATAGACTCATCATTTGGAATCTCAAACCATTTCTCATTTGGGTAATGAACAAATTCTGCATTAGCGATATCTTCACCAAGGTAATAATCGCTGTAGAAATAATTCGTGCTAATACGCTCTAGATATTCACCTAGAGCAGAAGCAAGGGCCGCATCTTTTGTGGCACCTTTTCCATTTGTAAAACACATCGGAGAGTCAGCATCGCGAATGTGAACTGACCAAACATGAGGAACTTGGTTTCTCCATGATGCAATTTCAATTTGAATTCCCAGGTTTGCTAGAAGTCCTGTCATATTCTTTATTGTTTCTTCTAAAGAACAATCTTTACCTGGAATCATCGTCTTGGTTTCATTTACTTCGTAGTCAAGTTTGACATCGTTACCAAGTATTTCTTTTGCTTCTATCTTAAAATCAATTTCATTTTGAATAACTCGCTTAACAGTACATCGATTCATTGAAGCAAGAATCCCTTTCTTATCTTTTTCAGATATTGAAGCAGGAAGCTCGGCATGTATAACAAATGATTGCTTGTAGCGATTATCAGGGTCCACTATATTTTGCTGACTTATGCGAATATCCTCTGTAGGGATATCTCTGCTTTTACAATAGACCTTTGCAAAATAAGCTGCACACATGGCCGAAGAGGCCAGGAAATAGTCATAAGGGCCAGGAGCTGTACCATCTCCCTTGTAGCGCACAGGCTGATCAGAGATGATTTTAAAATCATCGAAACTGGCTTCAATTTTTAAATTATCGAGGTATCTTACGTTTACTTGCATAAGGCAGATATAGCAGTATTTAAGGTGATTTACAGCTATTTACGCATATTCCTATAAGTTTTACTGTATAATTGACGACTTTTTGACTTTTCTTAACTTGCAAAATCTTGTCATCGATGGTTTTTATTGCGAATATGTCTTTCGCTAATTTAAAGGAGAATTAAATGAAATCACTCGTTTTGATGCTGGCAATGTTGCCTGCTTTAGTATTTGGTTATAGTAATCCAGACGCTAAGACTCTTATGAATGAATACCAAGAGTTTCGCTCAATGGTATCAAATATGGAACACGATTACCTAGTTGGTGGTTGGTATAAGGCCAAAGACTTTGGTGATACAACTGTTATGTGGCTTCTTAGTGATGACTTAACAGATCGTGAAGTTATTAGATTTTTTAGAAAGAAAGATGATGGCTCAGTTTTTACTGTTACTTACCATCGTTCAGACTACATTGTAGATGGTAGAATTGTTCTTCGTCGTTTCGTTGGCCCAGAGCCAACTGGTTGGATTAACCACACTATTGATTTCGAAACAGGTGAGCACTTAGGTTCACAAGGTTGGTGGCCATTCTTTGATGAAAGCGACCATGACTTTATGAAAAAGTGGGGATTCCACTACTAAAATAAAATTAAGCCTACTTTGTAGGCTTTTTTTTATTACTCTGATCTAACTCATAATATTTTAAAATCTCCTTTGATATTTTTAATTCATAGAAATTTCAAAGGAGTTTTTGTGAAAAAAACATCAATCGTTTCAATTTTATTTTTTCTAATGTTTAGTTCTTTCTCATTTGCAGAGGGGAATTCAATGGTTCGTGTAAGGGCCTTAAGCGTAACCCCTGATGTTTCAGACAATATCGGTGGTAATATTGCAATTAATAATGAATCAGTTCCAGAGATCGACTTCTCTTACTTCTTCAATCAAAATTTTGCACTTGAGTTAATTCTTGCAACAGCAACTCATGATGTAAACCTCAATGGAACAGGAAGCCTTGGTAGCGTTTCTTTACTACCTCCAACTTTATTAGCGCAATACCATATGGAATTTGGAGACTTCAAACCATATGTAGGTGCTGGTATCAACTATACTATCTTTTATGGAGAGGTACCGGGAGATATGGTCTCGACAAAGTATGATGATGCATTTGGATATGCCTTACAACTAGGAACTGATATCAAAGTTGCTCAGAATTTATATCTCAACCTTGATGTGAAAAAGCTTTACTTACAAGCTGATGCAACTGTTGATACAGGATCTGGCGTTGTGAATGCTGAAGTTGATATCGACCCTTTACTTGTAGGGATCGGTATTGGTTTTAGATTCTAGTTTCTTGAAGGGTGGCCGTAACACTTGGCCACCTTCTCTTTTTTAACTTGTCCTTTTATTTCTAAGAGCTAAACTATTTCTATGAAAGAAATAGATATTCAAATCTTAAATTCGCAAGACTTTAATAAATACTATTATGAGTATAAGAACGATGTTTTTGAAGATGATCATAGTTATGTACTATGGGATATTCTGTCTGAAACAGAACTTTCAAATGTAAAAAGACTCCAAGAAAATTTAGGAGAACCTTTTAAGTTATGTTTGGCCGCCTTTGATAAAGAGGGGAACTTTCTTGGCTGGAGTTGGGGATATCAAGAAAGTAGTACAACATTTTATATGTGTAATTCAGCAGTACTTCCACAATATCGAAGACAAGGTATTTATGGGGCCATCTTAGACAAGTGTCTGGCCATTCTAGAAGCGGAAGGATTTCAAATGGTCTATTCTCGCCACTGTGCTACGAATAATTCTGTTATTATACCTAAACTTAAAGCTGGCTTTTTAATTTCAAAAATGGAGCTAGATGATAAGTTTGGTGTCTTGATACATTTACACCACTATTTTAATGAGAAGAGAAAAAAGGTCATGGATTATCGCGCCGGACAGATTAGGCCCGACGCAGATATTAAGAAGTTATTTAAAATTTAGCGAACACAATAATAAGAATACACCTTAGTATTTACTGACCATGGGTTTCTTACTGGTGTTGGATTCATAAGACCTGGATGATAAACTTTTCCACCACTAATGGCCCAAACCGTTTGTCCAATTGAAACACCTCCATTCCAATCACCATAAGCATCAATAGCTTCTAGTTCATTTGCATTAGGAAGTCTTGCATAAATATTGTCACAGGCTCTTTCTGCTTGTCTCATTGAAGTCGCTCGACCTACTGATCCGTTATGTGTTCCTATAATTGTAAGATTGCGACGTCCTATTTGTACCGTTGCTGGAAACTTTGTTCTTTGAAAATCTTCAAACATTGTAGAGGCAATTTGAGACATAACAACAGATGGTTGTCCTTGTCCTTGATATGTTTTCGTCGACCCATCAGAACTTACTAGAGTAAGTGTGACCTGAATTCCGCCACGGCAATTTGGTGCATATGAATAAGATCCATAAGCCATATAGTCTACTAAAGCTCCTGCATTATTTGGAATCCAACCTGGACGTTGTCCATTATTTATAGAGTCCATAATGTAGCGAATATTATTCATATGGACGAATTCTAACTTACGATTAACTACTGGAAAATTACGATAATAGCTATCAAAATATGCTTTAAGAGTATTTTCTAGAGTTACATCCATATACTTATACTGTGTAGCAAGGCGCACATTCTTGTCATATAGAGCATCGAAAGTAACAAGAAGATCCAAGGCTTCATCTCCCTTTGCTCCAGATTGCATAAGCTGAGATGCTAATCCTGTCATTTCACGCATATATTCAGAACGTGTTTGAGAATAAGCCTGTTTGTATGCACACAGGTCTGCTCCTCTTATAAAGGGGATTGAGGCCCAGAGACGAGCTGCTTGAGAGTGTGCACTAACTCCTATTAAGAGAATAAGTGCAAGGGATTTGAGTTTCATAGATTTCTCCAATTTTATTTTATTGCGATCTTAAAAATGCTTCATAAATACAAGCACGAATTCTATCTTTTCCCTCAGGTAATTTCTTACATTTGAATTCAGTTTTTGTATTACTTCTAGGTCTCCATTCAAAGTTGACCATGAAAGTTCCTGTTTCACGATTCCAAGAAGGAAAGACCATTAGTCCACCATTTGAATCATCGCCTTCGTGCATTCTAATAACAAGCTTTGTTATTAGATGTCCAGCAATCGCTCCTGCAAATACATCTGATAGCCAGTGTTTTCTATCGTGTAGGCGTCCATAAGATGTTAGAGCGGCCACACCGTAAGCTAAATATGGAACGACTTTATTATCTTTATAAATTTCTGCAAAAACTGTTGCAAATGACCAAGCTCCCGAAGAATGACCTGAAAAGAATGACTTTCCAGTTGTTCCAAAAGCATATGGCCCTTGGTCAGCATTTGGTCTTTGTCGCCCAAAGCCTTTCTTGAATGCTTCCGTTACAATCTGAGTAGCAATTTGACTCGTTAAAACATAGAGTCCTGCCTTTTTAAGTTTTCCATCTTTTATAACAACACCTAAAAAGTATGATCCGGCGGCTGCTCCTCCAAGGATCATTTTGTCGTGATTATTTGTTGGGTAGACGAGTTTTTCAGTAAAGCCATTCTTATGATCTTGGACAAAGTCCATTGTTTCTTGGTCAGAGCCAAACATAACAAGTCCAAGTGAAGTGGAAGCTGCTAGCATTAGAAGCTCTTTATCACTTAAACCTAGTGGTATGAAATATCCTTTCTTATTATTAGATGAATCAAATTTACGAAGGTAATTTGAGAACTCTTGTGGGGACATTCCACCATAAATGGCCTTGTTTCCAATTCGTCCCTTAATTCCTTCCATTCTGTCGATATTCTTTTGTTCTTCTTCACTACAGCCTTGTATCGTATTCTTACAACTATAGATTTCATCAAGCATATGCTTGGCATTTGAGCGAAGATCTAACTCGTTTTCATCAACTGTGACACAACCTTCATAGCGCCATTCACAATCACTTTCATAGACAGTTTGATATATGTCTTTTTGAAAAAAAATCTCATCATTAAACTTATCTGCTTGGGCAAATTGCCCCATGAGAAGAGTCGATAGAATTAAACTTTTTGTTATTTTTAATGTTTTCATAATTTCTAATATAGAGAAAACGGTTAAAATATGTTTATTTATGTAATATTCACATTGCAGATCAAAAATTGGACAGTCTTAAGAAGGATTTTACAAAGTATACAAAAAATAAGCCTGTAATATTAGGCACTTAAAGTTGTTTTAAGCTACAGTTATACTATTCGTAATAGTATTTATTTGTCGTATGATAGTGTTTTTATCATAATGGACATTTAACTAAACTAGAAAAAGGTATGTTGTGGATATTATAACGTATACGAATATAACTCGTTATACTACGATTTTCTTCTTTTCATTCTTTGTTTACCACTCAATAAGTGGCTTTTTAAATTATTACAATTTAAAAGACCGCTCGACTTTATGGTATACTTTGATGTCAGTTGCTTCAGCCTTTTACTGCCTTTTCTTTACTATAAATACTCATGTACTAGACATAAAAAACTCAAACATTATTTTAAATAGTCTTTGGATTTTTGCTTTTTGTGCTTTTTACGCCTATATGCATGCTATAGAGGCTTTTTTTGGAAGCTCCATTAAGATGATAAAGTATATCAAAGTGTATATCCTCTCTCTGGGCATCTTTCAGATTCTTTCTCTTATTTCTTACGCTTTTTTTGATTATAGCTTTATGTTTTCACCCCAGTCACAAATAAAAGATAGCCTCTTTTATCAATCGACGAATATCGCAATCTCACCAAATTTGATAGGAAACCTAGTCGGAGGCAGTGCAGCTCTTTGCGTCTTTTATGTTAGCTTTGTTATCTGGAGAGAAATTTCGAAACGAAATCTTGAGGAATACTTACTGAGAATAGGTGTTATATTTAATATTCTCGTTGTATTGAATGATACTTTTATAAGCTTAGAAGTTTCAGGAAGCTTGATTCCTATTTATTATTTTGCTAATGCCTTTGAGGCTCTACGGTTTAATTTACACTTTCTTAAAAAGGCCCATAGTAAGATGTACAACCTCGAGTCAGAAGTAGTTCACTTATCTAAAGTCGCTCAGTTTGGATATGCAGCGGCTAGTATTGCACATGATATCAAGAATCATGTTTTCGTAATGAAAGTTAAAGTTGATAAACTAATAAAAGGACGATATTCGACAACTGATAAGGTTTATGAAGATTTAAAAAAGTATAATGAGGGTATATTAGAAATCACCGATCTATATATGAATATTTTTAAGAATAATATTAGTTCTCAAAAAGAAGAATTAGACTTTAATGAGATTTTAAAAGATGTTAGGGGACTAATCTTACCAAAGTTTGAAAATACTAATGTTCGATTTTTAGAAGAAACTAAAAATTTTAAAATATTTTGTAATAAAGCAGAAATGGTAATTTGCCTCGTTAATCTTATAAAAAACTCTTTAGAAGAGGTTAAAGAAAAGAAGGACAATCCTTGGGTTTTGCTTAAAAGTGATATTGAAAAAAATAAGATACTTGTAGTAGATAGTGGCGATGGGATCGATCAAAAACAAGCAGAACAAATCTTCAAGTTTGGCTATACAGGAAAGAAATCTGGAGGTCATGGAGTAGGGCTGGCCATAACAAATGAATTGTTGCAGCGCTCCGGCTTTTCTTTAAAACTTGAGAAAGGTTGTAAAAATACGACGTTCTCTATCAATTGTTGAGATAATTTTTAAAATTAATTAGATAAGTATTTGAAAATATTTATTTGTTAAGATAGTTTACTTTTTGCTTTATTAGAGTGTATCGATATAAACTATTTATCAATTTTATTAATTAATCTTTGGAGAAGGTCGGTGGATCTAGACCTATATATCGCATTCACGCGTTATTTAACGACTTTTGTGTTTTCGTTTTTTATCTACCAACTTTTTGCAAGTTTAGTTAATTATACACAGCTCAAAGAAAGAGAAGCTTTATGGCCAATGGTCATGTGTTTGACGACTGCGGCATATTGCTTTGTTTTTGCTTTCAATACTCATTTCATTAATCAAAAGTTATCAGATTTTCTTTTAATGATCTTCTGGGTTTGTGCTTATTCGTCTTTTTACAGTTACATAAGAACCATAGAAGTTTATTTAAAAAGACGTATAAAGAAGCTTGAGTTTGCGAAGCTATATTGTGTGTTTCTAGTTAGTGTTCAGATTGTTTGTGCCATATCGACACTGCTTTTTAATCACAACTTTCTTTTTGATGAGCACAACTACGTCAAGTCCAATCTCTTTGCTCAGACAATGCACTTTAATGTTTCTCCAAATATATATGGTAAAATATTAGGAGGTCTCGGTGCTTTAGTTGTACTCTATACATGTATTGTCATTTGGATTGAATTAAATCGATTAAAAAGAAATGAAGTTCTACTAAAGCTTGGAATTATTGTAACTTTTCTCGCTGTTTTAAATGATACTGCATTGGGACTTGAAATCTCAGGGGCAATTCTTCCTCTGTATTATTTCGGTAATGCATTTGAAGCAGTACGTTTTAATCTATATTTTCAAAGAAAGGTGTATCGTAAATTATTCAATTTAGAAAATGAGGTTGTAAGACTTTCTCGAATTGCTCAATTTGGATTTGCTGCTGCAAGTATCGCTCATGATATTAGAAATCATATATTTGTTCTTAAAATAGGAATTGATAAACTTATTAAAGGAAGAGAAGAGGACCCACAGAAGAATTATAAATCCTTAAATAAACACATTAATAAAGTTTCAGAGATCACAGATCTATATATGAATGTTTTTGATAAGAATAATGCAAATGAAAAGAATAGCGTCTCTGTAAAGAAGATCGTTGACGAGGCCATTGAGCTCGTCGCTCAAAAGTTCCAAAATTCTAATGTTGTGCTAATTGTAGATATCGAAGATTTTTCAATTAATTGTAATGAAACAGAGATAACTATTAGTATTGTTAATTTATTAAAGAATGCCCTTGAAGAAGTCTCTTGTGTTGATAAGTATCAGTCTCCATGGGTCCAAGTTCATACCTATGCAAGCAAGAGAAGTATCTGTGTTACTGATTGTGGTCAAGGAATTTCTAATGAAATTGCTTCCGAAATATTTAATTTTGGATATTCTACTAAGAAGGCTGTTGGTGGTCATGGGGTTGGGCTTGCTATCACAAAGGCACTTCTTAAGCGTTCTGGATTTCAATTAGGTCTATTAAAAGATTCTAAGAATACTACTTTTGAGGTCTTATTTTAATGTTGTGGTCCTAAAGTAATTACATACCTTCGTGCAATCTCATGAAGTTTCTTGTATTGACTATTAAATTCAAAAATCACTCAGGAGCACTATATGAAATCATTTGTTTTACCCCTAATCCTAGTTATGGCTTCGTCTAATTTATTCGCAGCCGGTAATGTCTCAAGTTTCCTTAAGAGCCTCGAAAAGCTTGACGGACAAGAAGGACGAGTGTCTTCTAATACAAATGAAAGAGGAACAGGTGAATGCCAAATTGAAATTCTAAAAGATACACAATCAACAAGTATTTATTTTAGAAACACTGGATATTATTTTACCCCTGTGGCCCATGCTTTTTCTGACTCAGCTGAGCTTGTCGATGCTAACACGCTACTTGTTTCTGAGGACTCTAATCGCCCAGGAGGTGATGCTTGTGGAAGTTATGGAGGAGAAAGTGGTTACAAGAAAACAATAACTCTAAATGGAGATTCAGTCACTATTAGAGAGACATTTCGCTGCTTTTTATTCAAAAAATACGACTTTAGTTTCACTTGTAAGCTATAAAATTTAGTAAAATTTTTTAGGTAATTAAGGGAGCGTATAAGCTCCCTTTTTTGTTAAATTAGTTAAGCTTCAGATAATTTTTTAAAGTATTTCTATATTTTAAGTGTTTAATTAGCCTAAATAATGTATATTTTATATTATGAGTGTTGATGAATATATTGTAGTTACTCGGTATGTAACTATCTTCGCATTTTCATATTTTCTATACCAAGCTTCAATTGGTGCCTATACTTATCGGAAGCACTTAAATGTGAAGGCTTTCTGGCCTATTCTTATGTGTCTTTCGGCCGGAGCTTATGCCGTCTTAATTGCTGTAAATACTCATGTCTCAGATCCTAAACTTTCTAATTTCCTCTTAATTACGTATTGGTTCTTCGCATATTGGACTTATTATTGTTACCTAAAGGCGATAGAGGGTTTTTTTGGATATGATCTTAAAAAGCTTTGGTTTTCTAAGTTCTTTTGTGTGGCCCATTCGGTCTATGTTGTCATTGGAGGTTTTCTCTACCTCTTCACTTCTGTTGATTTGATATTTAAGCCTCGGGAAATTCCACCATCAACACTTTTTACAAAAGCATTAAATCTACAAATCTATCCCAGTCTTTTAGTTGTTCTAACAGGTGTTATGGGATTAGTCGTTATTCTCTATTCTACTATCGTCGTTTGGAAGGAATTAAATAGACGAAACAAGGACGAGTATCTTTTTAAAATGGGATTAATTGTTACTTTATTTGCATCGATATGGGATACATCTATAGGGACAGAAACAATTGGTTATCTCGTTCCTATCTATTATCTGGGCTACGTTTTTGAATCCATGCGATTTAATATTTATTACCAGGATTTGGCTTTTACAAAGATGTATAACCTTGAAAAAGATATGGTTAAGCTCTCTAAAGTTGCCCAATTTGGCTTTGCCTCAGCTAGTATTGCTCATGATATTAGAAATCATCTCTTTGTCTTAAATACGGCAAATAATCGTTTAGAAAAAGAATTATTAGAAGATCAACGCCGATATACAGAAAAACTCCGTAAACATATTGCAAAGATTCTGGAAGTTACTGACCTCTACATGAATATCTTTAAGAAGAATTATGATTCTCACAAAGAGAGAATCAAAATCTCAGATGTCACAATGGAAGCAATTGATCTCGTACAAGAAAAGATTGATAAGGATAAGGTGAAAGTAGAGCTTGAGATTGATGATTTTGATATAGATGGCAATGAAACAGAGCTAAGCTTGTGTTTAGTTAACTTGATAAAGAACTCACTTGAAGAGATAAAAACAACAGATACACCTTGGATAAAGGTCATTACTTCATCAAGTCAGCGGTTTATTAAGATTGTAGACTCTGGAAATGGGATTCCAAGGGATCAGTTAAAGAATATCTTTGAAATGGGTAAGACTACAAAGAAGGACGGCTCAGGCTTTGGTGTAGGCTTGGCCATCACAAAGCAAATCATTGAAAACTCAGGATATCAACTTCTGGTTGAGGAAGATTCAGAAAATACCACATTCGTGATAAATTTTTAGGGTTTCATTTATATTATTTTATTCTTAGGCATGCTGTGTTACTGATAGGCTAAATATTTTGTAATATTAGGGAGCTTAATATGAATATCTTAAAATCTATTATTCTACTGAGTGCTTTTTCTGTATTTGCACATCAGCCACAATCAACTTTTATTATCACTAATGATGCTCAATTAGGGACAGTTATTGGTTTCAGTGATTCTAGCTTCAATTATGATGTAAACGATACAAAGAGAGAAAGACAATTTTGCTTTGTCGGTAATGTAAATGAAGTATGTGCTCAAATTGAGCAAGCTTCTTTTGATATGAATGGCCGTTATTATCAAGGAGCTCATGATCGTATTGAATTACTTAGCTGTGAAGTAAAGGTTCAAGATGATTATCGTTTAAAAGACTATATTGAAACGACATATAACCTAAGCGATGACTACGGGTCAGACTTCACTGTAACTCGTAAGATTGAGACATGTCTTAAAAATTAGAAATTCTCAAATAACTTTTAGGCCCATTTATTGGGCCTTTTCTTTTATATTTTCCAATACTTATTAAATTTTAATTGGTCTGACTTATAAAAAGTCAGAATGTCAGGATAATTATATTTAGCTTAATTTGTCTTCCTATAACCTAAGTACAAGAAAGTGATGAGTAATATCAGTTGTAAGATTGATTAATTACATTCTTTATATACCCTGATGGTTTCGTGATATGCAATTTTGTGATCGACTATTTCATCAGGGTATTTATCAGTTCCGTATTCTGGAATCCATTTCTTTATATATTCAAAATCTGGATCAAATTTCTTTTGCTGTGTATAGGGATTAAAAATTCGAAAGTATGGGGCAGCATCACAACCAGTTCCTGCCACCCATTGCCAATTTCCATTATTAGAAGCAAGTTCAAAGTCATTTAATTTGCGAGCAAAGTATTTCTCGCCCCAGCGCCAGTCAATGAGAAGATCCTTAACTAAAAAAGAAGCTGCAATCATACGAACTCGGTTATGCATATAGCCCGTTTCATTTAATTCTCTCATTCCTGCATCAACTATTGGGAAGCCTGTTTTTCCTTCACACCACTTCTTGAATTCTTTTTTATTATTCTTCCATTTTATACTTTTATATTTCTCTCTAAATGGAGCATTCTCGACATGAGGGAAGTGATAGAGGATTTGAATGAAAAACTCTCTCCAGATTAGTTCACTTAACCATGTATCATTTTTCTTATATCCTACTTGTGCACATTTACGAGGAGATATGGTTCCAAATCTTAAATGGATACCTAGTTTTGATGTCGCATCGAGAGCTGGAATATCACGGTTCTTGTCATAGTCATCAATTATTCGACCTTTAATCGTTTTTACTTGTTCATCAGCTTTCTCATTATAGATAAAACCTAGATCTTCTAACGTTGGTAAGGTTTCTGCCTTAAAGTTCTTAAAATTATCAAAGTATTTATGTGTTTCAAGGGTCGCAATGTCTTTTGGCCTTAATTCTGCCAGCCATTTATTTTTGTAAGGAGTGTAGACTACATATGGTTTGCCATCATCTTTTAAAATATCGTCTTTAGCAAAAATACAGTGATCTTTATATTGGTGAAAACTAATGTTTTCTTTTTCTAAAAAAGAAGCAATTGCTTTGTCTCTTTTAATCGCATATGGTTCGTAGTCTTCATTTGTATAGACTTCTTCGATATTATATTCTTTTATAAGCTTTTTGTATTCAGTAAGGGGATCACCCGTTAAGACAAGTAGGTCACTTCCAAGATTGTTTAATTCTTCTTTGAGGTCAGTTATTGCATCATGAATGAAACTTACTCTAAGATCATTTTCATCTTCTAACTTCGACAAAATATTTGTATCAAAGATAAATATAGGCAGGACTTCTTTCTGTGATTGTAGTGCATGAAGAAGGCCGCGATTATCTTTTAATCGAAGGTCTCGACGAAACCAGAATATATTAACTTTCTTAGAACTCATATTATGCAATATCTTTTAATAGCTTTAATTCTTTTGGGTACGGTTCAAAGATATATTGGTCTTGTAAATATGCCTTTTGATGTGCCTCTGTTAATACGTTTAGAAACGAGTTTATTGTGAGGTAATTTGAAACACCATTTTGATAATCTTCCATTAAGTTTAACAAGGCTTTCTTTTCTCCTGCTCCTAAATCATTCTTAAAATATCCAAAGACATGATAGCAAGCATTTAGTCTATTCTTACGAGTTGGAAGAATTGAAATCGTTTCCATAAATAACTTAAAGTATATTTGGTAAACTTTTTGTGCTGGTAAACCTTCATGGTTAGCAGCAATACGACCGAGAGTTCTCATATTCTCTTGATTATGTTCCATGATGGCATATTTATGCATCTGATGAAATAATTGTAAGTCCCTCATCGTTCCATTTAGTTGTTTAAAACGAAAGTGTGAAAATATCTTTTTTACAAAGTTTTCTCGTAGTTCAATATTTTTAATTCTTCCATTATCGATATAAGGAAGGTTAGGGAATTGATCCATAATGAATCCTGCATATAAACCAGTTGATTTATTCACATAATTTGGATCATCTAATGTAATGGTCTTTACGTTATCTGGGCCGCAAGTAGGAGACTTCCTCGTAAATATATGGCCGTCGATATCTAAGTTCTTTAAATCATCTTCGATTGACTCATATGTAATATAAGCTGTCTGAGTAAGCTCTTCTTTTGTGAACTTTGAGCGCAGCTTTACTTCATTATCTTTTCTAGTGGTGCGAAAGAGATGAATTTCTTCTCTTGGAACACCCAGTCCCATCGCAAGTTCTGGACAGACTGGGTGAAAATCAACAAATTTAGATAATTCTGAATAAATCCAATTCTCACGACAATGGCCACCATTGTAGCGAATATTTTCACCTAAAAGGCATGAGCTTATAGCAATGAGAGGTTTTTGTCGTTTCATAATTTATCCAATCTCAACCTTATTGTTGAGTCTTTAAAAGTTTACTAACATCAAAGTGTAGATCTTTCGCTTTTGCTACTAGTTCAAGATAGATTTTCTCATCTAACTCTTTAGTACGTGAAAGAATCCATAGGTATTTTCTCGACTTGTCTCCAACCATTGCATATTGATAGTCTTCATCAAGTTCAAGAATCCAGTAATTACCTGCAAAAATAGGAAGCTTAATCCCTCTTAAAAAGAATTGTACTTTTAACTTTGCATTTGTTTCTTCATCAACAACCCAAGCTCTTGCTTCAGCTTCTTTGTATTCACCATCAGGAGAACCAACACGACACGTATTTATAACTTTAATATCTCCATCTTTTCTAAGACTGTAATTGGCTTCAACAGCAGTACAGCCTTTTTGAAAGCTTTGATCAAAACGTGCAATCTCATACCACTTTCCTAGGTATCGATCGAGATCAACATAATCAACTGTATCTAGCGGTAAGCTTGAGCTAGATAGTGCAACCGAGCACATTAACATTGAAAAAAATAACACGAGCTTCTTCATCTTCTTCTCCTTCTTAATTTTAGATTAACTACTTATTAACTTCATCAAAAATTTTATCTAATTTTTGACTACGAAATTTAAAAATTTTCTTAACATCACTCCTAACAAAGGCACCGGCAAAGAGATCCCCAAGGGCACCGAGAGGAACCTTATATAAGACCTCATCAGTTAAGAGTGTTCCATTCTTATATGGTATAAAACCATGTGTATGTACCCATTTGTTATAAGGACCTTCTAATTGTTTATCGACAAATTCCTTACCTTTAACAAAGTGTAAAATTTCTGATTTCCACTTAAGAGGAATACCATAAATACTTAAGCGGTAATCGATTATAGTACCCTTTGTAATCTCTGGAGTATTCATATCTAGTACTTTAAACCCGATGGAATCTGGTGTGATTGTTTCTAGGTTTTTTTCGTTACTAAAGAAATTAAAGACATTCTCAACTGGCCTTTCAACCCATTGAACCTGTGAGAACTTTTTTTCCAAACCCACAAGATCCTCCAAAGCATCTTTTAAGTTAGGAAATTGAAATTGAAATTTATTTTCATTTAAATATGATGGGATTACATTTTGACCATCTAATAAGAGGGTAGACATCTCTCCTAGAATTATTTTTAATGCAAATCCTGGTGCAGGAAGAATCGTTGGTCTTTTAACAACGCTTCCTAGAGTTGATGTGAATTCTTTATTACTTACTGGTCTTGGAGCTGTTGCATTAATGGCAACTTGATTAACTTGGTTTTCCACTAGGTGAAGATAAATACTTACTAGGTCCTTAATGTGGATCCAGCTCATAAATTGATTACCACTGCCCAGTTTTCCCGCAACTCCAAGTTTAAAAGCTGGAAGCATTTTTTGAAGAGCACCACCGTTGTTGGCCAAAACGATACCTGTTCTTACATGATTTATAAGAATCTCTTTATTATTTAATTTATCAGTTTCGTCTTCCCAGGCCTTGCATACCTTGGCCAGAAAATCATCACCGTATGAAGCGTCTTCTTTTAGCGCCGGAGGATTCTTTTCACTTTGTGTTCCATAAATTCCAATAGCACTGGCCGTGATAAACTTCTTTAATGAAACTTGATTATTATTAATTGTATCAACTAAGAGTTTAGTACTTTGTGTTCGAGAGTTTAATATTTTCTCTTTTTGTTTCTCGGACCAACGGCCGCCTCCGATATTCTCACCTGCAAGATGAATAATTGTTTCAACACCTTCCAGAGCAGATTCATCGATCTTGTTCGCATTTGGATCCCATTCGAAAAATGAGAGAGGAATTGTGAATTGCTTTGCGGCCTTAGCTGTATTTCGAGTTAGTACTCTTATGTCTTCATGGCCTGCTTTAGCTAGAGCGTAAACTAACTCTTGGCCAATCAATCCAGTTGCTCCAGTGATAAGTATGCTCATTTTTCCTCCTGAGTATACAAGAAATAACTCTTGTATATGTTTTGTATATATAATATAATATACAACAATTGAACAAGAATTTGTAAAATATAGAGGCTTTCATGAATAAAAATATTGGTATCCGAGTAATTTCAGACATTTGTCGAGTTCAACCCCATACAATCAGAATGTGGGAGAAGAGATATGGTGCATTTGAGCCCGTTAGGGGAATGAATGGCGAGAGGCTCTATGGTGATGAAGATGTGGCCAGAGCTAAGGCCATGGCAAACCTCATTGCCCACGGACAAACAATTTCTAAAGTTGCTAATCTAACTCTACAAGAGTTAAACGAGCAGGTTTCTGGGATTTCTGATGAAATGGCCTATGAGACAAATCACATCATTAATGAAGGTGTTGAGCGCTTACTAAGTGCCCTAAAGAGATATGAGATTGATAGAGTTCATTCTGAAGCGGAATACTTAAGGCTTAATTCAAGCTCCAAGGAGTTTATCTTCAAGGTTGTCCTACCTGTAATGCAGCAAACCGGACAAATGGTTGTTGATGGTATGTATACCGTAACACAAGAGCATATCGTTTCGACTATTATTAGGGAACAACTTGGACAAATTAGATTACCAAATCTTCCTGAGTCTGAACGCTTTGCCTTAGCTACTCCTGAAGGAAACCTTCATGAATTATCAATTATAATTGCTGATATCCTTTGTAAGGCCAATAGAAATAGTACTTATTATCTTGGTGCCGCAAATCCTGCACATTGCTTAGCAGAGGCCGTTAACGCGCTATCATGCGATAATATCATCCTTGGTGTTGTAAGCTCTGATCATTGGAATTATGAAACTCATATCATTCCATATTTGAACCGAGTAGATAAAGTCCTTAATAGACCAGTTAGGATCATATTAGGTGGGGCGAAGCCTTTGGACTTTCCTGAATTTAAAAATATTAAGTCTGTTGAGATTATTGCTGACTTCCAACTATTTGATAAGAGGTTATCTGGGCTGTCATAATTAACGCGTTAGGCTTTGTCATACCATTGTTTGATTAGTAAAACTTCCTCGACTTTATAGAGGAGACAACAATGAGAAACACATTCCTAATGTTTATTGCATTATTCTTTAGTGCTCAAGTATTTGCACTTAATGGTAATAATGAATGCCTAAGATTTGAAAATGACGCAGCTAAGGTTGAAGCAATTGAATTTAGCGCAAATTTATTAAATTACGAATCAACACTTGATTTCTGTACAGCAGATCGCCTTTGGGATCTTCAAGTAACACATGCTCCAAATTTTTGGCCAGTAGGTGAAGAAGATGATCATCATATTAAGCTTCAGCTTCATTATGAGTATCATAGCTGTACAATTTATTACAACCAGACACTTAAGAAGCTTAGTCGTCAGCGTTGTTATAATACTTGGTGATCTAAATAATATTTCAAATACTTAAGGCCCACTTCGTTGGGCCTTTTTTCTTATCTTTTCTTAAGAAATACCGATACTTAAATAAGATGAGAGCTAAATTAAAATACTATTCACTTATTCTTATTTGCCTATTAGCTACAGCTGAGCTCTTTGCTCAAAAGAGTCAGACGTTTGAGTTCGATGATAATAAAGACAAAGTAATTGATAATATCTTTCGCTATGTAGACGGAGCTCTCGTAGAGCACCTCAATGATCGTAATTATGATCAGAAATATGATTATAAAATGCAGGTAAAAGGTAATATTACTCGTATAGAAGCAGATAATGACTTTGATGGTAAATTTGATCGGCTCGAAATCATATCAAATAAAGGCGCAAGCTCACAATATCAACTCTATGACATAAATGATGGAAAAAAGAAGCTAATAGTTGATAGAGAAATTTCAAATCTTGATCATAGAGAAACATTAAGTAATGAATCCAATATTAAATGTAGTTATGAAAACTTCCTCAGAGGTCTAGAGGGGGTTGATGATTTTATTGATAACTTCGATCCAATCATCTCAAGAATTGGAGGAGGTGTTTTTGAATTTACACCAGGAGTTCAAATACACAAGAGCTGCTTAGATAATCTAGGCGATGAGAAGTTTCCAAGGATGCTTCGAAATGCATTGGATAAAGGTCTAAGTTGTCTCTCTGATTTGGCCAGTCAGGATAAAGATAAGTCAATGAAAGGTGAGATTTCAAACTTGTTAAACTTTTTTAACATACAGTTAAGTGGAAAAGTGAATCCTACAAAATTCATCTGTCATAATAAAAACTATAATTGGAATAATGGTGTCGTCGGTTATGCATCGACTAGTGAAGTTGAGATTAAGAGTCTAGGTATTAAGCATCCATTTGTTTCATTAAATCCAAAGATGGAAAAAAGCTTCTTTGGTGGAATAAAGAACGGCCCGAGCACAGATGAGTTAGAAGGTGTTATGTTTCATGAGATGATTCATAATTTTGGCTATCGACATGGAACAGGAGTCGATACATCTTATGGATGTGAAGCATGTTGCTTTGGTAATGATAAGGCAAAGAAATATGCATGTAATATCTGTGTTGGAAAGTATAAAGACGAAATGGATTCAGCATATATAAGAGATATGGCATTGATGTCTAAGGAGTCAGGTCTCGTTTCAGCAGAGTTATTTCTCTACAATAACATTGAGAGAATCCCTGTTAATCAAGAAAATATCGAATCTTTCTTTATTGGACTGGCAACAAGAGGTCCAGGAGTTTTACAAGAATTCAAAAAGCAAATGGAACAGAAAGGTTATAAAATACGAGAAACAAGTGAAACGAAAGAGCTGATAAGAGATGCAAAAAACTACCGCCCAATAAATAGTTTTATTGCAAAAGTAAGTGAAGCCTACGCAAGGGCGCTAGTAACATCATTTGTGGATAAAGAATCCTCAAAAGCTAAAACGGCCCTTAGAATGCAAATAACTTCAAAGTCACTTTTTGAAATAGCAGATGAAAATGCAAGAGATTCTCAATTTGCGGCAAAGCTTGGTCGTGGCATTAGAATGTTAGAAGAACTGCTTTAGTGTTATCTAATAATTGTATAGTGTAAATATTATCAATCGAATATACATCGTGTAGCTCGTAATCTATATTCCCCTAAATTATTTAAAGGGGATTCCAATGAAAAAGCTAATTCTACTAATGCTAGTTACGTCATCAATTTTTGCCAATACACTAAGTGAAAAGCAAGAATCAGAGGTTTTAACAGCAATTGATAATATTTGTGGTGATACATGGTGTGAAGGTGATTTTAACTTTAGCTTCAACCTATTTGTTTGTGATGAGAATACAAATTCATGTGTTCTTCAAGCAGATTTAATCGTTTATGACTATAATGGTGAAGTTGAAACTGAAAAGCGCTTCCCACAATCTTGTATTGTTAAAGGTTATACAAACTTCAATCAAATGGTTGAAGAAAGTCGTTGGGGATATGATCTACAATGGCCATTCTATGAAGCTGTTACAGATTGTGTAACTGAGATGGAAGAAGCAGTTTATCAGGTTTGGGAATAACGGTTGAATTTAAAATATTTAAAATATAGGCCTCTTTCATAGAGGCCTTTTTTATTTCTATTTTAATTTGTAAGGCATATTTGTTTTTGGATTCTTTAAAACACCTTGTGGAAATGAGCTTCTCATTCTCTTTCCATTTGAGAGAATTGTTACATTTACTTGGTTCCCACCAGAGAATGTCTTGTATTCAAATGAGATTTCATTATCTGAGAATAGTCTAATATTCTTATCTGATTGTGCATCAAATGTTGTGTCGTACTCTTTAAATGCATACATTTCATCGAGAAATTTAAATTCAATAGGGCGACTATATTGTCCTGCCCAGCCAAGTGCATATTTAGCGCTTTCCACTATAATTCTGACTCCACTTGTACATTCTTTCCCTGATTTAAAGAAACCAGTTTGTTCTAAAGACTTTGTACTATTTAAAGAATAAGTAAAACGAGTAAGGCCATTTCCTAATTTTGTTCTCTTCTCTCTTAGTGGAGTTGATTGATGTTTTGTTTTATATTCAGCAGAGTCAGACCACACTGGGATCTCATAACGACACCATTGCTCTAAAGTTACATCAAAATTGAGCTCATTTGTTGGAGCATAAAATTCAAAGCTAAAAGGTCTTGCTGTTGTTTGAACTGCTTGAGCGCTTAGACCTGTAAAAAGAGTACTTAGGGGAATTAAGTATTTCATTATTTATTCCTTTATATGCGGTTTTTATTTAAGTTTTAAATGAAATATCACTTTTGTTCATTTATGCCAGTTAAAATGTATTTTATTCATTGCCTTGATGCTCGTTTCTATCTAATATCCAATAGTTAATTAGTGAATATGGTGAAAATCCATTACTGTCCCGCAACGGTTATAGTCCGATCCTAATTAGCAAATAACATTTATCCCGAGGAGGAATTATGACTGAAGATCAGTTAAAAGACGCAATCGCGCGCTCAAAAACACGTATTGTTAGGGCCGTTTTCCCAAATAGTACAAATCATTATGACACATTATTTGGTGGTATCACGTTGAAGTGGATGGATGAAGTTGCCTTCATTACCGCAACAAGGTTTGGAAGAAAGAAATTTGTCACTGTTTCAAGTGATCGTGTGGACTTCAATATGCCGATCCCAGGTGGCCACTTTGCTGAACTTATCGGAGAAGTTGTTAAAGTTGGAAAAAGTAGTCTAATTGTGGATGTTACTTTAATGCTTGAGGCAATGTATGAAGAAGGACAGGTTGAAGCAGTAAAGGGGAGTTTCACTCTAGTTGCAATCAATGATGAACGAAAGGCTGTACCTATTTTCTCATAAAAATAGAGATGGATGGATAAACTTTTTTCATTTAAAATATGACTATGTCATATTTTGAAGAAGAAGTATTTAATAGCGAAAATATTAGTGAACTCAGCTCTCTAAAAGGGGGCGAGTTCATTTGTTGTGAGTTTAATGATTTAGACTTAAGTGGATTAGATGCATCTGGTGCCAAGTTTATTGAATGTAAGTTTAATAACTCAAATTTGAGTAATTTAAATCTATTAGGTGCTACACTACGAGATGTTTCATTTGGCGATTGTAAGTGTGTCGGTATTAACTTTTCTGAGTGCAATAATTTATTTGATTTAAGGTTTAAGAGAGCTTCTCTTGATTATACAAGCTTTGTGGACTGCTCGTTAAATAGTTCAAGCTTTATTGAAAGCTCTTTTAAAGAGGCGGACTTTTCTCAGGGAACTTTTGAAAATTGTGACTTTTCAAATAGCAATCTCTTAGGTGCGAATTTTTCAAAGGCCAATATGAAAGGCTCTAATTTTAGCCATGCAATTAATTTCTATATTGATATTACAAATACAAATTTAAAAAAATGTAAATTCACTATGCCTGAGGCCCTAAACTTATTGGGCCCTTTTGGGATAGAAATCGAATAATCAAAGTTAAGCTAGGAAGGCGCCAATGAAAACACCAGAGAAATTTGCTTTAAAGGTTAAAGACAAAATCCGTGCACAAATTAATAGTGCTACTTCAAACAAACATCTATACTCGCAAAAAGATTTCCTCTATGAAAGAAAGGGGCCTTGGCCACAGCCTTCTCCTGTTCATCCTTGGGGAGAATCTCCTGCTGTTATTCATGTTCCATTTAGAGAAGTCGCTGACTGGTGGCTTTGGATTGGCCTTCGTTATATGGCGACTTTACCTCTTGCTCCTTTTTATTATCTTAAGGCCAAGATCATTCCTGGACTAAAAGAAGTCACGAATAAGGAATTTGAGGACTTATTAAATTATTCGATGATGAGTAAATTTTTAAGTGATCAATTAGATGAGGAAGATTGGAGAGTTTTTAGTGATTATAATAAAGACGAGAGAGAATGGTTTATTGTCGATCTCGATGCTGTAAGAGTTGTAAAAACATTTCCTGGTATTTATGCCAGCGCTTCTAAAACACTCCTATATAAAGAAGGAGAGCGCTTCATCGTTCAGGCGATCTACATCAAAGACACTGAGACTGTATTTGATATAAGTGAGGATTCTGATGCATGGGAGCTAGCAAAGTACTTCGTCCTTCAAGGAGGAGCTCTATGTGCAACTTTAGTTGTTCATCCTTTATTGCACTTTCCATTCGACTCAATAAATGCCATCTCTAAGACATCATTACCTAAAGAGCATGTTTTATTTAAATTACTATCTCCACATTTTCGTTTTACTCTGCCACTAGAGAATGCTGTATTAAATTATAAGAGCTCTCTTCTTCAAGAGAAGTGGTGGATGGTGTATGCGCCTTACCCTGGAGGACCAGCTGGTTTAAGAGATTTACTAGTGGAAGGATATAAGGGAATTAAAGGAAATTTATCTTACCCTCCATTTTCATACTCTCTTAATTCTCCAGGTGTTGAAGGAAAGTACGGCATCTATTTAAAAAGCTACTATGAAGTTTTCTATAAATTTGTATCAGAAATTTTATCAGATGTAGAAGATGGTGATTTTTGGATTACTAAATGGTCTGATTATTGTCATCAGCACGTTAATGATTTTCCAAAAGGTAATGATATTTTCAAAGGTGATACATTAGTGAGAGTAGTGACGACCTATCTTTTTACAGTAACTGTTGCTCACGCTACTGATCATTACAATTATGGAATCCTAGATAAGAGACAGGTTCCATTACGACTTAGACAAGCACCTCCTAAAAAGGGAGATAAGATGATGAAGAGGTCAAAGCTTGTTAAAGCCTGGGATCAAATGAAATACTCTATGGCAGATAATCTCTTCTTTTCACCAACTACGGTGACAAAACTCATTGATGCTAATTATAAGTTCAAATGTCCTCGACGAAGAAAGGCTGTTATAACCTTTAAAAAAGATCTTATCGACCTTGATAGAAAGTTAAAAAAAGAGGGGATAGAATATATGCCCCTTAATAAAATTTCGGCAAGTATTCAGTTCTAAAGGCTTAAATTCTTGGCAGTAATTGGAGCTTATTCACATGACGTAAATCATAATTGTATTTTTATGTTCTGAGAAAAAGCTCTTTTATTTCATGTAGTTATATCGCTAATTTCACCTCATGATGAAAGTGGCAATAAATATTGTGGGATAATTGGCCATTATGATGTTACGTGATAAATTAATTGTGCTTCTATTTGGGGACTTAAAAAACTTTTCAGATCAAGAAGTTTCACATTTTCGACTCTATCTATTGACGGTGCTTCTTACTGCACCTCTATTGTGGACTCACGTATTGGCCGCATATGTATTCACAGATATTCCTACCTTCTATCAACTGGGAATTGCCTGTGCAATGATTCATCTTTTGAGTCCACTTCTGTATAAAGTATTCCGCTCTTTTTCATTAATCTTTCACGCAATCATGTTTGCAGGATTCTCTCATATCGTTCTTTGGACACATTATACCGGTGGGATTTACAGTGTTCAGCCTATTTGGTTTACCGTTCTTCCTCTTATCGCTGGAGTTGTAGGAACACGTAGAGACTTTATCATTTGGTGTGTGATTCCTGTCGTAGCGACTTTATATTATTTCGTACTTAACTTAAATGGTTTTGTATTTGCAAATCACTTATCACAAACTGGTGATATTGCTGCCCGTGTCTTTATAATGATGGGACTTATCTTTTTAAATACTGTTTATATGTTTGTTTTCTTAACTGAAAGGGACCGCTTTAATAAGGCCATTTTTGAAAAGAGTGAACAAATTAATACTCTTTTAACACTCGTTGGACACGACATAAGTAACCCTTTAACTGTTATTAATTTATCACAGAAGAAGTTATTCAAATTATTAGAAGATAATTCTGATGAAGAGATTGAGAAGTGCTTGGCCCGTATTAATTCTTGCACGACTGGGATTGGAAATATACTCGCTCAAATACGGGATCTACAATCGATCAAACAAGGTAAAGTCGAGTTAAAATTTGAAAAGGTCTACATTAATGATGTTGTGGACTATCTTTCAAAAGTATTTGAATCTAAGCTTCAAGAAAAGGAGATTATACTAAATTATGACTTTAAGAAGTATCAAAATGTCTATGTCATGGGAAATGCTACAGCATTAAAATATCAAATTTTAGGTAATCTCCTCTCTAATGCAATCAAGTTTTCGGAAAGAGGTAAGGAGATAAAAATAACCTTAGAAGAAACAATTGATGGTGTTCATATTCATCTAATTGATGAAGGTGTTGGAATTGATGAAACACTCTTAGATATTCTTTTTGAAAGTAATGCCATCACATCAAGACAGGGAACAGGTGGAGAAAAAGGAACAGGTTTTGGGATGTCCATTGTGAAGACATTTGTTGAACTCAGTCATGGAACTATTGCTGTTAAGTCCCGAACTAAGAATGACTCACCGGACAATCATGGAACACATTTTCAATTAAGCTTTAAAAAGACGCTATTCTCTTAATTTTTCTTTTTCTGCTGGGATTTGTTATAATGTATTAAATTTATAACAAAAGAGGAATCTATGAGAATGATGAGGTCGACAAATCCGACACTATCAAATGATGTTTTTAATACAAGAGCAACAACAGGTGAAACAATGAGTTTTTCTGGGGTTTTCAATAAGGGGATGATTCTCTTTGCTCTTATGATGATGACTTTTATTTATACTTGGAATCAAACACTTGGTGCTCTTGAAAATGGTATGGGTGGCCAACTTTCACCATTTGTCATGATAGGTCTTATTGGTGGACTTATTGCAGCAATGGTTACAATTTTTAAACCAACTTGGGCCATGTTCACAGCTCCAATCTATGCACTCTTTGAAGGCCTATTACTTGGCTCTGTTTCAGCAATGTATGAATTTCAATTCCAGGGATTAGTCTTTAATGCTGTAACGATTACATTTGGTGCTTTTATCACACTTTTCTTTCTTTATCGTTGGGGCCTAGTTAGAGCAACTGGTACTTTTAAGAAGATTATAATGACAGCAATGGGAGCTATTTTCTTAGTGTATATGGTTGGCTTTGTAATGAGCTTCTTTGGAGCATCAATTCCATTAATTCATGGAAATGGTCCAGTAGGTATTGGCTTTAGTCTTGTGGTGGTTTGTATTGCTGCTTTTAGTTTAATTCTTGATTTTGACTTCATTGAAAGAAGTGTTAATCAAGGTGCTCCTAAGTACTTAGAGTGGTATGCTAGCTTTTCACTTATGGTTACTTTAATTTGGCTTTATATGGAAGTATTAAGATTATTATCAAAGTTAAATAGTCGCGACTAATTTAAATATTTATGGACCAGCGTGCTCCAAAGAGTATCTGGTCCATTATTAGCTTTTCTGAATTAAAATCTTTTCCAGTTTTCCCATCTAAATCTTCAATCTTCTTACGATATAAATTAAATAGACTCTGATCTTCTGGCAGTTGATTGGCCATTTCTTTTAAAACTTGTGCTGCTTTTGAGAATTCTTTTGCAACGGGAGTATTAGAGCGTCCCGCTATTTCATAACTTTGATAAACAGAAGTAATCGTCTTTTTAAAATCTAGTAAGAGCTTTTTACTAATTGAATTATCAAGAGGAATATTCTTATATGCCCAATCCTTAATTTCACTTATCGCAGTAAAATGAGCGTAGAATGAATCAGTTCGACTATACTCGTATCCCCATTTTGATTTCTTTACGATCACACCTTGGCAAACGACTTTTAAGGCATCATCACTTAAACTATTAACAGTGATCGTTGATGTTCCTAAAATCTCCTCACTCTCATAGCCTTCTAAATCAAGGCAACGATATCGACATGTGAAGATGACTTCTTTTGGATATGGTGCTGAAAAATCATTTTGAATATAGCGCTTAGTTGAGTAGTCACTAATACAGTGGCCGGCCTCTAGTGCATATGAATTAAATGAGAAAAGAATTAATGAAATAAGTAACTTTAAAATCACGTTCTATCCTTGAGTTGTCATACCGTTATAAATAACGAACCAGATATAAATAGATAAAATAAGGAGGATTACCTTAAGTACAATACGGATATAATTTGGCTTGCGTGGTTTCATTGGCGCATTATAGGTGGGACTTATCAAAAGTTCAATATAACTAAGTAGTTGAATATATTGAGTAGTGTAGCTTTTACGTCAAGTTAATTAACTTAGTTTCCGATAAAGTCTTAAGTATTTTTATTATTAGGGGAAACAATGCTTAAACTTCTTAAGAATCCGTCACTAATTCTAATCTTTTCTCTCTTGGCCGGGGTATTTCCACAGGTCTATGTCGCAAAGTACGATTATCCAGATTTCTTAAGTCGTCTGCCGGCTTCTTCCGCTCAGAAAACGGCCTATGAAGTATGGGGTGAGATGATGGAGTCATCTGTGGCCTTTAATGCTAAAGCAACCCAAGTTTTAGGCTCTGGCCGTCGCGCCATTTCTTGGGGAGGTGAAAAAGAGGGTTCATCTTCTTATGTCACAAGAATCTTTGGGCCTAGTGCAGATACGTTTGAAGCTATTGTCGAAGGTTATTCGATGGATGAAGAAGAGCAAGTTACATTTCTTAGAGACTTCTTTAGTCGTTGGATGAATAATCGAGCTGGTGAATCGATACGTGTATGGATTGATGAAGATGGTGTTCGCCATGATCCTGCACAAGAGTTATTAGATGCTAAGGGGCGAAATAAGGCCATTAATATGTCCTTCTTAAATAACTTTGACCCGCAAACAGCATCACATGAACAGTTAATGAATAAATGGTCAGAATTTATTAGTAAGACCAATAATAGTCCATATAGTTATTTAACTCCTGGAACTAGACGTAAGTTCTTTAAAGGAGAGTTCTCATCATTAGTAGATCCAATTGACGATTACTATGACATGGTTCCCAATCTTGGAGCACCTGAAAAGTATATGTCTGAAATTGAAGACACTTCTGTTGGATGGGAAGTTAAATTTGCACCACAGAAGTCTTATGGTGAATTTCAAGAAATGATCGCATGGTTTAAGAAAACGATGGGACGCGGAGGTGAGTTATTTCAGGCTCCAGGTCACCAGCGTATGGTTGTTCCTATTGGTGGAAACTTTAATCGTTCAAAAGCAGCTGAGTTAACAAAAGCAGCTCAGGCCCTTATTGTCTTGGAGGGAATAGCTGGACGATCTGGTATTGAAACTGCTGATTATAAAAGTATTATTGATGATTATGAAATTATCGAAGCATTGGAAGACGGTTATGAAACAAATCGTGGCCCTCTTCGTGTCGATGATGAAGATCGTTTTATTAATAACTCAATATCAATTGAGTTTAGATCGGGGACAAAGAACTCTCGTGTCGCTCGCTTTATTCAAGCTTCAATGGCATCTCGCTTTTCTCGCGGTGACTTTACAGGGATCTCTAAAGCTGATTCTTGGAATATCATTGGAGAATACTCAACATACCCTGATGAAGATGATCTGGTTGAGCGTTTTGGACTAACTCGTAGTCAGGCCCAGAGGGCCGCTCAAAAACTAAGAAGAGCTGGATTAAGTGGTTACAATATTGCTCTATGGAATTGGTATGATGATAACCCAATGTTAGGGGATACTAAGAAAGCTATTTTAAAGAATTTAACACGAGACTATTTAATTGATGTCGCAAGTTTACGTCATACTAATTATGAGAATTTAAAGAAGGCCGTAATCTCTTTACAAAGAGAATGGGTTAAATCTTCTAATATTGCTGAAGATGTTAAGAAGTATATGATGCCTGCTCGAAAGTTTTCGGATAAAGAAAATTTTCATAAGTTTAAACCAGGTACAAGAATGAATGTCGATGTTAATAAAATCGATCTTGGAGTTGAGTACTCAGCTAAGTTCCCATTAAAGTTTGAAGGTGACTATGCCATGATTGAAGATGGTAGCGGAGGCTATAATCGCCAAAGGCTAATGGATGGAAAAATGTCTTGGCTTCAAACACGTGTTGATATGTCGCCAGAAGAAAAAGAAGAATACCTAAAGAAGATGGCCGTTGATCTAAGAGATCGTCTAGGTGGAGAAGGTGAGCCTGAAAGACTTTTTGAGGATGGTCACGGTCACGGTTTAGATATCGCATATAAAATTAAAGACTCAAAAGATCGTTCATGGCGAATTGAGTGGGATGGTATTGGACGTAATTATACCCCAAGTGGTGAAGTCTTAGTTGAGTCTGTTAGAGCTGGATCTATTGAAGTCGTAACTCCAAAATTTGAACCAAATATGGATGAAGTCCAAGCAGTATATGATACTTTTGAAAAGAATAATGCCCTTCCATATATTAAAGCAGGTGGTGGGCACTTAAATATTGATCTAACGGCATTTGAAGGAAAACCGAAAGAGTTTGCTCGCTTTCTAGCGACTTTCCATGAATACAGGTCAGTCATTGCATTCTTATTTCAGGATCTCAATCGTATTAAAAGTGCAGAGCCTGTCGATATTAGTGAAGAGTTTGCTCAAAAACTTGCTAATTGGAATGGTTCTGAAGCAGACCTAAAAAAGGCCCTTTATAATGAAGGATATTTTAATAAGCGAGTAGGAAGAAAGACTCGTTATACGCACTTAGATGTTTCTGCCTATTTTCAGGATGTCATTCCTCCTAAGTTTATTAGTGATGACTTTGATATCTCTAACCCAAAAGTTCCGTGGAGACCTGCCTTTAGAGTAAATCCAAAAATACGCAAGGCCGAAGTGAGAATGTTTAATGCTCCAAGAGATGCATATGAGAGTGCTCTTCAAATGAAGCTATTTCGTGCAATTTTAAATAAAGCATTAAATAAAAATGATGAGATCTCTGGTGAGATGCAAAGTATTTCTCATGAAGAGTATCTGGAAAGGCCAGATCGCTTAATGGATGACTTAAAGAAGATGACTGATGATCTTGGTCTAGAGATGCGTGAATTTAGACCACTTGCTGGTGAAGCATTATCTAATGTTGAACATTATACGCAAATGAAATTTTATAAACCATTAGCTGATCAATTAACAAATAATCCAAAGTTTACTAATTGGGAAAGGGCAGTAAGACCAAGGGGAGCTCGTTCTGCGATTTCTTCTGAAGGAAGAGCTTATACTGGAGAAATTTCACCACAGGCCCGAGAATTTCAACGATTAAGGATTCAATCCGCAGAAGATAGCGCATACAATCGCGCCAATGCGGCCACAAATCTTTCTGGCCTTCCTCAGCTAAAAAAGAAGACCAATTGTGTAACAGCAATTAGAGATCTCATTGGCCAATAACAGTGGTTAAACGAGAGATCTATTCAACGCTTATCCATGAGGATGCAAAACATATTGTGGATCTTTTGGAAAGTCATGGTATTAAGAGCGAGTCATCAAACTCGCTCTTAAATGATCATATCTATCTTAATAGTGCTGCCACAAAAGAATATTCTATATCTATTAATGAATTGGACTATTATCAAGCGAAGTCCCTGTTAGAAAAAGAAGGTGTTGAAGTAAAAGAGATACCTCTTTCTGATGGTAAAAAGAAGCTTGATATCGATTATCTTCACGATTCTCTACGTTTGGCGATCTTTGGAATGCTATTTGTTCCGCTCATTTTAAATATTCTATCCCTATTTAAACTTTACCTGGCCATTAATAAGGGACAAAAACTTAAGTTCTTCTCAGTTCTACAAATCTTATTCTTTAACATCGTTGGAATCAGCTTTTGGAGCATTTTTCTTTATAATAAATATATTGAATCACAATGATAATTTATAATCATTATATTTATGATACTTAATTCGATAATTTCTCTTTAACAAACTTTTTCAATAAAGAAAAAGAGTAGGGAGAATTTATGAAAGCATTATTAGTTGTATTATTTTCGTTGACGTGCTTTGCACAAACGACAGTTATCTCAGAGCGTACGGTTCAATTACCTGTTGATATTAGTAGCGCTAAATTAAAATGAACGAACCTAGGTTATGGCAGCATTTACTTTGTAAAAGTCATTGTTCCGGAGCTAGCTGGAGAAACATTTCTAAATCATCGAAATGTTGGTGAGGACGGACCTTGTTTATTTACTCATGATACGAGAAACGTAGAGGACGTCGTCGGAGACAATCCTTCAATTGAAGATGTTGATTTTAAGATCAAGCTATCAAAGCAAACAATCAAGCTTGACGAACAAAAGTGTGGGGTTGTTCTAATAGAGGATGTAAGAGCAAATATTCGTGGTTTTGAATTTCAGCACACTCTTAGACACACAATGCCAGAAAGACATATTGATGATTGCTTCTAGCGAAGGTCTTTAAATAAAAATTCCAATCCATTAAGTTTGATCTCGGCCAGCTCTTCCAAGAGCTTGCCGAGCTCTCCTTGTGGAAAGCCTTTATTCGAAAACCACACAAGATACTCATCAGGTAGGTCTATAAGAAGGCGACCTTGATACTTTCCAAAGGGCATACGAATTTGGACAAATTTTAATAGATGTTCCTTATTAAATTCAATATCCATAAAGACATTATAAATTAATACTCGTTGACTGGCCCCTAAATACTTTGCTAAATATGACATATGGCAGAATTTAAAGACTTAGGGTTATCCCCACATATTTTATCAGCTCTTGAAAAGAAAGGTTATACACAACCAACTGAAATTCAAGAACAAGCGATTACACCAGTTTTACAAGGGCGTGATCTTATTGCAATCTCACAGACTGGGAGTGGGAAAACTGCTGCTTTTAGTGTTCCGCTACTTCATTTAATCAAAGAAAGTAAGAGAAAGCTTAATCCATTTCATGTAAGGGCGCTTGTTATTGTGCCAACACGTGAACTTGCTATGCAAGTAGAAGAAAGCTTTAAGCAATATGGTAAGGGACTTGCCTTATCGACAATGGCCATATACGGCGGCCACAGTCGTAAGCAACAAGTTCAAAAGCTTGCTAAAGGAATTCAGATCCTAGTTGCAACACCTGGCCGTCTAGTGGATCTATTAGAAGATGATTATGTTATTCTTGATGATTTAAAATACTTTGTCCTTGATGAAGCAGATCGCATGCTTGATATGGGATTTAAAAATGATCTTGATAAGGTGATGGACAAACTTCCTAGTGAAAGACAATCGCTTTTATTTTCTGCAACGATGCCAAAGCCTGTTGAAGAAATAGCTCGAAGAACTCTAGTTAACCCTCATCGTATTGAGATTGCACCAGTGCACGCAAGACATGAAGGGATTCGTCAGATGGCCTATCTTGTTGAAGAAGAAATGAAGGCCGACTTTCTTTTGAAGTTTCTTAAAGACCGCCATATTAAAAGTATAATTGTCTTTGTGAAAACAAAGTCTCAGGCAAATAAATTAGAAAGGTATCTTAAAGAGAATCATATTAAGGCCTGTGCAATTCATTCTGATCGCGATCAACGCCAAAGAGTTTATAATTTAAAAGAGTTTCAAAAGGGTGCCATGCACGTTCTTGTGGCAACTGATATTGCAGCAAGAGGTCTTGATATTGATGGTGTAGGATATGTCTTAAATTTCAACCTACCTCAACAAATCGAAAATTACACACACAGAATCGGAAGAACTGGCCGTGGGGGGAGAAGAGGTATTGCGATCTCTTATATTTCACCGCAAGAAGAAGGCTATTTTAATAGAATCCAAAAAGAACTTGGTCTTGATATTCATATAAAAAGGCCTACAAAGTAGGCCTCTCATATTTTTTGAATATCTTTTGAAAATTACTTTTCGATATTTGCACCAACAATCGCAGCCATTTGCATCATGTTGATTGTCTCACCTTCATTCATATTACGAAGATCTGTTACTTTTCCAGACTTAGAAGTTGAGTTTGTATTTCTAAAAATTGGAAGTAGAGTAGCGTCAGCTACAATAAACTTACCTGCATTTTCAGGCTTTCCATTTTCAGTTTTTGTTTGAAGACCTTTTTCCTTGATATAGTCCCAAAGTCTTTTTGTAATCTCTGTGCGTGGAAGTTCAGTTTCTCCTAGCATTGATGCTAGTTCTGTTTTTAACTTAACTGGCTTCTTTAATCCTTTTGCTTCACTCATATTTAAATCCTTTTTAAATAGCTATTGAAATATTGTTTAGTAAAATCAAGTCTTTGTACAGTAAATTCTTAGTCATCTAGTCGATCATCAGCAATATGTGTCGATAAATCATCAATTACTGATAATTCCACGATATTTGATGCTTTGTCTAATAGCAATTGGCAGTCTTTACTTAAGTTAAGTAAATGAAGTTTTTTTCCAACTTGCTCATAACGCTCAGTGATATTTTGCAGGGCCTCAATTCCTGAATGATCCCAAACTTTTGAGTTATCAAAATCGATATAGACGTGTTCTTTATCTTCTTTAAATTCAAAAAGGTCTTTAAAAGAAGTTACTGAACCGAAGAATAATGGGCCTTCTAATTCATAGAATGTTCCTTCTTTTTTATCTTCTCTTTTTGCATGCATTGTTTTTCCGTGTTCCCATGCAAAAACTAAAGCTGAAACAATAATACCAACAGCAACCGCCACTGCTAAGTCAGTTAGAATCGTTACAACTGAAACGAGGATAATAACAAATAGGTCAGACATCGGAATCTTTTTAAAGAGTCTTAAGCTTGACCACTCAAATGTTCCAATAACAACCATAAACATAACACCAACAAGTGCACCAAGTGGAATCATCTCAATTAGAGGGGCACCAAAGAGTACAAATAGTAGGAGAAGAATAGCTGCTGTAATTCCTGAGAAACGACCTCGTCCACCACCGCGAATATTAATCATTGATTGCCCAATCATGGCACAACCACCCATTCCGCCAAAGAATCCATTAACGAAGTTTCCAATTCCTTGACCAATACATTCACGATTTCCTTTTCCTCGAGTATCAGTTAGTTCATCAACAAGTTGAAGAGTCATAAGGGACTCAATTAAACCAACTGCGGCCGCAAGAACAGCATATGGAAGAATGAAAGTAAAAGCATCCATTGTGAATGGTACATATGGAATTCTAAAAGATGGAAGACCTGCTGCAATCGTTGTGATTGATTTATCTTGATCTTGAACAAAGTCGAGAACTGTTCTTACTAGTCCTGGATTTGCTTCATTTAGAAAGTAGCCAATGACTGTTGAGAGAACGATACCTGCTAATGTGGCAGGAATGGCCTTTGTTAATTTTGGTAAGAATACGCTTACTCCCATTGTAAGGGCTATTAGGCCACACATTGTCATTAGTTGAGGTGATGGTAGAAGTTCTCCTCCCATCGTAAACTGACTAAATTGCGCCTTAAAGATAATAATCGCTAGACCATTTACAAAACCCAGCATAACAGGATGTGGTACAAGGCGAATGAACTTACCAAGTTTTAATATCCCACAAATGATTTGAATCATTCCCATTAAAATAACGGCAGCAAAAAGGTAGTTTAGCGCATTATCCATGGCCGCATCAAACGTCATACCTTGTGACTTACTCATTTCCATTACTTTATATACGAGTGGTGCAAAGATAACAGCAACTGCTCCTGTTGCACCTGTGATCATTCCTGGTCTACCACCAAAAATCGAAGCGAGTAATCCCATCATGAAAGCTGCGTAAAGACCTACTTTCGGATGCACTCCTGCAACAAAGGCAAAGGCAATCGCTTCAGGAACTAGTGCTAAGGCAACAGTTAATCCTGAAAGGAAGTCGTTTTTGAGGTTTTCTGGTTTCTTTACAATTAATTGAACAAATTTGTTCTTCAGTGAAGCACTTACATCTTCACTATGCTTGATTTTATCAGCTGACATCTCTCTTCCTGTTTTAAATGATATAAGGCTAAATCATATATTACTTGATGCATTATTTAAAGTCATTATCCTTTAAGAAGTCGTTAAACTTTAATTACTTATCAGTAGTTTTTGATCTCGTTCAAAGCATCACAAATATTATTTAATAATTGGCAATTCTTAACAATTTATTGACCAAATAGGGATATCTCTTCACAGCATGTGAATGAAGTAATGAAGTATTTTGATTCTCGTTTAAGCTTTGAGCAGGACTTTATTTTTTGTGGTGAGAGTCAGTGTTCTTCTCTTGAAAATCAAGGGGAGAGGTTAAAGGAGATTGCAGAGCTTATCGATGCTGGTGCATTTGAGTCTCTCTTAACAGCTAATCTTGGCATCATTGATGAAGAGTCGTTAGCATATGCCCATCGAATGGTGGAAAATGACCAATTACTAGGTAAAGTTGTCTTAAATTACAGTGAATAACCCATAAATTGAATAAAAAGAGCACAAATATTGTGCTCTTTCCTTTTTCGTTTATAATGAAACTATGAAAATTAATGAAGAACTTACAGAAAAATTTAAAGAAGCTTACGATGTTGCCCTAAAGGCAAGAAGTCAAGCTCATGCTCCATATTCAAAATTTCAAGTTGGCTCGGCCTTAAAAATTGAAGGCGTTGATCAATGTATACCTGGCTGTAATGTTGAGAATGCAAGTTATGGTGGAACAATTTGTGCTGAAAGAGGAAGCATCCTTTCAAGTGTTGCCAATCACGGCAAGAAAAAATTCGAATATATTGTCGTTGTAACCGACCAAGAAGAGCCTGCAGTTCCATGTGCTTTTTGTCTTCAGGTATTGTCTGAGTTTGTTGGCCCTGACTTTCCAATTTATCTTGGAAACCTAAAAGGCATCACTAAAGAAGTTCTTTTTAAAGAACTGCTACCACATCCGTTTACTGAGTTTACAGTTTAGCAGCGTTGGAAAACTTCTTTCGTGTGAGCACCATAGATTTCTAGATCATTTAGTCCTGCTAGACTTTTAATAAGCTCTTTGTCTGACTTATCATCTAAGTTCTTTTCTAGGTACTCAAAGAAACCATTTCGATCTTTGCTTTCAAACGAAGCACTCTGAACTACGCGGTAAAGATCCTCACGAGTATTATTTGAGACCTCAATTAACTTGTGAAGCACAAAGCTTGATAGGTGTTTGAAGTTTGCAGTTACTTTTGAAAGCATGGCCTCTTTATCCACAACAAGATCTTCAATTGTACTAGTCATTCTCTCTATAGAGTAGAAGAGTATTCCAAACATATCTGGTAAATAAAATCTTTCTGAGCTTGAGTGGCTAATATCTCTTTCGTGCCATAGGAGAGTGTTATCCATGGCAATTTGCTGATAAGAGCGAAGCATTCTGGCCATTCCTGTTAGGTTTTCGCTAGAGATTGGGTTCTTTTTGTGTGGCATTGTAGAAGAACCTTTTTGTCCTTTTTTAAAGCCTTCAAAAACTTCGGCAACATCAGAGTGTTGAAGATGGCGAATTTCAATACAAAGTCTTTCTAGAGCGCAACCAAATAGTGAGATAATAGATGTCAATTTTGCATGTCGATCCCTTGGGATAACCTGTGTTGATACAGATTCTACTTGAAGATCAAGTTGTGATAGAACACGCTTTTCAATTTCAGGAGTAATGATCGTGTAATTTCCAACTGCTCCTGAAATTTGACCAGTAAGTTCATTATTGTAGAAGTCTTTGAGGTCATTGAATCTTCTCTTAAATTCACAATAGTGACCTCTTAATTTTTGCCCAAAGCTCATTGGCTCAGCAAAAATCCCATGTGAGCGGCCAATGCATATTGTGTCTTGATGCTCTAGGGACTTGTCTTCAAGGGACTTAAGAAGCTTTTCGAAAATAGGGAAAGTACGTTCTAGAGTTTCTTTTATTTGAAGAGTTAGTGCTGTATCGATTACGTCTGAAGAAGTCACACCGTAGTGAAAAAACTTTCCTTCATTGGTTTCTAGTTGTTCTGTGATTGAAGTACAAAAAGCAATAACGTCATGGCGTGTTTCTTTTTCTATTTCTTTGATTCTCTCTGGACTGACAGAAACAGTATTGAGTTTATTGGAGAACTTATTTTCAATTAGTCCTGCTTCTTCAAGTGCGACGACAAGGGCCTTTTCAACTTCGAGGAATTTCTCAAATTTAAATTGGTCTGTCCAAATTTCACTAATTTCTGCTTTGTTATATCTTTCAATCATATTTATTCCCTAAAATATAAAACCAAGTCCTGCTTGTGCGCTAACCCAGCTTGCAGTTGTTTCAACTGGTGTTGTGTCATCTGAACTCTTAAGTGCCATTAAGTTATAAATGAAGCGAAGAGAGAAGTGGACTCCTCCAGATGCTCGCCAGATTAATCCATATCCTGCGTTAAAACCAGGCCCTGCTAGATCAACACCAAACGCTTCACTATCAGCTAAATTATAAGTGATATTAGTCTGAATCTCATCGTAAATAGAGTTAATATTGATGAAGTCATTTATAAGAATTGATCGACGGCTTAAGCCTGCACCAATAGAGTAGGTATTTAAACTTGCATCAATATTATCAAAAGAAGTCACCGCTGCCACGTCTAGTGTGTTGAGGGCCCCATATAGGGTGTAGGATAGATCTGATGAATAAAAAGTAAGGGTTCCACTAATTGTATTTGTGCTAGAGAATTCACTCATATTAGTAATAGCACCAAAGCTAACTTCTAGTGAAAAGTTATCATCCTTTGCATTATAGGATTCCAATTCATATCCATAATCCTCTTCAACAATCTTTATGTCTGAAAATTGTGAAAGTCCTTGAGCAAAGGGCGTATTAGATAAAAGAAATGAAGATAAAATAATTAGTAATTTTTTCATTATCGACCTCCACCTTTAACGATGGCCTTATCAAATGTTTGGTCCGGTAGGTTTTCAACTCCGATGATCTGTGCAAGTTCAATTCTTTTAACAAGATATTGATACTTAAGAATAGACTCACGATTTAGTGATTCATAGTAATCTTCCATGGCCATTTGATATTCCAGAAAACGAGTCTTTCTTTTTGAATATTGATTTAGTGCTGTATCCATTCTCTTTTTAAGAGAATCATTACGGCTTTTTATAATCTCTAATTGCTCTACTGTTGAGTTTAGAAAATTGAAGATATTAACGATGGCCTCTTCAACCTTTCTTCTTGTAAGGCTTAAGTTATATACGGCCTTCTCTTTTTCTAGTCTGGCATTGGCAACTTTTCTACGGTTAAATAGTCCACCATCACCAAATAAGGTCCAACTCGCGTTTAAGCTAGCAACAAGATCAATATTGGAATCACCGGCAGAGCTTGTATAGTAATCTGTCCCGACATTTGAACCACTGAAGCCGTGAGCATAAGTTCCAAAATTTACTGAAATCTTTGGTAGGGGAAGATTATCTCTTAAAGCGATTTCATATTCTCTTGCTTTTATATTTGAATCCACTTGGCGATCAAGAATAAAAGGAGAAAACTTTCTGGCCGTTGCCATGGCATTCTCGCGATTATAAGTCGTTTTTGAATACTCATAATCATCTTTTATCAGATATAGAGTTCCTGGAGCATCGTCTAACAGCTTTGCCATATTTTCATTTTGAATCGCTTCGTTAGTTTTTGCTCTTGTGTAATGCTCTTGGGCCCTTAAGTATTCAGAGCGTGCTTGGTAGTATTCATGTTTTGTGATCTTCTTTTGTAGGACTTTCTCACGGTTAAGACGATACACAAGCGTTGCACTTTGTAGGTACTGACGAGTTATGACCTTCAAGTCTTTTGCGTGAATGAGTTCAACATATTGGCGAACAAGCTCCTGTTTGAATTCACGTAGGTCTTCCTTGTCTCTTTGTATCTCTCTTTCAAGTGATTCTTTTTCATTTTTAAAGTTTAAGTAATCCTTTCCCCAGTTAAATAGAGTGTATTCTCCCAATTCTAAGGCCAGGGCACCACTTGCATCTTTGGTTATGCGACTTGCACTTTCACTTCCTGTCTTAAGAGTTCCAATTCGTTGTGGGTTTAACTGAAGAGTAATCTTTGGATTTGGTGTCCAAAAAGATTCTTTTACATCTTTTAACTTATTCTTTGAGATCTCAATATTCTTACGTCGAATAATATTGGCCTGGTATTTTCTCATCCCTTGCTCAATGACTGTTCCGAAATCGAGTGGGCGATAGGTTTGTGTTGTGGTTGAGTCATTTGCCTCTTGTATGAAAATCTCTGGAGATTGTTCATCATCTATAGCATGTAAATTATTGGTATAGAGCAAGCAAAAGGCGATAATAATGCCTAAAGAACGTGTCATATAAGAAATCCCTCTCAAATATAAATAAAACTTTATAATGTGTGCATGAAAATTATGTCTTGCATGACTCGAGATGGCAAATTTTAAGGTTATTTAGAGTGTCAGGCCAGGGCAGCCACGACGAACGATTTGTTCCTCAAGTTTAATGACTTTCAGATTGGTGATCTTTAATTCTTGAATGACTTTGTATTGATTGGCACGCAGCTTCTTTGCAATGGAAACTTTATTATCTGGTGCATCCTTAAGCAGATTCTTATTGCGATCCAAGAGAAAGAGTAATCTTTGGCGATGTTGAACCTTATCCTGTCTTTGTTGCATTAGGTCGTCACATCTTCTCGAAATTGATGGATCAGTAATAATAGATTCTGAAACACTTTGGGCCATTGTATTGGCAACAAAAATCATGGAACTCAATAAAATGAAGGGAAGAATGGCGTCTTGCGCAAACTTGAAGTATTTCATAGATTTATAATATCACACTTTGCAACGGCCCTTAAGTTTTGATAATATTTACTGTCAAAAAGGTAAATAATGAACTTAAAAGCTTTGGTATTAATACCATCAAGATTCGCCTCGACTCGCTTCCCCGGAAAACCACTTGCACAGATCAATGGTAAGGCCATGGTCTCTCATGTATACGATGGATGTGCTCCTATTGCAGATGTATTTCCAGGTTCTAAGGTTTGTGTCGTAACGGATAATGATGATATTGAAAAAATGTTAAAAGAAAGCGGACGTAATGTTGTTCGAGTAGACGATGATGTTCCTTCCGGAAGTGAGAGAATCTATCTCGCTTATGAGCGCTTTTTTAAAGATGAAAAATTTGATTTTGTTATTAATGTCCAAGGTGATGAGCCGCTCATTAAAGCAGACCTTTTAAAGAACTTGATAGAGATTCATCACGGACAAAACTTTGACGTGGCAACTGTGATCAAAGAGATGTCCATTGATAACGATCACGAAGATTATTTGAATCCAAATAAAGTGAAGGCCGTCTTCTCAAAAGAGAAGAATATTTGCCACTACTTTACTCGTAGTCCTCATCCTTTTAATCGTCAAAAACAAGCAGGCCTAAATTGGTATCTGCATATTGGGATTTATTCATTCAGACCAGAAGTTTTAAAGAGCTTTTGTTCTCTAGGTGAGTCAACAAACGAAAGAATTGAATGCCTTGAACAATTACGCCTACTAGATAATGGGCACACTATTGGGGCGGCCATAACAGATATGACATTATGTGGAGTTGATACTCCAGAAGATATTCCATTTGTGGAGGGAGTAATTAATGGCCAATAGCCAAAAGAAGTATATTTTTATTACAGGTGGAGTTGCTAGTTCCCTAGGGAAAGGTTTAGCTGCAGCTTCAATTGCATCACTCTTAGAAAGACGTGGGATTCGTATCAATATGCTAAAGATGGATCCTTATATTAATGTTGACCCGGGAACAATGAGTCCAACTCAACATGGTGAAGTCTTTGTCACTGATGATGGTGCTGAAACTGACCTCGACCTTGGCCACTATGAGAGATTTACTTCACTAACTCTTTCAAAGCAGTCAAACTTCACAACTGGTCAAGTCTATTTAAAAGTTATTGAACAGGAAAGAGAAGGGAAGTATCTGGGGAAAACGGTTCAGGTCGTACCTCATGTTACTGATGAAATTAAGCGCCGAATTCATTTGGCCGCTGATGATGCAGATATTTTAATTGGTGAAATCGGTGGAACAATTGGTGATATTGAATCTCTTCCATATGTCGAGTCAATTAGACAATTTGCTCATGATGTTGGACAAGATAATGTTCTCTTTGTTCACCTTGTTCTAATCCCATACCTAGATGCTGCGGGAGAGTTAAAATCAAAGCCTGCTCAACACTCTGTTAAAGAATTGAGATCGCAAGGTTTATTCCCACATGTAATTATTTGTCGAAGTGATCGAGAAATTGAAGAGTCAATTATGGATAAGATTTCTCTTTTCTGTAATGTTCCTAAAGAGAATGTTTTTCAGTCACTAGATCTTGATTCTATTTATAAAGTTCCTCTAAATTTCCACGCTCAAGGTTTAGATGAAAAGATCACTCAAATCTTAGGGATTTGGTCATCATCACCAAAAGTTGCTGACCTTGAAAAGGTTGTTTACAACTTTAATAACCCGTTAAGAGAAGTAAAGATTGGTATTGTTGGAAAATATACTGAACTAGTTGAATCTTATAAATCTCTTGATGAAGCACTTAAGCACGGAGCTCTTGCTCATCAATTAAAGCTTGTTCCTGTTTATGTTGATTCAGAAGAAATTGAAAAGAAAGGTGCCGATAAACTTCTTTCTGATGTTCAAGGTGTTCTTGTTCCTGGTGGATTTGGACAAAGAGGAACTGAAGGAAAGATTGCGGCCATAAAATATGCTCGTGAAAATAAGATGCCTTTCTTTGGTATCTGTTTAGGAATGCAATTAGCAATCATTGAATATGCTAGAAATATTTGTGGCCTAAGTGAGGCTACATCAGAAGAGTTCAACACTGGTGGTGATCACCTTGTTCATTATATGGAAGGTCAAACTCGTGACGGAGCAAAAGGTGGAAGTATGCGCCTTGGAAGTTACGATTGTGAACTACTTGAAGGAAGCCGTACAAAAGAGATTTACGGACAAAAGAATATTCAAGAAAGACACCGTCACCGTCTAGAAGTTAATAACTTCTACGTTGAAAAATTAAAAGAGAATGGCCTTATTATTAGTGGCCGAAACCCAGAGCTTGATCTTGTTGAGACAATTGAAATTAAGGATCATCCTTTCTTCATTGCTTGTCAGTATCACCCTGAGTTTAAATCGAGGCCATATGCGGCCCATCCAATTTTTAGTGAATTCATAAAAGAGGCAGATAAGTATGGAAAATAAGAAGTTTGATTTATTTATGGGGACTTGTGTAATCGAGTCAGAACAAATGTGTATGGACGTTTGCGGAAGCTTATTAGAGATGCTTAAGCCAGTAATGGATCAAGTGAACTTCTCTTATAAGGGAAGTTTTGATAAGGCCAATCGTTCTTCAATTAGCTCTTTTAGAGGACCAGGTCTTGAAAAAGGTCTTCAGATTCTTGAAAAAGTAAAAAAAGAATATGGAGTTCAATTGATTACTGACTTCCATACAGCGGATCAAGCAGATACTGTGGCAAGTGTTGTGGATACAATTCAAATCCCAGCATTCCTATGTCGCCAAACAGATATGATTCTTGCAGGAGCTCAAGCGTGTAAAAAGCATGATGCTCAACTGAAGATTAAAAAAGGACAATTTCTTTCTCCTGAAGAAACGGGAAATATTGTCACGAAAGCGGAAGAATTTCTTTCAAAAGATAAGATCCTTCTTACGGAAAGAGGGACGTCATTTGGTTACAATAATCTTGTTGTTGATATGGCAAGCTTTCAAATTATGAAGTCATTTGGTGTTCGTGCTATTCACGATGCCACTCACTGTGTACAAAGACCAGGTGGATTAGGGACGGCAACAGGTGGAAAACGTGAACAGATTTTAACTCTTGCACAAGCAGCTGTCGCCGCTGGTGCTGATGGAATCTTTATGGAAGTTCATCCTAACCCAAATGAAGCAAAGTCTGATGCAGCAACGAGCCTTCCTCTTGATAAGGCCGGGGCCATAATTGAGAGACTATTAAAAATAAGAAAAGCAGTAACGGAATAATTAATGGATTTATTTACAAAAGCACAAGATTTTAAAGACAAATTAAAAGATATCAAAGTATTAGCATTTGATATTGATGGTGTCCTAACGCCGGGGCACGTTTGGTATCAAGATGATGAAATGGGCTTTAATCGCTCATCTCATACATCTGATGGATACGCACTAAAGCTACTTATGAGAGCAGGTTTTAAAGTTGGTGTTATCTCAGGAGGAGCATCAAAAGGTGTTCAAGAACGCTTTGTGAATAATCTTAAACTAGACTTTGCTTTTTTAGGTGATGAAGATAAGAGAGTTGCTTTTAAGAAAGTCTTAGATCTTGGCTTTGAACCACATGAGGTTCTTTTTATGGGCGATGAATTCTTTGATGTACCACTTTTAAAGGCTGCAGGATTTGCTGTCACAACACCTCATGCCTCACATGAAATCAAAATGTTTTGTGATTATGTGACTCAAAGAGAGGGTGGGCATGGTGCAGCTAGAGAGATGATTGATATTTTTCGCTACGTACATGGAATTGTTCCCGAGGTTTTAGACTTTGATGACAAACCAATTGATTTTAAATCGAGCTGGCCAAAGTAGGAGTTGATATTATGGATATGGAGAAGTTAAAAGGCCTATTAAATGATCAATACGATTGGCCTGCAGAATATAATTTTAAATTTATCGGAAATGATAGCAACCGAGATGAATTAATTATGGCCGTTGGCGCAGAGCCACACCATGAAAGACCGTCTAAAACAGGTAAGTATATTTCTTTTACTTTCAACGTCAAATGCAATAGTGCAGATGAAGTGTTAACAATTTATGAAAGAGTTTCTCGCCTTCATGGTATAATGTCTCTATGACAAAAATTTATAAGACAGCACTAGTTGTTGGCGCGGGTGCCTTTGGAACATCAATTGCTTCAATCCTTGCCAATAAATTTGAACATGTAATTTTAAAAGTTCGATCAGAAGATGTTTATCAAAATATCAATGATGATCGTGAAAACTCAGTCTACCTTCCTGGTATTAAACTTGATGGTAATATCAAGGCCATAATCGAGTGGGATGAGTTTGATACGAATTTTGAGGATGATCTAGAACTTGTTGTATCAGGTCTTCCAACTCACGGAATTCGTACCTTCTTTAGCGAAAATCTTGATCGCTTTGAAGGCTATCTTAAAAGAGAAATTCCTATTATTAGTTTATCTAAAGGGATTGATCCAGAAACTCTTGAGTTGAGTGATGACCTCTTTAATGATTTCTTCCCACAATATCGTGACTATATTACTTTCTTATCTGGCCCAAGTTTCGCAAAAGAAATAATGGAAAAACAGATTACTCTAGTCACAATTGCTGGACGATCTAAAAAAGTTCTAATGGATATCGCAACGAAGCTTGATACTCCATATTTTAAAGCACTTCCTAGCTATGACATTAAAGGTGTTCTCTTAGGAGGAGCACTTAAGAACGTTCTTGCTATTGCTGGTGGTATTGTCGAAGGTCTAGGCTATAACCACAACACTCGTGCGGCCATGATTACACGTGGAATTGTGGAGATGCTTCGCTTTGGAAAAGTCTTCAATGCACGTCCTGAAACATTCTATGGGCTAAGTGGAATGGGGGACTTAATCTTAACGACCACTGGTGGCCTCTCAAGGAATAAGACCTTTGGATTAGAGATTGCAAAAGGGCGTAAGCCACTTGATATCATTAATTCTCAGCGTACTGTTGTTGAAGGTTATAAGACGACAAAAGCTGCTTTTCTTCTAGCTGAGAAGTACGATATACGAGCTCGAATTTTTAAAGGGCTTTATGAAGTCCTTTATAATGATGCTAATGTTGAAGAGGTTTTAGAAAAACTTATGAAGGCACCAATTAAGTTTGAAATTGATTAAGATTCAATGACTTTATTTGGAAAGAAGATTGTAAACTTCGTTCCTTCATTAAGCTGACTTTCAACGTCAATAATTGCACCCATCTTTTGTGCTGAATGCTTTGTGATAGCAAGTCCAAGTCCCGTTCCACCAGTATTTATGCTACGAGAGCTATCGACACGATAAAAGCGCTCAAATATACGGGCGATCTTATCATTTGGAATACCAACTCCTTGATCTTGAACACTAATATATGATCCATCTTTATTTGAAGAATAATTGATGGTTATTTGTGTATTTTCAAGAGAGTACTTAATGGCATTTGTAATTAAATTTGAAATACAGTGATAGAGTAGTCTCTTATCTGTATTTAAGGTTTTAAGATTATCTTCATTAATTTGAATCGAAATATCTTTTTCATTGAGCTTTAATTGGTAATCATTGATTAGTGCATTAATAAACTCTGGGATATTAATTTCTTCGACTTCGATCTTTCCTTCGTTTTCAATTTTTGAAAGAGATAAAATACCATTAATTAACTCGTCTAGGCGATCAACGTTCTGAGAGATGATATCCAAGATCTCGGCTTGATCTTTATCTTCATTAATCGATTGTAAAGTTTGAGAGTATCCCTTTATAGAAGTAAGGGGAGTCTTAATTTCATGTGAGACATTTTCAAAGAAGTCTCTTCTCATATTATTTACATCTTGAAGTTTTGTAATATCGCTAAAGTAAAAGAAGAGCTCATGGTTTTTCTTTTTTGATTTGATATTACTTGTTTTGAGTTGATAGACGTGATTACTTCCTTCGACACTTTTTAATTCTACTTGAGAGTTGTGAATTAAGTGAGCGTTATAACCACTCTTTCTAATGAGATTGATAAAGTCATAGTCTCGAATAATGTTAATAATTTCTACACCGCGATACTTTCCATTAAATGAAGAGAAGGTCTTGCGAAAGGAGTCATTTGAAAAAACAATTATTCCTTTATCATCTGTAGCGACAACGGGGTCATCAATTGAGTTTAAGATGACAGAGTAGTACTGTTTTGTATTAAAGATCTCTAATTTTAATTCTCTTCGTTTATTAAAGTTCTTTTGTGATTTTGATTCAATATAGTCCCAGTAGTCGCGGCTATCGCTTGTATCGATTTTATTCTTCATTCTAAAAAGCTTGAATAAACTATATAGAGGTGAGAAATAGTGCTTAAAAAGAAAGAATTGTCCTGCCAGAAAGAGGAAGCCAAGTATGCCCATGGCCAAGAAGAGTTTAGAAAATACTCTTTTTGACATTAACTTCAAGGCATCTGATTTTATTTTTATAAAGAGAGTATAGACCTTTTCTTTTGAAGTAATTGTTTCGTGATAAAAGATATGATCTTCCTCACTTCTATAAGATCCTGGATTAAGTCCTTTGAACTCATTGATCTTAAAGTTAGCTTCACCACAACGAATTGTTCTATTTGCATTGAGTATATAAAATTGTGAGCGAGGAGATTTATACTCACACATTTTTGATATATTATTTTTTTTGAATAAGCTGAGTTCTTGTTCAATTATTGAATGAATAAAGTTATCTTTAAAATTTCCAATAAAGACAACGCCCATAACGAGTAGAGAGATACAAAAAAGTATCGTTTGATAGAAGATGATATCGTTTAGGAATTTTATTTTAAGAAAATTAAAAAAGTTATTCTTCACTTTTTACTCGATAGCCAATTCCTCGAACTGTTTCAATAACTTTAGATTTCTCACCGAGTTTCTTTCGTAAGGCAAAAACATGTGTGTCAACAGTTCGATCTGTTACATATATATTTTCACCCTTTATTAAATCGACAATTTGCTTTCTTGTAAACACTTTCCCAGGACTTGATATGAGTACACAGAGGATTTTAAACTCCGAAACTGTTAATTTTACGAGCTTTTCATCAACTTTTGTTGTCACGCTTTCGGTGTCGACAGTAATTCCCATATGTTGAAAAGTCTTACTGTCGTGCTGTGCGTCTTCTTTTGTGATAGCTTCAATTCTTCTTTTTAGACTTGTGACACGGGCCTTAAGAACGCCAATATCAAAAGGTTTTGTGATATAGTCATCGGCTCCAGCATCAAGTCCTTCAATGATGGATTCGCTTGATGTTAAAGCTGTTACAAAAAGAATCCCGGCCGTTGTTAGTGCTTTTGGGCCTCTGATGTAGCGACAAATTTCAACACCAGTTAGATCTGGTAGCATTCGATCGAGAATAAAGATTTCATAGTTATTTGAATCGATACAGGCAATGGCGCTATTTCCTGTTGGTGCGATGTCGTAATCAATACCTAGGCTCTTTAAGTTTACACCAATTAGTTTAGCAATCGAGTTTTCATCTTCAACAATAAGGGCCTTCATAATTTAACCTTTATAATCTAATCTTCAGAGTGTCTAATATCCTGTCCTGATTCTAGGAAAATGATATCTTCACAAATATTTGTAGCGTGGTCACCACAGCGCTCAAATATTTTTGAAACGCGAATAATAGCAAAGCCTTCGTCGACTTCAGCTTTTCCTTCTTTTAATAATTGGTAAAACTTCTTAACAAGGTCTCTGTGAAGAGAGTTAACTTCCTGGTCCGCTTTAATTACGTCTGTTGCCATCTTTGTATTATTTGAAGCAAAGGCAATAAGACTTTTTCTTACCATTTCTAAAACTTCTGCTTGAATGATCGTGCAGTAGTCACGATTAGTTTCGACTCTCATTAAGTAACGTTTTAAGTTAACTGCCTCATCACCAAGTCTTTCAAGCTCTGAGTTTATTTTCATAATTGCAAGGGCCGTACGCAGATCAATTGCAGTAGGGGACTTAAGTGCAATAAACTTAAAAACATGGTCATCAACTAGTTTATGATATTCATTAATTTCATGTTCTAATTCATGAAGCTCTTCAATCTTTGAATCTTCTTGAACGGCTACGTGAAGAATCTTCTCCACAACAGCGGCCATTTCGGTAATATCTTTTCTAAGTGTTTCAACTGTTAAATCCATGGCCTACTCCTTAACCAAAACGACCCGTGATATAGTCTTCTGTTTTCTTTTCTTTTGGGTTAGTAAATACATCACTACTTAGGCCGTGCTCGATAAGCTCACCTAAGATGAAGAAGCTTGTATAATCTGCAATACGAGCAGCTTGTTGCATATTGTGAGTTACAACAATTACCGTATAGTCCTTTTTTAATTCACTCATCAGATCTTCAATCTTACCCGTTGCAATTGGATCAAGTGCAGATGTTGGCTCATCCATTAGAACAATTGGAGGGTTCGTTGCAAGAGTTCTAGCAATGCAAAGTCTTTGCTGCTGTCCACCTGAGAGTGAAGTTCCTTCTTGGTGAAGCTTGTCCTTTACCTCATCCCAAAGTGCTGCTTTTGTAAGACAATTAAAAGCAATCTCATCTAATTCACTTTTTTTCTTCTTTCCCCAAAGACGTGGGCCAATAACAACATTGTCATAAATACTCATGGCCGCAAATGGGTTTGGCTTTTGAAATACCATTCCAATCTTGCGACGGATTTCAACAGGATCTGCGTCTGGTGCGTAAATATCTTTACCATCTAATATGACTTCTCCAGATACGCGTGCACCTTCCACTTCTTCGTGGATACGATTTAAGGTACGGATATAAGTAGATTTACCACAACCTGATGGGCCAATAATGGCATTAACCGTATTCTTCTCATATTTTAGGTCAATTCCTTTGACTGCTTGAAAGTCACCAAACCATGCTTGAATATTATTAACTTCTAAAATGATATCGCTATTAGACATTATGATTTCCTCACAAAGAATTTTTTAAGCTTCTTTGTATTAAATAAAAATTTCGCACTTAAATTTAGTCCCAGAACAATAATAATTAAAGTGAATGATCCGGCCCAAGCTTGTTGTTGCCAATCTTTATAGGGGCTTATTGCATAATTATAAATTTGGACAGGAAGGGATGCCATTGGGCCTGTCACTTGGAAGCTTAAATACATACTTCCAAAAGCTGTAAAGAGTAGTGGTGCTGTTTCACCAGCAGCACGAGATATGGCCAGGATAACCCCTGTTGTAAGAGAGTTTCTTGAGCCTCTTAAAATTATATTCCAAATAACTCGCCATCGAGGTAACCCTAGGGCCAGTCCTGCTTCTCTAACATGTCTTGGAATAAGTTTTAAAATCTCTTCAGTTGTACGTGTAACAATTGGTAAAATGATAATACTCAGAGCAAAAGCACCTGCTAGGGCAGAAAATGATTTAAAGCTAACAACAAATATTAAATAAGAAAAAATACCGACAACAATTGATGGAACACCTGTTAAGAGGTCAATTGTAAAGCGTAGGCTTTGCGCAATTTTTCCTTTACCGTACTCACTTAAGTAGACACCACATAATGTCCCTACAGGAACAGCTATAAATGAGCCTAGGGCAACCATCATTAGTGTTCCGATGATTGCATGTCTCATTCCGCCTCCAACTTCTCCTACAGGTTTAGGATCATTTAGAAAAAAATCTAAGCTTAACGAAGTGGAACCTTTTTGTAGAAGGAAAACGAAGATTAGAATAAGTGGCATTATTACAATGAGAGAACTTAGTATTAAAGTTCCTCGAAAGAGTTGGTTCTTTATGACTCTTTTTTTGGATAGTTTCATTTCTTACTCCTTCCTTTAGTTTGTCTCCATACAATTGTTCGTGCAATTAGATTGACGACAAAAGTGACGACAAAAAGTAGAAGACCAACTAGGCACAGTGCTGATAGGTGAAGATCACTTTCAGCTTCTGCATATTCATTTGCCATAACTGAGGCCATTGTTGAAGCCGGGGCAAAAATTGATTTTGATATTTGAGGTGTATTTCCAATAACCATTGCAACGGCCATTGTTTCACCTAAGGCACGTCCAAGGCCAAGAACTAATGCACCAACGATACCTGAAAAGCTTGGCTTAAGTACTGCAATTTTAATCATTTCAAATTTAGTCGCCCCAAGCCCTAGAGCTGCCTCTTTATGTAGAATACTTACAGAGCGAAAAACTTCTCTTGCTACAGAAGTAATCGTTGGGATGATCATTATCGCTAAGATGATTGATGCAGTTAAAATACCGATTCCAAAACTTGGACCTTGAAATAGAGGTAGAAATCCTAGAGTTGATTTTAGAGCAGGTGTAACAGTATCTTTTACAAAAGGAGCTAAGTAATAAAGTCCCCAAAGACCAAAGATAATACTTGGCACCGCTGCAATAAGTTCAACAAATGTCCCTAAAATATTTGAAAGAGATTTTGGAAGGTATTCTGTAATATAAAGTGCAACACTTACACTTACTGGTCCTGCAATTAAAAGTGCAAGTAGAGATGTTACAACCGTTCCAAAAATAAAGGGAAGTGCTCCAAACTCATCATCGATGGGATTCCAGAAGTCATCTGTGATAAAAGCAAAGCCAAATTCATTAAAGGCTTCGCGACTTGCAAAGAATAATTGTCCTATCATAATAAGTAGGAGAACAATTACAACAAGTGAAAAAAATCTTAGTGTAGTATAGGCCATCTTATCCTGATAACTAGGAGATGATGGCCTGAAGTCTTTTAATAATTTCATTAAAGAGATTTTACCTTCTTAACAACCTTTTTGGAAAGTTCTTCTGGTAATGGAGCGTAGAAAAGCTCTTTTGCGTAATTTTGACCTTTAGTTATGGCCCATTCTACAAATTTATAGATCTCGACTCTTTTTTGGTCCTTCTCAACCATTGGTAAAAGAATATAAGTTAAGGCACTAATAGGATATGCATCTTTATCGGCACTATTGATTAGTGAGCCAGTTAATTCTTTACCTTTTGGAGTAAATCCTTTGGCCGATGCTGATACAGCTTCAACTGTTGGATTAATGTAGACACCTGCTTTATTTTTTAGAGCAACTGTTTTGATATTATTCTTTCTGGCGTGAGCAAGGTCCATATAAGTGATAGTGCCAGTAGTGTTTTCTACCATTGAAGTTACACCATCATTTCCTTTTGCTCCTATTCCTGTTGGCCATCTTAGAGACTTTCCAGTTCCAACTCTTTGCTTCCATTCTGAACTTACGTCGACTAGGTAGTCAGCGAAATTCTTCGTTGTTCCTGAACCATCAGCACGACGAACAACTAGAATATCACTCTCTGGAAGTTTCATTTCTGGATTTAATTTTTGAATTTGTGGAGCATTCCACTTTGTGATTTTACCAAGGTAGATATCTGCTAAAGTTGGACCATCAAGTTTAAGCTGATCTTTAACTTCTGGGTGATTATAAGCAATCGCCACTGCACCTAGAACCATTGGAACGTGAAGTACTGGCCACTTTGCTTTCTTCTTATCTTTTTCTTTCATTGGAGCATCAGAGGCACCAAAATCAACTGTTTCTTTAATTAGTTGGCGAATACCTCCACCTGATCCAATTGGCTGGTAATTGAATTGTACGTCAGGATTTTGTTTTGAGTATTCTGAAAACCATTTTGAGTAAATGGCATATGGGAATGAAGCACCAGCAGCATTAATTTTCATTGCATGAGCACTTAGTGCAGATAGTGCGGCACAAAGTATAATGAGCTTTCTAATCATTTTATGTCTCCTCGAATATAGCTAAATGTGTGTTCTCACTAAGAAATTTAGCATAGGGAGAAAAGGGTGTTTATTAAGATTTTGTTAAGAAAACAGTAGGGCAGGCATTGCTGCCCCACGATATAATTTATTGAAGTGTATTTGAAACGTAAAGTCTAAATGACTTATCTTGGTTGCGACGAATTGTGCAAATTCCTTCTTCTCTTTTGTTGATTAAGTAATCGTAATAATCTGGAAGAGTATCTTGGATCTCAAGGATAGATTTTCCTTCGTGCTCACCAAAATCGATAAAGACGTTTTCTTCTGCAATTATTCCCGTTACCGGGCTTACTGGAATTTGTTGACTGGCCATGTTCCCTCCCTGGAGCATTTAGCAATTGTTAATTTAAATATATGTAATTAAAAATATATTAACCTTATCCTTGGTTAATTATTATTTTGAAATATTTGAAACGTTATGAAAAGTTTTTTTTACTTGACTGATGTTGTAAAGAAATTGCGAAAGTAGTTAATGATAATTTTAAATTCGTGTGGGTACTCACTTCCAATATGTGAACGTATTTTCTCTAAGGCTTCAAAGATCGATAAAGCCTCTCTATAAGGGCGTGTTGAGATCATGGCCGCAACGATATCACAGACGTTAACCATGAGCGTTTCAAAACCTGTTACAGTCAGGTTCTTGATATGTTGATTATCAGTGTCGTATTTATCGATAATACTGAACGTGTGATGGTTTTCAATGACCTTCATATGAGCAGGTGAGAGCTGAATCCTTCCTTGCAGAATTCTTGCAGAAATAATTGGGTGTTTCGCAAGTAGGACTTTATCCATTTCAGAAAGATTCTCTTTATCGAATTTATCAATAGGAATGGCCGACATTCCAATATCCTTAAAGTAACTTGTGATAAAAAAGTTCTCAATATCTTTATCATTATAGAGTTGAGATGTTTTCAGAATCCCTACGAGAAAGATTGAGGAAAGTAGGGGTTGAGCAAAAATATAATGATGCCCTTGGGCCGCATAGTAACGATATAGTGGCTCGTGCATCTTTGGGTTCTTTATTAGAAAGTTGGCGAGAACCTTTAGACTTTGATACTGAAGATTTAATGCATTATCATCCGTTGGATCTTCAAAGAGATAGCGAAGATTAATGGTAATAAGATTGAGCTGATTTTTGCAATTTTGATATGTATCACCCATTGAAAAGGATCTTGTTACCTGTCTTAGGGTGTTTTGTTGTAATTCCTTTAACTCTTCTCTTTGCTCATTACTTGCAAAGACTATAGTATGACCTCTTTCAATCATTTCCTTTAAAGTATCGTTAGCAACATAGGTGCCACGATATAGTGAATGCTTAAATTTACCATCTTCAAAGATAAAAACATCACATGGGGTTGTCGGGATATTAAAGAGCTCCCTTATCGTAAAAGGTGTGAGGTTTAGGGCCAAATGGGATTTTCGGAAAATATCCAATGCATTCATGATCATATTATAACTTAAGTAACCAAAATCATTAAATACCAATGAAAATAGGCAATAATTCGCTTTTATTGCCAAGTGGGGAAAATGGTCAATTACAGTATCTAAATTATTGAAAATAAAGGCTTCTATTAGAGAGTTAAGCAATCCACTCGTTTTAATTAACCAGATTGCTATAGTGGGGAAATACGAAGAAATAAATCGTAGACCAGTAGAGGGCGGATATGAGCGCATTAAAGAATTTAGAAGAATATATTGCAGATCCTAAGTTATTTGAATCTATTCAATTATTTGATGACGGCCCATATAGTCTACATTGGTCAAATTGGTCGAAATTAATTGAGGCCATGAAAGATCGTCACTCAAGTGGTATTTCTTCGATGAGTATCAGTGAAGTTAAAGAAGAACTTGAAGCTTTTAAAGAGATTCCAGTTTGGTTAGTGAATAAGAAAGGTGAGATGGAGACAACTCTATTTGATCTCTATAACTTCTATATTGACCCGAGATTAAAGCATCTTTGGTTTGATGTGAATAAGCAAACACTAATATCTCTAAAGCATAAGGCCGGTCCATTTATGCATCTGCATTCAATGAGATGGGTTGATTATGATATTTATAAATTATTTGTCTATGATCGCTTACTGACAAACCTATCACTAAGTCATCGTGACTTCAGAATGAACACAAATCTTAAGGCTAAGTTTTCATTCTGGAATTCTATATTAAAGCCTGTTGATGGACAGATTGTGCAATTGAGTCGCAAGGGAATCCTTGTATCAATTGAGGGGCACAAGAATTTTTTAAGTCTATCACAGGCCGACCAAATTTCCCTTAGTGCTGAGGTTGGGGGACTCCTTAGCGCTAATGGGAAAACTTATGAAGAACTTGATGAGGCCATCTGCCAAAGTAAGAAGAAGAGTATAAAGATAGATTTTGATGATAATATCTTTAGCGACTTAAATGCTTTGGAAACATGTAAAGGTGAAACTTATTACATCTTTGTTCCATTTTCAAAATTTCCAATCAGACACCACAGAGTAGGTAAGGCCATTCAACATGTTATTGATGAAGTTGAAGGTGTAGCGTCTGAAATTCTTAATAAGTTAATAGCTTAGTAAATTATCTTATTGAGTGGACTTGGTCTAAAGCTTCTTATTCTTTTGTAGAGTACACTTAGGTATTCCTTACTTACAAGGAACGGGTGTTCTCTATTTGAGGCACGAATAATAAAGTTTTCTTTTTTCTCAATATTTAAGTCTGGTAGAGAAGTTAATACCCATGAAAGGTCATATTCAATCTCTTCTCCTGATTTAATTTTTACAATAACTTTATAATATGGCTTCTTTAGGTAGCGCTCAATTCTTTCATTCATTTTATCTGTTCTCTTATCTAAAATAAGATTCGATTTGAAGCTTGTTAATTTAACAAGAAAGTCTTGGACTAATTCATCATTTAAAGCATTATTTCCAGATATCCATATGTCATTCTTATTTCTTTCAAAAGCAAAACGCAGCTTTCCTGAATTTATAACAGTAATGGCCGTAATATCACTTGGAGCATAACTAAAGACTCGTGAATCAATTAGAGATGGAAGGTCTAGTTTTTCCAGAGAGAACTTTACAGCGTTTACGTGGTAGATAGCATTATCACTATCACTCACAACATAAGTCGAGTTATCAATTGGATTAATTAGTCCAAAAGAGATTGTTTCATCAATTCCATCCTCATTCTTTAGAGTAATAGTTGAAGTTGGATTATCGAGAGAGAAGTTTGATAAATTAATTGGATCTTTTGGAAAGATCTTTTTTATTTTTACATTCTTTAGTGAATCGAGAAGCTTTGTGATTGTCGCTTCATTGGCATTAATTCGTCGAGGCTGAGTAATGATCCATTGGCCATTATTCTTTGCAAGACTAAATCGTCCCAGGTTTGATGCAAGAGAGAGACTATCTACGTCATCAATTTGATCACTTGTGAAAAGAAACTGTAGATTCGAAAGTTCTTTTGAAGTTATCACGGGTGCTTGAAAAAACTCGCTTATAACAGCTCCAAATAGGAGAGTCACAAAGAGAATTGAAACAAGGCTTGCTGAGAAATAGTTACGTCTAATATTTTGCATAAGAAATTTTAGAATTCTTATTAGAGATCGTCAAAGATATCCAGCTCGTCATCATCATCTCCTCCTGCTGGTGATGCCGGAGTCGCATTTACTGACTTTGGAGCCTCTTGGGCCACTTCTGGTTCAAATGACTTAATAAAGTTTCTAAGAAGAGTTCTTTCACCCTCTTTAAGAAATGTGAACTTTATCCCTGTACGGTAGGGTAGAGAAGCGTTGGAAATAATACGACTTTTCATATTAAAAGTTCGCGAATAAACAACGATTCCATTTAGGATAATACGATTTGGTATTTGGATATCAACAACGATTGATTGACCCTGTGTGAACTCTCGTTCACAGAAGAAATACATACCTTCCATGTAGAGTTCTGATAACAATAAATTCCCACTAAAAAGCTTTTCTTTTGGTAGATCGGGAATAAATTGCTTGATAACTTTCTTCTCATTTATCGGAGTAACATTGTCAGTTTCTTCTCCATTCATTGCTGCATCTGCCAGTGCTTGAGGATCAAGTTCGTTGTTATCATCTTCAACTTCTTCAGCAACAGGAAGCTCTCCCTTGTCTTTATAAATTTCGATTAGGTCTTCTAAATCAGGCTTTTCGCCTTCTTTGTAGCGAAGACGAACGGCCTCTTCTACTTCAGATCGAAGAGTCCAGACTTTTACTGGTATTCTTTTTATAAGGACTGGGTCGTTACTTTTTCCGTGTATCATTAACTAACATTTTCTCACATTTTCAATATTTTGTATCTTTTGAAATTTTTGCCCTTTGAATGGTGGTAAACTAGTTAGCAGACATATTTTTAGTCTTAGTATGGTCTCCTTATGGAAGGGGAGATAAAGGATTAGGAGGATCTTAATGAGTATTAAATCTATTTTAGCGCCAGCTATTATTTCAGCAATGGCACTTTCACCACTTGCAGCTGATCATGTTCCAGGAGAACTGATTGTAAAGCTTAAGAAAGATGTTGCAGCAGAGAACTTTTTTGGACATTCACTAACGGGAGCATCACTTGATCGTCGTATCGAGCTATCATCAGGTGACCTTTATGTTGTGAAGTTTAATGAATCACTTGTTTCAATTGACACTCTTGCAAAGCAAATGAATGAAAGAGCAGAAGTTGAATATGCTGAGCCTAACTTCATTTACGAAATCGTAAAGCCAATTGTACACACAAATGTTCTTGATGAAATTCTAAACTATCAAGATGCTTCTGATAATGGTGCATACTATACACCAGCAGATGCTAAGTTTGGAAAACTTTGGGGACTTAGAAACACAGGTTCTAATGGGCCACGTGGTGTAAATGCTGTCGAAGGTGCTGACGTTGATGCACTTAAGGCATGGGAAATCACAAAAGGTGATCGCGCAATTAAAATCGCTGTAATCGATACAGGGATTGATTACAACCACCCAGATCTAAGAGATCAAATGTGGGTAAACGAAGCAGAAGCAAATGGTCAGCCAGGTGTTGATGATGACGGAAATGGTTATGTTGATGATATCCATGGTTATGACTTCGCTAATAATGACGGTGATCCTATTGATGGACATTCTCATGGTACACACTGTGCAGGAACAATCGGTGCTTCACACAACGCTATTGGTGTTGCTGGTGTAATGAGAGATGTTCAATTTGTAGCGGTTAAGTTTTTAACTGATAGTGGTTCAGGTTCAACTGAAGCTGCGATCAAGTCAATTGATTATGCTACAAAAATTGGTGTTGATATTATGTCAAACTCTTGGGGAGGGGGCGGACGCTCTGAAGCTCTTCAAGAAGCAATCGAAAGAGCTAATGATGCAGGTATCGTATTTACGGCCGCAGCAGGTAACTCTTCAACTGATAACGATTCAAGACCACACTACCCATCAAACTACAATGTTGATAACGTAATTTCAGTTGCTGCAACAACAGCTGCTGATGAACTAGCAAGCTTTTCTTGTTACGGACGTTCAACAGTTCATATTGGTGCTCCAGGGCATGAGATTCTATCAACTGTTAAAAATGGTGGGTATGCTTCTTACTCAGGAACTTCAATGGCAACTCCTCATGTTTCAGGTGTAATTGGTCTTTTCCTAGCTGAAAATAAGGATCTAACTCCACTACAAATCAGAAATAAAGTTATGGTAACTTCTGATCCAGTAGCGGCACTTAGAGGTAAGACTATTAACTCTGGACGTATTAACGCTTACAATCTTTTAACGAATACAATTCCTGAAAGAAACGAGCCAAATCCAGAAGATTGGCAAACAGTTGATGCTCCTCTTTTTGAGTCAGCACACCCATATTCAGAAAATGAAGTTATGGAAACTGTTTACGAAGTTGAGGGTGCAAAATTCATTCGTCTTAAAATTCGTAAGTTTGACCTTGAGAATCGTTATGACTACATCGAGATTAGAGATGCTAAAGGTACTTTAATTGAGAAGGTAACTGGTAGCGGTGAGAACTACACTTCTTTCTTTGCTGAAGGTGGAACACTTAAATTAACATTTAAGTCAGACCGTTCAGTTCAGAAGTGGGGATTTGTTATTGATCAAGTTGATGTTCAATACTAATTTGTTTTAAATAAACAGCCATAAATAAAAAGGCCAGCTAAATGCTGGCCTTTTCTATATCTAAATGACTTAAAGTCTTAGAATTAAAATCTAATTAAGCGTTCCAAAGGTGCTTGTACTTCTTAAGGAACTTAGAAAGAGATCCAACTTTGTCTAGAGTTCTAATTGCTCTAGTTGAAAGTCTAAGCTTAATTGTTTCACCTGTTACAGGATCATATACTCTCTTTGTTTGAAGATTTGGTTTTTGAGTCATTTTGCTTCTGTTCTTAGCGTGAGAAACTTTATTACCAACAAGTCTTCTTTTTCCAGTTAAATCACATGTACGTGCCATCACTTCATCCTTATTTATATAAACTCTACATTAATATTTGGGTTATTAGGTTGTAGAATATAAACATATCGTCATAAAAGTGCAACCATTTTTGTGCAAAATGAGCAATATCTTATGGTTTTTACAAGTAGTTATCAAAGAATCTTGGACATAGCAAAACGCTGTCGATATCATATTAGGTATAAATAACTAATTTCAGGTAGTTATCCTCTTAAAAGGAAGAGGAGAGGTTGTAAGATTGAAAAAACGTATTTTATTGTTTTTCATAATTCTAGTGGCCATGTCGGTGAGCTACTTCCTATACCACTTCTATCAGGATGATTATCTACCACAGAAGGTTAGGGGTCATTACGAATCTGAAGGTCAAAAAGAACTCAAACCTTTTTCAAATAATACTCCTAAAAAGAAGTTTGTTCCACGAAAGCAATTCCATGAAGATAATGAGTATAAAAGAAGTGATGATCAAGTCGTCACAATTGAAGGCCTGCCTGCAGGAGAACTTGCACAATTAGGTGGCGAAATTCAAAAACTTGAGATGCTCAACTTAGATTGTGAAAAGAGTATCAACTCAAATCTGCCACCATCACAAATTATCGATCCAATTAATTCTTCTTATTTTCAAAACCCAGATGAAGTTATAATGAATCTTAAAAGAGCTGTAACATTTTATAATGATGTAAAGGCCAGGCAAGAGGCTCTTCGTTTTGTTGAAAGAGCTGAGTACGCATTATCTTCTTATGAACAAGTAAGCGCAACAGACTTTGGAAAGATCTTGAGGGCCCCTCTTGTATGTCGTCAGTCCAACTTAACGATTTTCTTTGAATCTATTATTGAGTTAGCTGAAGAAGGTGAGTTTACTGCGATTCAAAAAGAAAATATTGTGGGCTTTATGACAACCGAAATCTTTAAGTCCCTTTCTAACGACTACTTACAAGATAATATTTTAATGCATCTGACACTTTTAAAAGGTGTAGGACTCTTATCTGGGGCGGATCAGTCTTATTTTACTGAGCTCGAGTCAATTTATGATGAGTTGAGAGCAGTCTATTCATCTGTTTATGAAGCACCTGAAACGGATAATTTAAAAGTCGTTAATCCTGGTGATGTATATATGGAATACCAAGCAAGGCAGAAGCAGTCAGCCGCCCGAAGTTTAGAGTTAATTGATAATTACTTAGATATCTATCTTCAGTTTTAAGAGGTTGATTATTCTTCCATGCATAAGTAGACGGTCTTCTCAATAGCGCCGGCCTTTAAGCACATATCTTTTATCTTACCTAAAATCCAGTGGCGCATTGGCCTTGGGTAGCGAATCTTTCCATCTTCACCTTTTGTAAGCTCCGAATGAAAGTAGGTTGTTTTTGGATAATTCTTTTTTACTTGTGAGTAGACATCTTTAGTAAAGCGCACAACACCAATTGAGATATATTCTACTTTATTTAGTGGAATGATTTTAGAGACTTCATTTATTAGTTCTTGATATTCTTCTTCGAATTGATCTGTGTGAATAACGGGATCAAAGTGTAGTCCAATAGGGTGACCCGCTTTATACAGCTTCTCAATTGCCTTAAGTCTTGCTGCAAGAGATGGTGTCTTAAGATCATGTGATTTAATCTTATTCTTTGGCGATAAAGAAAATGAAGTAATAAAGTTTGGTAAGGGATCAAGCTTCATCAGTTCTTTAATATTTGCCGACTTTGTTCTTAATTCGATAAAGCACTTTGAATTACGTTTTGCAAAGTCATGATAGAAGCTTAGTTCATTGGTTAAGTGTGTTAGAGCTAGGGAATCACTGAATTCTCCAGCGTGAAACCACAGGTTGCCTGTTGTTTTATCTGCTATTTCTTGCATGCTTGCCATAATTTCTTGATGATTAACAAAGAGAACAAGATCCGGTGAATTAAAATATCCTTGAAGGTAGCAGTAGTCACACTCATAAATACAATTATAAGCGTGGATAAAGTAATAATGAGGCTCACCTGAGATTCCATATGCATCAGGAGCTTCTTTTACTAAAGAGCCTTTTTTGTGGGCAATGAAGAGATTTAGAGAATCTCTCTTATGGAGATAAGGTTTTTTTACTCTTCCCCAGATATTTGCATGATTATCTATGTATACAACTTGTGCTTTTGGAAAGCGCTTTGGAAGAGAGAGAGCAATTTCTCCATTTCGAGCTTCTTCTTCAATGAATATCTTTTCAATCTTCATTAAAGATTTTCTCCATTCATAATTGATTGGTACTCGTGCCAGTCTATATTCTTAAGTTTACGAGTAAGCTCTTTTATATCTTTTTCGTTTTTGATATTTATTTTTAAATTTAAAAAGACTTTCTCAATTGCTGGGTCGTATGTGAGCTCTTTCTTCTCAAAGCCTGCATCTTGAATAAAGCTATCAAGTTGTCCTAGAATTTTTGTGCGTGTAGGATAAAGCTTCTCTTTTAGTTGATCCCTTAGCTTTAAGGCCCTCTTTTTTGGGGTCGTCTCTAAGTTTAGAAGGGAAGTTGTATCGATGATGTCATTAATATTTTCTTTTTCGTACTTTACACATAGTTGCTGGCACAGGTTTGAGACTTCTCGATTAAGAGAAAGTGTAAAGTAGTAGTCGCTTTGCTCTTTAAATGGATTCTCAATTGATGAGGCTTTCTCTACTAGTTCTAATTCTTGATAGAATTCAAATAATTTTTGAGAGTAATCTTGAGAAAGCTCTTTAATATATTCGCATATTGGTGCATCACTAACATGGTCTGAAATGAGTTTATAAGATAAAAGATCGATATTTGCTTGCTTGGCAACAAGGCCTATGGCCCATCCTTCTCGATCTGCTAGTGGGGCAATGTGCTCAAGCTTTTGAGATTCTTTGGTATCTAAAAGTCTTTGTTTTGCTGTGATGAGGTCGTGTTTTGCCTGAGTGTCTATTGTTTGAAAGCTTTTAAATTCATCTTGGCCATAGATTGTTCTAATTGAGTGAATTTCATTCTTTTGTAATTGTTCATTTAAGGCAGCACAAATACCGAAGTTAATGATTCTTTGAACATTTCCACTAAGTTGCCCTAGAGCGAGGCTAAGTCCCGTTAGAACGTTATTATGGCCTTCTCCTGTGATAATAAGCGCAACACTCTGATCCTCTAGAGTGTAGAGGGAGTTATTTAATGGGTGGGCCTTAAGCTCCATCTCTTTTAGGAAGCATTGTGCTTCACCGCGGTGTGCAAAAACTAGTAGATCCATTCCATTGGAATAACTTTTAATCTATCGGTGCGTCAAGTCTTTACGCATTTTAGGACAGAGGATACTTTTAAATTATGAAAATATTAGACCAATATGGAAAATTTGCTTTTGGTGGCGCAAGTATCTCTGGAGAAGGCGCTGGTTATGGATTTGGAGATATTAGTGAGTCTGACTCTCTTACTCTTCTACAACACGCTTTTGATCGAGGCGTTCGTATCTTTGATACAGCTCCGATATACGGCTTTGGGGAAAGTGAAAGGCGAATAGGCAAGGCCTTTGCTTCAAATGGACAAAGAGAGAAGGCTTTTATCATTTCTAAGTCTGGTGTTACTTGGCATGAGAATAAACGTGTGGATATGAGTAATGATCCAAAAGTAACTAGAGATATGCTTGAGCAATCTCTACGTGATCTTCAAAGTGATTATATTGATCTCTTTATGGTTCACTGGCCTGATGAAAATGTTGATATTCGTAAAACAGTTGAAGTATTAGCTAAAGCAAAGAATGAAGGAAAGATCAAACATATCGGCCTTTGTAATACTACACCTGAAGAGTTTAAGCTTGCTAGTGAAGTGGATAAGATTGAAGTGATTCAATCTCAATTCAACTTTTTTGAACAAGATGTAAAAAATGATATTTTTCCAATAGTTAAAGAAAACGATATTAGCTTTATGAGCTGGGGAACTCTTGATAAAGGGATTCTTACTGGACGAGTTAATCGCGACCGTAAATTTGATAAGAGTGACTGTCGCTCGTGGGCCCCATGGTGGAAGGCCATGGATAAAGAGAGTCGTTATGAAATTGTTGAAAGGATGCAACCTGCATTGGATAAACACGCTATGACAGGTCTAGATTTTGCGATTCACTTTAACCTTTCTCATGATGAGTTAAGTACGATTCTTTGTGGTGCTAGAAATTTAAAACAATTAGATGGTGTTATCGATAGTTTAGAGAAGAACATTACTAATGAAATGTTGGAAGATATAATCAATAGTGTTAGTTAGTGTTATTATTCCTACATATAACCGTGCAGATTTTTTAAAACGCTCGATTACTTCCGTCTTAAATCAAAGCTTTAATGATTTAGAACTCATTATTGTAGATGATGGCTCAACTGATCATACACATGATGTTGTCAGCTCATTTTCAGACAAAAGAATTAAATATTTAAAGAAAGAAAACGCTGGAGTCTCTAGTGCAAGAAATCTTGGTGTAAAGAACTCAAAAGGTGATTATATTGCTTTTTTAGATTCTGATGATGAATGGCATCGAGATAAGTTGGCCTCTCAGGTTAGCTACCTAAAAAATACAGGAAAGGTATTAGTTCATACTGCTGAAAGGTGGCTAAGAGATGGAAAGGTTGTTAAGCAGAAAAAACATCACCAAAAGCATGGTGGTGATATGTTTATCCGATCGTTACAAGGCTGTGTCATTTCTCCCTCTAGTGTTTTAATGAAGAAGGAACTTTTTGAACAAGTAGGTGGGATGAGAGAAGATTTCGTGGTTTGTGAAGATTATGACTTCTGGCTAAAAGTAACTTCTCTGTATGATATTGGTTTTTTAGAAAATGAGTTTGTGAATAAGTATGGCGGCCATGAAGATCAACTCTCTTTTAAATTCTTTGCCATGGATTACTGGCGTGTGAAAAGTATGGCATGGATATTACAGAATAGGCCACTTAGTGAAGAACGTTCAAAGGCCTTATTAGAAAGTTGTCATAAAAAATGTCAGTATTTAATGAAAGGCTATAAGAAGCATCAAAATTTTAAAGACTATGAAGAAGTAAAGAGTATTGCAAGCTTTGTTACACTACATAAGTAATTGTGGCTCTTCACTAAGTCTCTTTTCTAATCCAAGTTCAATAGTTTTAGCATAGAAAACCTCTAAAGCTCTCTCCCATGGAGAGTCTTCAATATCACCGTTTAATAAATCGATAATATGAGGCAGTAGTTGCTCAACATATTCCTCAGTACTTTCTCTTGGAAGAAGTGAAGGCAGATGATCAATGGCCGTAACCTCAAGTAGCTCTTCCAAGTCGACTCTGGTCGTTGGCGTATCAATTGTTGTGATATCGTCATAGATTGGAAGTGGGTTACAAGGCCCGGTTGGGTCACAGCTAACATCAGAAATAACACTTAAGTTTCTTTCTTGCTCTAATGTTTTAAGATCAAGAAATGGTTTTGCTTTAGTTGTATTTAAAGTGCAATTTATCAAGATATCATAATCTAAAATTGCTCTAATTGGTCTTTGGACACTTGTTTCTTCTCGTCCCCATGCACAGAATTCGACACCAACACTTTTTAGAAATTGTTTTGCACCAATACCGCAACGTCCACGGTGGCCAATAACAACGGCACGAGGTCGTTTTTGAAGCTGTTCAAGATCTTTGGCAACTTCGTTGATAAGACTAAATTGATTTTCGTATGAATTTAAAGGAGCGCTTGCATTGAAGTCTTCTCCTCTTTGCTGAGCAATCCAATTCTTAAGTCCAATTGCTGCACCAACAAAACCGGCCCATCGACCAAAGGCTGCAATTCTCTTTCCATTCTCATCCACAAGGTATTCAAGATCAAATAACTTACCATCACCTTGAATAAAGCGATCAAGCATTTCATTGGCCCCATTTTGACCCTTGTAAACATGAGCAAAGTGAATGTGGCGATGAGTGAGAGGAAACTTCTCTGCATCCAGCTCTTTTAGACCTAAGATATATGCATTCTTAGGCGCCATATTGATCCAAGAATTACTTGGCATCATTTTAAAGCCTAGCTTTTCAAATTCCTCGTCTTTAAAAATACGACTTGGAGACCTTTCGATGATAACTTCATGGCCGAGATCACGTATAGCTTTGGCCGCCTCTGGCGTGAGGGCACTTCGCTGCTCAAATGGCTTTGTCTCATGGCGTAACCATAAAGTCTTATAAATCATCCAATCTCCTAATCATCTATATCATCCCTAATTTGTCGAATTTACGAACAAATATAATTTAACAAGTATAGCAAAATATAAGCTCAGGGCCTGAAATTTGCCAAATTTTGTAAGATTTACAAGTGGGATTAAGGTATAACTATATAATATTAGTATTGATAAGCAAGTCCGAAAACGAAGGTTTTAGTAATGACCAAAGCAAGCTCAAAAATTTTCTACATGGAAGACTCTCTTGGAAGTTATCTTGATTACGGTATTGGAGTTCCTCTTAAAGATGAACGTGTCACAAGAATACTAGATAATTTTAAAGATAATCCATCTCTTGAAAGACGTAGGCTTACTAAATTTAAATTAAGTGATCTTTTATTGGCCCATACTGATCGCTTCTATATGCGAGCTGTTGGTGATTCGACAAATCTCGTCTTACAAGCTTATGAACTAATTAATGATGATGGATCTTTTCATCGCTACGAACCAGATAGTGCAAAAAGGCCATTGAAAGATTTTATAATGAGGGCCCTTGCTCACTGTGAAGGGACATACCTTGCCGCTGAAAATGCTTTAGAAAGTGGTTTTAGTTATCACCTTGGTGGTGGCATGCACCATGCAAAGAGTAGTGAACCAGGAGGGTTTTGTCTTTTTAATGATATTGTTATCGCCATTAGAAAATTACAAAAAGAAAAGGGCCTAGGAAAGTGCCTTGTGATTGATATGGATGCTCATAAAGGTGATGGTACTACAGAGATCTTAAAAGATGATAAGACGATTGATTGTCTCTCTATTCACATGAAAGATGGCTGGCCTTTGGATAATCCAGACAAAACGAATTCAAGCTTTATTCCTAGTACATGGGATATTCCTGTAACTGCTGATGATAATTATTTAGAGAAGTTAGAAAAAGTGAAGGATTTAATTTCTGATAAGTACGACCTTTGTATTGTCGTTCAAGGTGCCGATGTTTATGAAAAAGACATTCTTGAAAGTGCAAAAGGAATTCAGCTTAGTTTGGAAGAGTGTTTAAAGCGTGATCTCTTTATGAAGAACTTTTTAGAAGAGAGAAAAATTCCCCAGGCCTGGGTTATGGCCGGGGGATATGGTGACGAGGTATACCGCGTCTTTTTACAATTCTTACAAAATACTTTTAAAAATTAGGCTCTGTAATTTCGTGAGCTAAGACTCTCTTCGTTGGTCTAAAGTACGTACGTGGAGTGTATTCAAGTAAGTCCGTAATCTTTGCCATATAAAAACAGGCATACTTTTCAACTTGATCAGCAAAACGAGATTCTTCTAAACCAGCACGCATCATCTCTCCCCAATGAGGATTGAAAAATTGTCTGTAAGTTTCAAGATGTTGAGAAATCTTAGTGTTGATCTTATCAATCTCACTAAAGATTTTTCCAATATCTTCCTTGTTATACTTTTCAGGATCTTCGTGCTTAAGAAGTTCTAATTTATTAAGTTCATGCTCAAGCTTTTCTTTCTTCTTCATCTCGGCATCAATTAAGGCCTGTGTCGGTGCTGATTTTTTAATTGCATCGATTTCACTTTGAAGAGGGTCGAAGATTAAGGCAGTTCTCCAATTAAAAGTTTTCTTTAATGTTAGAACGTCACCGTAGATATGGTCTCCTAGATAAAGAATCTCTTCACCTTCTAGTCCCAGGTCTTTTTGAAGTTTTCCTGCCCATCCACCTTGGTAGACTTTATTTTGCTCTAGAGGTCCTTCTGCATTTGTCATAAATCCAGTGTCAGGATTAATTTCTAAGAACATATTACTTACACTAAAGAAGCGTGGCTTAAATGCAAGACAGATTGAAATGTCAAAAAGCTCCATCCAACTATCGTGTTCCTTTAGGAATGGATCAATCGTGTGCTCCATAAGGCTCTTTGTCCAGCTCCATTCACTATTAGTGATAAGAATAAGCTTCTTTCCAAATCTCTTGAAGCGCTCAAGAAGTTTTGCAACTTCCGGATCTGCAATAATAAAGTCTTCAAGATTTTCTTGAACATGACCTTTAAGTGAACCATCAGAGTGGGCAATATCAATGACTTCTTTTATATCGCTAGATAGAGTCTCATAATCTGGTAATTTCAGGCCATTATCTTTTAGATCCACTAGATTTGAAAACATTGCTCCATTTGAAATTGAGAAGTTTGTATCTAATGATTGATACTGATCTGAATTTAGATCAATAATACTATTGCCATAGATTTCCGTTAGGTCACGAAAGTCAATTGACTTTGTCCCATGCTTTGCAATCTTAACTTTTCCATAGCGATTTGTTTGAAGAATATTTCCTCTTAACTTATCAATAATAAGGCCTTGAATAACTTGGTTGAAATCAAACTTTATATTGGTAATCTCTGCTGGATACTTCTTAATCTCAACTAGTTTTTCTAGTACAAGTTCAAAAACAAATTTTTCAAATGCCTCTGTTTTATAGCGAACTAATGTATAGTCCATATCAAAACCGATGGCCTTGATCTTCTTCATGTTTAATGTTCTATTGACGTAAACAGACATATTAAATTCCTTTTATAAATCTATCCAAGAATTATTCTCGGACCGTAGATTTTAGCTTCAAAGGAATAAAAAGTCATATTATTAATGTGTTAAGGTGTAAATCTAATGACTTACACCTTAATGACGCTCTTGGTAAGTATGTGTATGGCCACTACTTTAGGTTGATTTGATAGCGTGCAAAACCTTCTTCATCCAGGCCATCCAGTCGCTTTAAAGGATAGATTGCATTCTCCTTTATAAATCGGCTTGCCTTTTTTGAAGGTGAGGTTTCAAAATATACTTTTAGTTTTTCAGCATTTGGAACTGATTTTATTTTCCAATTCATATTAGGCTTTGCTTCAACAAAACCTTTTTTCTTACTTTCACTTCTAATGTAATTTATTAGTACTTGGCGGTTAGTATCAGGAGCTGTAATAACAACATTTTCTTTTACTGTTCCCGAGAATTTTCCACCTGTAGCGCGATAATTATTTGTTGCTAGAATAAATTCTTGATTATCTTTTACCGGCTTACCATTGTACTTTAGGTTCTTAATTCTAAAAGAGTCTTTGTTTAGAACTTTACAGTCTTCGTCAAAATGTCTTCTTTCTGTGACGTCGATTTCATAAGTTACACCATCGATATTATCGAAGTTATAAGTACGAAATCCTCCCCAGTTGATAAGAGGTTGCTCCTTAAAGTAGTTAGTATCAATGTGAGCAAACATACCAGCAGAACACTCAAGCCACATTCTGACATCTTTACCTGTAATTTTTAGGGCATAAAGAATATTTGGATAAAGATAGAGATCTGCTGCATTTCTAATGGTTAATTCACCCTTCGAGACATCTGTATAACCATTTGGATCATTCTTTCTTCCACCGGCCTTAAAAGGGGCCACAGCTGATAGAACAGGAAGATCACTTAAATTAGCATCTCCTTGAATGGCCTTTTTAACATAGTCCATTTGTGCATTTGATACAATTTGAGTTGTTGCATCATCTTGAATAAGAGAAAGGAAACTATAAAAGTCTTGTTTTGAAGAACCAATTTTCTTGTCTGCTAATTTTAACGTTCTTTGATGATCCTCTTCTATGATCTCACTTAACTCTAAATCAGGCTTTACACTCATATCTGAGTTTCGATCATAGATTGATTCGACACTAGACTGCCCATCAATGACACTCCAAATAGTTCCATCGTAATTAAGTTTTAAATCGATGATTCCAATATGAGATCCCCATTTTCCTGGCATAACAGCTGCTTTACCATTAATAGTCCCTTTCTTGGCATCAATACCTTCGATCCCTTCATATTCTTTAGAAGGAAATACTGCATGAGTATGACCAAAAGCAATAGCATTAATAAATGGTAGCTTACTTAAATAGAAGACAGAGTCTTCAGCATAGAGTTTATACTTATCAGTACTAATTCCCGAATGGGGGATGGCAATAATGATATCAGCCCCTTCATTTTTCATTTTAACGGTTAGCTCTTTTGCTACTTCGACAATATCTCGAGCAATCACTTTTCCTTCAAGATTTGCCTTATCCCAAAACATAATTTGAGGTGGTACAAAACCAATATAGCCAATCTTTAATTTATGTTTTTTACCTTTTGTATCGACGACTTCCTTTTCTTTAATAATATATTGCTTAAAGTATGGAGCACCTGGTTTGCCATTTTCGTCTTTGAAAACGTTTGCATTGATATATGGGAAGTTAGCATCTTTTAAGGACTCGTTTAAGAAGTCTAGTCCGTAATTAAATTCATGATTTCCTATATTACCCACATCATATTTTAAATGATTCATTAACTTAAAAGCTGGATGGGTTCCTTCTTTTCCATAGCTGGCCACGAAGTCGGCCATAGGACTTCCTTGAATGAGGTCTCCATTATCGACCAAAGTATAATTATCTGCGGATTTGATGTATTTCTTAATGAGGGTTGCTGTTTTAACTAGTCCATACTTCTTACTTTCACGATTTTGATAATAATCATAATCTTTGTAGTACCCATGAATATCAGTTGTTTCGATGATACGTAATTTAACTTGTGTCTGATTCTGACAACTAATTAAAAAAGTGAGTGAAAGTGAAAGTAAGAAGAAGTTTTTCATATTGAATCCTAGTAATAACGTCCTGAAGAATAAGTTGCATCAAACATGCGGGCAATTCCATATACTTCGACATTTCCTTTTAAACCTGCAAATCCATAGACCTGTGCTTGGCCGTAAACTTTTGCATTTTCCCATACTGAAGCTGTATCAAAAACTTCTGCATCTCCATAAACATGAGCATTGCCCCAAACTTTAGCATAGTCTGAAATAATGGCATTACCAGTTATCTTAGCATGACCTGTAATTTGGGCCTTATCACAAATCTGCGCATTCTCTCCGATGTAGACACTATCTGAAACATAGGCCGTGGTTGCGACAAATCCACCTTGAGATCCATCAGCATTAATTCTATATTCACCTTCTTGTCCTGCGCATGGAGCTGCTAGTAGTGGTAAAGAAATAAGTGTTGCAAGTGCATACTTCATCATTGTTTTCTCCTATATTTTTTCGATTAATTCGATTAATTTTTCACCGAGATTTTCTGATGCTAATTTTAAGTTAGCAAAGAACTCTTCCTCTGTTGGATGTTCTCCATCGACGATATCGGTAACTGATTTTAAAAATAGGGTAGGAATCGAGTACTGATCTGTTACCCATGCAATAGCTGCAGCTTCCATATCTTTTAAAAGAGCAAGATTACTTTCGATAAGCTTCTCATCTTCAGGACTCATATCAAGAGAGTCACCTGTTGAGATAATACCTGTTTCGATACCTAAGAGAGTTGCAAACTTCTTTGCAATATCATGTTGTGACTTATATGTTCCATAATCTTGGTAGCCAGGAATTGGGATTCGGCGATCATGAAAAACTGTTGTTTCCACAGTATAGACTTTCCCAATATCGGCACCACGCTTTTTAAATCCACCGGCCGTTCCAGCATTGATTATAAAGTCTGCATTAAAGTCTTTTATGGCAGTAATTGTTGAGATAACAGCAGGTGCTGTCCCAACATTTTGAACCTTATTTCTTTTACATTCACCACTTATTATAATTGAAATATTGTGCTGATGATATTGAGTTTTATAGACTTTCATTGGTAGATGATCATCAATTTTCTCAGCTTGATCTGGGTTAATTTTAAGTTTTTCTAGTAAAGGCTTGGCCTCTGAATCCATGGCCATGATTACAGCAATATTCTTCATTAAATACCTCAAATAATAATACTCTAATAGTGTAGAATACTTTCATCATTAATTGAAATATTTGTGCCTTACTTTTAATTAGTCGAGATGTGAGGGATGAATATTATTCTTTGATCTCGTTTGAGCGGCTACTCTTAGTAACCATCGAGATACACGAGGATACTTCGGTCTTATTTTTTTTGAAAAGTCACTGGCCGCAAGTAAGCTCGAACTAAGATGACAATATGCTATAATGTCGACTAATTTGATCTGATTACCAAGCAGAAACTCATTTGTGGTAACAAGGCCATCAATGTATTTTAATTGCTCTTCAAGATGAGAATTCCCTAATTCTGGTTCAAGTCTAAAAATATCAAAACTAAACGTTGAATGTAGTAGTGCTTCTTTTATTGGCTCTGCAACTTTATTGAGATCTTCTTGTTTATCAAATTGATACTTGGCCGCTTTTTGAAACTTCTTTTTTATAGTAGCGTAGCCGTTTGGATTGATGAAAGACATATAAACACATGAGGCCCTAAGGCTTGTCAGTGCCCAGTCTCTTAGCATTTGTTCTTGTACCATTTGACTTTGTGGTACTTGGAATAGCTCAGATTCTTCTCTTAATTCTTTTAGGTATTTAATAGCGTTTCGTACCCCAAAGAATTTCTTATCTCTATCTTGAATAATAGGAAGGCCAGAAAGCTTATCCTTGGCACCATTTAATTCTGAAACAAGGGGGATGGCCTTAATATCAAAATCAATATTTAAAAATGATAAGCATCGATTAATAATTGAGCACGATGGACTAAATGATTCGATCTCGTCACTACCAGACCAAGAGTAAAGTATTTTATTCATGAGCTAACAATCGGATACGTTCGATTATTATTTAGAGAAAATATAAGAAACGTTCAACTTTAATAAGCTTTTTGAAACAAAATAATTATTTCTAAATGAATTAAGTCGAAAAAATCGCTCCTGTCTCCTTGTGCTTAAATAGATTTTGTGAATTTTCTCCTTAATTCGAAGAGCGTATTGATAGTCGAGTACCGAGATATATACAAATTAAGAGAATGGCCGCACCCACAATTTCAAGTGATGAGTATGGCTCATTAAATCGATAAATACTAAGGATTTTTGCTATTACTGGTTGAAGTAAAATAATTAGACCAGAGACAGAAAGGGGTGCTTTTTTTAGTCCGTAACTAATAAGAGACCAACCAATTATTTGGCAAAGCACGGCCAGTCCCATTACTGAAGGTAAATGTGTAATATTAACTTGTGAGTAACCGCTCTCAAACTGAGCACTTACTAATAATAGAAGTCCAGTAACAAGAGAAGAATATGTAATGATATCTAATGCTGTGATTTTATTTTTAAAGTTTAATAATGTTGTTTTCTTTATTGAGGTTGTATAAAGAGAATAGCAAAGACCAGTTGCAAGGCCAAATAATACACCCCAAAAGAAATCTTCCGACTTATAAAATTTGACTTGTCCCTTTAGAATTAAGAAGACACCAGAAAAAGCAAAGAAGAAGACTAATAACTTTTTTAAAGTGACTTTTTCTTTATAAAGAATAAGTCCAAAAACTAGCAAGTAAAAGACTTGAGTGTTTCCTAAAATTGTTGCCATTCCTGCTCCAATTAAGTGAACAGAGCGATGCCAGACAAATAAGTCTAAAGCAAAACATATTCCTATGACGGCCGTCATAGAATAGAAGCGAATATCTTTGATATAGTGTTTTTTAATAAATAATTGGTAAAGAAGAAGTATTGATCCAGCAATTCCACAACGAAGGGCGCCGATCATACTAGGAGATATATCACTACTTAAGTTTTTTACAAAAATTGGTGCTAAGCCTATACAGATGGTGCCTAAAATAAGGCTTATAACGCTCTTGTTCATATTAGTCCTCACTAAGTTTCAAGAGTATAGCCGAAACTATAGTTAGAAGGGTATATTTTCTTTGAATTTTGCTGACGATTTGCCGATAATTTCATAAAGTATGCGTACGCTATAATTATAAAGGAGATATATTGTGAATTTATTTAAAATCACTGTTGTTGCCGCTTTACTAAGTGTTAGTGCTTTTGCTGGAGACGCTGCTAAAGGTAAGGCCATTTACAAGAAAGTTAACTGTGCTCTATGCCACAAAGCTGATGGTATGGGAAAAGCAAAAAATGGAAAATTAGCAATCGTTAGCGGGCCAAGAATTGCAGGTCTTGATGCTGCTTATATTGCTGAGCAAGTAACAGCAATTAAGTCAAAGAAGAGAAAAACTAGATACACAACGATGATGTGGTCTAAAGTTAGAGGTCTCTCTGACAAAGATATCAAAGATGTAGCTGCTTATGTAAGCACAATGTCTAAGGATAAATTTAAAGGAATGTTACAAAAGTAATTCCATAAAAAGAAAGGCCGCTTATAGCGGCCTTTTTTTTATATTCTATTTAACTTCTAAGAAAATTCTAAATCCACCATAACTCTGATTGTATTCATCTGAAATCTCATCATTTGAAATTTCTACTTTACGGTTTAAATTGAAATCAAAGCTTGTTGTAACGGCCTGTCCGTCTAGATACTTTCTAAGCTCTTCCTTTGTAAGAAGATCTTGAATATCGAAATTTACAGTAATTGATGACTCTTTTGAGTAATCCTTAATAGCAACTTTAGATAGGCTTTTATATGAGCCGTCTTTATAGAAGTGGAGGTTAGCTGACTTTGTTATAACGCTAACTTCTTCATTGCGAAACGTTCGATATGAGAAAAGATCAAAGATATTCTTCTCTTTGAATGCAAAGCCTTTGTCTGTCTCTTTACACTCTAGCATTTGAATATTTATTGTTAGCTCAACACTTCCACTTTGCTGCTTGGCCTTATAGCTCTTTACTCGATAGGATTGTAATTTATTTCTAAAGACATCCTGCTTTGAGCTACAAGTAGATAGATTTCCATCCATTACTTTAACTACTTTATTAACAGGTGTAGCGTGGCAAACTCCACTACATAGTACTGACGTTAAAATTAGTGATTTCATATACTTCTCTCATATTTCAATAAATAATGAACATGTATATCATAGTCAGGAATTTAGTGGTGATTTGCAGAAAATTTACATAGCTGGTGACTAATATATAAGCAAAAAAAAGGCCCTGCATTACCTGCAGGGCCCAAGAGAGAGTTTTTATGCATTCATTGCATTAATTGAGAGGCTGGGGAGCGCTCTCTATTTGTTCTTGTTTTTGTTTTCCAAGTCCTGTGATCCACTTCTTTACTCTGTAGATAACAAGGTGGATTGTTGGAACGAGGGTGTAAGTAAAGAATATTGAGCCTAACATTCCTCCTACGAGAACTGCACCCATTGCAGACTTGATCTTATCGATCATAAAGAGCTGGGGCATAGTACCTGCAATAATTGCAATAGAGGTCATAAGGATGGGTTTTAGCTTTTCCTTGGCCCCTAACCATAGTGCTTCTTTTATCTCAAATCCTTCATCAAGTTTTTGCTGGGTAAATTCAATCATTAGAATGGCATTATTTACAGCAAGACCTACAACCATTACGATGGCCATCATTGAACCAATATTAATTGTTTGGTCTGTATAGAACATCATTAAGAATGAGCCTAGGAAAGAAGTTAGAATTGCTGAGCCAATTGAAATAGGGAAGACAAAAGAGTTTAAAATGGCCACTAGAAGCATATAAGTCAATATTACTGCTAGCATAAAGGCCTTACCCATTTCTTGTTGTGATTCCTTTTGGCTTTCTGCTTGCCCTGCAAACATGAATTTCGTTCCTTCTGGAAGGTCCGCCTTGTTAAACTTTCCTGCAAGATCTCCCATGATGGCACCGACTACACCTTTTACGACATAGGCCTTAACTTGGATAATTCTTTCTTTATCACGTCTTTTTAGTGGCGAAGTTGCTTCAACGACTTTTACATCACCAAGAGTTGAGATTGGGATAAGACCATCTTTTCCATGAATTAAGAATTTATCAAAATCAGAGATATTTCTTTTAAACTCTGGAGCAAGTGTGACATTGATATCGTATTCTTCACCATCTTCTTTGTAAACTGCATCGTCATTTCCATTAACAAGGGCGCGGATTGTACCACCTAGTCGAGAACTTGAAAGATTTTGACGAATAACTTTTTGAGGCTCAGACATAAATTGAATTTCCATTTTTGGAATTCGGTATGAGCTTTCAATAGAACTAAAGTATCCAGAGTTCTTCATAATCTCTTGCATCTTTTTAGAAGCAATAATCATTTCATCAAAATTTCGCCCCGTAATATTAATGGTAATATCACCTTCGTTACCTGAGTTTCTATTACCACCTGAGAGTGTAATTTCAGCTTCAGGAATATTTGAAACTTTAGGAAGAATATCGTCCATGACGTCTTTAAAGCTTCTCTTTCTTGAAGCTGCTGGTGTCATATTTACTGTAATTCTTGAACGCTCTTCACCGTCATATCCAATATCAGCAAGAGTTGATACTACCTCAGGATATTCTCTAATAACTTTTGCAACCTGCTCAGAAACTTCAGCTGTTTTCTCTACTGGTGTACCGTCTGGCATAAGAATATATGCCGTAAACTCATCTCGGTCTGACTTTGGAAGAAACTCGTTACCAACTCGCGCAGCAGGGTAGACGATTGTAAAAAAGATTCCCATTAAGATGATAATGGAAGTTATCGGCCAGCTCATGAACTTATCAAAGAACCACTTATATTGTTTTGTTACCCAACCAAGAAGGCGATCAACAAGATGAGATAATTTTGGAAACGGACCTTTTAAAGTATCTGGGTCTTTAAGTAAGAGGGCACAAAGCATTGGCGTAAGGGTTACAGAAGCTAAGATTGAAAAAATTGTCGCATAAACAACAGTCATTCCAAATTGCAACATGAATTTACCAACAACACCACCCATGAAAGCGAGGGGAGTGAAAACAACAAGGTTAGTTCCTGAAGATGCCATTACGGCCAAGAGAACTTCTTTTGTTCCATCAATTGCTGCATTCTCTGAACTCTTACCCATCTTTAAATGCTTATATACGTTTTCAATGATAATAAGTGCATTGGCAATTAATGTACCTAGACAGGTACCAAAAGCAAGGAGAGTCATAACATTTATCGAAAATGACGACATATCCATAATAAATAATGTCGAAATAATTGAAGTCGGAATAACGATACTTGCAATCAAGGCACCACGCCAATCACCTAAGAAAGTTAGAAGAATCGCAATTGTTAACCCAATACCGATAAAGATCGATTGAATTGTCCCTTTTGTGTCATTCAATGTGATCTTAGTTGTATCGACAACTAGTTCAAGCTTCATTCCTTCTGGAAGTTCAGATCGAACTTCATCAAGAGAGTTTTTTACTGTGTTAACAATCTTGATCGCATCACCATCTGAGAGCTTTAAAATCGATAGACCTACGACGTCTTTACCATTGAACCTTGCCATTGTTTCAACGTCTTTAAAGCTATCTGTGACACTACCAAATTCTCTTAACTTAAAGACTTGTCCTTCTCGTGAGACAACTTCAAGGTTTCTTATCTCTTCAACATTGGCAAATTCACCAACAAATCTAACACTAATATTCGAGTTTTCACGTTTGATTGAACCACCTGGTATATTTAAGTTCTTTCGAGAAATTGCAGTAATAACATCTTCAATAGAAAGGTAGTTCTGAATAAGAAGGTTATTATCAAGTTCGATACTGATTTCTCTTTCTTGTCCACCAAAGATATCAACGGAAGCGACTCCATTAATTGATGAGAGCCTAGATTTTAGTTTCTTATCGGCATATTCATAAGTCTCAGTTAAATCGTGTTTAGAACTCGATAATGCAAGAGTTGCAATCGGTCTAATGAGTGGATCAAATTTAGCAATAATCGGTCGATCTGCACCATCTGGAAATTCATTTAAGATGGCCTCTACCTTATCTTTAACTTCAATTGACTTAATATTGGCATCAGCTTCAATCTCAAATTCGATCACAACGATACCAAAGCTGTCTCTAGCATCAGATTTTATCTTTTTAATTTGCGATACTTCAGAAATCTCATCTTCAATTTTCTTTAAGATTTGAGATTCAATCTCCTCAGGAGATGCACCAGCATAAACTGTTTGTACTGTAATAATAGGTAGCTCAACTTTTGGTGTTGGCTCAATTATAAGATTTCCTATTGAGACGAGTCCCATAACCATAAATATGGCAATGAAAATGATCGTCGTTGCAGGTCTTTTAACAAATATTTCAATCATCTTCTTCTCCTATTCTAAGACGGACTCAACAATGTTGATCTTCTCACCATCTTTCAAATAACGCTGATCACTTAGGACAACTTTTTCACCTTCTTTAAGTCCTGACTTAATAGCAAAGTAATCCTTGTTATCACTAATTGTGACAATATCTCTTCTTTGAACTGTGTTGTCGTCATTAACAATATAGACATGGTCAGTACCACCACGATTTGAAACAGCGTCTCTTTTTACAACAAGAGTATTCTTTGTCTTACTCGTTTGTATATTCATGACGTATAGATTCGTTGGTAGCTTTTGATTTGCAAAAGAGACGACAATCTTATGAAGTCCTGAAAGACGATTTGCTCGTTTTTCAACAGAGACAACTGATCCATAAAGGGATTCGTTATTTAGCCTTATACTGGCCAAGGCCCCGGGCTTGATTTGTGTCGCTATCTTGGGTGCTACTGAGGCATATATCTTTGAACCAAGATTATTACCTGTTACAATTACATTATTAGTGAAAGACTTTCTTAAGACTTTTGTAATATTAACTGGAGTTCCGGTTTTTTCTCTAATTGTAAAAACAGTAGGTGTCACTTTCATTTTTTGTTTTTGTATCTGCTTATCTTTAACAAAAAGACTCGCACCGTATATAAGGCCAATAATTAAAACAAAGACTAATTGCTTCATTATCTACCTCCTTTATTTCTTGAACTAGTTTTTGTCAGAAGTCTGTCCATCTCTGCACGTGTTATTTGTATTTGTAATTTCGTTTGTGCAAGGCTTAGCCGGTTCTGTGTTAATTGGATCTCGCTATCATTCAATTGCAATTGTGAAACTCCACCAGATCGAAAAGAACTAAGAGCAACTTTATAAGAAGAAGATGCCAGCTCAACTGCTTCATCTTCCGCATCGTATCTTTCTTGGAGCCCTTCATAGTCTTGTTTAAGCTTTAGATATTGCGTTCTAATTTCACGCTTCATTTGTTTTAATTTAAGTGTGGCAATATTGTAGTCACTTCTTTTTATTGCAACTTCTGAGTTCTTGCTTCCGCCAAGGTCCCAGTCAAAACTAAATTGAACACCAAATGTTAAATCCTTTTGGTCATGAGTTGTTTCTCCTGCAAAGAGATCTGTTTTAGCTAGAGTAGGAGAGTAAGAAACATAGACTCCTAAGTCTGGAAGCCTTTGAGACTTTGCTAACTCGACCGAGAAGTCTGCGAGGCGAATATTTTCTTTTAAAATTTTGATATCAACAGTCTCTTCCAGTTTATTTAGATCATTTGTTGTTGAAATTTTCTTCTTTGGTCTAAGTGGGGTGCTTAATACTTCAACTTCATCTTCATAATCAAGTGCGAGATAATTCTTTAAGTCTAGAACAGCATTTTTTAGATTTTTCTTGGCGATAATCCAATTTGGTTTTCGACTTGCAAGGTCTGCTTGCATTTTTATATTATCATTTCTTGAAATTCTTCCGTATGAAACTCTATCCTCTAAAGCTTTCTTGTTCTTAAGAGCGTTCTTATATGAGTCGTAAGTGATTTTAACAATTTCTTCATTGAATAAAACTCTGTAGTAGAGCTGCTTTGCGACGTTTATTACTTGTGCATTTGTTGACGTTGTATTTAGTTCACTAATTCTTTTTGCAGATTCTGCAATACTCTTTCCATTGCTAATCTTTCCAAATGTATATATTGGCTGAGTAAGTTGAATTGTACCGTTGTGATTCCAATCATATCCGTAAGGAACAAAGTTTCCTTCACCATCACTTTTTCTTATGCCAGCTGTAATCGAAAGAGTTGGAAAGTAGTTTGAGTTTGCGCTACTTAGTGCTTCTTGGGCCTGGTCTAATTCTTCTTTAGCAATACCGATAGTTTCATTTCGCTTTATCGCTAAATCGATTACTTTATTTTCATCTAATTTATAATTTGCTGCATATGCACTGGAAATTAGGCATAGCGCTGCCGCAACTAAATATTTTAGTTGTTTCATTTGTCTCTCCTTTTAAATTCTAAGTCTTACAACTTAACGTCTGCTATTGTAGAATTCCTCTATGAAGATCATTTGAGAAAGTAGTTTCTGTCTTTCTTCTTCACTAAATTTAGAATAAATCTCATCACTCATCGCAAAATATCGTGGCATGACACGATCGATTAGCTCTAGACCACTTTCTGTGAGAGCGATCTTTTTTGAGCGTGTATCGTTTTCATCGACAACTTTAGAGATAAGATTGGCCTTTTCAAGTCTTGTGACAATACCTGTGATATTGGCCTTAGATACCATTAACTCTTCTGATAATTCTGTAGTCGTAATAAATTCCTGATTACAGAATTTAAGAATTAAAAGGACATCGAATTGTGGTTTGGTTAGCTTATATTGGCCCACTTCTTCAGAGACCATTTTATCGATTATTCGCGTCGTACGAACAATTCTTGCGATAATGCTATCCTTCAGTGCGTTAGATGTTACAATTGACATATATACTCCATATTTGTTAATGTCTTAACTATATAGTTAACATGTTAACGAATGTGAATCAAGAATATTCTTTAACACTTTTAGGAATATTATATGAAAGAAAACAAAACTAAACAGAATCTAATTGATGTTGCTCTACCGATGATGGCAGAAAGTGGTGTTTACGGTGTTAGTCTTCGCGATATTGCTAAGAAGGCCGAAATAAATGTGTCTTCTGTTTTATATCACTTTGGTTCAAAAGAGGAGTTCATCGCAACTTGTGGTGAGTTCTGTGTGCAAAACTTAGTTGAAGCGATCGATTCAATAGCTCAAAGAAATTTCACCAATATTGATGAATTAACTCATTTTATTCATCAAAAAGTTGAGGAAAGTCGTATCGAGATTACTATTATAGTTATGCTTCTAGTGATTGAAAGCTCAGGTTTTAGAGATATATACGAGAAGTACGTTGCAGATAAGTTCGTTAAGGTACAAGGTAGTGATGTTCCTTATATTCTAAATCTAAGGTCATTCATCTCATTTGGTCTTTTTAAGAGTATTGATTTAAAAGTCGCCAATTCAAAACTTGAAGGCAATGGTATAGTGGATCTACTCTGTCAGGCCACGACCTCTACAGAGGCACTGTAAGCTAGAGCTTACAGTGCAGTTCATGCCATTTTCTTTCTAATTCTTGTCGATCTTCAGGATGAGCAATCTTAATTAATTCTTGTGCTCTTTGCTTGAGAGTCTTTCCATAGAGGTTAGCAATACCAAATTCAGTTACAACATAGTGAATATGTGAGCGTGTTGTGACGACTCCTGCACCATTTTTTAATGTTGGAACAATTTTTGGTATACCTCTTTTACTACGAGAGTTGATGACGATGATAGGCTTTCCTCCTTGTGAAAGGCTTGCGCCTCGCATGAAGTCCATCTGTCCACCAACACCTGAAATAATATGATGTCCGATTGAGTCTGCACAAACCTGTCCTGTTAAGTCGATTTCAACGGCACTATTAATTGCACAAACTTTTGGATTTCTCTTAATGATACTAGGGTTATTCACATAATCGGCTTCAAGCTGAATTACACTCGGGTTATCATTGATAAAATCATGAACATCTTTACCACCAACAATAAATGAACTTACAGTCTTTCCTCGATGAACGTTCTTCATGGAGTTATTAACAGCGCCAGACTTTATTAGTTTTAAGGCACCGTCAGACCACATCTCAGTGTGAATTCCTAAGTTCTTATGATTAGTTAAACTACTTAATACAGCATCGGGAATACTTCCTATTCCCATCTGAAGAGTGGCACCATCTTCAATGAGAGTCGCTGTAAGCTGACCAATTTTTAAATCTTCTTCGCTAAGGGGACTTCCATGACTATCTGATAGTGCGCGATTAATTTCGATAGCGTAGTCAATTTCATTTACATGAATAAATCCATCCCCATGAACACGTGGCATATGTGGATTGATTTGCGCTATGACAACCTTGGCACTATTGACCGCTGCCTTGGCCACATCAACTGAAGTTCCAAGAGTACAAAAACCATGAACATCTGGAGGGCTTACATGAATTAAAGCAAAGTCGAGGGGGACTTGTCTTGATCGAAATAGGTTTGGAATCTCAGACAAGAAGCAAGGAAGGTAATCAATGCGATCATAATCCACATACTTTCTTAAGTTTCCTCCTACAAAGAGGTTTACGATATTAAATATATCTTTGTATTTAGTGTCTGCATACTTCGCTTCACCGTGTGTATGAAGATGAGTTAGTGTTACATTGTTTAGGCGCTGAGCATTTTCGATTAGTCCATTAATTAACTCAGTAGGAGTTGCATCACCACCGTGAATAAAAACATTTGAGTTTGAATAGACATGAGAGAGTGCTTCCTTTGCGCTATTTAGTAATTTCAAAAGTCCTCCTTTTTTATATCCCTAGAATACGCCTAATGAGGTTGAAACTAAAGTTATTTTGACGACAATTTTTATATGCCATCAATTCAAAAATTAGGGTATATTCCTAGCTATTATGGTTATCGAAACAACATCAAAACGACTCAAAGAATTAATCTACTTTACTATCCCACTTGTCATCGGACAGGTTGGGCAAATGTTATTTAACGTTGGAGATATCTTTGTGGCCGGGCGCTATTCCACTGCAGCTGTTTCTTCTATTGGAGTTGCATCTGGAATGTTGGCCCCATTTGTTATGATTGGTGTATCAGCTTTATTTTCTGTAAGTGCAGTTACTGCAAGAATGAGAGGCGAGGATGCTAATCCTCATACTAATGGTGTATGGGGAAGTGGAATGACTTTGGCCTTGGGCCTAGGCTCTCTTATTTGTCTTGCGCTCTATATCTTTACGTATTTTGTCGATGCAATTGGCCTTAATAAAGAAATAGTTCCACTCGTTAAAACCTATCTGCTTTGGGTTAATATCTCCATTATCCCGGCCTTAGTTTTTCAAATGATTAAAGAATACCTTCAGGCCTTTGATAAAACTATTTTTTCAAATGTCTTAATCATAGTGATGAATATTATAAATCTCATTATGAATTATTGCTTAATGTTTGGAATTGGTCCTATTCCTGAAATGGGAATTAAGGGCGCTGCCGTTGCAACAGTTATTACCCGCTTTGTATTAGCGATCATTCTCTATGTCTATGCATATCGAGTTCTTCCAATTGAAAGTCATTTTAATAAGAAGTCATTTAAAGAGTTAATTAGGCTGGGGATACCTGTTGGTCTTGGTACATTCATTGAAGTTCTAATGTTCTCAACTGTAACTGTTCTTATTGGGAGAATGAGTCTCGTAGCATCTGCTTCACATAATATCGTTCTAAATATAGCTGGACTCACATTTATGGTTCCTCTGGCAATTAATGGAGCTGCTGGTGTTAAGGTCGGATATGGACTTGGAAGAAAAGATATGGATATGATTAAGAGTTATTCTTATGGTTGTATCTTTATGGCCGAAGCTTACATGCTTTGTATGGCAATGTTCTATTTCTTATTTCCTGAAACATTAATGAGTCTCTTCACTACAGATAAAGAAGTTATTGCTTATGGTGCAAATCTTTTCTTCTTTGTCGCCCTCTTTCAAATACCTGATGGACTACAAATTACCATGTGGGGAATCTTAAGAGGCTTGGGGATGAGTAAGCTACCTATGATTTATTCGTTTTGTGGTTATTGGTTAATTGGAATCCCTGCTGGAATCTTTCTTACTTACTATCATGGAATGGAAGCTGCTGGGTTATGGGCCGGGCTTGCTATTGGCCTAACGATGGCTTCAGGTGTCTTATCGTATTTATTTGTAAAAAGAATTGGTGAACTTGAGCTTCTTTGGGAGAAGTAATATATCATTCTTCATTATTGAGGTTTAGCATTTTAGCTTCATTCAAATAATCTTTCATTGAGTGGTCTATTGTTGGATTTAGTTCTTCGATCTTATTTACAAATTGGCCAATCTTTTCAATGGCATGATCTAGTCTGTTTATTGCTTTATTATCTTTTAAGTCTTTTCTTAATGTTTTAGAAATATTTAGAGCGATATTTAATTGATTATTTATTTCGTGATTGTAGGTTGCCACAATCGCATGAAATAATTGTATCTGTTTGTTGTGTATATCCTTCTTATGTAGTTCTAAGACTTTTGTTTGTGTTTCTATACGAGAAAGAAGAACTTCAAATTGTATTGGCTTATTTACATAATCATTTGCACCTAAAGTTAGTGCATCAACAATTTCTGATGTTGTATTTTGAGAGGTCACCATAATGACTGGGATATTGTTTTGGCTATAATACTGACGTATCTCTTTTAGTACGTCATAGCCTGAAAACTTAGGCATCATGATATCTAATAATACAATATCTGCATCTTCTACTATTTTTATATCTTCCATGACAATTGATGGGTCATTATAAACACTCACCGTATATTGAAGTTTTTTCAACTTTGTTGAAAGGATATGAGTGGAAATCTCGTCATCATCGATGATTAATATCTTATACATTTATGCACCTAGTTCTGTGGACATCTTTGTCAATTTCTCTTGTGAAAGAAGTGATACCTCTTTAAGCTTCTTTAAATTTTCCGTTACTTCGTAGAGTTTGTGTGATCGCGCTGCATCTTCTATTAATTCAGCATATTTAATCGCTGGTACGATATGAAAGTTTGCAATGGCACTTCTATAAGAATGAGCACTAATTCTTAAGTTTTCAAAGTCTTCTTCATCAAGAGCACTTTCTATATTTTCAATTAACATCGGTGAGCTACTAAGTAGCAGATCGATTGATTCTTTTAGTAATTGTTTATCCCCATCAAACTTCAGTAGTAATTCTTCTTTTGAAATGAGCTTGTGTAGATAAGGATATTCCGTTGTTGATTTCTGATACGTATTGTTCTTAGTTACAATATTTTCAGAAATAATACCTTTCAAGCTTTCGAAATCTATTGGTTTAGAGAGAACTAAATCAACACCGACATCTTTAAAATCTTTATTCTTTGATACTTCAATACTTCCAGTAAGGGCGATTATTTTTGGAGCTTTTAGGCCATACTTTTCATTAATAAGCTTGGCCGTCTCAATCCCATCAAGGGTTGGCATATGGTAGTCAATAAAGACAAGATCAAAGCGTTTTTGTTCTAGTCTTTCTAGTGCTTCATGGCCATTTTTTGCGAGTGACGCTTTGATATCTAATCTCTTAAGGTACTCTTTTAAGATTTTTCGTTGGATCTGGCTGTCATCTACGACAAGTACGCTAAGGGTATTGTAACTTTCAGATATAAATAATCTTGTATTGTGAGTAGGGGCTTTACTTGGAGTACATCCAAATTCGATCTTAACAGTAGTACCTTCTCCAGGATTACTATCAATATTAATACTACCTTTTAAGAGTTTTATAATTCTTTTACTTATTGATAGACCAAGTCCTGTACCACCAAAGTCCTTTGTCGTTCCTGGCTCAGCTTGTTGATAATCTTCAAAAAGTTTAGGAATTTGTTCCTTATTTATGCCAATTCCCGTATCGATTACTTGTACTGAAATTTTAGTCGAGTTATTACCATTAGGTTTAAAGTCCGTAATAATTTTAACCTTTCCATTCTTAGTAAACTTAACAGAGTTACTTACGATATTATTTAGAACTTGTCTTATTCTATATGAGTCACCTTTAAACCATGTCGGAAACTCATTTGAGAATGAATAGCTTATTGTGGTGTTATTCTTTGCACTCTCTAATGAAAATAGAGTGACAATATCTCTTATTAATTCTTTAAAATTGAAAACTTCTTCATTTAGTTCAAGCTTATTTGATTCGAGCTTTGATAGGTCGAGAATATCATTAATTGTCTTCATTAGGGCCATGGTAGAGGACTTAATAATTTGCACCTTCTTTAAGTCCTGTTTGTTCTTTAAGTCTTTTGATAGTATATCCACCATACCAATAATTCCATTCATTGGAGTTCTTATCTCATGACTCATATTTGCTAGGATTGATGACTTTATCTTTTCTGAGTAAAGGGCCTCTTTTCTTGCTAATTCGACATTTTGATAATTATAAATTAACAGTCCTCCAAGTAGTGAGATAAATGAACCAAATATTAGGACAAGCTCAGCTGTTGATGAAGAAAGAGTTGCAATATATCGATCAGTTGGTGAAATTGAGATTTTCCATTCTCCACCATTTGTATCTAAGAGGAAGCTAGTGAAATTATCATTTTTATTTCTCTTTTGTGAAGAAGTATAGATAAGGTTATTGTTTTCAAGTATTCTAATTTGAAAAGTCTCTTTATCAATATCTGTGAAAACTTCATTGAAAAAATCTTTAATATTCGTTGTTATGACCTGAATACCAATTAACTGATTATCAGATATAACTGGTGTTGATACGTAGACGAGAGACTCGCTATTGTTATCTTTAACAACATTGCTAATTAGGAGCTTTCGACTTTGTGATGTATTATAAAGTGTTAATTCTTTGACTCTTTTTTGGTCTAAGTTGATTGATAGCTCTCGCTTAGGATAGAAAAGCCTTCTTGGAGGGTCATTTAAGTAAAGCTCTAATTGTTCAAAATATTTAAAGTCGTCGTAATAGTCTTTAGCATCTTTTTCCCATCTCTGCTCATTAATACCTTCAGTATATGAAAGTCGTTGAGAGAGCCTGTCGATCGCTTTTAAATTTTCTTCAATGACGATTAATACCTTACTCTCAAGATCTTGTGAGTCGTGTATGATCGTTTGCTCTATTGTTTGGGCCTCATTTTGTTTAATAAATTGAGCAGCAATAACAAATGATACTAAAATAACTAATGCAGTGGGTATTGGTAGCCAGTTGAAGTAGCTACGGTGTCTAAATCTTTTAATTACATAGTAAAAGAATCCACTTGATAAGGTAAGAAAAAGAAAAGATGTATGAATGGCCATTCTCGTATGTTTTTGCCAAGCAAATGTTACATCAATTCCTAATAAATATCCAAGAAACGAAGTAGCAGAAAAAGCAATAATAATTGATGTGATTATTAACTTTAAAACGAGTAGTCTTCTTTCTGTAACTTTGAGTAAACTGACAAAAGATAAGGCCGAAATTAGAATAAAACATGTTGCCGTATTAGGGGACATTCTACCGGGAAATTCTGACTTCACTAATATATAATGTTCAAGAAATAATTGATCAATACCTAAGTTGATGCCGATTATATATTGAAGAAGGCTTGTGAAAGAAATCAAAAATAATATTGTTGCAAAGATATGCTGAATTAATATGCTCTTTATTCTTTTCTTATTAGATATAAAGTAAATAGTTGCAGCTGATAAGATGAAGCAAAGGGCCGTGTTAAATTGCATTGGAACAAAGTTTGGTTGTACTTGAATCAAAGAAGGGATGTTCTTTATCCAACCAAACATAACTGATGAGGCAATAAAAGTGACGATAAAAGAAGATACTTTTATTGCCGTATTTTGATCATTCAAAACTTTACTTATTTTCTTATAAATTGGAGTGAGTTTTGTCATATTCTCCTCCAGCTTAGCTGTGAGTTTTAGCGATCCAGGTATTCACTTATTTTTTCAAAATCAAACGGCTTAGAAATGAGATCGACAACGCCAAATTCCAATGCATCCTTTCTTATTTGTGGGTTAAAATAACCCGTTATGATGAGCACTGGAGGATGCGATGGATGCCTCTTTCTTAGCTCTTTTAGAAGTGTCAAACCGTCCATTATAGGCATCTTTAAGTCACTTACAACAAAATCAACTTCGTTTTTCAATATATAATCAAGTGCTGTTGCACCATCTTCAAAACCCACTGCTTCATGGCCGAGATCTTCTAGGATCTCCACATATATTTCATTCAATGTTGTTTCATCTTCAGCAATTACAACTTTCTTTCTTGTTTTATCTAGCATACATGTATCTTATTGAATTTATTTAGTTTGAGCAACGTATGGTGTGTTACAGAGCATTGCGTTTAAAATATGATAAAAATCAGCTAATTATGGCTTTTGACTTAAGAGATATGAAAGTTTGATAAGGCTTTAGATAAGAAATTTAATATTTTTAAGAAAAAATTTAGCTGGCTTGATCAAAAGTCTTTTCAATTTTTCCAATGACATTGTCGAAATCAAATGGTTTTGTCATGAGATCAAGAGCGCCTAACTCTTTGGCCCTTAAAGTATTTGCTTCATCGATAAAGCCAGTAATAATAAGAACAGGTGGAATTTCTGGGTGAATTTTTCTAAGCTCTTCGATAAGAGTTATTCCATCCATTTTTGGCATTTTTAAGTCCGTGACTAGAAAGTCTACTTGATTTTCTTTTGCAAAGGCCAGAGCCTGATGGCCATCATAAACACCAACTGTTTTATAACCAAGTGACTCAAATGCTTCAACATACATCTCATTTAAGATTGGTTCGTCTTCGGCAACTAGTATGACTTTCTTTCTATCCGTCTTCATATAAGCAGATTATATTGTTTTGCTGTTTAAATTACAAACACATAACGCTTTAATTCAAATCAATTATTAAATATCGTTTGTTTTCAATAGCTTATTAAATAGAGTGTAGTACACGCTTCTTATAGCATTGAAATATACCTTAATTTTAATGAATTCTCTGATATAGCTCAGATTAATTGTAACTTGAAGTGATAGAATTTTATTAAACAAGGAGCTTATAATGAAAAATATTAAAGTCGAAGAATTCACAACACCTATCCTTCATGTCATCTCCGAGAATGCTCTATTGGATCAGGCCTTTAGTATTATGAAAGAAAATAATATCAGACACCTTCCGGTAAGTGATGGAGAGCAAATCTTAGGGATTATCTCAGAGCGTGACGTGATGGCCTTGTATGGGAAAGATTGGCAGGAAGCAATTAGAGTAAGAGACTTTATGAATGAATCTGTTTTATCTGTTTATCGTGGTGATAATCTTGGAGAAGTGGCCTATCAACTTTCAAATAATAAAGTTGGCTCAGCAATTGTCCTGGATGAAAATGGAAAGGTGTACGGAATCTTCACTGTTACAGATGCTCTTAATGCTCTCGTTGAAATATTTGTTACTGATGCATATGAGAGAAGTGATCTTCGCTAAATTTTAGTATCAGTTCAGAAAGCGTGTAGTACACTGGAATCTATAACTTCTTTGGTTATGACACATTTTTTTATCATATTTTTCTAAATTTAAGTTTATAAACTTGTATAAGTAGTTTAATTTTCGTAATAAGAGCTAAACCTATTATATTTGTATAGTTTCAAAATATTTGTTCTCTATCCATTTACGAAGGACATATCTTAATAATGAAAATTGTAAACGAGAAAAGTATTACATTTAAGTATCTCGTAGCTTTTATTTCAATTGTTGCTTTTACTATCTTGGCCCAGGCATTAGTGCAATACTTCATTCTTCAGCAAGAAAGTTATTCTGAGATAATTAACTTGGCCGGCCGCCAGCGTATGCTAAGCCAAAGACTTGCCAAGCAATCCCTGCTTTATTCCTTAAGTGGGGAAGAAAGAAAACTCGCTCTTAGTAAAGACATCTTAAAAACAAAAGAGCTTCTTTTTTCTACACACAACCATCTTAAAAATGGTAGTGAAGATCACAAAATCGCTCCTGCATTCACAGATAGTATAAGAGATAAGTACTTAGCATTAGATCCTGTGTTAAAAATGATGGAAGAGGATGTTGTTTGTTTAATCAATAACTGTCAGACCCAAAAAGATAGTCTTAACAATATCGTCAATCATTCAGAAAGCTTCTTAGCAACGATGAATCATATTGTTTATGAGTCTGCAGATTATTCAAAATCAAGAATTTTAAATCTAAGTAAAGTTGAGTTTATACTTTTCACATTAATTATTCTCTTATTAATCTACGAATTCTTTAAAATTATTATTCCAATTAAACAAAAACTGATCTCGCAATTAAATGAGTTAAGACAAAAGGATCAAGTCATTACTCATAGTTCAAAGCTTGCTGCTATTGGCGAGCTGGCCGCCGGGATTGGCCATGAAATAAATGGGCCATTAACAATTATTAAAGGGTATCTAACAAGATTAAAGAGAGAAAGTTATAAGAATAATAAAAATGAAGCAAGCATTATAAATTCATTTGAAAAGATCGAAGGCTCTGCAAATCAAATTGAAAATATCGTTAAAGGACTTAGAACCTTTGCACGTAAAGATGATGTGAAAACGGTAGAATTCAATCTTGCACAGATCGTTCAAGATTGTATTGCTATGGTTGAGCAAATCTATGATCATTATGGAATTGAAGTTACTCTTGAAAATCAAGTAGGCGATATCAAAATCAACGGTAATCCTGGAAAGATTCAGCAAGTAATGATGAATCTCTTATCTAACGCAAAAGATGCTCTTGAAGGAAGTGATAATAAAGAGATTAAAGTCACTCTTTCTCAGTCAAATGAAAAGGTGCAAATTAAAGTTTCCGACTCGGGTGTTGGAATTAGTGATGCAATCAAAAGGAAAGTCTTTGAACCTTATTTTACAACTAAAGAGTTTGGAAAAGGTAGTGGGCTAGGCCTATCTCTATCTTTCAATTTTATCAAAGAGCATAACGGAACAATCAGTTATGACTCCGAACCAGGGCATGGCACAACATTCAATATTGAGCTCCCTGTTTAGAACAAAATACGGGCTTAAATAATTATTTGAGCGCAAAAATTCCTCTGTTTTCTTCACACACTTTCACAAGAAGATGTAATTCTAGTAGTTTACTTTTTTAGCATTTTTTTTCACAAAATGTGAAAATGGCACGAGTAAGATATTGAAAATATTGCGATTTTCTTTTTTGTGAAAAATAATTTTTATTTTTGTGAAAATATCACTTGTCATTATTTTTCTGAATTCATAAATTCTTTTCAATAAATTAAGTTTAAAGTTTTTATAAAGAAAACTTTTTGATACTAACAAACTATATTTAGGGAGAATTTATGAAACTAATCGCACTATTCGCAATTTTATTTACTGCTAACACTTTTGCTTCACAAAGAAATGTCATCGGTGATGAAGTATTCTTTTCGGCACAAGGTCATGTTGGATCAATTCTTGAGGTATGTACTGACGGTGAAAATCTAAGAACTTTATCACCTGTTAAATATTGTACAGGATACTCAAAGGTATGGGTTGCAGACAGTGGAAAAAAATCAGATGGACACTATGATTACGTATGTAATGGTTTTGAAACAGGTGTTCTCACAACTGCAATTAATTACACTGTTAAAGTATGTCTTGAAAGAGAATACACAAGAGATAGCGATGACCGTGTACTAGGTAAATGTCTTCAATACGGAATTGAAAATCGTTCATATGAATTAGATGGGACTCTAGACGTTGAGTACACTTCAAGAGGTGGAACTAACGTTTATAGAACTAGCGAGTTAGACTACAGCGTACCAGCTTGTAACTAATAAGTGATTGTGTTGTAGGGGGGCCTCGGCCCCCTTTTTGTGTTTTTATAAGAAGAAAAATTGGCAATGGAAAAAGTATCAGCTTTAAATTTTGATAATTTTTTAGACTACTTAAATTATGTAGTCTCGCCAGCGTCTCATTTTAAATCACGTCCAAAGACACTCGAGCAGTGGGCCACACGTCTCGGTTATAAGTCTTCTTCAATTCTTTCTATGGTCTTAAAGGGACAAAGAGTTCCTAGTCATGATTTGATTGCTTCTATTGCTTTTGATTTAGATTTGTCTGAAGATGAAGCAAGGTATTTGCAATTACTTGTTCAGCTTGAAAAAGAAAAACGAAAAAATAAAGATTGCTCAAGGACTTTACAATATCTAAATAAACTCAAATCTCATGGTACATTTAATCGTATTAGTTTAGATGAATTTTCATATATTTCACAATGGCATTTCTTTGCTATTAAAAACTTAGTTCTCTTAGAAGACTTTAGAGAAGATTATGATTGGATTTCAAATCAGCTAAGAAAAAAAGTTCAAGCTTCTAAAGTTAAGAGTTCGATTGAACAATTAGTGAAAATGGGGGTTTTAAAAAGAGATAAGGATGGCAATTTAAAAAAACCGACAAAGGGTTACTCTACAGGAGATACGATTCCTTCTTCTGCCATTCGCTCTCATCATAAGGAAATGATTTCAAGAGGGCATGAGTCCATTGATGAAATAGAAATGGCCCTAAGGCAAATTAGCTCTTTAACACTGGCCATTGGCGATGATGATATCTCAAAAGCTAAGGATAAGATTATAGAGTTTTGTCAGGAATTTAATCACACTTTTGCAAAAGATAAGAATGCAGACTCAATTTATCAGCTCAATATTCAGTTTTTTCCACATACTTTGGTAAAAAAAGGTAAGCAACAATGATGAAAATAATTATCTACAAATGTATTTTTTTGATTTTATTAAATACACCACATGCTTTTGGTTATAAAAAAACAAATAATGTTACTCCTGATATAGTGGCAAGAATGGGTGATTATGTCGGAAACGGTGGGGGTGTCGTAGAGCAAGACTTTACTAATGCACTTTTAAATTTGCCTTTATATATCGAAGACTGTCTACTTTCTTTAGATTGTGAGCTAACACAACAAGAAGAATTAGATTTAAAAAAGATCTTAAATATTGCCCGTCTTAATTCTAAAGATAGTGAGAAGTTAATTTTTTTATCAGGAAAGGACAGTGGGAAATTATTCTACACTGAAGGTGAAAATAGAGTAAGACTTGCTGTTACCGGTCTAACAAATGATGGCCCTATTTTTATTAATAGTGACTTATTATATGAAGATATAGATAACAGAGATATTCCTGCTATTAACTTTGGCCAAATTGTTGCGCTACTTATTCATGAAACGGGACATCTAACAGGTTTGGATAATCATCATTACTTAGATTATCTAGGTGCCAAAGTTAGCTCCAATATGGATCTTAATAAAAAGAGGATAGACTATTTCTTAAGCTATAATAAACAGCTAAGCCTTGAAGTTGTAAACTTCTCATCTGGTTACACTTTTTCAACAATTCAAATGTATTATTTAGATAAGTCATTTTCACTAACGCCAGATTTTCGAAAAAAAATTAGTTGTGAAGATGAAAGTCTTTTTCCTGTAGGCATGAAGTTAGAAAATATTCATTGGGGGAAGGAATACTCAATAAGCCCAGATTCTAGTATTGTTCCTTTTAAAGGCTGGATTACAATCACATGCTTTGATGGCCGTGGTATGACTTGGATAGAGGAGAGAGTATTTGAGGCGCACTTACAGCTAAGTTCAAACGCTACTTATTCAATAAAGAAAATGATAATAGAATAGTCTTAGTGATTTCAATTACCTAAGCTTGGAATTCGTCTATAGTGTAGTGTTTTACTAAAGTTCTTCCACGTTTAAACCGAAATAGATACAGAGATATTTCGTGGGGAAGATGTGAGAAGAGACATTAAGAACATAGTTCTTATATTTTTATTCATTGGCTTTAATTCTATTGTCTTGGCAAGTGAGTTTGAGTGGACACAAGAGAGATTAAGCGTCGCTTACTCAAAGTTAAGTATTTCTCAACGTAAAGACTTACATATTAATCTTTTAAATTCACTAGATCAGGAAGCTAGAAAAACTGATTATGAGCAAGAAAAAATCAACGTATATTTAACAGTTAATAAGCTCTATTTCTTAGAGAGTATACTCGATAGTGCATACGCTTCAATAGATGATCCGACAATTTATTGTCACTTCGGAGGCTGGATGACGACTATCAAAAATAGTAAATGCCAAGCTCCTTGGTCTCGCTCTGTTCGAAATAATGCAGAACTTGAAATCTTTGGCGAGAAATATCGTAACTCTTGTGGAGGGGCCAATCTCTTTCGATGTAACCCTTTAATTTTTGGGCCAGGAGATGATGGAAAAGGTATTTGTACCACAACAGATGACTCTGACCCAAGACTTTCAACGAGCTCTTGTATTGATGACTTTTTGGCCCAACCAAATAATTTAGAAGCTCATGTCGAATCACTAATTGATAATCCAGAAAAGCTTAGTCAATATCTGGCCACGACACTAGAAACGCTTCGCTCTTGTGAAGTACAGGACACTCCATTTGCATATTGCGATAGACTTTTTCAGATTTTAGAGACGACGTCTGAAGTCGTAGTACAATGTTCAAATCAAGATAATCTACTATCTTACTTACCAAAAATTATCACCCCATTTAATCAAGATGAATTAGATCGAATAACAAATGGATTAGGTGAGAAAGCAGTTCAATATGCTAAAGAATTAGAAGAGAAGCAAGAGGCCATACGATTACAGAATCGCAAAGTCTTAGAAGAGGCGATATCAAATGCAACTCAAGAGCCCCGTATGCGTGATACGATTACAAGAATTAGAAATAATGCATCTAAATGCTTACGAGAGCTTTGTAATAGAAGTGGCTTTTCTAATAGCAAACCAGCAAATAGATCAATAGCAAAGTGTGCAGCATATGTTAAGCATGCGATCTATCCATATCCTGGCGAAGAGGGTGAGCGTTATGCAAACTTCTCTGAATATCCATGGAGTCGTAATGCAGATGATGCTGTCGAAGGTGGGAATTGGCTTAGAAAACATGGGTTTGAAAATATTCTCGATTATCCTGAAATGTCTCACTTAACTCCTGAGACTGCTCCTCCTGGTGCGATTATCGTTTATGAAAAAATAAATTCAAATCGTAATACGACAGTCGATGGAGTCAGAAGAGGAGCACCTGGGCATATTGAAATTAAGGCATCTGAGAATGAATACATAAGTGACTTTATCAATGATGAACCAACTCGCGTCGGTGGCCTTAGAAGGCCGATTGCCATCTATTACCAGATACCGGATTCATATAAGGAACAACTGCAGGAGGTTCCACAATGATTTTAAAACGATATTTAAAATATATTCTTATCTCTTTTTCGTTGATCCTAATGTCATACCAGAGCTTTGGCTCGAATATGAAAGAGGCATATATAAAAGATCTCAAGGCGGTAAAAGAAATCAAGGGAAGTGGTGATAATAAACTTCTAACACTTATTCGAAAAAGTTCGGATGAATTAGTTGATGAATGGTCTCCTGAGCTGGCAAAAGAGCTTTGCCGTGTATACGACAAGCTTCTAAATGTTAATCAGAACTACTTTTTGTCTGAGTTAATTGACCCTGTTATGAAAAAGAGAAAGAAAGAATTTCTTCCAATCTTCAATAAAGTTGTATCTAAAAAGAATAGAGAGCTTCATAAGAAACTCGAAGAAATGGTTGAAAGAGAAACACGCGAAGGTAATGGATAGTTTTTATTTAAAAGATGGCCCTGTTTTATCAGGGCATTAAACTTACATGCTTCTATAAACTTCTTCAATTGCTTCTTCAATGCCTTCAAATTGTAGAGCTTCTCGTTCATCTCCACGATTTGGTACTCGCATAATTGAATCTACGATTTCTTGATCACTAAATCCTTCTTCAATTGCATCGCGGATTGTTTGATCACAAAGTGAGCTCAATTTATTTTCCTGAAGAGATCCTCTACAGTTAAATTTAAGGTCTGTTGCAATTGCCGCTTTTCTGATTGCAATGTCTAGATTTTTATCAAAATCTACCCCAAGTGCTGATGAAGTAAGTGATGTAATAATAGATAGTCCAATAATTAATGATTTCATTTATTCCCCCTAATTTCATTTGTTCTTTTTTACCACTAATCAATCTATCGAAGACTTTTATTGAATATTATTCTTTTATGTCTAAATAATAGACACTCCTATAAGAAGTGTTAGTTGAATTGATATGGATAGATCTTGCGTTAATATATTGGTGAAAACTATAAATTAAAGAAATGAGGAAAACTTTATGAAAGCAATTATCATCTTAAGCGTTATACTCTCAACATCACAAGCATTTGCATCTAATAGCTGTTTCTACAATATGTCAGAAGAAAAGGTCATGTCTCTTAAGAAGGCAAAACAAGACGCTTATACTCTAATCTACGACGCTTCAATGTGTTCTGATAGGACATTATTGACTCTAAAAGAAGAACTAATGAAGGCGTCAGAATCAAAGCTTTCATACTTAAAGGCCAGAGTAGAGGACTCTCAAAGCACTCTTCTGGGGGCATTTGGAAGCCTTGGACGTCATGCTGATATGAAACGCAAGTATGAGCACGACTTATCTAAAATTCAATCTGCTTTAAGTTTAGTACTTATTGAAATGAATAAGAGAAATCTCTAAATATATATTACAGGTGCTTTTTCTTTTACCTATTGTTAGAGAGTTAGTACCTGTATCTATTTGATTGATTTTCTATTAACTTCTTTTTTTGAAACCCCATGGGCAATGGCGACAGCCATCTTTACAGCACTTTCTCATTCTCTTTAAGCGGGCCTCTGTTGAGACTCTACCTCCTGTTACAGGATCTCTATAATAGTCTTCACCATTTCTTTGGGCCTCATCATGAAGGAGGCGATATTGTGCTCTCAGATTATTCTTTTTCTTCTTATTTCTGGACAAGTTAGTTCCTCTTAATATTTTGTCTTACGTCCACCAGTACCACTACCTAGAGCAAGGTCCTTTTTTGATACGGTTCCATCGCGTTTCATTTTCTCTATCGTCTCTAAATTCCCTCGATACATCTTTTCAATCTTTTGAATGGCCCATGGATTCTTTCTAATAAATTTTAAAATTTTATTGAACATCGGAGGTTCATCATTGAAGCTATTAATCTCAGTCATTTTATAGATATCTTTACAGCCAAAGAGGTTGATGACATCTGTTAACATCATCTTTAAAGTCACACCTTCTAAAGGGTCCTTCTTGCGATTACTTTGATCATTCATTTTTTTACCTGCTTTCATTTTGTTTAAAACTATCCTAACTCATTAAAGCGGTAAATAGTGTTTTTTCTTTACCTAAGGAAAGTGAAAAAGCAAAGGAGATCAAAGTAAAAAAAAGGCCAGTTAAACTGACCCCTTTTCTTTAGTATTAATGTTTAGCTTTTTCATAATTGTCTCCTTGTTAAATGATTCTTTAGAAGTCATTTTCTATATAAATTAGTCTATCGCTGGTGTGCGGACTAATTGTTGGAGAAGGGTAGAGTTCATGCAAAATAAATGTGAATTTTCTGTTTCCCGAGTGAAGGTGTAGAGTAAGTATTTAGAGGAGTCGACTTTCGATTTTAAACTGTAGTTCCAGGTGCTTTTTCTTTACGCAAGGTCAACGAAAAGTGACCTGGAGCTAAATATTGAAAAGGGGATTTGTTAATATTTTCTGCAAAAATGATACATCGGGGCTTATATGGAAAAAACAGGCTAGCTTTTGATGTTATTTTTTGTAAACCAGACCCTGAAATACTCTGTTTTGCTGACATATATTGCTATTCAGTACAGGGAGAACTTAAGAATTTAGATAATGAGTCTATTTTCAAAAGGCTTTTCGAATTAGGCATAAAATAAAGCACCTAAAACAATTATAAAGTAGTTGCTGTGCACAATAATTGACCAATTAATCTTAATTTCTGATAATAGTTTAAATATTCTTAGGGGGAAAAATGAAAACTATTTTAGTATTACTCATGGCCACTGCAATATATGCATGTCCACAATTTGAATCTCAATATCACTGCGAGAATAACTTTGCCGACTTTAATGTAAACATTGAGGAAGTTATCGTTGACGGTACTCATGCATTCGATGTTCACTTCTCATTTTATACTGATCGAGTTTTCACTGATGGACTAAAGAGAGAATTTTTAACGAATAACTATGTTAATGCTTACACTATGGGAAGTTGTTCTCAGGATACTCTTAGTGAGGTCTTCGCTGGAAAATATAAGAATAAGTATTTTATTGAGATCGTAAGAGATTATATAAAAACTGAAGACGGACTTAAAATTGTAGTTACAAATCTTAAAGATAATGAGCTTGTATCAGAAAAAAAGTTTCACTGTCTAACAGTAAAGTAAAAGCGTCAAAAAGCGCTACTAAACACAAACATAAAAAGTTCCAGATGCTTTTCTTAATACAAGATCAACGGAAAGTGACCTAGAGCCATATATTAAAGCGAAATTGTTTTTTGGGAAGTTAGTTAAGAATGTTGGCAAGTTTGCATGGGAGTCGCTCTCGGCCATCCATGGCCTCCGCGACATACCTACATCCTGTAGGCAACCGCCAAGAGCAATTAGATCGCTTACTAATATCCATAAAAACAAAAAAGCCCACTCGTTGAGTGGGCTTTTTTATTTTGGTGGACCTTAGCGGGATCGAACCGCTGACCTCTTCGCTGCCAGCGAAGCGCTCTCCCAGCTGAGCTAAAGGCCCTCAATTGAGATATTTTCAAGAAGAATAATAGCCAAACCGTGAGGGCTTGGCAATATTATAATTCTGGAAGATCTCCATTTTGATCAAGTTCTCGAGCAAGTTCGGCCTTCTTTACACTTACGGCCTCTTCGTAGTTACGATAGAAGCACTGTGACTCATAGGCTTCATTTCTAGTTGAGAAGCGCTCGCTTCCATTGACTAGGTAGGGAATACCACCGCTGTCATCAAGAATCTCAGCACATCTCTTTGCTAAGAATTTTGCTCTTAGTCCCATGCCTTTTTTCTTAAGCATTGGGTAGTAGATAGCACAGGAATGGAGAGTGTCACGATAGCTATCGTGTCTTTTTCCCTTCTTAAGAACTTTCTTTGCATTCTTATTTAGGATCTTAATAATCGACTTTCCAAAAACTTTCTCAAAGCTTTCTCTTGCCGTATTCATGAGAGGAATATTACTTGCTCCAACATTATCTCCTCTTAGTAGATTTTGTTGAATTCCGCGATAGATTGGGATTAAAAAAGTATATTTCGAATAATTTAAGCTATCCTCATATGTTAGCTGTGGGCTTTCTGCATATGGAAGTCCATAGAGGAAGTATTCTTCAACTGCACGGATGTAGTTGTAGAAAGTCGCATCGATTGTCTCAACTGAAAGAACATCACCATCTGATAAATTATTTGCTAAATAAGTATAAGCTGCTTGTGATAGGTCCTTAAAGCTATTGCACTGGCAATTTGGAGCGTCGATATCACAGTCTTCTGGTGTCAGACTTGGAACATTGACAACAACCTTCTCAAAATTAACAAGGGCCTTAAGTGCTTTTAAAGCGTTTCTCATGCGAACTGAAAATAGGGCAGTTGCTTGTGGCCTCGTTCCCGTTTTTGTTAAATCCTCTTCAAAGATTTCGATTACTTCTGAGATTGAATAATCTTTCTTATTATCTCGCCAATTATCTTCTGCTTCGATGATTTTATATAATCTTTCAACGTTAACTGAATTTCTAAGCTTCTCTGAAAGTCTTTCTTTGTCGGCTGCAAGATCAGCTAGAGCTGGTTTAATTACTTCTTGAATATACTGTGTACGATCTTCATTTCGAGCAATTTGGTTTTCCTGGCAATCACTATTCTGATTTACCCAGTACTTACCGTCTTGGAATTCACGACAATAGACATTTAACTTTGTATTTACATTAGCAAACCAGGTTAAAGTTTGTGACCACGTTCCCCAAGTTTTTATATTTTGATATTCATCATTCCACTCTTCGATTTGATATGGATCAGGCTGCTGCAGTCTAAGCTTTGCTTGCTCCTTTTGAAGAGTTGCAATGGTTACAATTGTATCCTGTTGATTTGCAGTTTCATAAATATCTCTTAATTCACTCAGAATTCTTTGGATACGAGGGTAGTGCTTTCTTAAATCTTTAATTCTTTGAAAGTCTTTGTCTGGAGTATCTAGCCTTTGAATGTAGTCATATAACCACTTAGCTTCTTCTCTTGTTGCATTCTTACGACGTAGGTTACAAGTCATGGCATTGATATTCTTATATGCACACTTATAAGATACGTAGTAATTTCTATCATTATATAAGTCTTCTAACGCTTGATAAGCATCACTTCCTTTATAACTTACGTAAGAGACAAGACTATCAACCATATTGGCAAGTCCTGTAGAAGCTGCAGAAGTAAATAGGGAAGAGCCTGGGTATAGAGCACCGGCAACTTGTCCCATTAACATAACTGCAGGGCGAAGCATTTTTGGACCTAAGTCATCATCACATTCTGGCGCATCTCTTAGGTCATCTAAGATTGTTGTGGCCATTGTGAGACTATCAACAACGCCATTTTCTTTACGATAATCTGAATCGAGGATCTCATTTCTTCTTCTTTGTAGAGAGAGAATCTCAGCATCATATTCACCGTTATAATTACTATTTGCCACCAGTTGATAAACCTCACTGGCAATCGTCTCTAAGTTTGAATCGATAATAGAAACTTCATTGGCATTACCCTTATATTGCTCACTTAGTGAAGAAAGGAAGGCCTTTGAGTTTGCATAGATTGATTGGCAACGATAGCGCTCATCTTTGATGTCTTTAATTGCTATTGTTAGGGAGTCAACAACTTCAAGGACAGCTTGATCGCTTACAAATTCACATGAATTCGCTAGTCGACCACTAAAGAGAATTGAACGGTTAAAGTCTGCTTGTGTAAAAGTGGCCACCATCGTGATGGCCATTATTTTAAAAAGAATTTTCGTCATTAAAAACCTAATTGTGTGTGTTGTGTTTCTTGTGTGTTTTATATTTCGTTATTTATAGACGACGACGGTCTTGTAGACTAGGTCCACTTATACATTTTCTTAAAGCATTTACTACTTCATTTTGATCATTACATGCGAAGTGTCCATCACATTCATTTTCAAAGCAGGCAACATTAAATGTTCCTACACATTGTGACATAACTCTTCTGATGTCTTCTTGGCTATCAAAGTCTCTTCTGTTTAATCTTGAAAGCGCACTGTTAAGACATGAATTTTGTACTAACCAAAGTTGTGAATTTAAGCTTGTTACTTCATTAAGGTCATTTCGATCGTAGCGACTTAAATTTGCCATTACTGTTGCTTGAACATTTCCTGTTACGTATTGGCAAGAACGAGCAATTGCATAAAGCTCATTGTGATCATTTTGATCAAAACGTGAAAGAAGTCTCATTGAATTGTTAATACAACCTAAGTCCAGTTGTCTTGTACACGCATCGTAAATTCTTCTTAGTTCATAATTAGATGAACATTCTCTTTCGTTACCTGAACACAATTTTTCAACACATGCAGATTGTGTATAGTTCGGTATTTGTGGTGCTCTAAATTGTGCCATTGTGCTTGTTAGATAAACAATGGCCACTAGCAATATAACTGCTCTAAACATAATAAACCCCTCCCTAATATTTCCCATTTTTATATAATTTAAGGAAAATTCTGCAAAGGAATTTATTTTTCAAAGTGCGTAAGTGACTGGAATTTCGTTAAGCGTTATAAAATTTATTCAGACGAGACTTCATATGGGGATAGATTTTGATGGCCTGCTCATACCACTCCTGAATACTCTCTTCTTTACGATTCATATCGACAGAGCGCTTGATGATAATCTCAAATAATTCTTCTGATTTGAAACCACTATTTAATGTATCGATGGCCATCTTTAAAGACTGGGAAGCAGTAGAGTCTTTATCTGCTACGAGGGCATCCATTAGTGGAGCATTCTCATACTTTGGAAATTTTTCTTTTTGCTTAACTTGCACGAATTTAGTGGTCTTATTATCTGGTGTTTGAGTCAGGATAATAATCATTTTTTCTAAAATAGCAGGCTTTGTTGCGCAAATGATTGAAGCTTCCTCAATTAGCTTTAATGCCTTTAAGTATTTCTTATTTTTTTGTAAGTCTTGAATAGATGATTTATCAAATTCAATTTTTTCAAGTTCACATCGAGCATAGATGACAATGGCCGCAGAAATGGCATCTTTGATCTCATCTGAAGGCTCATTTACTTTCTTATAAGCATCATAATAATTTAAAATTAATTCATGCTTACCAGCTGCAACTGCAACCATCGATAAGTCTTTCAACATATCTGGTGAAATAGGGTAGTCCGCATGCAGTTTAAGTGAATACTGCAAGGCCATATAGTAATTTTTCTGATGTTTATAAGTTTTAAAAAATAGCTTTAGAGTATTAAAGTCTTTTGGGTTTATTGTATAAGACTTCTCAAGTGCTTTAAGGGACTCTTCAAAATTCTTATCTTTGAAATGACAAAGTCCTTCCAGATAATATGTTTCATATGGCCCTTTTGATAACTCTCTGGCCTTCTCTACAATCTCAAAAACTTTTGCATGATCTTTTCCTACTTGTTCATAAGCGGCATTGATAAGTTTTCGATAATCACTTGGAGATGATTTCATCTCGTATAACTTATCCATTAAGGCTTTTATACTATCTACAGTGAATGGGATCGGTAGAACGAGATCCACTTGTTGTTGAGCAATTTTTGAAATCGCATCAATGGAATCATTTTGAGTCAGTAGAATGAAGCTGTTGTTGATTCGATTTGGCTGAAGCTTTAAGTGCTTCTTTAAAACGTCGTTATAGCGACCTTGATCAAGTACTTCGTAGCTAAAAACAAGATTGGGCTCAAAAGAGTCGAGCTCTTTTAGGGCATCATGAAAAGTCTTAGCAAAACGTACATTCTTACGTTCAATACCAAGTGACTTGAATGCATTCTCGTATGCAACACGGGCATTACCGAGAGACTCAACCACTAAGACTTCTAAGTCTTTAAAGAATGTTTGTTTTCTTGGATCTTCGTTACTCATCGACTGGTACTTTCCTAAATTTATCTAATAAATTATTTGTCTTCTCTAATCGATTCAAAATTACATTTTCAATCTTCTCGTGCATCTCCTTACTCTCTTCCAGAACTTTAAAAGTTACGTGGTTCTGCTCGTCGTTATATGCACCAATATCCATGACTTCACTTGTTAGCTTTATGGCCTGCTCATGCATTGTTAAATCGGCTGAATTGGCCTTTGTTACAAGTGAATTTTGGACAATATATAATTCAATCCTATGCCCTAAGGCACAGCTATTTTTCGGTAATAAAGCCGTTAGTTTTTGCGGAGACACAAGCATAACAAGATGACACTTATTTATCTCAAGCACACTAGTGTGACTGGTAAGGTTCTTAATTACTAAAATGAACCTGTTGCTTTTTTGGCTTGCAATTTTAAACACTTGCTTTTCCATCTCTAAAGACTATCTTAAGGAAGGATTTTATGCAAAATGACGTATTTTACCCAGTTATTTAGGATAGTTAAGCCTAATTTTCGGCAATTATAGGAGGCGATCGGTTTTTTTTATTGACGTAATAAATCCTAGGTACTTAAAATTACTATATTACATATTTTTCTACTAAAACAACTAAACAAGAGGTTTAAAATGGCTAAAAAGAAAAAAGCAGCAACTAAGAAGAAAGCAGCTCCAAAGAAAAAAGCAGCTAAGAAATCAACTAAGAAAAAGGAAATGCTACTAGTTGGTTCAAAAACTAAAGAAGCACTAAAGGGTAAAGGATACAACGTATCTTCAGACGCTCTTGAAGCAATGAACGAGTACGTATACTGGCTAGTTGATCAAGCTCAAAAGAGATGTACAGCTAACGGTAGAAAGACAATTCGTCCATACGATATCCTAGGATAATCAAACGAATTCATTTCGTTAGAAATAAAGAAGCCTCGCTATGCGAGGCTTTCTTGTTTCTCTTGACCTGTTTCCATGTCTTTTATTTTTAAAATTCTTTGTTCTTTTTCCTGATCCCCATAGAAGATTACATTCTTAACCCCACGCTTGTTGGCGTAAGTCATCTGCTTCTTCATCTTGGCCGAAGTAGGGTAGATCTCAATTGAATGGCCTTGTGCTCTAAAATTGCGAGCAATTTGGAGGTATTCTTTTTGGTCGTCATCACTCATATTGATGATCATAAAATCTACGCTTGCGCTGATATCTTCAAAGAGTCCACGATCAAGCATGACATCATAAATTCTTTCAGCTCCAAATGAGATTCCAACACCTGAGAGCTTCTCTTTTTGACCAAACATACTCGTTAGATCGTCATAGCGTCCACCGCCACCGATACTTCCCATTGAACCATCAACAAGTTTTACTTCAAAAATGCAACCTGTGTAGTAATCAAGTCCTCTTGCTAGAGTCGGATCAAAGACAAGGTTTTCAATTCCTAGCTCACGCACATTTGAGAGAACAAATTCAAGTTCTTCAAGGCCAAGTTTTCCAACTTCGTCTTCTCCTAGAAATTCTTTGATTGTTGAAAGCTTCTCATCAGAGCTTCCTTCTAAGGTAAGAAGTGTTGAGAGTCTTGCTACTTGCTCTTCACTAAAGTCACGTTTTAAAAGTTCTTCTCCAACTTTCTCAGCTCCAATCTTATCGAGCTTATCAATGGCAATTGTCATATCAGTAAGCTTATCGCTGACGCCGAGAACACTAGCAATACCTTGAAGGATCTTTCTGTTATTGATGACGATTTCAACACCATCAAGCTCTAGGTCGTTAAAAACATCGTGATAGACTTCAACTAGGGAAACTTCACTTAGAAGTGATTCTGTTCCGATAATATCTCCATCACATTGATAGAATTCGCGATAACGGCCTTTTTGAGGACGATCCGCACGCCAAACTGGCTGAATTTGATAGCGTTTAAATGGGAGGGCCAGTTCATTTAAATTGGCACATACATAGCGAGCAAATGGGATGGTCAGGTCATAGCGCAGACCGCGATCACACATCTTTGCTGAAATTGCCCCAAGATTTTTCTCTTCTAAATCTTCTGGTTTTACCTTCTTTAGAAAGTCTCCTGAGTTTAGGACGCGAAAAAGAAGCTTATCTCCTTCTTCTCCATATTTACCAGTGAGGACGTTCAGGTTCTCAACGGCAGGTGTCTCTAGCGGCATAAAGCCATGTGATTGAAACCTTTTTTTAATTGTATCAAATATATAATTTCGTCTTGATGATTCAAGTGGACCAAAGTCACGTGTCCCTTTTGCATTTTGTGGCCTAATCGTCGCCATTTAATTACCCCTTCGAAATAAATATATTTGTTTATACCCTTATTTTTAGCACTTTTAAAGCAATAGGCCTTTAAAAATCGCAACTTATTTGCCATAATTTCCTTATGAGACACAATACAACATTTTTCCTATTTTCATTTTTACTCTTTCTCTGTTCATGTGCAGGCCTTAAGCCTTTACCAAAGCTTGGAACTTATGACGTTGAACAACGTATAGCCTACCCAGGTAAGGTGAATAAGATTATTTTAGACCTGCCAAGTCTCGGGGAAGAATTTCATATTCTCTGTGGAGATAAGAGGCTATCTCACGAAATTAAAAATGGAAAAATAACGGCATTCTATGCTCCGAGATATTGGTACTTTGAAACAAAAGATGGTGAGAAAACAGATGCGCCAAGTAATGTTCATTGCTACTTAAAGTCTAAGGTCTACGGAAGTGAAGTTCAGTATCACTTTACGACATTTAATATAAGGCCATTTGATTATAAGAAATCTTATATCAAGGTGGCAAAGAAGCACGTTGATCTTTCTCCTGAGGCGGTTGAGCGCTGGAAAAGAGAAGTGAAACTTCAAAGTGAAGCTTATGCAAGTGCTGTTACAGATCGTTCATTAACAGACAAAGAATTTATTCGCCCGCTAAATAGTAAGATCACTGCTGTTTATGGTAATCGTCGTGTATTTAACGATAAGAAAAATAGCTGGCATTCTGGTACGGATATGCGAGCAAGAAGGCCAACGCCAATCAAAGCATCAAACGATGGGAAAGTAATCCTTGTTGAAGATCTCTTCTTTAATGGAAAGGCTGTCTTTATTGATCACGGTGCTGGTGTCATCACAATGTATTGCCACTTGTCAGAATTTAAAGTTAAAACTGGCGATACAGTTAAACGTGGTCAAATTATAGCTTTAAGTGGTAATACTGGACGCTCGAGTGCTCCACATCTTCATTGGGGAGTGAGAGTGCAAGGTAATTGGGTCGATGGCCTACAATTTTTAAAAGAGCAAAAGAAGCAGTTGAATCCACAGGCATATAAAATGCCTAGTGAAAAAGAAGGAATGAATTAATGGCCTTAACGATAGTAGTTATTGTTCTTCAAATTGTAATTATTGGATTCCTCTTTTTAATTTTTAAAAAAGAGCAAGTTGTTAACTTTGACGAAGTTAATAATTTAATTCGTTCTCAAAAGAATGAAATGACGGATACTTTATTCAAAAATAATAATCAGCTAGCAGAAAACTTCTCTAATCTAAGAGAACTTGTTGCTGAAAGATTGATGGAGACAAAAGGTGCTCTAAATAAGGATCTCTTCACTTTTAAAGATCAGCTTGGAAAAGATCTTGAGGCGAAGTTTGATAAAACGAATAAGTCAATCCAAGATAAACTGCAAAATATTGATAATAAAGTTCAAGAAAACCTCAACGAGAATTTCAAGAAGACTAATGAAACCTTTACTGGAATTATTGCTCGTCTTGCTAAAATTGATGAGGCCCAAAAGAAAATCGAATCACTTTCGACAAATGTTGTAAGCCTTCAAGAAGTTCTAACTGATAAAAAATCACGTGGGATCTTTGGTGAGGTTCAGCTAACTTCACTTTTAAAGTCAGTATTTGGTGAGGGTGATAAGTATTATAAGCTTCAGTACAAATTAAGTAATGACAAGCTCGTGGATGCAATGGTTGATCTTCCTGATCCAATTGGAAAGCTTTGTGTGGATTCAAAGTTTCCATTAGAAAACTTCAAAAGAATGTTTGAAGGATCATTGGAAGAGAAGGCGAGTGCACGTAAAGAATTCGTACGAAATGTAAAAAAACATATCGATGATATTTCAAGTAAATATATTATTAAGGGTGAGACTGCTGAGCAGGCCGTTCTCTTTCTTCCGGCCGAGGCCATCTTTGCTGAAATTCACGCATATCATGAAGATATTATTTCTTATTCTCAAAAGCATAATGTTTGGATCGCATCACCGACAACTTTTATGGCAACTTTAACAACTGTTCAAAGTGTTATGATGAATATGGAGCGTTCAAAGTATATGTCTATTCTTCACGAAGAAATCAATAAATTAGGTAAAGACTTTAATCTCTATGAGAAGAGATGGACTGATCTAACAAAGCATCTTGCAACAGTTACTAAAGACGTTAATAATATCAATATAACTACAGGTAAAATCTCTAAGAGATTCCAAAAAATTATGGAAGTAGAGATTGATAAGGCACAGTTGGCCAACGTGGCAGAAGTTGAATTTACTAGTCAGGAACCGTCAAATGACTTATAATAGTCTTTGATTCTTATAAAATTTTATCTATCGAAGGAATATATATGAGTTTAGAAGTATTTGTTGCATTGTGTTTAGTAGGGTTTTGGGCACTTTTACCAGCATCTCTAGCGATCGCATGTAAAGACTTTGATGATGCGATGATGGATGATCACCACTAAGAAACAGGTTAACTTTTTCCATGTTTCAATAACTTAAGTGAGCTCCTATAATAAATTAAACACTTATTATAGGAGTCTCATAAATGGCAAAAAATCGCCGACGCCTCAAGCAAATCTGGATTAACCCAGAATTTCAAAAACACTTTCTCGTTAAATTTGGATTTTTAAATCTTATCTCGTGTGGACTTTTTGTTGCCACAATTTTGTCGTTTCTTGTAAATGTCAGAGAGATGGCAGAGGAGAGTGGCTTCTTTCAAAGTGCTGCCTTTCAAGGCTTTTGGGATGTTCAAGTTCAAATCATAAGCTTTTCTCTTCTTATTGCAGTCTTAGTTTCTTTCTTTCTATTTCTATATTTAGGTTTAACAATGTCCCACAAGATTGCGGGCCCTTTATATCGTTTAAACAATCACTTTAAAAAACTAGCTAAGTCTGAAGAGGATGAAGAACATTTTCTAGAGAAAGTAACATTTCGAAAAGGAGATTACTTCAGAGAGATCGAGGATTCTTTTAATGATTTAGTCGATAAGCAGAACTCATATCATGAGTAATGCCAAGAAAAGTTCTCATGTATTTTTAGTAAGATACGTTGGGACCAAATTGAGTTGAAGTAAAATCAGTAAGTTGTAAGTAGTTAAAAAACCTATGTTAATCTAAAGAAAATTACTTGCAAATAAGGGGATCTCAGAAGTGTTAGTACTAATATTTTTAACAATCTTTAGTAGTCATCAAGTCTTTGCTCAAGGAATTTCTGTCATTCCAAATAACACGGCCCTTGGAGTTAGGTTAAACCAAGTGGGAAATGTTATTAAGAAGAACTCGTGTGATCAATTTCGCTCAAAACATTTAAATATTACGCTAACTCCTACTTGTTATGGTGCAAACCTGAGACATGCTAAGAGTACGATTGATCCTCGTGGTGGTGATATTAGAATGAATGTGAAGTTATCAAATGGTGGACAACACTTTGAGAGTAATACGGTCTTCTCTCCTCAGGTAACTTGGCCAAATACATATGGGCAATCATGTACGTGGAATGCTGAATCAAATGATGTTAATTGTTTAATAAAAAGTGGAAACTCTTCACGTGATGTTAAATATAAATGTGCTTACAAAAGGGCAAAGTTCTTTTTAAACGATGCTCTTGATTGTCATCGTCAAGGAGACCCTCTAGCTCAAGCAGCTCTCAATTCAAATATTAAATGTAAATTCTTCTATAATTGGAAGGGAACTGGCTACGCTGCCAAGTCTTCATATACGAAAAAGCCTGGGCTTGCCAATTGTGGTATCCGAGGTAAGGAAGCAATGGATGTTTCAACTGAAATTGTATCAGGTGCACAGGAAGAAACTGAAAGTGAAATTCATGAAGGTGAAGTCAATGTTTCAATTGCGCAATTAAGTATTCCAAAAAGAGTTGGAGCACGTGACCTAAGTAGCGGCCGTGTAATTTTCTCTGGCTCTTCTAGTGATGTGCGTGTGGAATTCTTTCAACATAATGAAAAAGAAGATAAGTGGGTTAAGCTCGACTATAAAGGAAGTATTGGCCTTAATGATTTTGAGGATTGCCTAAATGTAAAAGCGGCGTTTCTTGGAAGAAATCAATTCTGTGGCTCTTATTATTCACCACTAATGTTATTCTTCGATGCGAATCTCCCTGACTTCTTAGGAAGAAGTTCATTTCCACTAATAAATGATGTACCAGTCGTAAACTGGGTAGAGCCTAATTCGAAAGGTTATTTCCTTGCCATTGATCGAAACGGTGATGGAAAAATTAATAGTGCCCTTGAGTTATTCGGTGATCAAAATACATATGAAAATGGCTTTAGAGCTTTAGCTAAGTATGATTCTAATAATGACGGTGTAATCGATATTAATGACGAAGTATATTCAAATTTAATTCTATGGAATGATCTCAATGGTAACGGGATCAGTGAAAGTTCTGAAATGACGACATTACCAAAGAAAGGTGTTACTTCAATAAACTTAGAATATAAAAGAGGACATATCGCTTTTGAAGGGCGAGCAGAGGCCAGAGAGAAGTCGACTTTTACGACTGAAGATGGACGCATTGGAAGCGTTTACGATATTTGGTTTTCTCCAGCAATATAGTAATTGAATTGATTAAAAATGGATTTTTATGAAGTTGTTAAGAAATGAACGCGGTGGTGCTGCTCTAGCATTTATAATTTTTGCTTCGGTGGCCGCAGCGTATCTCACAATGAACCTAAATCAGGTTCTCGACGTTGTCTCAAAAAAGAAAAAAGATGGCCGCATTAATGCTGAAATGGATACCTTTACTCGCGGTATTATTTCATACACGACTCATGCTTTAAAAAATCGTTGGTGTATGGACGATAAGTGGGCCAGAAGCGAAAGCTGTTCTGGAGATATGCATGAAGTAATTAGTAATAAATTAAATCTTGAAAGGCTCCTATGGTCTAGCGCTTCTCTAACTGCGATTAAGCAAGCCTATAAAAATGAATATAATAAAGAAATTGGCTTTGAACCTGCTCTTGATGAGGTCTCGACAACAATAAGTATAAAGTCTCTAGGGGAGTTAAGTCAGTCCCATCCAATTAACCTTTCTCTAACTAATACGCTTAGAAATTGTATGGATGAAGTTTCAATTTCTTTAAAGAAAGCTGAAAATAGTGCTCTTTATAAATCAGGGGATGATCGCTATATCGAAATCTTTGTTGAAGCAAAAATGAAGGATATCGATAGATGCTCCGATTATAATAGTAGACCCTACGGGAGAAGTTTAGTTGGTCTATTTCCAAGAACCCTAAATCAATTTGCAATCATTAAAGGTGGGGATCTAGACTTATCTAAATATACTGGATCGGAGAGCTCAAAGGGCTTAAATATTCACGCACCAATTTATGTTGATAATGACCTTATTCTACCGTCGAGCTCTTATGCACCAGTTGGGATTTATTCCAATATTCATTTAGGAAGAGGTGCTGTCAAAAGTGGTTCTGGTAATTTTGTGCCAAAGAGTTTTGGTGGACAGGATGATCAACTTTATTCGACTTATGCTAATGTAAAAACGATAAAACGAGGCGTTGTCTTTGAAGACGAAGTCGATGAGGGGATTGCCGCCTTATTTGGGAATGAATATTATGTTGATACAAGTCTGGCAAAGAAGTGTGATATTTGGCGCGAGCTAGAAGAGAACTTATCTGAAACTAGAGATTCTAGACTATTTGGTAAATTAAGTGGTAGTGGCTTTAGTGTCGGACTTTCAAAAACAAATCTTCCGATATCAAATGAATTTAAAGAATATGCCTTCCCAAGTGAATTAGTTAGCTCAACGAAGGGCTATACTGTTATTTTAAAAAATGACAAAAATACAGTCTCTTATATAGATGTAGGTAAATCTGAAAAGCCAATCATGAAAATGGACGTTTCTGTTCCTGCTAATGGTGAAACTGCAGAGTTGTTACTAGCACGTGATACAGAGTTCAAAATTAACTTAAACTCTAGCATTAACTTTATTAAATCTAAGGAAGTTCTTACTAAAGAAACAGTAACAGATGAAGAATTTGATGACACTTATAAGGAAAATGACTTTCAAAGAGTTGTTAGAAATATTTCAAGTAAATGTAGTGACCTCAACTCTAAAGATCCTAAGGTAAGATCAGATAAATGTAGCCTTGTTGATTCTAATTTTAATGAATCAAAGAGTAGTAGTTGTGCAAGTGTATACAACGATAATCCTGGTGCTAAGGCCAGCTGCGAGTCTCGTGTTAACGCAATCGAGACTGCTTCTAATGAATATGCTGAAATGAAGGATGAATCACTTGAAGAAATTGAAGAGTATTTAAAAAAGCAGCCTAGTATTGATTTTAGTCTTTCGGCCTCAACAACAAATATCACAAACTTTAAAGTTGATATAAGTAATAAGGATCAACTCAATAGTGATGCGTATAAGAATATATCTGATATTACATTGTCGTTAACAGCTTTTGATTTTGCCATTGAGAATAGTTCTAATTACACAACAGGCCGACGTAATAATGAGGCCCATAAACCAGGGCCTAATGAATTAGGTAATCCAAACCTCATTAATATAAAACTCATTCGAAATAAAGAAGGAGTGGTTGAATCTATTAAGTATACAAATGCCGAAGATGAAGAGCTTAAGGGCTGGACAATGTTAAAGCGCGATAATGGATTTAATGAACCTCCTCGCAAGCCGATGCCGGGACTATTTGAAAAACTTAGTAAGGAATTATTTATGCCTGAAGGTGGCTTAAGTATTTCTGAAAGTAAAGAGTTAAAAGAAAAGTGCTCTGGCATACCTGTTAATGACAATTATTCTTGGGATATCTCTTTTACAAAGAATACGCTGCATTCTTGGATGTATGATGTTGGTGGAAATGGAATTACATTGACTGAGACGATGGAAATGCAAGATCGTTACTTATTTAATCAAAGTAATATGTATCCAGGAGATGCTGGTGGGATACCTAATCAATCGGTCACTAAGAAATGCATTATTCCAAGTGATGTGAGTTTTATCTTTGGTTTCTACGCTTGTCTTGAGCTAGAGATTGAACCTCGTTCAACGCCTTTAACTTTTGTGGGAACACTACTAGTAAATGAGTTAGAAATATCAAGTGGTGCTCTTACCAGTGGTGTGAATTTCTATAGTATTTGGCATCCGGCCGCTATCGAAAAACTAAGAGAGTATAAATGGCTTGCTCGTCGAAATGAAAATGGAGAGTTATTAGAATGTGATTCTAATATTACTGTTTGGAATAAAAATATTTCAAGACAGGAGCAATATGATTTAAGAACTTGCTCCCCAATTCATTTTGTCTTAGAGGGGCCAAATAATTATAACTGGACGACTGTTGATCCAGAAATAGGGCTTCCTGAAAGTGGGGGACTTGTCACAAAATCAAAAATACCAAATCGTTACCGCCGATTTAATATCCAAACATATTGGGTTGAAACTGGGAGTTTATAGTTGAAGTTGGATAATAAAGGTTTATCTTTAGCAGAGATTGTTGTCACAGCTGGCCTATTAGGTGTTCTAATATATGCCTTTGTCGGTGGACAAAATATTTTTAGAAGTGCAAATAAGAAATCGAGAAGTCAGGTCGTTCAACATAATCTTGTTAATTCTTTGTATCGTAAAATATCATCAAATAGTGCTGTTTTTCAGGTTAATATGAATAGTGATGAATTCTTATCAATGACAAGTGTACAAGATCTCAATGAAAAGCTTCCTCTTGCTTGGAATGATAAGTTGGTAACATCTGTTGAAGAGTGTCCTAGTTGCCCAGGCCGTATGGGCTATATTCTAACACCACACCCGACATATCGTGGGCTTTTAAAGCTTGTTATTCGCGTAACACATAAGTCTTATATTGAAGGCTTTAAGGATTATGAATTTGTTATTTCAGGGGAATAGAATGTTTAAATTTATAAAAAAGAGTAATGGTTTCTCCCTTGTCGAATTATTGGTTGCTTCAGGACTTGCAGGAGTAGTCTTATTGTCAGCAACGTCATTCTTTAGTCGTTATAAAAGAGATAATAAAAAAGTAACAGAAGAGATTTTGGAAACAATTAATTTAACGCAATTTGAACAGGTCTTAAGTAAGGACCTATCTCTTGCAAAGTTCTCTCTTGGCTCACTTGAGTTAATGGATGATAACGATAGGAACTTCTTCGATTTTTATTTTGATGTTACTTGTGAAGAAAATTGTCAAAGAGAGTTCGTTCTTAAAACTCCATCAGGAGTAGGCTCATTCTCTCGCCCCATTTATTTTCTTATTCAAGACCCGTTCTTTTCTAAAGAAGTTATTTTAAATCCAAGTGAAGCTTATAACTCAAGTACAGAGTTTCAAAGTTTAAACTTTAATAATAATTTGAATAATAAATTATATCAGCCTTCTTTACCTGATGAGCAACAAGATATTATATGGAGAAAGGGGGCGCTGATTTATGCCTATGCAAACCTTCCTGTTCGTAAAGATAGTAGTGAGCCAGGAAAGAATGCACCTACTAAATATAATTATCTTGGTTGGGTGAAGTCAAAAGGTGCATCTAAATTAGAAAAAGAAGATATTGAGCCTGATTTATTTATAAATTGGGATGTGAGATCGATGAATTATTATAATAGTGAAGATGACTTTTTAAGAAATATTCCCTTTGTATATGGGCTTGCAAACTCTGTGTATGTAGCAAGAGCTCGAATCATTCGTTACCGTTTAAAAGCCTATAAAGATAATGACCAAGTACTTGGCCGTTTATATCGCGGTGTAAAGCGCTCAGATGGAACTTATAGAGAGTTTGTTATTGGAGACGGTTTTAAAGAATTAAGCTTCTCTCGTAAAGATGTCTCGTTACCATTTATTAATGTTCGATTTGATGTTGTTGAAAACTAAATCAAACCTTGGTTTTGGGCCTGCTCAACAGTTAGTGTTTTAAGCTGTACTGCGTGAAGGTCCTCACTTAGTTTTTGCTTTAGAATATCCATAACCATACGGTGTTGTGCTAGAAGCATCTTTCCTTTGAATTCATCACTAATAATTGTGATTCCAAGATGATCACCACCACCAGTTAAGTCATAAACTTGAACTTGTGAGTCTTTGATATTTTCTTCGATTATTGTTTTTACTTGTTCAAATAACATTTAGTGAATCCTCTTAATTTATAATTGGTTTTGCAGCAGCATAGAAGCTCGTTATAAAAGTTAGGATACGAAATGCTAATGTCGTAATTCCTAGGTAACGATGCTTTGGAATGAATGAGCGATCTCCTGCAAGAACCTTTCTACCTGAGATGATCATTGCGAAATAGAGTACAACACTCGATACTGCAAAGAATAAGTGTATTTTTAAAGCAGTTTGTGATTGAAAGACTTCCAGGGCCTTATCTATCGCACTGCGATTTAATTCAATTTGTAAAATTAGTAGGATATCCCAGATAATTGCGCTCGACATAATTTTAATATGCTTTTTGCGTTTCTTACTCTGCGTCACCCCGTAAACCATAAGAGCTAGGATGATAAATGACTGAATTTGAAAAAAAGTCGCTGAAGACATGTAATGGCCTTATAAAAATACCCAATTAATAATATATACCTAGAATATGACATAAAAAGTTGATTATCAATATGATTCAACAGTGCTAACTTATCTTTAGAGGAAGATGATATGAGCGAAGACAATAACACACTGGGTAAATGGGCATTATTAGATATTGAGACATCGGGCGCTGATGCAAGCGTTGATGAGATCATTGATGTTGGATTTCTTCAATTTGAAGGAACAAAACTTATTCATAAGTATGAATCACTATGCCGTCCAGAATTTGAAATTTCTAAATTTATTCAAAAGCTAACGGGAATCGATAATAAGATGCTTAAGAAGGCACCAATGCTTGATGATGTAATTGGTGAGGTTCTTGAATTAGATGGCCATGATATTTTGGCCCACAATGCTGACTTTGAAGCGGGTTTTCTTGATCATCATTTTGAAACTTTGGACTTCAGAGAAGGACATCGCTGGCAAGACTCCCTTTATTTCTTATCATTACTATTTCCACATATGTCTTCTCTTAAACTTGAAAACTTTATTGTGGGAATGGGACTTGCAGATAAAGAGCTACATCGTGGTTTACAAGACTCTATTGATCTATTGAAAGTTGTTATTGTGGCAACACTTATGACGAAAAAAAATGCTGGAAAGTATAATTTCATGATGTCTTTAATGCATAAGTATTCATTAGATAAATATTGGTTCTTTAAATTCCTAAGTCTCTATGAAGAAGACGTTTTAGAGATTGCAAATCAAATTGATTTTGATCCTATCCCACATATTGAAACAGCTCTTGAATGGGCATATCCAAAGACTTTAGAGGATAAGCAAGAATATCATCAAAACTTTGATATGACCTTTAATGGTGCCAATGTAAAAGAAATATTTAGTAATGAAGAAAAAGTCTCAAAATTATTTAATGGTTATCGTTATCGAAAGTCACAAGAAGACTTGGCCTTAAAAGTTGGGCAGTCTTTTAAAAATCATATTCATTCAATGGTTCAAGCTCCTACTGGAACAGGTAAGACTTTGGGCTACTTAGTACCATCTGCATTATTTGCTTTAAGTGAACAAAAACAGGTCCTCGTTGCAACAGGAACAAAGACACTTCAGGCCCAGGCCATGAATAAAGACGTTCCAGCACTTCATAAGCTTTTAGGTGTCTCACCAAAGGACTTAAAGATTCGCCAACTTGTTGGCTCTAGTAACCACTTTTGCGAGTTACTTTTTACACAAAGACAAAATGAAACAGATTTATTCACTGACACAAAAGACTTCAAAGAAAAATTTAGTGATATTTATTTTGAATCACTTTTCTTTCATAATTCAAATAGTGCACTTGAACATATGATCTCTCGAAATGATCTTCCTTTCGTTTTGAAAATGAAATTAGAAGACTTTTCACAAGCAGAAAAAGACTTGGCCGTAGATTATAGGGCCTGCTCAAATAAGCAATGTCCATACTATGCAAATTGTACATATATTCGTGGACTTCGAGATGCAAAAGAAGCTGATATCATTGTTGGAAATCACGCCTTGATGTTTTCTTGGACAAAGTCATTTCCACGTCCTCCATACGTCGTTGTAGATGAGGCACATAAGATTGAAGGTGAGGCAACAAAGGCATTTTCTGCTGAAGTAGGGCAGTCTGATCTTGAAAGTCTACAAAAACAATTACAAAACCTACAAGGTCTTGGCTCTCTTTTTTATTTAATTGGAAACCTTATTGAAGGTAATCAGGAAGAAGAGATCTCGGCACTTCGTATGCTTTCAATTGATAGTGCAACAATGTTACGTGATCATTTATTTGAATTACCTGATAAGTTTGAAATGATCTTTAAAAAGATGCCTCGCTATACAGATAAATTCTGGAATGAGCTTCCAATGATTATGCCAACTGAAAAAGAAGGCCTAAGGCTGAGTGTTTTCCATCATCTTGAAAGTATTTACCATCTTCTTAAATCAATTTATGAGAAGGTCTATCCTTATACTGTTCGTTGGCAAGCAAGTGATATGCAAGGGCCGCCTGAGATTACAGCGTGGACTCGCTTTGAATCTTTTGTCGGAACACTTGAAGATATTATGAATGCCTTAGCGCTTCTTTTAAAAATTGAAACGTCAACGCAGCCGTATTCTCTTTCAATGAAGTATCATGAGCAGCAGGGATTTCTTTTAACGGCCGGCCCAATTAATACGGGGAAAATACTTCACGATCAACTTCTTCAGACATCTTCTTCAGTTGTCTATACTTCCGCAACATTAGGCAATGAACATGGAGATCAAGGAAGTCGTGGTATGGAGTGGTCAACAGGTTATCTCTATAGTGAGCCAGAAAGACGCTTCCGCTCAGGACTATTTCTTCCTTCTGTATACGATTATAAGAATAAGACTCGTGTCTTCTTATGCGATGATACACCATCTTTATATGATAAGGATTTTGTAAAAACAGTTTGTGATCGTCTGGTTCCATTTATTGAAGATATTGGTGGAAGAACGCTTCTACTTTTCTCTGCTCGTGCCAGGTTTGAAAAAGCTGTCGAGTATATGTTGGATAAATTTGAAGGTAAACTTCCTGTCTTTGTTCAAGGTATGGGCGCCAATGTCGTTGAAGAGTTTAAGGATTCTGGAAATGGAATTCTAATTGGAATGGAGTCTTTTGGTGAGGGGATTGATGTACCTGGTGACGCTTTAAGATTTGTCTTTATTGATAAAATTCCAGATCTTTCAATGGATCAGGTTATTCGATTAAGACGTGATTATTACGATACAAATATTGGTAATGAATTTGAAGATTATTATCTAGCACACCGTACGCGTAATCTTCATCAAAAGCTTGGCCGACTCCTGAGAACTGAGAATGATGCAGGAGCAGTTGTTGTTATTGATTCACGAATTAAAAAGTGGAAGAATTCAACGATGGCAAAGCTTACAAAGCAAATGGAGCCTTATCAAATTAATCGTACGAACTTTAAGCAAGCGCTAGAAGCTTCTAAAGAATTCGTCCAAACATTAGAATAGGCTATCTTAAATCGTATCCAGATTATTGAGATACTTAATTGTGATATTTGTGCCTTTATTATCCTTAATAATGTAGGGAATTGTTTGGTGTTGAGATAGCCAGATATTTAACATTTCTGGAGTCTCTTTCAATTCTTTTGGATCATTAGATTCAATTTTCTCAAATAGCTTATACTGAACGGCCGTAACGGTACTGCCGTCAATTTTGATATTTTCTGAAGTCTGGGCAACTCTTTCTACAACAATATTATTATTGATAATCGGTCCAGAATACGTCCATTGATTATTTGTCGAAAAGAAAGAGTAAAAATTCTTTCCTACGGAATCAAACTTCTTTGACCATAAGAAAAGCATTGAGCAACAACTTAGGGGAGTTGTGACAAAGAACTTAGGCGAGGTTGCAATTGATTCAGTCTTAACGATATCACCACATTCAAATTGATACTTAAGTTCACTATTGGAGTGATCAAAGAGAAAGATTTCTTTTGAAACTTGTTCACCAAGTGACTTCACAATATTAACTTTTATTGGAGTGTATTCCTTATCAACTGTATAGGCGACGTGGACCTTTAAAAGTTCTCCAGTCATCACACGCGCTAGCATTTCACCTTCAAAATAGATCTGATGGAATTTTGGCCTGCGATAGACTTCAAATGTTTCTTCAGCATAAAGGTTATCTTTACGGTAGTAGTTGTATGCACCGCGATATATCTTTTCACCCTTATTACTATTCCCAAAGTAGCTCATATTCAATATTATATGTTAAATCCTAAATTTATAATAGAGGTCAATTTGCGCTCAAGCATCAACATATTCTTTGAACGATTTATCTACTTGTTCAAGACTGTTCCTTTCTGGGTTATTACTTTCCTAGGTAATAGTGGTGTTTTAATTTTTGCCTATACTTTCTTTCATTTCGAAAAGGGTCATAATCCTAACGTGACAACTATTAGTGACTCAATTTGGTGGGCATTTACTACTATCACAACCGTTGGATATGGAGATGTTACACCTGTGACATTTTCGGGAAGGGTGGTTGCAGTTTTTCTAATGATTCTTGGTACAGGATTATTTGCTACATATACTGCCATCTTTGCCAATGTTATGCTTGGAAGAGAATTTCTAACTATAGGCCACCGCGTAAAGGTGTTAAAGAAAAATGTTGAGGGAATGCAAACAAGCTTACACCGTGAAGATTTAATGATAGAAAGAGAATTAGCTAGAATCAATAAGACTTTAAACTGTATTAACGACAGACTGACAAGTTTAGAAGAAGAGAATAATGGAGAAGAAGAATGAGTTATGAATTTTACAAAGTACTTCACGTTTTTATGTTAGTACTAATGGTTGCAGCTTTTGCACCGCAATTTGTTGGCCCTCAAGGTAATAACTCGAAGTTGCTAAAAATAACTTCAGGTATTGCAAGTTTCCTACTATTTGTAGGTGGTATGGGGCTTTTAGCTCGTATTGGTGTAAGCCACGGTGAAGGTTGGCCAATGTGGGTAAAAGTAAAAGTTGGTTTATGGGTAGCTGTTTCAGCACTTGGACCAATTTTAGCTAAGAGAATGAAGAATAATAGACTTGCTGGTCTAGGTCTTATCTTAGCGCTTATCTTTGTTGCAATTTTTTCTGCTGTAACAAAGTACTAATCAAGTAATTCAATCTATGAATCGAGATTGGTTATCTTATAAGGGCCTATGGGCCCTTTCTTTGCCTTCTATTCTAGCATCAATGCTAGAGCCCTTAAGTTCAATTGTTGATACGGCCTTAGTTGGAAATTATGATACACAGATGCTTGCGGCAATGGCCGTAGGAGTATCAATCATTTCATCATTAACTTGGATGTTTAACTTCTTAGTTCATGCACCAATTCAAGCAATTTCACAAAAGCTTGGCCAAAAAGACTTTCCTCGAGTGGTCTCTCTTATTAAAGTTACTTTCTTAATTGCTCTGGCCCTAGGACTTATTTTAAGTATTTTTCTTGCACCATTTAGAGATTATATTTACCAATTTCTTTCAGTTGACCCTAAACTTTATAAACAATGTGATGAGTACTTCTTAACTCGAATATATGGCCATACATTTATCCTACTTTTTATGTCGGCACTATCCATATTAAGAGGCATGGCCGAGGTCAGAACAGTTCTCTATATTATTGGCTTCACAACACTTACTAATATTATTCTATCCTACTTAGGTCTTTATATCTTTGATGGTGGACTGGCATCAGTTGCAGCAGCTACTATTATTGCAAATGCACTTGGTCTTCTTATTGCCCTTTTCCTCGTTCTTAATCAGAAGTCTTTAAAAGGCCTTTTTATTAAAAGCAAGATTGCTCTAGAAGACGCATTTCATATGGGCAAGAATTCATTGAATGTATTTATGCGCTCAGCTTTTTTAACCACAAGTTTCTTTCTTGCTACAAAAGTTGCAAGTTCAATCTCAATTAAGGCGCTTGCTGCCCATCAAGTGATATTGAATTTATGGCTTTTTGCATCTTTTTTTACCGATGGAATTGCTACATCGGGAAATATTATTGGTGGTAGTTTGTATGGAAATAAGGGACATGAGAATCTTAAAGAAATCTTTAGAAAACTCTTAGTAATGGGTGCTGTTGTTGGAGTTATTTTTTGCATCCTTTTCTTAACAGCTAACCGCTTTCTCATCGGACTATTTACTTATGATCAGTCAATTTATGAGATGATTAAAGGGGTCATTGTTTTCTTGGCCATCGTCCAAATCCCTGCTTCCATTGCGTATGTCTATGACGGACTGGTGTTTGGAATTAATCGCTTTGATTTCTTAGGCAAGCATATGGTCATTGCTTTCTTTACTTGTTTTCTGCCTCTTATTTATTTAAGTTTTACTTATCAGTCGTTTCTATTGCTATGGTCAGCTATTTTTTCTGTAGGAATTTATCGATTGATATCAAATGCCTATTTAATTAATAAAACACTAAAGGTGAGTGAGTTGTGAAAGAGTTGGGAGCTAAAGGCTTTTCCAAAGATTATTGGGACGTAAATTACGAAGATGCCGATGATATGGATGGTATTGGAAATGCCAAAGAGCACGTTGGTTATATTAAGTATCTATTTGGTATGGAGTATATTGATATCAGTTCAATAGTTGATCTCGGCTTTGGCCTGGGACACTTATTTGAGGCACTTCTCGATGAGTTTAAACCATATAAGGCCCATGGAATTGAACCCAGCGAACATGCTTACAATATTGTTAAGAAGCGTGACATCAATAAAATTCCATCAACAAAGTTTAAACTAGAAAAAACAGATTTAGTTTCATGGTGTGAACGCAATAAAGACAAAAAGAAGTCCTTTGATTTGGCCGTTTGTACTTCTGTTTTTCAATACCTCACAGATGAAGAGTTAGAGTATTGTTTGCCAATTTTAGCAAATCGAGCAAAGTATCTTTATTTGACTGTACCTACCGATAAAGAACTTGATCGCCAAATAGAAGATCTTGAGTTCAAAGATGAATATGCCATAAGACGAAGTCGTACAAAGTATCAAAAGATGCTCAAGCCGCACTTCACATTTATTTCTAGTCGACTACTAGAAAGCAAGGTATATTTTGATGAAACAAACACTAATTTTACCGACTTATTATATCGATTTTAAATGGAGTTTATTATGAGTTGTCCATGTGGACTTGGAGAGAGTTTAGAAAAATGTTGTTTACCAATTATTAAAGGTGAAACAAAAGCAAAGACGGCCGCACTTCTAATGCGCGCACGTTATTCTTCTTACACAACTGGGGATATCGACTTTATTGTTGATTCAACGCACCCAGATCATCGTGAAGATATGGATGTAAACGAAATTAAGGCTTGGTCATCACAATCTGAGTGGAAAGGACTTGAAATAGTCGACACTGCAGAAGGAACAGAAAGAGATGACTGGGGAATGGTTGAGTTTAAAGCAACTTTTGGCCTAGGTGGACAAGACCATGTGCATTATGAGCGTTCTGAGTTCGTAAAAATTGACGGAGATTGGTTCTTCGTAGACGGAGAGCCCATTGTAGCGCAGGTTAAAAGAGATGGAGCTAAAGTTGGACGAAATGATCCATGTCCATGTGGCTCAGGAAAGAAATACAAGAAGTGTTGCGGTAAATAAATCGTAACTAAATAGCCTTCGTTTTGACGCATGATGGTCTCGTATTAAAGGCCAATCTTAATGGTTAAACTAGTTAAAATTAGGGTTACAACTTTATGTATTTCTGTTAAAAAATTAATAATTTCAAATTTTATTTTATTGTTAACAAACCAAAATAACGGGATTTGTCGCTATGATTCACATTAAGAGAGGATTGGATCTTCCTATCAGTGGGAAGCCATCACAAAAGATTGAGGCAGGACCTCAAGTGACTAAAGTTGCCCTTACTGGACCAGATTATGTTGGAATGAAACCAACAATGATTGTTCAAGTTGGCGACGAAGTAAAGAAAGGACAAGCGTTATTTTCTTGTAAGAAAGTTGAAGGTGTACTTTACACAGCACCAATCAGCGGTAAGGTTATTGAAATTAACCGTGGGGCAAGAAGAGCGTTTGAAACTTTAGTAATTGAAGTTTCAGGTAATGAGCAAGTTACTTTTGAAAACTACAAAGGAACAGGAGTTAAGGATTTAACTAGAGAAGACGTTCAGTCTCTTTTAGTTGAGTCGGGACTGTGGCCAACATTTAAAACAAGGCCATTTTCAAAAGCTCCAGATCTTGGATCAGAGCCAAGTTCTATTTTCATTACAGCTATGGATACAAATCCACTTGCTGCTGATCCTGCAGTTGTTATCGCACAAGCAGGTGAAGACTTCACAAACGGTATTGAAATTATCTCAAAACTTACTGATGGAAAGACTTATGTTTGTAAGGCAGCTGGAAGTAATATTCCAAAACCTTCTACGACAAAAGTTGAAACAAAGGAATTTGCTGGTGTTCACCCTGCAGGTAATGCTGGTACTCACATTCACTTTGTAGATCCTGTAAGTAATAAAAAGACGGTATGGTCAATTAATTATCAAGATGTAATTGCTATCGGTAAGCTTTTTACAACAGGTGAGCTTTCAACAGAGAGAATTATCTCTATTGCAGGGCCAGCTTCTGTAAACCCAACTCTTGTAAAGACAATCCCAGGAGCTCACTTAGGTGAAGTAACTTCAGGTAAAGTTGGACAAGGTGAGGTAAGAGTTGTTTCAGGTTCAGTTTTCAGTGGACGTGCAATGGCCGGTTCATTTGCTTATCTTGGTCGTTTTCATAACCAAATTACTCTTCTAGCTGAAGGGCGTGAAAGAGAGTTCTTAGGATGGCACAAGCCAGGTCTTAATAAATTCTCTGTTAAGCGTACATTCCTTCACTGGTTAAAGCCGGGGCAAGTTTTCAATTTCACAACTGCAACTCATGGTTCTGATAGAGCGATGGTTCCGGTTGGATCATTTGAAAAAGTAATGCCTCTAGATATGCTTCCAACTCAACTTCTAAGAGCACTTGTAACGAAAGATAATGACTACGCTATCGAGCTTGGTTGTCTTGAACTAGACGAAGAAGATCTAGCTCTTTGTACTTTCGTAAGCCCTGGTAAAGTTGATTTCGGACCAGCTCTAAGAGAAAGTTTAACTATTATTGAGAAAGAAGGATAATTACAATGTTGCGCAAACTTCTAGATTCTCAACATGATAACTTCGCTAAAGGCGGGAAGTTCGAAAAATTTTATGCTGTATATGAAATGATCGATACATTCCTTTATACTCCAGGTGGAGTCGCTAAAGGTTCAGTTCATGTTAGAGATGCACTTGATTTAAAAAGATTAATGATCACAGTTGCTATCGCTCTTATGCCTGCGGTATTTATGGCAATGTACAACACAGGTCTTCAAGCAAACTCTGCTCTTGCAGCTGCTGGAATGACTCCTGAAGGTTGGCGTGCTGATATCATCATGGCACTTGGTGCAGGTTTCTCACCAGAGAGCTTACTAGCTAACTTCTTACACGGATTCTTATACTTCTTCCCAATCTTTCTAGTAACTCAAATTGCTGGTGGTTTCTGGGAAGCATTATTTGCAATCGTTAGAGGACATGAAATTAATGAAGGTTTCCTTGTTACAGGTCTTCTTTTCCCTCTAACTCTTCCTCCAACAATTCCATTATGGCAGGTTGCTGTAGGTATCTCTTTCGGTGTTCTAATCGGTAAAGAGGTATTTGGTGGTACAGGGAAAAACTTCCTAAACCCAGCTCTTACTGCTCGTGCATTCCTTTTCTTTGCTTACCCTGCACAAATTTCAGGGGATGCGGTTTGGACTGCAGTTGACGGATTTACTGGAGCAACAGCGCTTTCACAAGCTGCTCTTGGTGGAGTTGAAGCAATCACTGTTTCAATGAAAGATGCTTTCTTAGGATTCATTCCAGGTTCAATGGGTGAGACATCAGCTCTTGCTTGTTTAATCGGTGCTGCAATTCTAATCATTGCAGGAATTGGTTCTTGGAGAATCATGCTTTCAATGACACTTGCTGCTGTTGCAACATCAGGTCTTTTAAATATTATCGGATCTGATACAAATATGATGTTCTCTGTAACTCCACTTTGGCACTTAGTGATTGGTGGTTTTGCATTTGGTACAGTATTTATGGCAACAGATCCAGTATCAGCTTCTATGACGACAAAAGGACATTGGTTCTATGGTGCTTTAATCGGTTTCATGGTTATCCTTGTTCGTGTTATTAACCCAGCTTTCCCAGAAGGTACTATGCTTGCAATCCTTTTCGGAAACTGTTTTGCACCATTAATTGATTACTTTATTATTCAAGGTAATATCAAGAAACGTGCAAATGGATACAAGACGGTATAAGGGGGCAGTGATGAGTAATGATAGTACTGCAAAAACTCTGATCGTAGCAACAATCCTATGTGTTGTATGTTCAGTTGTCGTATCTTGGTCAGCGGTTTCATTAAGACCACTTCAAGAAGAAAACAAAGCTTTAGATATTAAGAAGAACCTTCTTATGACTGCTGGGATTGTTGAATCAACAGCTCAGAAGAAAGAGATTGAGGAAGCTTATAAGCAAATCGAAGCTAAACTTGTTGATCTTAAAACTGGTGAGTACGTAACAGATATTAAGCCATCTGAATACGATGCAAACAAAGCGGCTAAAGATCCAAAAAGAAATTACAAAATTCCTTCAGACGAAGATCTAGGAAATATTAAGGTTCGTGCAAAATACGGAAAAGTATACTTTGTAAAAGACGGTGAAGAAACGAAATCAGTAGTTTTCCCAATTCACGGTAAAGGTCTTTGGTCAACAATGTACGGTTTCCTAGTTCTTGAAACAGACCTAAATACTGTAAAAGGTATTGGATTCTACGCTCACGGTGAAACTCCAGGTCTTGGTGGTGAAATTGATAATCCTCAGTGGAGAGCAGTTTGGCCAGGTAAGAAGATCTTTGGTGAAAATGGAAATCCTCAAATTCAAGTTATCAAAGGTGAAGCACGTGATGCTAGCAAATTTGATATCGACGGTCTTTCAGGTGCAACTCTTACAGCTAATGGTGTAACAGGAACTGTTCGCTACTGGATGGGGGACGACGCATACGGACCATTTATTGATAAATATACTCAAGGTGGGGGTGAATAATGAAATTAAAAGAAACAGTTCTTAACCCATTATTTGAAAATAACCCAATTGCTCTTCAGATTCTTGGTATTTGTTCGGCCCTTGCCGTAACAACAAAAATGGAATCAGTTGCAGTTATGTGTTTGGCCGTTACATTAGTTTGTGCATTTGCAAACTTATTTGTATCGCTAATTAGAAATCACGTTCCAAGTGCAATTCGTATCATCGTTATGATGACGATCATTGCTTCACTTGTAATTGTTACTGACCAGCTTTTAAAAGCTTATGTTTATGATGTTGCAAAGTCGATGTCAGTTTACATTGGTCTAATTATTACTAACTGTATCGTTATGGGACGTGCAGAAGCATATGCAATGAAGAACCCACCAATCATGTCATTCTTTGATGGTATTGGTAACGGTATTGGTTATTCAATTGTATTAGTATTTGTTGGATTCTTTAGAGAGCTTCTTGGTTCAGGAAAGCTATTTGGAGTTTCTATTTTAGCAACAACTGGAGAAGGTGGTTGGTACCAAACTAATGGTATGGCACTTCTTGCACCATCTGCGTTCTTCTTAATTGGTTTTTTCATCTGGGGTCTACGTACTTGGAAGAAAGATCAAATAGAAGAAATGTAAGGGTAGGTGAAATATGTTAGAACATTATCTTAGTCTATTTATAAAAGCAGTATTTATTGAAAACTTAGCTCTAGCTTTCTTCCTAGGTATGTGTACATTCCTAGCGGTATCAAAGAAAGTTAAGACTTCACTAGGTCTTGGTGTTGCGGTTGTTGTTGTTCAAACAATTACAATTCCAGTCAATAACTTACTTTATAATTACTTATTAAAAGACAATGCACTTGCTTGGGCAGGTATGCCAGGAACTGATTTATCATTCCTAGGACTTATCTGTTACATCGGTGTTATTGCGGCAATGGTACAAATCCTGGAAATGTTCCTTGATAAGTACATGCCTGCTCTTTATAACGCTCTTGGGATCTTCCTTCCACTTATTACTGTAAACTGTGCCATCCTTGGTGGTTCATTATTTATGGTGGAAAGAGATTACACATTTGGAGAGTCTGTTGTTTTCGGTCTAGGTTCAGGATTTGGTTGGGCCTTAGCGATTGCAGCTCTTGCAGGTATTAGAGAGAAAATGAAGTACAGTGATGTTCCAGACGGACTTAAAGGTCTAGGGATTACTTTTATCACTGTAGGTCTTATGGCCCTTGGTTTCTTAAGTTTCTCTGGGATCCAACTTTAACGGTAAGTAATAAAAAGGAAATATTATGAATGCAATTATTCTTGGTGTTTTAATGTTTACCGTTGTGGTTCTGGCCCTTGTCTTAGTTATTCTTTTTGCTAAGTCAAAGCTAGTATCAAGCGGAGATGTTAAACTAACGATCAACGGTGAGAAAGTTGTTCAAATCCCTGCTGGAGGGAAGCTACTTAATGCTCTTGCTGATCAAAAATTATTTGTTTCTTCTGCCTGTGGTGGTGGGGGAACTTGTGGCCAGTGTACAGTTCACGTTCACTCAGGTGGCGGTGAAATCCTAGAAACTGAAATGTCACATATCTCAAAGAAAGAAGCTCGTGAAGGTCTAAGACTTGCATGTCAGGTTAGTATTAAAACTGATATGGAAGTTGAAGTTGAAGAGTCTGTCTTTGGTGTTAAGAAGTGGGAATGTACGGTTAGATCAAACCACAACGTTGCTACTTTCATTAAAGAATTCGTTCTTGAACTACCTGAAGGTGAATCAGTTCCATTTAGAGCTGGTGGTTATATTCAAATTGAAAGACCTCCGGGACTTTCTATTGATTATAAAGACTTCGATATTGAAGAAGAGTACCGTGGGGATTGGGATCAATTCAACCTATGGCAATACAACTCAACAGTAAACGAAGAGACAATTAGAGCCTACTCGATGGCAAATTACCCTGAAGAGAAGGGAATCATTATGCTTAACGTGCGTATTGCTTCTCCTCCTCCAAGAGCTCCTAAGGGAACTCCTCCAGGGAAGATGTCTTCATATATCTTTAGCTGTAAGCCAGGTGATAAAGTTACTATCTCTGGTCCATTTGGTGAGTTCTTTGCTCGTGATACAGATAAAGAAATGGTTTTCGTTGGTGGTGGAGCTGGTATGGCGCCAATGCGTTCACATATCTTTGACCAACTTAAGAGAATCAAAACTGATCGTAAGATGACTTTCTGGTACGGTGCACGTTCTAAGAGAGAAATGTTCTATGTTGAAGACTTTGACGGCCTACAAGCTGAAAATGATAACTTCAAGTGGCACGTTGCTCTATCAGATGCTCTACCAGAAGATAATTGGGATGGTTACACTGGCTTTATTCACCAAGTATTACATGATGAATACCTGAGCAAGCATCCAGCTCCTGAAGATTGTGAGTACTACTTATGTGGTCCTCCAATTATGAACAAGTGTGTTATCGATATGCTTCTTGACCTTGGTGTTGAGCGCGACGACATCATGCTTGATGATTTCGGGGGATAAACCTCATAAATTCGTTTTAAATGCGTCAGGCCCCCGGTGGAATTGGTCGTGTACATGAGTACACTCCCGGCTTCCCCCGGGGGCCTTCCTTTTTAAAAGCAAATTTCTGAGGTTTATCCCGGTCTTAGGTTTTTATGTCCAGGATGGACGGTATGTCCGCGAAGGCAGGAGCCGAGAGCGGACGCATGCCCAGGATGGACGGTAAAATCTTAAGTTAAGTTATCCTTTCTTAAATTGTTCATTTTTTTTAATATGCTATTTTTTAGAAATGGATAGCATGAGCACGTTATACATAGTTTTATTATCCTTCTTACTACTATGTGTTGTGAGTGCTTACGTCATTGCATCTCTGGATCGAGAAACGGATTATTCACAGCTAAAAATGGCCTTAAATATTAATTTCTTCCTTTATGCAATAAGGTTCATTTTCGCTGAAAGTAGAGAAATGGATATCATCCTCTTTAGTCTAAAGGTTGTTCCTCTTTATTATCTTAGTAATTTCTTTTTAGATAATCGCTTAAAGTACTATCGTAAGAGAATATCTGTCTTCTTTGTCTTAGGCCTTGTTGCCGGAGGCATTCTTTTTTCTCTTAATACCAAAATAATGTATTATACACTTCCTATTGCCTTAGGAAGCTTCACTCCTGGTATATATGCTCTTTATTTCTATGGAAAGAGACTTACAAATTTAGAAAATATTTTCTATTTTGGAATCTTTAGTGTTGCTGCTATTGTCACTCTTTCATTTTGTTTAAGCTATGAAATTCCTGGCTCTGCTATTTGGGGGTGGAGTGCAGGAGTATTAACTTTTATCTCCATTATGATGGGAGTGTTAGTTAAAACATTATCTAAGAAAGTCGAAGGGGATCACAAACTTCAAGAAGAACTAAAGCTTATTAATGCTATTTATAAGTCAGTTATTCACGATACTTCAAATGATTTAAACTTCCTCTCCTTAAGCCTTGCTAGAGCATTGCGAGATAAGAGTTTGAGTTATGTAAAACGGGCCTACGATCGACTTAGAGAGCTTATTAAGTTTAAAGAAGAAATGAGAAAGCAGTTTGATGGACAAGATAATTATTATGAACTCAATCCTGTCGATGTATTTAAGTGCGCTATCTCACGTTACGAAGAAGGTTTTCATGAGAAGAATGTGCAATTCATTACCACTGCACCAATAAAGAAAGAAGAAATATCCCTACCCATAAGCAAGGAGAGTCTTGTTAATTCTGTTTTGGGCAATTTATTATCTAATGCTCTTAAGTTTACTGACTCTGGTCTTAAGGTTTATTTTTCTATGGTGATAGACCATCATTTCATCTACTTCAGTATTATCGACTCCGGACAGGGGATACCTGAGGATATCGTAAAGTCAGTTCAAAGTTTTTCAAAAGTTCGCTCTAGTGCAGGGACAAATAAGGAGACGGGCAGTGGGATGGGGCTGAGTATAATATGCTACATCGTTAATCGAATTGGTGGTGAAGTTCAATTTTATAGATTGGAGCGCGGAACTAAAGTTGTGGTTAAGATTCCTTATACAAAAAGTCTTTCAAATCGACCAATTGATGACTTGGAGCAGGGTGATTTTATAAGTGCTCGCTATTAAGTCCCTGATATCTTCTTACAGTAATAGTAATTTTAAGTTTTTCAAGGTGTAATTATGGATATGAAAGCACTACTTACTCTACTTATTACAACTTATGTGTTGGCCGCAAGTCCAGCTACGATTTCTCAATTTTCAAATTCTCTAGAAAAGAGCCATGGATTAAAACTTGGTCGGCTAGATGATGTTGCTCAAAAGGTGCGTATTCGTAAACCTAACTTCTTTGAAAAGTGGATGATGAATAAATCAGGGGCCGAAGCAACTTATAATGATAAGACCAATACAATTGTTCTAAGAGAGAAAAATTGGCGCGGTAATCGAATTGTGGGGCTTTCAGACTTTCCAATGGGACAAAAGTATCAATTTACAATCTTAGCATCAACTGTCTTTCATGAAATGATGCATGCGGATTTTGATGTTTTAATTAAAAACTCAAATAGTCGTTCAGCAATTGCTCTTAAGAATGTTGAGAATTGGTTTCGTAAAAATATTAGAGGGGTAAACGCCCACGTTGCAGCCCACGAGTTCTTTGGTTATACGGCATCTGATATCATCACTGGTTTAAATATGGATATTCAGGATATTCTTATGAATCATGGTATCAATTATCAACAAGAAAGATGCTTTGGTAAAAAGGGCCTAAAGAGAATTAAAGATAGGCTATTTCCAAGTGGAGATATTCGTTTTATTGATACAAAAAATGTTTCTCAATATTCATTAAAGCTTACTCCTCGTTCCGTTTTTATTAAAGGAAAGGGAATAGATCTTAAAGACACGAGTTTTCCAGACTCATATCGAGCAGGGATTTATGAGCATTTCATTGCTGAATATGGTGCGCCTAAATCATCAAAAGATCTATTAGACTTCTTAGAGAGAGAGTATGGTGATTTATTACGCCGCTGTTATCAAGATATTTAATTTGTTAAATGTAAGTTGCACGATCCGTTTTTTCAATGGAAAATATCTCTAAGAATTTTTGGAGAATTTTTTAATTGGAAGTCAGTAATAAAGCGTTAAATGCATACTTTGATGGGATCAAGTCCATGGGGGATTCGGTTGACGAATTTCTGTATGAAATTTCTATGCAGGATAAAAGCCTCACAGATGAAAAAGGACGAATTTCTTGGGAGGATTTCAAGTTAATTACAATTGCTTTTGCAAATCGTTACGAAAATTATACCGAGATTATTAACGAAACAGGTGTCGCAAATAAAGTTATCAAGCCTATTTTTGATACTATAACTTATTTTGTTAGCTATAGCTTATTATTTAATTTCTTCTTGAAGCTTTCATTTAAAATCTTTTATTCAAATGTTAAAGTGTCCTCAAGAAAAATCAGTTCAGACACCTTTCATTTAATATTTACTTTTGATCACTCTGATCAGATCTTTCATGAGTTTATCAATATGTATGTTGATCTATTTCGAACGGTTCCAATGAACTTCTTAGGAGCAAAAAGTCCTTCTAGAGTAAAGTTTAGAACTCTTGATAATAAAGTCATCTATACTGTTTCTAATCCAGTATTTGCTAAGTTTAGCTTACCAAATTTCTTTTATAATCTCTTCTTTACTAAGAGGAAGTATAAAGAGTTAATCTTGCAAAATATTGAATACTCTAATCAGTTGGAAGAACAAAATCTTGAATTGGAAAATTATCGAAAAAAATTAGAATCTTTAAATGCGGATCTAAATTTAAGTAATAGAACGTTAAATCATGATATAGCCAATAAGTTATTAAGTCTTGAGTTTGCAAAGAAAAAGATAAAAAGAGGGGATTATGAACAGGCCATAGATCGAATCGATCGTTTTTCAAAATCTGTTCTAGGTATAATTAATAATTCAAAAGGTCGAAGTTTTAAACATGATAAAATCTACGAATTTTCTGAGATTAATTTATACTCTCTCTTGTTAGACTCTGTTACTGAGTATGAAGATCTTGCTCATCAAAAAGGTATACGAATTATTCATGACTTTAAAATTGATGATAATTTAAATATTTATACGAATAAAATAGCTCTTCAGAATAATCTAATCTCAAATATTATGTATAATGCTATTAAGTTTTCCAAAAAAAATGGGAGTATTGTATTTTCAGCGGAAGTTCTTGAGGAACAACTATATCTAAGAATCATCGATTTTGGTGTTGGAATCCCACAAAAAAAAATTGATCTTATAAAGATGAATAGCGGTGCTATTGATTCAACAAAGGGGACTGAAGGGGAAGCTGGAACAGGTCATGGTATGAGTATTATTATGGATACTGCTGCTGCACTTGGTTTTAAAGTAAATATTTCTTCAAGTTTAGATAATGGTACATCTGTTGAGTTATCTAAAAATATTGCTCATGAGGATAATGATTATTCAAATATTCTTTTTTTAAAGAATTAGCTCTATATAGGCCATTCTTAAGTGTTTTTCTCGAAAAAATGACCTAGGTGTTTCTTGTATTTTTTATGCTGCTTTTTCAAATCCAATATTTTTAGCTTCATTGCATTTTTTTAACATTGATAAATACCTCGTTTTTGTCATTTTTATATTCTCAATAATTAAATCTAAATTATCTAATTTCTCTACCGCTTGATATGCTTTTTCTACATGTTCAACATCTTCGTTCGAATGAATAAACATAAATCGCGTAGTAGGTTTTCCATGTATGGAGATGAGCTTATCAATGTATTCTTTAGGAACAGAAGCAGCAAAAGCTTCAAGAATAAGAACCCATCCAAGGACACTTTCTCCAGAATACTTTTGTGCAAGAAAAAACTGTGATTGATAAAAAAGCTTTGTTTCTTCAAATTCAATGAAGTTTTCTATTTTGAACCCAAGTCGTTTTAAATCACCCAATGCTAAATTCTCATGGCCAGCTTCTTCATCAGCATGTTCTAGCCATCTTTTTGCCATATCTGATTTTTTACTCTTTTCTGCACAAAAAAGAAGGATATCCTCAGAGCTTGAAGTATAAAAATATGTTTGTGCCAGCCAGTTTGCATATACTTCACGAGATTCTAAGTTCGCTGCCATAAAGAAATCGATCATTTCAGCAACTTCATTATCAACTAATTTTTTTAGCTTGCTCATAAATTTTCTCCTTGTCAGATAAACTCTTAATTTTTTCTTTGAAAGGTTGATAGAGGCTATTAATTGCTTTTGCTAGCTTTTCATCTTCTATATCTGGAACAGTTTTGTAGTTCATATGTAAAAAATCACAAAATAAACTTTTATATATAATATTTTGAATAATGATTTCACCATGGACCCGACCTTTTAAACTTGCTTGGTTTGTTTTTACAATAGGTGCGATCACATGTTCTGCTTGAAGATCACGAATGATATTCATAAGTACTTGCTTTAGGCCTTCATAAACATCAATTTCGAAATGGCCTTGTCTAAAATTAGGGTGGACAGTTAGAAGCTCAACACTCCATGTTTTTTGAAGTTCTAGTTGCGTAAGTGTCTCTAATACTTCATTTGGCATATTAGTGAAAAAAGAATGATGTCGGTAAGCTAACAAAGTATAATCGTACTTACTCATTGCACAATATCCAATAGGCTTCATTTCGTGATAGAGCAAAATATGTATATCTTGTCTTAATAGTGAATCAGAGGGGAATACCTCATACTCTGTGAATATATTTTTCCATACATCCATATAAAGCTTAAAGGCTTCATTTATAGCAAATGAGTTTATGGACGAGTTCATTATTTCATCTTTTAAAATAATGTTCATTGATATATTCATAAATTTTATTTTAGTAAGGAAAGGCTGGCCATAGGGATAATTATTTTAGACCTCGAGTTTTCAATACCTTATATATGAAATAAACTTGTTTTATTTACTTTGGTGTGCCACTATTTTATGTGTATGTTTTACACATCAAACTGTCTATACTTACTTATATGGTAGATAAGAACATATGAACGATTTACAAATCTCAAGTGTCGTTGCAAATATTCTCATGGGCTCTCTTAAGAAATTCAATATTGAGAGAGACGAGTTCAACGAGCTCTACAGAGAACATTTTGGTAACAAACAAAAATATAGCAGTGTAAGTTTTCTTAATGAATACTTCGCAAAGCTACGCAAGAGTTATTCTGATGAAGAGATCGTTCACATTATTGCTATAGAGGGAATTCATTCAGACGAAATCGCATTATTTAAAAATCTCGTTTTTAGCTTCATTTCACATAAGAACCTATATCGTTTTCAATCGAGGCTAGTTCTTCCTTATCTATATAAGGGAATAAAGTTAAAGGTAGAATTTCGAGATCGAAAGATCATATTAGAGCAAATAAATGAAACTCAAGAAAGAATTGATCCAATATTTTTTAAAGTATATCTCGAGGTTTATCGCAATTTTCCTGTAATCATTGGAAGAAAATCAGCAGTTATTTTATTTGAAGAAATTACATCTAATTCTTTAAAATTAGTTTTAAAGCCTGCATTAGGAAGTAATATCTTCTCTTCTTTTTTCCTATATATTCGTACTAGAAGTGCTCATTTTGGTGCAAGATCAAAGTACTTAAAATTAATTAATGAGCTAAAGGATGAAACAGACAGAAAAAACGAAGAGTTAAAGCGTTTAAACATGATGTTGGATCAATCTTTAAAAGAAAAGTCCGTTCTAGTTAGAGCGATGGGCCACGATGTAAATAACTCTATTTATGCCTCTCAGCTATTATGTCAAAGACTTGAGAAGAAGCTAGAAAATACAAAAGAACTAGAGTTAGTTAAGAAGCTTACAAACCATATTAATATTATTCAAACCATCTCAGCTAATACTTTAAAAAATGAAATGGATGAGGACCACATCTTAAATGAATATAGTTATGAAAAGGTTTCTACCATTGTTCATGAATTAGAAGAGATCTATCAAGAGCAATTGACTAGAAAACAAATTCAGGTGAATTTTAAAATTGATGTGGAAGAAGAGATTATTCAAATCAATAAATCAGTCTTTTTATATAATATCTTATGTAACTACTTCTTTAATGCCATCAAATATTCTTCTGTTTATTCAGAAATTGATGTTGAAGTAAAGCAAGTAGGAGATTGTTTTTCTTTCAGCATTATTGATTATGGAAAAGGAATGAATGTTGAAACTGTGCAACAGATAGAAGGAACTTTAGGTGAAAAGGGATATGGCCAGGGGATGATCATTGCTAAGAACCTTCTTGCAAAAATGTATGGTGAAGTAAAAATTTCAAGTGAAGTAGGAAAGGGAACAACGATTACTTGTGTAGTCCCTCGTCTGCTATCAAAAAGCTCAATTTCTGGAGTTTCATTAAATCACTAAAGTAACTATCAATTGTAAATATGCATCGTCTTATTTCTTTGCTAAACTTAATTCATGAAATTTAAGCTCAGGGATTATCAGGTTGAAGCTGTAGAGCGTGTTATTTCACACTTTCGAAAAACCAAGGATCCATCTCTCATTGTACTTCCTACTGGTGCCGGAAAAAGTCTGGTGATTGCTGAACTTGCAAGAGTTGCTAAGGGAAGGGTCCTTGTATTGGCCCACGTAAAAGAGCTTGTTGAACAAAATCATGCTAAATATGAATCCTATGATTTAAAAGCGGGGATCTTCTCTGCTTCAATGAAGAGAAAAGATTATAACGATAAAGTAATCTTTGGTTCAATTCAATCAGTGGCCAGAGCGGACGATAAATTTTTTAAAGACTTTTCTTTGATAATTATAGATGAATGTCATCGCATCTCTCTTGAGAAAGAAACTCAATACCAACAAGTTTTTGAAAAGATAAAGAAGGCCAATGAGAAGGTTTTTTTCTTGGGCCTAACTGCGACACCATATCGCTTGGGAATGGGGTGGATTTATAATTATCATTACCATGAAATCCTTCGAACAAATGAAGAACGATTCTTTAAGTTTTGCCTCTATGAGCTACCATTAAGTTATATGATTAAAAATGGCTATCTAACGAGGCCGATTAAGATTGATTCTCCTGTTGCTTGTTACGACTTTTCTAAGTTAGAAGTAAATGAAGATAGTGGACGCTATTTAACTCAAGAAATCGAGAAGATTTTAGAAGATTCCGCTCGAGTGACTCCTGGAATTGTGAAACATATTGTACAAGAAGCAAAAGATCGCCGTGGTGTTATGCTTTTTACCTCTACTGTAAAACATGCCAATGAAGTTCTTTCTCATTTACCTGAAAATGAAAGTGCTATCGTGACAGGAGAGACACCTCAGGAAGATCGAGACTTATTAATTACTCATTTTAAAAATCAAGAAATTAAGTACCTGGTCAATGTCTCTGTTCTAACCACAGGTTTTGATGCCCCTCATGTGGATCTTATTGCAATTCTTCGTCCAACAGAGTCAATCAGTCTCTATCAACAAATCGTTGGAAGGGGCCTAAGACTTTTTGAAGGCAAGCAAGACTGCTTAATTTTAGACTATACAGGATTGGATCACGATATTTTCAAACCAGAAGTTGGGGAAGTAAAACCGAGTGGTGATACACAAGAGGTTCAAGTGATGTGTCCGGATTGTGGGCATGCAAATATCTTCTGGGGAAAAATGGATAGTGAGGGAAATATCACTGAACATTACGGCCGAAAATGTCAGGGAATACATCTTGATGAAGTAACAATGGACGTTCAAGAATGTGGCTTTCTCTTTCGCTTTAAAAGCTGTGATAATTGCGGGCAAAGTAATGATATTAGTGCTCATATTTGTGCCCATTGTGAACATGAGTTGCGTGATGCAGATAAGAAGTTAAAAGAGGCCATGCAGCTTAAAGATGCTCATATAATGCGAGTAGAGGAGATGTTCTTTAAGCAATACCAAGGTAAGAAAGGACGATCTCTAGAAGTTAGTTATTTTGATGTAAATGGAGAGTCTTTAAAAGAGTATTTTCAGTTAAATACTCAGTCACAACGCATGGCCTTCTATCATGCTTTTGTGAAAAAACACCTCAAGCGAAGTGATTTGAAATATAAAGTTGATGATATTGAAAAAGTTATTCAAGATCGTATGTTCTTTAGAAAGCCCAAATTTGTAATTGCTCGTAAGAAGCAACGATTCTGGCAAGTTAGAGAAAAGATATTTTTAGAAGAAATAAATAGTAAACGCTATTTATAATCTGCGGGAAATTCTAAATAGCTTCTGCATTGCTAGCTCTCCTAAAGTTTCGGAAAACATTTCAAAGAGTGTATCTGGTATTGATGACTTTTCTCCTTTCCAAAAACTTTTAGAAAAGAAGAGGCAACGTCCATCGCTTAATTGTCTAACATTTATTTCACCACGTAATCCTTTTAAGAATCCTTTATCAAAAGTGAAGGGATAGACACCCGGTTTTTTAATACGTGGAATCTTAAAAGTTAGAGACATTGGAAATGGCATTAATGTGTGATCAAGATAGAGATAGATTTGTTTTTTCTTCTCTGAATAGCCAGATAATTTAACCAGATCAATATATTCATTGAATTTCTCATAACGAGAAAGTTTTCGCAGTGCAGTCTTACACTTGTTTGGATGGATGCCATATATTTGGTAATCTAAACTTTGTTTATTTCCTTCGGTCTTTACGATGGATTTACGATAAATTCTTTTTTTATCTACTAATATTTCCTTAATATCAGGGTTAATCCCTTTGAAATCAGAGGCATAGGCCTGATTTGAAAATACTAATAATTGGCAAAAAAGCGCTGTAATTATAAATGGTTGACGCGTTGTAACTTTCAAGGCCTTTAAGTTTCCCTTATTCTTTATACTGATTACATTATAGCACGAAGCTAAGATAGGGGAAAAGTTAAGGATGGGACGCAGCATTGAGTCAGTTAAAAGAAAAGGGAAGACGAAAGACGCAGTCATTGAGAGTAAAGATCAAAGATGGCACTGTCGAAATCGTATCACTCTCGTTTTCGGATCCAACGATATTGAAGACTTAGAGACTTATGTCTATGGTGATAAATCTGTTGATTTTCAGACAGTTAAGTTTCACCAGGCCAAGTCTAAAGCAATAGAAGAGTTACTAGATAATTGTATCGATGAGTATTATCGTGGCCACGTTACAGAGGTTCACACTTCATTAAGTGAAGATGGAAAGACGGTAACAGTAGCAGATAATGGAATCGGATTTCCACTGGATAAGGTAAAACAGGTTTATTCTGAATTTAGAACAGGTTCTAAGTTTAAGGATGAAGAAACTGACGAAAAAGGTTTTCTTCACAGAACATTGGGACAAAATGGTCTTGGTGCAGCTGCTACATGTTTAACGGCCGATGAGTTCAATGTAACAATTAAACACTATAACTCTAAAAAAGAGCAGACAACGAAGTTTATCGATGGTGCTCTGAAGATAACACAAACAAAGCCTAAAAAGTTTAAAGGCGCTTCTGGGGTATCGATTCAGGTTACTCTCGCCAAGGAAGTTTATAAAGATAATAAAATTGATGAGGACCTTTTAAGAAAGCGTATTATCGACCTTGCTTATAATAATCCAGGTCTTGCTTTTTACTTTAACGGTGAAAAGTATCACTTCACTAAAGGGCTATTTGAGCTTTCACAACGTATTGACGAAGAGAATGCTCATGACTTTGGTGTTCATTCATATGTTTATGAAACAGTAAATACAAAGAAGAAAAAGGTAAAGGGACGTATCGATATGTCTCTTTCATTCTGTATTGATAAAAGTAGTGAAGAGCGTGAAAGGTTTATTTCATTTGTAAACTCTACACCTACTTATGATGGTGGTTTCCACCATGATCGAGTTCGTCGTATCTTTATCAATGCCATAAAAGATAAGTTAGAGAGACAAGCTAAGAAAGAAAAAATCAAGCTAGTTGATAACGATGTTCTCTCAGGTCTTACTTTTGTCCTTGGTATTACAATGCCAAACCCAAGGTTTGAGTCGCAAACAAAGCGTAAGCTTGTACGTGATACACACCTTGAAAAGGCCCTTGAAGAATTCATGGGTAAGAATATTGATAAATTTATGAGAAAGAATAAGGACTATCTAGAAGTAGTTCTTGAAAGAGGTAAGTCTCGTCATAAGTACCAAGTTCTAAAAGAAGCCGCTAAGAAGGCCCGTAAGCAAAAAAGGCAAAGAGTTGAAAAACTTCTTGATGCCAACGAGAGAAAGAAGCGCGATCTTTGTACTCTTTTCATTTGTGAGGGAGATTCAGCAATTGGTGGTTTAAGATCTGCTCGTAATAAGCTTTATCAAGGAGGGATTGCCCTTCGAGGTAAGCCAATGAACGTTGCACAAGCAGGTATTAAAGATATTCTAAATAACCAAGAATTTTCAGATATTATGGCCTCAATTGGCCTGGCCCTAGGTCAAGAAGTTGAACCAAAGAAACTTCGTTATTCAAGTATTGTCTTCCTGGCCGACTCAGATGTTGATGGTGGCCATATTAATACACTCTTAACGAATTTCTTCTACCAGTTTTGGCCGGAGTTATTCGAGATGGGTGCTATTCAGATTGCAAAGGCACCTCTTTTTGAGGTTATCACTGATAAGAAGACACTTTATTTTGAGTCAGAGAAAGAATTAGATCAATTTAGAGATTCAGGTGAAGCTAAGATTAAAATGATTCACCGAAATAAAGGGCTAGGGGAGATGTCTCCTGAAGCTTGGAAGTACGTTCTCTCAAAAGATGAGTACACAAAGATAACAATTGATAATAATGCTAAAGCTAAAGAAATGTTAAATATCTGCTTTGGTAAAGACACAAACTTAAGAAAGGACCTTCTATTAGATGAAGCCGAGTCTGAGATCATGTCTGAAGTTATCGAAGAGCAAGAAAAGGCCCCTGCTAAGAAAAAGCCTGCTAAAAAAGCAGCAAAGAAAGTTGCCAAAAAAGCAGCAAAGAAGAAGGCTGCAAAGAAAGTAGCGAAGAAGACGGCAAAAAAGACGGCAAAGAAGAAAACTGCAAAAAAAGCAGCAAAGAAAACTGCTAAAAAGGCCAAGAAGAAAGCAAAGAAAGCAGTTGGTAAAAAAGCGGGCTCAAGCCTAGCAGATATGATTGATTATCTTGATTAAAAAAGTATTAGGAAGGAAATAAATAATGCAAGAAACTTATCTTCACTCACTTGAGTCTATTAATTTAGAAGATATTGTAAGAGATGAATACCGCACATATCAGATCTATACCTTAATGGATCGTGCCATCCCTTATCTACAAGACGGCCTAAAACCAGGACAGAGAAGGATTTTATATACTCTTTGGAAAAATCAATCAAAGGGGCTTTTAAAAGTATCAGCTGCAACGGGATTAGTTCTAACTCTTCACCCACACGGACCTGCATCGATTGAATCTGCCATTGTTAATATGGCACAAGATTATACGTTCTCAAATAATTACCCTCTTATCGATAAGAAAGGGTACTTCGGAGAACGTATGGAAACCGATCCAGCGGCCGGAAGGTATATTGAGTGTAAGTTAGGAAAGTTTTCTGAAATTCTTTTATTTGATGATATGAACCAAGTTGAAATGGTTCCTAATTATGATGAGAGAACAATGGAGCCAGTAGGGCTTCTACCAAAGCTTCCAATTATGCTACTTAATGGAGCAGAGGGGATTGGAACTGGTTTTTCTTCAATGATTCCAAGTTTTCACCATAAGGATGTTATCCGATCGATGATCCATTGTGTAGAAAAAGGAAAACCTCGTAAGATGAAGCCTTATGTGCACAATTATTCACTTCCAATTCATGAAGATAAGAAAACTGGAAAGCTAACCTTTGATATGTCTATCGAAGAAAAAGGCGGAAAGTTTTTTATTACTGAATTGCCACGTGGTTATGATGCAAAAAAGATCTATCGTCACTTAACGAAGTTTATCGATAGTGGTTTTATAAAAGACTTCGTTGATGCATCAGTTGATAACGAAATTAATATTGAATTACTTTTCAAAAAAGGCCAGGAAGTAACGCTAAAAGAGGTTACTGACACAATTGGAGTAACATCTTCACTATCTCCAAACTATACTCTTATTTCTGAAAGAGGAGTTAAGATCTTTGAGCGTGCTGAAGAGATTATTGAGATCTTTACGCAAGAAAGACTTAAGGTCGTTAAGCGTCGATATGAACTTCTTTGTGAAGATCTTAAAGATTCAATTACAAAAAATAATGAGATCATCAAATTTATTAAGAATAAAGAATACGAAAAGGCGACAAAGTCAAAAAACAGAAAGTCATTTGTTGAGTATCTAGAGAAGAAGAAATATGTCTACTCTGATTACCTTGCAGATATGCCTATTTATCGTATGACAAAAGATGAAGTAGAAAAGCGTAAGCTCATGGTTAAAGATGAAACGAAGAAGCTGGCCGAGTATACAAAAATCGCAAAGTCTCCAAAATTAATTGCCAAGAAGTTAATCGAAGAGCTAAACGATGTTGATACTAAGTTGACTGATTGGATCAAGAAAAAAGATCAAGAGAAGCAGAAGGTTCTAAAGAAAATTGCTAAGGATCAAGAAAAGCTTGGAAAGAAGAAGGCAAAGAAAAAGGCCGTTAAAAAGAAGTCTAAGTAATCATCTCGAAAATGAATAAAAAAATCCCCAGCAAGAGTGCGGAACCTATGCTGGGGATTGTTCATGTCAATACGCCAATTTGACAAGAAGAAGTTGATATATACATATTACATAATAGTTGTTTAGTAGGACAACTTAAGAAATTCTTAAAGTAGGGAAATGATCGCTTTACTCTAAAAATGTCTAAGTTATTAAAATGAAATATATTTCCCATAAAATTTTTTTTGTGAAATATTCATAATTCTGCTAACCTATTAATATATATAGGTTCTTTTGATTCATGGAGGAATGCAATGAGCTTGACCAAAGCTGATATAGTTGAACGAGTTTACAAGGAAGCAGGGTTTTCTAAAAAGGAAGCTTCTGACCTAGTTGATCTAGTGTTTAAGGTAATTAAAGACACTTTAGCACGTGGTGAAAAGGTGAAAATTTCTGGTTTTGGAAATTTCTCAATTCGCGATAAGGCATCTCGTGTGGGGCGAAACCCTCAGACAGGTGAGGCGATGGAAATTTCTGCTAGACGTGTTCTTACGTTCAAACCATCTCAAGTACTAAAAGAAGACATCACTGGACGTTATGCTCATCGTATTGATGAAAAGGGTAAGGAAGATACTTCTATTGCTCCTAAGGAAGGTAAGCCACAAGCGCTTAGCTCTTTCTTAAATAACGATGATAGTAAAGATGATGAAAATGAATTCAATGGATTTTAATCAATGTTAGAGAACTTAGATATCCCACAAAAATCACTTTTTAAATTAGATGAAGTTTGTACGATCGTCGGTGTAAAGCCGTATGTATTAAGATTCTGGGAAAGTGAATTTGAAGAAGTTTCACCCCTTGTTTCATCGACTGGACAAAAGTTATTTGAACAAAAAGATATCCAAATTCTTGCAAAGATTAAGTCATTGCTTTTTGATAATAAATTATCAATTGATAAGGCCAAGCTAGTCCTAAATGGAAAGCTTGATCTGGAAAAAGCAACTAAGCCTAAGAAAGTTGTAGCAAGATCAAATAAGCCAATTAAAGCTGTAAAGTCTAAAATGGCAAATTTTGATATTGATCTCGATAAGCTTGAACAGGCACGTGGCATTCTGAAAGAATTGAACCTAAAGAGTCAAAGTATTCAACAAAGAAATAATTGGATCTAAAGAGGCGGCTTGGGCCGTCTCTACATCCTCTTCATTCTTGAGTTGCGATAGATGAGAGATGATGGTCTCTTTACTATTTTCTATTATTGAGAGTATCTTCCCTAAGTATTGTCCATAGACAAATCTTAAGTTTTCACAGCCATATTTTTCGAAGAAATGTTTTTGATATTCTAAATTACGTTTTAACTCATTAAAGCATTGAGTTTGTCTTGTAAGCCATGGGTTTACTGCCGATTCATGTTCACTAAGTTTCTCATCTTCTAGCTCACATAAATCATCTAGAAGTTGAAATGCAACTCCCATATGATGACCTAGTCGGTGAAGTGCTTTGGCCTGTTGAAATGTCGTATTCTCTGTTTGGAGATATGCTCCAACAATGGCCAGTTGAATGAGTCTGGCCGTTTTAAGTTTATGGGTAAGAACGAGATTCTCAAAATTTTCAGTCATTTGGTGATCAAGATCTAGGGCCTGGCCAAGGATTAGTCCTTTTGCTCCTAGACACCAGTGAGCATAATTTAATATTTCATATTTATTATTACATTTAATTTTATTAATAAGATTAAAGCTTAATCCGTGAAGTGCATCTCCGGCCAATAAGGCCTGCCACTGACCAAATTTTGCGTGTGTCGAAAGTCTACCGCGACGATATTGGTCGTCATCCATGCATGGCATGTCATCATGAATAAGTGTATATGTGTGATGGATTTCTAATGCGCACGAGAAGCTCTTAATTGAATTATGTGCATCTTTGTTGTCTAAATTGATACCAAAGTCCATGGCCGTTGCATATGCCAAGAGAGGGCGAAATAGCTTACCAGCAGGAAGAAGAGAATAGTCATAAATTTCATGGAAAAAATTTTGATAACTATGTTTTTCTATTAGCTCTTTTAGGTCAGCTTCGATATGCTGCCTTGCGTTTTTAATATCCAGATTATTCGTCGTTTGCATCGATTAAAGATGCTCTAATTTGTCTTAGTAGTCAACTAGAACTATGGACTATGGCTTTACGATAATTGGTGTTCCAGGGTTTCCAAGAGTACCGTTAATTCTCATATGATAGAAGCCTTGTTCGTCTGGTTGACCGTTTCCTAAAATAAGATTCAAAATAGCAAATTGTTCAATAAATTCTGGAGAGAACTTAACTTGTGCTTCAATCTCTAACTTCGATCTTTTAATATTGATTTTATCCAGGTCAATAATCCCACTGGCCTTAGCACGGATAGGTGAGTCTTGAGTTCCAAGAATAAGCTCTTTTATCTCAATTGGTCCACCATCAGATGATGCTTTTAAAGATAGGTTATTAATTGCTAAAGTTGGAATTTCAAAACTTTGAATGATCTGTGATGGTATAACTAAGTCTTTTGAACGTAGATATATATCGAGATCTTTAAGTGATTTTAAATCAGTGCTAACAAGGGCCTCTATATCGATATTTCCATTGATTGAAACTGGACCCAGCATTGGCCTAAGTGATTCTAGATTAATTCTTGTCTCTTCTAATTTTAGATACTGAGTAGAGAAGTTATGAATTGATTTAATATTCAATGTACTATCAAAACCATTGATTTTATCGATTTTAGAAGAAAAGCTAATTCCAATAGGAGCGACACTTGGAAGACCAAGTGATACGTTAGCAGATTTTATCGTTAGAGCATCTGGTGTACGTAAGCAGCGTCCAGAAACTTCAAGCCCTGACAACTCTAGGCCAGGTAAGAAGTAACTTAATTGTGCTTTCTTATAGAATATTGGACACTGGCGATTCTTTTTTAGGCCACTTTGTAATAGCCCATATATTTTATCTTCAAAAGAGAAGTTTGCTAAAAACCCTATAATGACTGAAGTGAAGGAAAGGACAATAATAAGAAATATTGTTTTCTTATTAAGCTTATAAGTTTCTTCTTGTATATTATTTTCGTTCTTACTCATCGTTTCTTGCATTAATCGGCCTTCGTATAAAACTCAAAAGTAAACTTTCCAGAGACAAACTTTGTGTCTTTCGTACGTTCTAATTCTACTTCTGTAATAATTACTTTGAAGCGTCTATGTAATTCATTGAGTAGACCTACGAGGGCCTTATTTGTAAATTTGTTAATCATAAGATTTGTTTCGATTCGACTAATAGAGCCACCAAGGTTTGAACGACTAAAACCATCAACTGAGACTTGATTAGATTCGATATCAAAACGAGTTAGAGAGTTACTTAACATTTGTACAAAGTCCGGCTTTTCATAGATCTTTGCATCAGATATTATTCCACCTTCTTGAGTTTTAAGTTGAACATTTCCTTCCTTAAAACTAATGATTGAATCTTTAAGCTCCAGTCTTGTCGTTAATTCATTTTTTTGAATCGTTCTAAAAATAAAGACACCGGCCAAAAGTAGAATAGGGATAATAAGAGTTACAGCAGAGAAGAATTGATTGATAATTCTTTGTTCTGTTTCGGAAAATGCTCTTAATTGATCAGCTGTTGATTGAAAGAAGTTAGATGATCTTGCTTCTTCAATTTGCTTATCAATTGCAATATCAATTTCTTTAAATAAACTTTTATCACTCATATTCTATTTGCCTTTAAAGCTAATGATTACGCTACTTTGTTTTGACTCGTCTATATTTGCTTCGTTAACATTTAATTTTTTTAGAACCTTGATGAGTTGGTCGCGATCTCGTTGCGTCTTTGTGTTGAATTCAGCATAACCGCTAGTGAGGTCACCACGATACTTTGTTAATGAAACTTGAGTATTTCTTTTAATTGCTTCAGTTACTGTGTGAAGGTTTTTAAGTGCACTTGAAGTAGGGACACTTTCTAATACTTCTAAATCGATATTAATTGCCTTGTTCTTACGCTCAACAATCTTTTGAAGTCTTTCTGGTTTTTTTCTTAAGTAAGCAGTTTGTTTTCTTGTTAAATTTAGATCACTTGTTTTAATAAGTTGTCTTATTTCACGGTTAGTTGTCTTTATGTCATTGTTTATGAAATAGAATGATTCAACGAGAAGGCCTGCAATTATAATGAGACAAACAATTGCAACACGATAAAAAGAAAAAATTGTATTTTCTAGTTTGATTCCATCTTTTAGGGCCGAGGCAAATTCTTTAGTAAAGAAATTCTTTGCTGGTTCTTTGAAAGCATTAGTCGCACCCATTGTGTAACCAAGCGTGAGGGCATTGTACTCGTGTGTTGATACCATCTTCTCAAGACCCGGTGACATAAATTGAGAAACACTAACTTTTAATCTTTCAGTAATATAATTATCAATATTTTTAATATTTGCACTTCCACCAGTAAGGTAAATATGCTCAATACTTTGACCTGTCTTTACTCGATGGCCTAGAAGCCAACGATCAATTTGTGACAGTAGATCCTTAAATGTTTGATGCATCATCAGTGCGAAATCTTGTTGCTCTTTTGTAACACTATCAAGCTGAGACTTTGTTAAAAAGAAGCTATTTTCATGCTTGAAGATACGCGCTTCACTTGGCCCAATGTCATAAGTTTTAGAGATCGCCTCATCAATTGCGGCACCTGCAACGTATGAAATATGGTGTGTATAAATAATTCCATTATAAACAAGATACGCCTTAGTTGTTTCGTGACCGATATCTAAGATACATACATTTGATTCGATTTTCTTTTCTTCAACGAAACTTTGATAAACACTTAACTCGGAAGTTAGGTTAGAAGGTACTGTATGATAGGCTTGTAGGAAATTGCGATATGTTGCAAAAACATTCTTTTCTGCAATTTGTACAATGGCAGAAAATTGCCCATTAATTTTCTTATAGAGATTCACAATATAGTGAGTATCAATAATATTAAAAGGAAGATCCTCTTCAAGTTGAAAAGGGATCATAAGCTCAGCATCTTTTTTATTCTTTGCTGGCAAATCAAGATAGCGATTTGTTAAGAACTCATTTGGTAATTGAGTGATAATTCTTCCATGGAAGTTTTGATCCTGGAGGTATCCAGAAATAATTCTTTGTTGTAACTCATGAATAGAGATATCAATTTCATTTGGCCCTCTAACATCTTCAAGTAGAATCTCTTCTAACTCTTCAATGATGAATTTCTTCTTTTGAACTCGGCCTTCAATAAATTTGATACTGTACGTACCACAGTCAATAACTAAAATGCTCATAAATTTATTTTACCAAATTTCAATAACTTTGCTGTTACTTTTTATAATGAAAATTTTGCCATGCAAAAGGAGGGAAGTTAGTATGTACGGATTTCTACAACTCTTGGCCTTAGAAGATAGTATTTACTTTCTTCATTTTGTTGCTGCTGACCTTGAGTAGTCTGGTTTGTTCCTTGGTTATTTACTTGGCCATTATTAGAGCCTTGATTGAGTGAACCAGTTTGTCCTTGTGAGTTTGTTGAAGGTGATTGAGGCTTGATTGGTAAGTCGATAAAAGCAGTCAACTTATAGGTAGAGTTTCCATAAGTGCCGATGGACTCAAGTTTAAATAATTTTCCACCAGTTCCAATAACAATGTCAGCATCTGCAAACTCTTTAATTCTCTTATCATATTCACTTGCATCGATGGCACCAATTCGCCCCGTGAGAAGAGCTTTAAAGTCCTTTTCTGTTTTAAAAGGTGTTGCCGTAATACCTGACTCTTCATCTCCGTCACGGTATTTAAAAAACTCTTCAAGTGCCACATCTGACATTTCTGGAAAGAGAACTTTTAATTGATTAAGAGTGATTTCATTGACGTTAATTACAGATACGTTGTGAATGCTAATACGGTCTTTAATTAAGTTTACGATTTCATCATCCCAGCCAGCTAGAGAGTAGAGCTCGTCTGTTGTCTCAAATGCTGCATGTTTTGCTTCAATTCCCTCATTTTGATAAGTTCTTTGAATATCGGCCTTCTCAGGCTCATCGTAATCATTTTCTCCAGATACGTAATATTTCAATTCTTTTACTAGTAACCTGGGATCTAAATTCGAGTAGTGTAGAGCGAATGTTTCACTATTTTCAATCTCTTCTCTAAAAGTTTTCTCAAGCATTTCAATAAAAGTTTTTTCCATAAACTCATGTGGCTTTAGTGACTGGCCACTTCCTTGTTGCGATGAGCTGCTCTGAGAAGAGCTATTGGCATTTTGATTGATTGGCTTAATAACTCTTAGTGTATTAGGGTTTAGAAATCCTGTAATCGATTTTAAGCTAACTGAAAGAGTCCCCTGAATGAATGATTCATCTTCAAACTCAGCAATCGCATTCTTTTGTAGGGCCGACATCTCTCCAGTTGTAGGAATTGGAATCATAAATGGCTGTGTCGCAATCGCTTCAATATCACTTTTTGAAATAGTATTTTGAAGAGAAGTATTATCTTCTAATTTATTCCATGCTTCACGATACACTTTTAGAATTGAAAGAGCATATTGTAGACCTGCTTCAGCATTTAGCTTTGCTTGGGCCTTATCAACTTGGTGCTCAATGCGAATTTTGTTAAGCTTTGTCTCATAAGTAAATTGTGCTAAGAGAACAGTCAAGATAGCAACCACCGTTGTTACCATGATAATAGCAATACCGGAATTGTTCTTTAATATAATGTTAAAAGTGCTATTTTTTGACTTCATATTTCTCTTTTAAATCTTCAGTTGTATCAAACGTAGGCCATAGGACTCTTACTGTTCTTTCTATCTCAAATTCATCGCCATTTTTTGAAACGTAGTCTAGGTTCAGTTTTATTAGTCTTGGCGTATTTCTTAACTTATTTAATTCTTTTAATGATGCAACAAATTTTTCTTTTTCTGGGCTATAAAACTCAAAGTAAAAATCCCTTAAGTTATTAATGACAGCGTACTCTTTTGCATCTTCCCAATCTAGCTCTGTATCATAGAGGTTTTGTGAAATTACTGTTCTAGTTAATGAGTAAGGAGCTTCTTTATTCTTTTCTTCTTCATCAACTCCTGATGTTTCAGTTGTTACAACGCGATATCGAACCCAAATCAAATTAGACTGCTTTGAGTTTTTTATAAGTCTTCGGTTTGCAGAAGTCATAAAAATTAGCGAGCCTTTCTCTTCATTAATAAGAATAGGGATCGGAATATTACTAGATGATAAATTATCAAAGTTCTTATTTTGATAGAGGTGAGAAGTCATCACTGGAGGATTCGTGTTCTGAGTTTGAGACTGACTCTGGCCTTGTGTTTGTGAACCTGGTTGTCCACTTCCAAGTTGTGAGCCTGAAGTACTTGAGCGCTGGCTTTGCTGATATGTCTTAGCAAATAATTTATTATCTTCTGACTTTTGTGATTCAAAATATAGAGGAGAGTGGATTAACTCGAGGTCTCTTTGAATTCGCATAAGACCAATTTCTAATTGAAGTCTTTCTCTGTCTTCTGAAGTTATTCGTTCGTTTGTTGTGGCACTACTATCGACAATTTGATAAATGGCCGTCATGAGAAATGAAAGAATAGCAATAGCAATTAAGACTTCGATTAATGTGAAGCCAGCTTTATTTGCTAATATCTTTTCATCTCTTTTATAAACCATTTATTTGAACTTTGTATTTTTCGTTTGAGATCCAAGTACTTAATGAAAATGACTCTTCAGTCGTTTCGTCTTTTACTGTTACACGAACCTGCCAAATTAGTTTTTCTAAATTATCTTTAACAACTGAAAAAATTTGTTTTTGAATAGAGTTGTTACTGTCATCTCCATCTTCAGGAGTTTCTTGACCTGTAATTTTTTCGTAATCGGGAACAATAAACTTATTCCATTCTACGCTGTAGCTAATATTTTCGTTTTCTTCAAACTTTCCTGTTTCAGCTTTTAAAGTTAGGCTTTCTTTAAGCTCTGGTGGGTAGGCCACTATTTCATTGACCTTTTTAACAGCGTATTCACGCAGAGTGATCTCTGAGCGCATCTCTATTGAGTCTGTAATATTTAGACCTTGTGCTGTAATATATGCAGTAATGAATACTGCAAATATAGCAAGTCCTATAAGAACTTCAATTAATGTGAAACCAGAGTTGTTTTTTAGTTGCTTAACCATTCGTCATACAATTCGTTTGCTTTTTCAATTAACTTCTCAACATAGTCTTCGTTTCCAAAGTTGACACCTTCAAGTGCTATATACTCTCTATTAATTACTTGAGAGTATGGCTCGGTTGAAAGAGCAACCATTTCTTCTTCTGTTGCTAAGATAATTATAACAGAATCTTTTTCACCTGTCGGGTAAAAGTAGACGAAAGGTTTTCCCGTTGTATGGAGTTTTTGTGTCAGGGTGCTTCCAACGGCGACAATTTTAACTGCACCACTAGGCGTAAAGTCATCGGCGTTAAACTCTGGCAGAGGTGTGAAGCGCCCAGATGACTTCATCTCTTCTTGTTCTTCTTCGGTTAAATCATCAAAGTTTCTTGTGCCCTCTATGTCGATAACAAAGTCATTACTTTGGGCAATTTCAAGAGTTGGTCTCTGATCAAGTTCTTCTAAAGGAAAACCAAGACGAATAAATTTATTTTGAAGGCTTGCTTCATCACTAGAGAAGCGAATAATGCGTTCAATATTATTGATTGTTTCATCGAGATTGCGGCGACTTGAAAAAGAGGTTCCCACAACCATGTAGAGCAGTAAAGATGCTAAGGCCATGGATACCAGAATTTCAATTAATGTAAAACCTGATTGTCCATGGCCTCTATGCATGATTACCTTTAATCTTTAATTACTTTCTATCTCTTAGGTATAGATCTTTAGCGAAACCTTCTCCGCCTTCTTCATTATCATTACCATAAGACATAATATTGTACGTCTTACCATCAGAAGTATAAACGTATTCCATATCCCATGGATCTAGAGGAATTTGATCTGCATCAATAAATCCATTTGGTGGATAGTTACGACACTCACGTCCTCCTGAAGGCTTTGATAGAAGTGCTTCTAGACCTTGTTCTGTAGTAGGGTAGAAGTTACACTTTCTTCTAAAGTCTTTTAGAAGTGATTCAAGTGACTTCATCTGGATGTTAGCTGATTTAACACGACCTTCTTCTAATGAATCAAAAACTTTACCTGCAATAAATGTCCCCATTAATGAGATAAGTGTTAATGCAATTAGAATTTCAATTAGCGTCATACCTGCTTGGTTTTTTAAAGCCTGAACCTTAAAAAAGTTTTTAAAATTGTAATCTTTCAAAATAAATCTCCTTAAATATCTTCTCTTCCTAAAATCAAGTTAAGCTTAGTTGATTGAGTTCAGCTCCATCATTGGAACAACTACCGACATTACAATAAATGCAACGGCACCACCCATTCCCACCATCATAATCGGTTCTAAAACAGATGTTAACCCACTTAGCTTAGATTCTACCTGATCTTCGTAGTTTTCCGCAATAATGTTAAGCATTGGCTCAAGTTCCCCTGACTTCTCTCCTAGGCTGATCATGTGTGTCACCATAATAGGAAAGTGTCCAGATTGAGCCAAAGGCGCTGCCATTGAAGAACCTTCAGATATATTAACACGTGCACTCTCAATTGCATCCTGCATGTGGACATTGCCGATTAGATTTTTGACAATTTTCATGGCAGCAAGAATTGGAACACCCGAATTCAATAGAGTTGATAGAGTTGAGGCAAAACGTGAAACGTTTACCATTGTTATAAGTTGGCCAAAAATTGGTAGCTTTAAAGTTAATGAGTCCCAACGTGAACGGCCTTTCTTTGTATTGATATAGCGCTTAAATAACCAGAAGGCGCCGAATAGGCCAACGATAACGGCCCACCAGTATTGTTGAAGAAAGCTTGAGAGCCAAATTGAAATCTGTGTTGGTAGGGGAAGCTCTTTTTTCATTGAGACAAAGATTTTTGTAATCTTTGGAATAACGAGAACTAGAATAACACCCATAACGGTTGCACCAACAATAAGCATAATTATTGGGTACATCATGGCACCCTTCACTTTATTTTTTAATTTAACTTGCGCTTCTGTAAATTCAGCAAGACGTAGTAGAACGATGTCTAAAGTTCCTGATTGTTCACCGGCTTCAACCATGTTGACATAGATATGGTCAAAAACTTTTGGGTAATCAGCAAGGGCGGCAGCAAGGGAAGAACCCTCGTTAACCTTTTGTCTTATTTCTGAAAGTATAACCTTAAGTTTTGGGTTTTCACATTGCTCGATTAAAGCATTAAATGATTCAACAATTTGAATTCTTGCTTTAATAAGCGTTGCTAATTGTCTTGTCATTAATGAGAGATCATTAATTGAGATTGTGCTACCAAAGTTGATTTCAAAAGATGCTTTTGATCCCGATTTATGCTCTTTTATTGATGTGAGCATAATACCTTGAGCGCGAATTTTTGCTTTTGCGGCCAATTCATTTTCGGCCGTAATATTGCCTTTCTTCTCGCTACCTGTACGATCAATACCTTTATAATCAAAAATGGCCATGTATTACTCTTTTCTTTCTTCTTCTGTTTCAATATTAATGGCACGATTCATTTCAGAGATAGAAGTGATACCTCTAAGAACCTTCTCAATGGCGTCATCGCGAAGTGTCTTCATTCCAGCTCTTTGTGCCGCACGTTTAATCTTTCCAGAGGGTGCAGAGTTAATAATCATCGTTCTGATCTCGTCGTTAATCATAAGAAGCTCTGCAACTACTGTCATTCCAGAGTATCCTTTGTTATCACAACTTGGACAACCTACGGATTCATAGACAGTGTGTCCTTCAGGAATCGCCTTAATACCTAATACTTCAAGATCAAATTTCGTAATTTCTTTTGGTCTCTTACACTCACTACAAAGTGTACGAATAAGTCTCTGTGCTAGTGCGCCAGATAGGGAAGAGGCAATCATAAATGGTTGTACACCCATGTCAATTAGACGGTTTGGAACAGAAGAAGCATCGTTGGTGTGAATTGTTGATAGAACAAAGTGACCTGTAATCGATGCTTGAATTGCCATTTCCGCTGTTTCATAATCCCTCGTTTCCCCAACCATGATAACATCAGGGTTTTGACGAAGAATAGCTCGAAGTGCTTTAGCAAATGATAATTCAATTTTGTGATTTACCTGAATTTGTGAAATACCTGGTACTTCATATTCCACCGGGTCTTCAACTGTAATGATCATACGATCAGGAGTGTTGATACGACTTAGCATTGCAAAGAGAGTCGTTGACTTACCGTGACCAGTTGGCCCTGATACGTAAACAATTCCATCTTTTCTTTGTGATAGGGCATCGAGATCATTTAGAACCTTCCCATGGAAGCCTAAGTGATCCAGTTGAAGGATATTATTATCCTTTTCTAGTATCCTCATAACAATACGTTCACCATTTTGAACTGGTACTGTTGAAAGACGAATATCAATATCTTTTCCGGCCATCTTAATTGGAATTCGGCCATCTTGTGGCATACGCTTTTCTGCAATATCTAGTTTTGCCATAACCTTAATACGTGAGGCAACAGCAGAGTGAGTTTTTAGAGGTTGTCTTAAAACTTCCGTCATAACTCGGTTGATACGAAAACGATAAATCGACTCTTTTTCATAAGGTTCAATATGAATATCTGTTGCACGCTCTTTAACAGCTCTAAAGATAATAGAGTTAACAAAGCGTATAACAGGAGCCTCGTCAGCTCCAGCATCAAGGATATCAATTGGCCCATCTAGGTCGAGAGTTTCATCAAACTCGTCCTCAAGAGATTGAACCATATTCTTATTAGCTTTCTCGTAAACTCTGTTGATTGCATCATTAACTTTTAAAGGCTGAGCAACTGAGACATGAATATCTTTTTTAAAGATTTCTCTTAAATCATTGATGGCATCAAAGTTAAAAGGGTCGGTGATAATAATTGAAACAAAGCGTGGTGTTTCTAGTACTGGAATTAACTCCTGACTTTTAGCATAGTTAATCGGAATATTAGTAATGAGTTCAGGGTCAATCGTATCAACATCAATTTCAGTTTCATAAGGAATATCAATTTGATGACAGATTACTTTTGTGATGTCATGCGGATGAATGTAATTCTTCTTTAAGAGAATTTCTCCAATTAGCATTCCCGATTCTTGTTGAATATCCAGGGCCTCGTCAAGTTGTTCACGAGTGAGGGAAGTGTGCTTAATTAAAAGCTCACCAATCTTCTCTTTTCCCTGTTCAAATGTTTCTAGCACTTGGTTTCTCATATACTGTGTATGCCTTTATAACTCTTACTTACTAATGATAACGTCTTTATTACTTGTTTTAATTCTTACTTCATTGTCTTTTTTTGAAGCAGCTTTTTTAGACTTTACCTTCTGAACGATATCTTCATACTTTGGTTTATCAACAGGAGCGCTACTGTTTAAGTCCATCTCCTGATTTTGAACACCTTTCTTATTCTGATCTTTGTAGTAACGGTTACGACTTTCATCATAAAGTGGACCGTCTTGTTGTTTCTTGGCCTTATTGTAAAGTCCTTTGGCCGTTGATTTAAACGGATCGTTTTCACCATGGTATTTCTTCAGGTGAGAGGCACGACGATTTAAATTCTCTTTAACAGTTTCAGCAACATCTTGCTGGTAGTTATCTAAAATACTTGGTGTTAAGAAAAATAACATATTAAGTTTTTCAGTCTGTGTACTTGTATTCTTAAATAGCCAGCCTAGGACAGGGATATCACCAAGTAGTGGAACTTTTGAAACAGAGTCAACTGTCTTGTCTCGCATTAAACCACTCATGGCAATTGTGTCACGATCTCTTACTGTAACTGTTGTAACTGCACTTCTAACAACTGTACCAACACCGACGTTTTGAACACCTGATGGAAGGGCACGGCTAGAGAAGTCTTCTAGGTTCTGATCAATCTTAAGTTTGATATAACGAGTAACCTTATTGATTTGTGGTGTAATCTTAAGTTTAAGAGTTACGTTTTGTGTTTCAAGTGATGTCGTTGTCGACCCATTTGAAGCTTGTGTCTCTTTAGGCACAGGAATCTTCTCACCAACTTCAAATACACCTTCTGTATTATCTTGAACGAGTAGTTGAGGAGTCGAGAGAACATTTGTGTCACCGTGACTTGCAATCGCTGAGATCAGTGCGTTCACTGAATCGATCTTAACAGTTTGCCCACCAACATCAACTTCAACTTCGTTTCCGATACCAATACCTGCAAATAGTCCACCGATTGATTGCCATGAACCTGAAAGTAGTTGAGTTAGTGTACTTCCTGAAGAACCTTGCAGTGAACCAGCTCTATCAGCAGCACCTGTTCCGTAGGCTCCAACAATTGATACACCTAAGTCTCTTGACTTAGAAATATTTGTTTCCATAATTAGACCTTCAACAAAGACTTGGTCTTTAGGTTGGTCTAGTTTCTTGATTACTTTTTCAAGTGTTAGCCAATCAGTAGGAGAGGCAGTAACAACAAGAGCGTTATTTGATTTGTCTGCTGTAATTCTAACTTCAGCATTGAATAATTCGTTTTCATCATCGTTACTTGCTGCTCTGGAGAAGCGTGATCGTCTCGTCGTTCTCGATGTTCTAGAGCTTCCTGAGCTACTAACTAGTTCAGAAAGTGTCTTAGACATATCCTCGGCATCACCGTGGTAGAGGTAGTAAACATGGATTTGCTCATTATTTGAAGCGACTAGCTCAACATCAAGTTTATTAATTAACTCTTTTAATCTCTTTGCACCACTTGAGTTGGCCATTGCGATAATAGAATTTGTTCTTGGCTCAGCGGTAAGTTTTGAAATACTTTGTCCTCCGCCATCATTACTACGACGTGCGGTCTTCTTTGATGTGTCATCCTTGAGGATTTTATCGAGAAGCTTTGCAATTTCTGAGGCAGAAGTATTTTTAACAGGTATAATTTGAAGCGTTTCTTCGTGTCCTGGAACATCGATGAACTTAATTAAGCTCATAAGACGATTAATATTAGAACCTGTATCTTGAATGATAATTGTATTTGTTTGTTTAATTTCAATAATACGCCCATAACGAGACATAAATGGTCTAAATGAACGAGAGACCTCAGTCGAGTCAATATTCTTTAGGGCAATAATCTTCATTAAGTAATTTTCAGTTTCTGGAACGTAGTTTCCCGTGTAGATCTTTGTTGGGATATAACGAATATCTCTTGCTTGAACAATCTTATAGAATGCACCTGATTTAACCATTGTTAAACCATTCATATTAAGAGCTGCTAGGTATGCCTTCCATGCATCTCCAACTGTAATTGGAGTAGGTGCAGAGATTGAAATCTTTCCTTTAAGGTCTTTGTCGATAATAAGATTGAGACCAGTAAGCTTTTGCATATGTTTTGTCAGATCTTGTAGGGATGTATCTTCAAAGTCAAAGCTAGTAACAATTTCAGGACCAAAAGCTGTTTCTGGATTTAGGTTTACATAGGCATCATCAGTTTTCTTTGGTTGATTTGCAGTTCTTCCAAAAGCATCACTCCCTGAAGTCGCTGTACTTGTGTTAAGTAAGTTTGCTGCAGATGGTCTGTCGCTGCTATCGCGATTAACTTTCGTCTTTGACTTAAACTGTCTAAACTGCGCTTCTGCATATGGTGTAGACAGGCAGAGTAGTGAAAGTGCTGAAAGATTTAAAAATAGTTTCTTCATCCGTGATCCCTATGATTTAATCAACAAAGTTATAATTAAAGCTTTGGTGAACGCCATTGCGTTTGATACCTAATTCGTAATAGTCCGTAGACTTAATTTTTCCAAACATCCCCATAATCTGGTTCATGTTATTTATTTTTGCGCCGTTGATTTCGCAAATAATGTCATCATTTTGAACATTCAGGTAAGAGTAGATTGACCCTGGCTTTACCTGTGTCATTTTAAAACAAAGTGAACCATCTGGATTCTTAATTGTAATGGCCTTAGCTTGAGTCAAAACATCACCAATATTACTTAGTAGTTGATCTCTTAATTGCTTCTTGATCTTAAAGTTATTACCTTCAACTTTAATATCTTTATTGAATTCAGGCATCACATCCTTTGCTCGACTAGGAGGAAGGATCTTTGTTTTTGTTTTACGTGCAAAACGTCTCGCACGATCATCTACATTTTCAATATATTCACATTCACCTGAGCGAAGGTTTTTAAAGATAACCTTTTGACGTGAAATATTTCCAATCTCTGCAATATTATCAATCTTACTTCCAATCCTAACGTTTAAACGCTTTCCTCGGTTTGTAATACTTGCAACAGACTTTTTATTATTTTGTAGAACAACTGTGTTAATCAGTTTCAAGCCAAGCTTTGATTCTGCCTCGGCGCTACGACAAACTTTTATAATATTACGTGGCTTCTTAGGCTTATCTTCAACTTTTTCGTTCTTATCCTCTTGGATATTGAAAGGATTATAATTTCTTATATTAGCAATAGGACGATTATACTCATATGTTTGTGGACGACTAAATGTTGTCTGAATTGAAGAGCCTTCACCTTTATCTTTTAAATAGAGAGCGGCCATCTTTCCAACTTGATAGAGTAGGACGAAGGTAATGGCCAAGATAAAGTAACGATGTACCTGTGGACGATTCTCTGAACTAAGTAAGTTTGGTAGAAAGTATTGTGGCCCACTTAGTTGTTGCTTGCCTTTCTTTCCTGTTACATTAGCTGTTGAGAGCTCATCTCTTTTTGATTTGATACGATCAAGCATACGTTGCATTACGTTGTACTTATTTGCATCTTCATCTTCTTCTATTTCATCAACTTCAAGCTCATCGTCGTCTTCAGAGTCATGAGAATCATTATTCTTTTTTAATTTATTTTTTAATTTGCTTAAGAAGCCAGCGCTTTGCTCATCATCTGCTGATAGGTCATCAATATAGACTTCTAACGTTGGATCTTCCACCGCTGGGGGAGTTGGAGGAGTATCCTCTTCTTCGACTTCTAGATGATCTTCACCATCAAGTTCTTCATACTCTTCTTCGTACTCTTCATTATCGAAGTCTGCTTCTACTTCTTCCTCATCTTCATACTCTTCGTATTCATCAGATGGAGGTGTCTCAGGAAGATTTTCACTAGTGTACTCAGCATCATCCTGATCCTTCGACAGTTTCGATTTAATTTTTGAAAAGAATCCTTTCTTTTTCGTCATTCAATTTCTTCTTGAAAGTTTTTATATTTTAATACCTTATAGTATTTTAAGGTTGTTTACCCAAAGCATCAACCATTGATATATCTGGTAAGATTTTTCTTAAGGAAAGCAGAGTGTTGTGCTCGGATAATCATAATATCTGTTTACTTTGCGTATTTGACAATTGTCGTGCTAAAATGTCAGGGAATTCTAGTCAATCAATACTCTAATATAGTTAGAAGGATTTAAAAAAGGACTTAATGATGAGTGAAGAGAAGCAAATGATGGACTCCATTGTTGGAGACCTGTTCTTTGGTGAAGTTAAAGAAGAAAACGTTTTTCCATTTCCAGGTTTTACTGAAGAGCAGCAAGACTTTGGTCGCGAAATGGTTAACGCTGTTAGTAAATTCTGTGAAGATGCACTAGACTGCGAAAAAATGGATGAAGAGTCCGTTATTCCTGATGAAGTTATGAAAGGGCTTGCTGAGCTAGGTCTTTTTGGTATGGGTGTTAACGAAGATCTAGGTGGTCTTGGTTTAGATTACACTCTATATAGTCGTGTTTTTGCTGAAGTTGCTGCATTTGATGGCGCTGTTGCAACAATGATTGGTGCACACCAGTCAATTGGTTATCGCGCACTTCTTAATGAAGGAACAGAAGAGCAAAAAGCAAAGTGGCTTCCACAACTTGCTACTGGTGAAAAGTTAGCATCATTTTGTCTAACTGAGCCAGGATCTGGTTCTGATGCTTATTCTATTAAGACTAAGGCCGTTGATAATGGTGATGGTACTTATACATTAACTGGACAAAAACTTTGGATTACGAATGCTGGAACAGCAGAGTTCTACTCAGTATTTGCTAAAACTGATCATGAAATTGATGGTGAAACAAAAGAGAAAATCTCTTGTTTCATCGTTGAAAAAGGTATGGAAGGTGTCTCTTTTGGAGAAAAAGAGAAGAAGATGGGGATCAGGGCCTCTGAAACTCGCGCCGTATACTTTGATAAAGTAATTGTTCCAAAAGAAAATATCATTGGTGAGCTTGGAAAAGGTTTCAAGATTGCTATGAACGTTCTTAACTCAGGACGTCTATCACTTGGTGCAGGTTGTGTCGGTGGTATGAAGACTCTACTAAAGATGGCAACTGAGCACGCTAAAGGGCGTAAGCAATTTGGTGCACCAATTGCTGAGTTTGGTTTAATCCAAGATAAACTTGCTCTTATGGCAGCAAGAATTTATGCAACTGAATCAATCGTTTACATGACGACTGGAAATATGTGTAAAGGTCTTAAAGATTATTACTTAGAGACAGCTGTTTGTAAGGTTTATGGTTCTGAAGCACTATGGGAAGTATGTGATCAAGCAATGCAAATTGCGGCCGGTAACGGTTATATGAAAGAGTATCCTTATGAAAGATATATGCGTGACTCACGTATTAATATGATTTTTGAAGGAACAAATGAAATTCTTAGAATCTTCCTTGCTCTTTCTGGTATTAGAAATCCTTCTGAAAGTATGAAAGAGTTAGGTAAAGCGGCAGACGTTTCTAAAGCACTACAAGATCCAATTAAATCAGTTGGTGTACTAACAAACTTTGCACGTGGTCGTTTCTCTAAAATGATTGGTCAACGTCTTATTACTAAGCAACATGAAAAGCTAGATAAAGAAGCAGGGAAGTTTAACTCTCTTCTTGGTCAATTTGCGATTCAAGTTGAAAATACACTAATGAAGTACGGTAAGAATATTATTGGAAATGAGCTTCCACAAAAGAGAATTGCTGAAATGGCAATGAATCTTTATGTCATGCTTGCAGTAATTTCACGTACAACTTCTATTTTAAACAGTGAAAAAGTTGATCAGGCCAAGAAGGACTATTGTCTTAACCTTGCTCGTGTAGCACTAAAAGATGCTAGAGCAGTAGTTGTAACAAATCTTAAGTCAATGACAAATCACGATGATAAGATTGTTAAAGCAACTTCAGATATGGTTTGTGATAATGATGGTTACGGATTAGACATTATTAACTTCTAATTTCTCTAAAAAAATATTTTTCACAAATATTGGCCCTAGTTATTTGCTAGGGCCTTCTTTTTTCTATTATCATATAGGTATGAAAATTCACTACTTATTAGTCTTCGCTTTATTATTTAGTGCTTGCTCTTCTTTTAATAAGAAGAAAAAAGAAGTCAAAAGAAAGCGTGCAAAAATTAATTACGGCCCACAGAAGAAATCATCTGCATTTATTGATGTGACTCAGAAGGTTGGCCTTGCAAATATCGAAGCTTCTCGTGTTTATATTTATGATATCAATAGTGATGGGCTTGAGGATTTAGTTTTTCTAAGTGGGAATTATTCAACAGCTCAGTTCTATTTGGCCACAAAGAGTGGAGAATTTGTTAAGGCGAAGAATATTTACTTTGAGGATGATGTTCAAGCAACGTTTTTTCAGTTTTCTGACTTTGATAAAGATGGAACGACAGATGTATTAGTTGGGCTTCACAATCAAAAATCGGCCTTAACGAAAAAACCGATCTCTATTTATTTGGGAAATAAGTCTCGCGGAAATAGTATTATTTTTAGAAAGGCACATGAATTTAAATTTGATTTCATCGCACCTATTACTAATGTAAACGTCTTTGATTACGATAATGATGGTGAATTAGATATGTTTGTTGCAAGTTGGTTTGACCGTCGTAACAAGGGTAAACCTGTTGCAAACCGACTATTTACGGCCAAGAAGAAAAAGGTTTATGAAATATCAGGGGCCTTAACTTCTGAACTGGCAATGCGAGGTGATGAAGAGTATAACGTCGCACCTACATTCTCATCTAGTATCTGTGATATCAATAATGACGGATATGCGGATATTCTAACTAGTAATACGGCCGGCTATCCTAATAAACTTTGGCTTTCAACTGAGCAGAATAAAGTTTTAAAATATGTGGATTATGGACCTCAGTCTGGTTATGCCATGGATAGTATTACCAGTGGTGGACGTTTTAATGGTGGTAATTCAACCTTTGCTATTTGTGGTGATTACAATAATGATGGTTATTATGATATTGCCATGGGAGAGGTTTCAAAGTCTCTTGATCTCGACTATCGTGACCGTTCAAGTATCCTGACAAATAGAGGTCTTAAAAAGATTTCATTTTTAAGAACAGAATATACAAATGATGGTGCACTTACTAATTGGAACCAAGGTGATATGCGCGGACTTTGGAGTGATCTTAATAATGATGGCCTCATTGACCTAATTGTTGATAATTCGGGGTTTCCCCCGCACACAAGACTCGTTAGCTTTGTACAAGAAAATGATCACGAATTAGTAAACCGCTCAAAAGATTACGGTATTGATATTGTAAACCCAAGCTCAACTGTAGTCTTTGACTACAATGGTGATGGAAGAAATGATCTTTTAACAATTCAAGTTAATACCAGAGATGCACGCATTAAGCCGCGTGTTTATCTTTTTGAAAATAATTTACCACAGAAGAACTTTATTAAGTTGAAGCTTGAAGGTAAGAGGTCTAACCATGATGCAATCGGTGCAAAGATTATTGTTGTTACAGATAAAGGTCGTACACTAACGCGTCAACATTACTTTTCATATGGACAATTTCAACCACAAAACTCATCGATTGTTCATATCGGCCTTGGAGATGAAAAGGTTAGTGAAGTCATCATTGAATGGCCTTATCGCTTAAAAAGTGGAAAGAAACTTCGAAGAAGTTATCCTGTTATAATGAATGATTTAACATTGATTAAAGAATAGGTGCTACAGAAGTAGCACCTAATATATGAAATTATAGATTATTTTTGATTAAAGAGATCATCTCTTTTACTTGCTTATCACTGGCCTTTCCATTGATTTTATAAATGATATTTCCGGCCTTATCAAAAACAATAATATTAGAATCATCATCTTTTACAATTCCGTCCCATTTTTTTACGACGACTTTTTCTAGGTCTTTAACATATAATGTATTAGGGTACTTCTTTTGCTTATCTTCAAGAGCACCTTCTAGGATTGAGTTAGGTAGCCAAGTTGCATCCATATTGATTACGGCAACTGAAGCGTATTTTTTTAGATCAAATTTTTCAGCGGCCAGTGCTTCAGAAGCATGGTTATTTAAGTCTTTCTCATCTGGATCAACATAGAATAGTACGTGTACTTTGCCTTTTAGCTCTTTTGAAGACCAAGCATTCCCATTTAAGCGTCCGCCATTATCTCCTGAAATTTCTACTACTGGTGGTCTAATTGCAAATGATGCCACACTTGAAAGTAGTAGTGCCCCTAAAATCAACTTCTTCATAACCTCTCCTAATCGATAAATGTTTTATTGAATATTTGCTTAATATTCTTATTAAATTTTGAATCTTTCTTTAGCGTATGCTTAAGTATTTTTGTTCTTAAAGTATCGTTATATTCAACTAATTCCTGCATCAACTCGTCAAACTGATTTAATTCAATCACATTTGGGATACGTGTTTGAAAGAAGTCCTTTAGTTGTTTGATTCGATTCTTTTCAATGTCCAAAAAATTCGTCAGCTTATGTCCTTCTTGTCCATTATCGCTTCTCTTTTGAACCGGCGCAAACTCTTCTCCTAACACTTTTCGGATATGTTGATCAATTTTCTTAGCATCGTTATTATCATTATTGTCGTCGTTCATACTTTATCCCTTGGCCTCTTCTTCAAGAATTTTTAGAATCTTTTCAAGTTTACTTCCTTCCTTGGCCAATGATTTAATAATTCTTTGAGATGAAATTGTGCGAGAGAACTCGTCTAAGCATAGCTGAACATCTTCATTTCTTATGTTAGATGCTGAGATATCGATGAAGTCCAGTATTTTTTGTTCCTTAGTCGTAGGTCTCGTTGCTTCAAATTGATAATAGCTTGGGAGCTCTTCGATACTTTTGAAGATTGGAAACTTAGTCCAAATATCTTCGATATCGGAAATAATATAAAAAGGGTAGGGAAACTTAGGTGATAAGTTTTCCTCTTCCATAACATTGGAGAGAAGGCCAAGTAACTTGATAAGGCGATCTCTTTTAAGGCGAGAAGCATCAAGGTAAACCGGTTGATGGCCAACACGATAATGTTTTAAATTTGCCTTGATTTCCACTTTATCAATGGACTTCAATTTGAATTCTTCAAGAATAGGAGTTTTCATTTAATTATTATAACAGTTTCTTGTGTTATTGATAAAGCGAATATAAGTCTGGAAAGTGATGGAAATCTCATTTATCATAGGTATATGGAATTGGATTACATAGAACTTCCCGAGGCATTTTGTCAGTTACTCATCAGTAACGTATCAAGCTCAAGTCAGACCTCTGTGGATCTTCAAAAATATATTTATCAATCACCGGCCATGGCAAGAATTCTCTATCGAGTTTTAAATGCTGGTGAAGAGACAGACCTCACTTCACTTATTAAGAAGTTTGGATGGCATGGGATTCGTGATCGTTTATTGGCCTATTATATAAACTTCTTAGAAAATAGTAATCATCCCCATTCAGTTTTAGTTGATAGTGTTGATGATATTACAAATCTAGAAGCTAGGTTTCGTGATAAAACAGTAAGTGGATATTCTAGACTAATATCTCTTGGCTTTTATTTAAAAGTCTCTTGTTATGAACAAGACTTAAAGTCATTGGATGAGCATCCTTATTTTCCATCTCGTAAAATCGATCAATTAATGGCCTCTGTTACAAATCGAAATATAAGAATTGATATTCTGATTTTGATGCTTGTGCATTTCTTAAAATTTCTAGGTGAAGAAAAGCTTTTTGGATTAATTAAGGCCAAATCAAGCTTTGATATGATTGAGACTATGCTCGAACCAAATCAGAAACAATTACTACAAAAGAATTTAATAAATTATGCGCTTAGTATTGGGGATCTCGAACTAGTTGCGGCTAAGACTGTTTAGGATTCATTTAAAGGAAATATATGACTGAAAATAGTATTTGGAAAATGTTAGATGATCTATCAACAAAACGAGGGATCTCTGAAATTGTCATTAATGGACCAAATAGTGTTTTTGTTGAAAGGGCCGGAGAGTTCATTGGCCTAAATGTGAATATTAATAAAAAAGATATTCTCGACTTTGCTACAGAAGTTGCAATTTTTAATAAGAAAGAATTCTCAAATAATGATCCTATCTTAGATGGCCGTCTGCCAGATGGCTCACGTGTTAATATTATTAGCGAACCATTTGCCTCAAGTGGTACATCTATAACAATTAGAAAATACCTCTCAAATAACTTTGAGCTCGAAAAACACGGAGCTCTCTTTAATATTCCTGAAAATGTCGTTCCATTTCTTATGGCCTTAATGCGCTCAAGAAAGAATATTCTAATCTCTGGTGGAACAGGTTCTGGAAAGACGACTTTTATGAATATGCTTTTAAAAGAAGTTGATCAAGGGGAGAGAATTATTACCATTGAGGATACTATTGAGCTTGTTTTAAAACAGCCAAACTCTGTTCGTCTTGAGGCAGGGCTTGATAAGAATATCTCAATGAGTGAGCTCGTTAAAAATACTCTACGAATGAGACCTGATCGAATAATTGTTGGTGAGGTTAGGGGAGCTGAGACTTTTGATATGATTCAGGCGATGAATACTGGCCACGATGGAAGTATGACTTCAATCCATGCGAACTCACCTGTTGAGTGTCTACAAAGAGTTGAGTCTCTCTTTTTAATGTCGGGCTTTGATCTGCCATATCATGTAGTTAGACGTTATATCTCCACGGCCGTTGATTATATTATTCAATTAGGACGCGGTGAGAATGGAAGACGTAAGGTTACTCAGATCATGGAAGTAAATTCTATGGAAGGTAATCACATTCTAACAACTTCAGTTTTTGAGACTGAAAATGATGAATTAATCTTCAGTGGAGCAGTTCCTTCAAGTGCTAATGATCTCCAGCATAAAGGGGATTTAGAAATCAATTATTGGAATACTCTTTAATTCACTATCATTGTCGCATCAATCTTAGTGAAAATATTCTCATTCATCTCATCGGAGTGAATTGCCGTGATGAGGCAATGATGGTCGATATCTAAAATAAAAGCAGCGATGGGAGTAATGATCAAGGACTCATGAGAGCCTTTGGCCTTTAGTTTCATTGCGGCTTCGCTGAGTTTAAATAAGTCCCTATCATTTAGTTCAATCTGACGCTGAGACATTCTCTTTTGTGCATGTTTTGAAATTGATAATTGATTAATGACTCTTTCCATACAAACCTTCCATGGTTATTGTTAAAGTCATTTTGCCACCTTGCCCATTATTAGCGGTAGGTGGGAAGCGGTAAAGAAAAGCTTATAATTTCTTTAGCTCTTTTAATTCCATGAGAATTCCAAGCTGTTGATGACGTAAGCTTAGGCATTTTGATTGAAAGTAGTAATTTCTTGTTTGATTAAAAAGTGAATTGATTTGTTTTTTAAGGTCCTTACCAATCTTCTTGGTTCCAGCCTCATTAACAACTTTCTTAATTCTTATGAACTCTCTTGTGTTCTTATAAGCAATATTCTGATCTTGTTGTTCGCAACTTGCGAGGCTCTGTAATGAAAAGATTGTTGTAACTAAGGTAAGCGTGGTGAAAAGGAAAGCTTTAAACATTCGATCTCCGGCTAGATTGAGTAGCGTCTTGCTACTTATCTATCAATACCATAAGAACGCGTCTACTTACACCTTAGTAAGAAGATGTTGTGTTTTTTTCACCATTCATAATCGCAATTCCAGAACTTGTTCCAAGCCTTGTCACACCCATTTCGATGTATTTTATTGCGTCTTCGTAACTTCTAACACCACCAGATGCCTTTACCTCACAGCGTTTCTGGGCCTCTTCTAACATAATTTCAACAACTTCTGGTGTTGCCGCTGAGGAAGAGAAACCTGTTGATGTTTTTATAAACTTTGCACCTGCATCGATGGCCGTATTTGTGGCCAAACGGATTTCCTTTTCATTCAATAGGCATGTTTCAAATATAACTTTTACTGTCTTCTCTCCAGCTTGTGCAACAACTGCTGCAATATCACTTTTTATATAGTCAATTTCGCCTTCTTTAAGCTTTCCAATATTTAAGACCATATCAATTTCGCTGGCACCTTTTTCGATGGCATCTTTTGTTTCAAACGCCTTTGCCTCCGTTGTCATGGCCCCTAATGGAAAACCAATAACTGTACAAATCATGGACCTTTGTGGGTCAAGATGCTTCTTTGCTTCTTCAATACGAGAAGGGTTAATACAAATTGACTTAAACCCATATTCATTGGCTTCAGTACATAACTTCTTTATCTGAGCAGCACTTGCTTCTGGCTTTAAAAGAGTGTGGTCAATATACTTTGCAAGATTTTGGATTTTTGATTCCATTTTGTCCTCATTATTAAACATTTTTCCTTAACTTATAGTGCCAATAATTGCTAAAATTTGCAAATGGCACGTCAAATTAGGGGACCTGTATTTTTACATCCCGTCTTTATTTTTATTTCATCCCTTGTCGCTCTTGGGGTTTCATTATACCTCTATATTTCTTCATATTTAGAAGTTAACGAGAAGCTAACGATATTTGTTGAAAAGTCTGGGATTCAACTCGTACAATTTCAGCAAACTCAGACCTGGGTTATGATCCTGGTCTTATCAATTCTTGTTACTTTGATTATCTTAGGCTTTAGTTTAGTTTTTTATTACTATCAAAAATTACGTCAGCTCTATCGTATGCAACAAAACTTTATTAACGGTTTCACGCATGAACTAAAGACACCGGTTGCTTCTATAGGGATATTTATCGATACCTTAAAGAAACATGAATTTCCTCGCGAAAAACAAATGGAGTACTTAGATGTTATGCGCCAAGATACGGAGAGACTAGGCGATAATATCGAACAAATCCTTCAGCTTGGACGAATTGAAGAGAAGAAGGTCGAGCCAGACGTGAGACTGATTGGGGTTCGTACGGCCATTGAAGAATTTCTGGATAGAAATAAGCATAATTTTAAAGATCTTCAGGTTAGTTATCTTCATCTTGAAGAGGATGCTTTTATTGATTTTGATCCGAAGCTCTTTGATATTTTACTCATGAATATTTTTACCAATGCGATTCGATATAATAGTAAAGCTCAGAAGAAAGTTGAGGTTATTTTTCAAAAATCTAAAAACTTTGGAGAGTTATTCTTTGTCGATAATGGTGATGGTGTTGAAGAAAAAGAATTAAAGAATATATTTAAAAAGTTTTATCAAGTTGGTAGATCCTCTAAGGGCAGTGGTGTTGGTCTTTATATGGCCACTCAGATTATGAAAATTCACTCTGGTAGAATCACTGCTTCTAGTGAAGGTAAAGGCAAGGGTCTAACTTTGAAATTATCATTAAAACTACATAAGAAGGATTAGATTATGAGTCATATTTTACTTATTGAAGATGAGGAGAATATTGCAAAGGGAATCATCCTAAATTTAGAACTAGAAGGATTTGAGGTTACGCATGCCGCCCGTGGTGATGAGGCCATTGAAATCTATGAGCAAAAGAATTTTGATTTGGTGGTTCTTGATCTAATGTTGCCTGGACTAAGTGGTGAGGATATTCTTGTCAAAATTCGCGATGTAAATGAGAAGACACCTGTTTTAGTGCTATCTGCTAAAGATAGTAGTAAATCTAAAGTTCGCTGTTTTAATTTGGGGACAGATGACTATCTGGCAAAACCATTTAACCTCGATGAGTTTATTTTAAGGGTTAAAAGGCTTCTCAAACGATCAAGTTGGACAAAGAAAGAAGTCGAAGTTTATAAGTTTGGAAATAATGAGATTAACTTCTCAGACTTTAAAGCCTATTCAAATGAACAGGAATATTCACTGACTGAGCAAGAGGCTAAGATTTTGACACTTTTAACTCAAAATGAAGGAGAAGTGGTAACGCGCGGTGAGTTACTTGAGTTATTGGGCTACAAAAAGGATTCAAATACTCGTACAATTGACAACTTCATTGTACGTTTTAGAAAATACTTTGAAGAAAATCCAAAGGAACCTAAACATATTATTAGTATCCGCTCTGTCGGCTACAAGTTTGTTAAATAAAGTAATGGAGATATAAATGGGAATTTTAGAAGGAAAGAAAGTTCTAGTCCTAGGCCTTGCAAATGATAAGTCAATTGCATGGGGAATTTCAAAACAAATGAAAGAGCAAGGAGCACGTCTTGCATTTTCATACTTAAACGAAGCTCTACAAAAAAGAGTTGAACCACTCAGCGAAGAAATTGGTGGAGAGTTTACATTTGAGTTAGATGTTCAAAATGAAGAGCATATGACTAAGATGGCAGAAATCGTAAAAGAGAAATGGGGTGATGTTGATGTTATCGTTCACTCACTAGCATTTGCAGATAAAACAGATCTTAAGGATCGTTTTCATAAAACAAGCCGTGAAGGTTTTAAAATGGCACAAGATATCTCAGCTTACTCACTTTTAGGTGTGTGTAATGTTCTTAAGCCACTTATGGCAAAAAATTGTTCTGTTATCGCTCTTACTTACCATGGATCAGTAAAAGTTCTTAATGGTTATAACGTAATGGGTGTTGCAAAAGCATCTCTTGAATCAACAATGAGATACCTTGCTGATGATTTAGGCCCAGAAGGGATTCGAGTAAATTGTATCTCTGCAGGTCCAATTAGAACTCTTGCTGCATCTGGTGTACCAGGGCTAAAAGGATTCTTAAATGACGTTGAAGAGAAGTCGCCACTTCGTCGCAATGTAACTCAAGAAGATGTTGGTGGAGCTGCTGTGTTCTTAGGTTCACGCCTTGCAAATGGTGTAACTGGACAAGTGCTTTACGTTGATTCTGGTATCTCGATTTTAGGAGCCTAGTTTTGACTAAGATTTCAAGTTGGAACGTTGCAGGTCTTAGGGCCTGTGAGAAAAAAGGTTTTTACGATTGGTATTTAGAAGATGATTCAGATGTAATTTGTCTTCAAGAGACAAAGGCACTACCTGAGCAATTAAGTGATCGCCTAAATAATCCTGATAATCACGAAGTGTTAATAGCACCTGCGGAAAGAAAGGGATATTCAGGTGTGGCCACTTGGGTACGCAAAGGAATCAATGTTAAGCACACGGTTGGACTTGGAATACCTGAGTTTGATTGTGAAGGACGTACCATCATTTCAGAATTTGATGATTATATCCTCTTTAATTGTTACTTCCCAAATGGACAAAGAGATCACGCAAGAGTTCCATATAAGATGGACTTCTGTCGTGCTGTTGCAGATAAAGCTTTAAAGCTTAAGAAGAAGACAAAGAAAGAAGTTGTGATCTGTGGTGACTACAACACTGCCCATACTGAAAATGATCTTGCTAATCCAAAAACAAATAAGAAGACGACAGGTTTTCTTCCTCTTGAGCGTGAATGGATGGATGAGTTTAAGGCCCAAGGCTTTACTGATCTTTTCCGTGAATTCACTTCTCCAGAAGAAAATGGCCACTATACTTGGTGGACTTATCGAAGCAATTGTCGTGAACGAAATGTTGGTTGGCGTATTGATTATTTTTGGTCAACTGATGAATTTGTTTCAAGAGTAGAGAATTGTTGGCATCAGCCAGATGTAATGGGAAGTGATCACTGTCCGCTTTCAATTGAGTTTAGTTAGAAGATTCTATTTTGAATTTGTCGACTTCGGCTCCTGCCTCTCGTCGACATACAGTCCATCCTGGACATAAAAAAAAGCCTCCTTTCGGAGGCTTTTTATATATCAAAGTTGAGAGATCTGAAATTATCTATCAAGTTCAATGACAAATGATAGGGCAAGCTTAGCAAATTTAAGTGCATGATCTGCTGTTCCACCCATGTAATCTAGAGTATCACGTGATGTGTGAATTCTTCCATTCATTTCACGCTTACGAGTTTCAAATGGTGTCGAAGCTGGAAATCCTTGAGCTGTCCACGAAGCATGGTCTGAACAAGCATATCCACAAGTATCACGTCCCCAAGTTAATTCTGGAAGATATGTATCAATCAGAGATCCTAGGAAGTTATTTTGTGCTTCATTAGTATAGTCAGTAATAATCGTAATATCGTCGTTAGAGTTATTGAAGTTTGTCATATCAAGTTGCATGACACCAACAACACTTTTTCCTTCACGCTTGTGAGTTTGTGCAATATCTTTAGATCCAAGAAGTCCAACTTCTTCTGCTGCATAGGCCATGAATTTAATTGTCTTCTCTGGTTGATAACCACTTTGAGCTAAAACCTTTAAAACTTCTGTTACAGTTGCTGTTCCTGAAGCGTTATCATCTGCACCTGGTGCGTGAGCATTTGTACGTCCCCACCAACCAGCAATAGAGTCAGCATGTCCACCAATTACGATAATATCATCTGATTTACCTTTAATTGTTGCAATTACTGATGGTTGAGGGAATCCTGAATGATTAAAGAATTCAACACTGATATCATTTCTGTGTGCCGTTAGGCTCGTCCAGTGATCCTTAAGCCATTGTTGTGATTGAACACCTGTTTCTGACTTATAATAACGATTATGGAAGCTAGACATCTTTTCAATAACACTTCTAATTGAGCTTTCTTGTGCTTTTGAAATAGTATCTCTTACAAGATCTTCTTGGTTAAGAGTGTAGTCGGCAACAAGTGAACTATAGTCTTGCTGTCCTTTCATATTTTCTTGAGATTCTTTAACGAATTTTAATGCTTCTTCTTTTGTTTGAAATGCGAAGTATCCACCACATCTTTTATGTTCTTCGTGGGCAAGGTGAGAAATTTCAGCTCGCTCTTCCATTCTTTTTGTTTTTGCAATAACAAGATCTTTTTCAACTTTAATAACATCAAGTTGCATTTCAGAGTGTAGACTCTGAGTTGATGTGAATAGGTCTTTTCCTGTTACAATGTAATTATGCTCGTGATTCCCGTTTAGATCTTGGGCAAAAGAATTAATTGTTAAAAGAGACAGTCCTGCTACTAATACCTTTTGTGTAAATTTCATTCAACCTTCCTTGGTCAATTTTATCTATTAACTAAACAAGTTTATGGCCAAACAACTGATTAAAATAGCGATAGATTCTATTATATTCTTACATAGAAGCTGTAAGGGCCTTGTATTAGGAGAGTTTGGGCGCTATGCGCCCAAACAATTAGTATTGAAACTTACTTTGAATTAATTCGACACTTTTTCTCACGTTTTCTTGGTCAATCCACTGAAGACAACCGTGTCCAAGTCCACAAATCCATTTATTCATCGGAGCATTGGCCGTTTGGAGTGACTCATAAAGCCCCATCCATTTCTTCTCTAGAGTCTCCCATGGAAGACCTAAGTATGCTGGTTCAAGGTTTCCTTGAATATAGTAGTCGTTACCTAGAGTGTTTAGAACATGACCAAGATCATGTCTCCAATCAACACCAAGAACATCAATATTATCGTCCTCGATTGCTTGTAGATAACGAAGGTGAGTCATTTTAGAATAGTAGATGACTTTTTTATTTGGGAATTCTTTTTTGAATTCTGCTGTAACTCTTTTGAGTACAGGAAGAACAATCTGAGTATAATCTTCGTAGTTTAACTCACCAGAAGCAGTGTCAAATAAGCACATAGCATCTGCTCCACCTAGGGCCTGAGCACGCATCTCACCAAGAAGTTCTGGGATAAGTAACTCGACAAATGCATCCCAACGACCATCATAAAGACCTAGCTTTGAGCTATAAAGTGATCCAGCATGAGATCCTTCAACAGCATAAGTGTATAGAGTGAAAGGAGCACCAACAAATCCTAGAAGTGTCGTTGTATTTGGTAGAGTCTCTTTTAAAAGTGTACAGGCTTCACCTTGGAATTTATAAAAGTTCTCTGCTGTATCAAGAAATTTTAGCCCTTTAATATCAGCTACAGTTTCTAGTTTCTTTTCTAATTTAGGTCCTGGTGCATATTCTAGTCCCATTCCCATTTGCTCAAGAGGGAAAAGCAGATCTGAAAATAAGATGGCCGCATCAAATTTAAAGTCATTGATAGGACCCATTGTTACTTCACATGCTAGCTCTGGTTGCTTGCATAATTCCATAAAAGTATTCTTCTTTTTCATTCCTTGGTAATGATCGTGGTAGCGTCCAGCTTGACGCATAAACCATACAGGTACAAATTCTTTTCCGTTTTCACTTTTGCGATCGTTAAATAATCCCATCTCTTAATCCTTTTTGATTATTTATTAATAATCAATTTATAGCCAATTCCACGAACACTTTGAATCTCTAGGGAGTTCTTGGAGTCGCTCTCGGCCCACTTTCTAAGTTTAACAATATAATTATCCACTGTTCGTTGAGAAGGGAACTTGTCTTCACCCCAGACTTTCTCAATAATAAGATCCCTCTCTACAGCTTCGTTCTTTTTCTTTAATAAGATCTCAAGAATTGCGCATTCTTTTTGCGTTAAATTAATTATTTTTCCTTCACCATCTTGAACTTCAAATCTTTTTGGCCAAATCTTTAAGTCACCAATAATAATTTCATCATCTAATGAATCAATTGTAGTTTTAAAGCTAAGAAGACGATCAAGCCTTATTGTTAGCTCTTTTAAAGCAAATGGCTTTGTTATATAGTCTTCTCCACCTGCTTCAAATCCTTCAACCTTCGTTTGAGGATCATTAAGGGCAGACAAGAAAAGAAGTATGAAGTCTCTTCTTTCTTTTCTAAATTCTTTTGCTAATTCGATTCCATTACCATCAGGTAGACCAATATCCATAAGAATGATATTTGGGCCAAATTGTTCAAAATAATATCTCGCATCTTTGACATTTTTTGCAAGTTTACATTGATGACCAACATCTTCTAAGTACTCACTAAGAGTATCACCAAGGTTATTATCGTCTTCTACGACTAGTATCTTTCCGAAGTTACTCATTTTCTTCCTCGGCTTTTGAAAGTGGTAGAGATATCTTAAAGATAAGCCCATTCTCCTTAGTAATATCTAAACTTCCATGCATACGACTTATTAACTTTCTTGATAGATAAAGCCCTATTCCAGAGCCTTTTGTTGACTCATGTTTATAAAAGAGATTTCCAAGTTTGTTAATTTCACCATTAAAAGTACCTTTGTCTTGGTATGTAATAATGGCCTTATCTTCAAGGGTAGTAATTGTTATGGAAACATCTTTCGAGTTCGTATGTGAAATCGTATTTTCTAAAAGATTTTTGAATATAATACTTAGGGCAAACTCATCAGCACTTACACTAACTTCCTCAGCACCGTCTTCTAGTTCAACATTAAGTTTTGAAGAGTAATCTGACTTTACAATATTAGCGATAAAGTGAGTGATGTCCACATCAACAAAGTTAAGATTTCCACCTCTTTCTAATCTCGAAAGTTGAAGGATTTTATCCATTTGATTCTCAAGTCGAATGGTATCCTCAATTAGGCGATTCGTTAATTTTTCTAATCTTTGGTTATCTATTCCATCAACTTCGTCTTTAATGACTTCCGATTGAAGCTTGATACTAGCAAGTGGCGTTTTAAGCTCATGTGTAAGACCTGCAAAAAAAGCCGTAATAGATCGATTCTTTCTTTGGTCGCGTATAAATAGGAGAGTATGTGAAACTACTAGAACTAGAATTAGCACTAGAAAGGTTGTCCCTTCCCATTTTATAAGTGAGCCAATATTTAGGTCTTCTGTAACATTTAAGCTACTGAGGCGGTCACTAAGCTTAAAAATTAAATAAAGCCACCAAACTCCAAAAAGAAAGATTAGGCCACTTGTGATGGCCGATACAATGAAAAATGGTGATGATGACTTCTTAAGTTCCAATTTCTAACTAGCTCCAAAGTCTCTTTTCGAGGTCTTTTGCAACATCTTCGTCGTGAGCAAGTGAGCCAAAACCAACTTCATATGCATTAGGTGAGAGATAAATCCCTTTTTCTAATAGCAGTTCAAATAATGGAACAAAGTCTTCACCGATATTTCCTGGAATATTACCAACTGACTTTATCTTATCTCCTGGAACAATCCAAAATAGAGAAGAGTGGTGGATAATATTATAATTTGAAAACTGTCCATCGTTATACTCAGCTAGCCATTTCTTAAAGATATTTACAATTCTTAGAGTGTTTTGTTCTAGCTTTTCGTAATTTTCCTTTGTCATCTGCTTAAGCGTCTCAAGCCCTCCAACCATTGCAAGTGGGTTGGCACTTAAAGTACCTGCTTGATAAACACCACCAACTGGAGCAAGGTGTTCCATTATCTCTGTTTTCGCTGCTAGAGCACCAACTGGAAGACCACCACCGATAACTTTTCCGTAAGTTACGATATCTGGTGTGATTCCTGTAAGCTCGGCCATTCCACCAAAGGCAACACGGAAACCAGAAATAACTTCATCAAAGATTAAAAGAGCATCATTTGCTTTTGTGATATCGCGAAGTCCTTGTAGGAATTCTTGATCTTGAATAAGAAGTCCATTATTAGCTGGTAGAGGCTCAACGATAATTGCTGCAATTTCATCTTTGTGGTCTTCAAAACATTTTTTTACACCATCAAGATCTTCTAGTTCTAGAATTAGAGTATCGTCAGCTACACCTTTTGGTACACCTAGTGAAGATGATTCAGCTGCTCCAGCAAGACCTGAACCTGCTTTAATTAACATGGCATCAACGTGTCCGTGGTAACAACCGTTAAATTTAATGATTTTATTTTTCTTTGTTACACCTCGAGCAAGTCTTAAAGCTGTCATAACCGCTTCAGTACCAGAGTTCACAAATCTGATTTGATCAACGTGAGGTAGACGAGAAAGTAGGTATTCAGCAAGGTCAACTGAGTATGGCTCACAAGCTCCGTAGCTCCAACCACGACCAAGGGCCTGGATCAATTTTTCTTTTACTGCTGGATTTTGGTGTCCAAGAACGAGGGGACCAAAGCTCATGCAAAAGTCGATATAGTCTTTACCCTCAATATCAGTAAAGTATGCACCATTTGCGCTCTTGAAAAACTTAGGAGTTGACTCCATTCCCTTGAAAGATCGAACAGGTGAGTGAACTCCTCCTGGAACCATCTTCTTACTCTTTTCAAAAATCTCTGTGTGTAAATTACTCATTATTTATTCCTTTTCTTATTTTTGCTTCATCCAGTTTTTAAATTCTTCCATTGATGTGAATGGACGAACTGTAATATCTTCTTTTGATAATTGTTCAAAAGTCTTTCCAAGCCCACAAGCATGGAACTTATTCTTTATTTCTGGAATATGTTGTGTATAAGTTTTATATTGTGAGAAGCTTGTCCAAAAGAAGACATCACATTGTCTTAATTCGTCCATAAATCCTTCACGAACGTCATTCGTACTTTTTTCGTAAGCTTCCATAATCTGGCCGTAGTCAGAGTATGAGTCCTTATGAGTTAGAATGGTTAATTCTTCTTTTGGCCCATTCATCACTTCAATTGCTTTGGAATCACGAATTTTATCTAGATATGCTTCACCTAAACTGTCACAGCTTCCATGAACCCATTGACCATTCCTAGCAAGTAGTCTCCAAGTTGAAAGTCCTGCCGTATAAACTGCCTTACCGTGGTTTTTGAATAGGTTTGCACCGTAACGAGCAGAAACAAGAAGATCATTATTAGGAATATTTGCTTTCTGAAGCGATTCCTTATTTATTAATTCACAATAAATATATTCATCTTCTCTGTGATCAGCGTGAGGAAGACCGATGAAGGCGCGCTCTTTCTTTTCTGGAGAAGGAAAGCTTCCTTCAAGATGTCTCTCAAAGATAACTTTGTCATCTACTTTACCTTTATGAGTATGAACGTAGTAGTCGCTTTTTTTAGTAACGTTAATTCCAACTGCTAAGTGACAACCTCCACCATAGCTTGCAAAGGCCTGGCGTTCACGACTTACTTCACTAACTGTATCTTTATCTTGAAGCTGTTTTAACTTTGCTTCTAATTCACCATTATCATCACGTCCTTCAAGGCATTCAATTCCTAGAGCACCTTGAGATGCCGCTGCTGGGAATTGGCTATGAGGCATAACCATAAAAGTCATATCTTTTAAAAGTGGCTCGAGCTCTTTTCTCGATGACTCAGTGATTGCAAGTCTTTCAATCCCAGGCATCGCAAGAACGATGGCATGATAATTACCATCTCTCAATTTTTGTAGGCGTGAGTTTACATTTCCTCTAAGCATCTTTGTCGTAACTTTTACGTTCTCTCCATATGGAAGATATTCAGCAAGTGAGCTTTCGATATTTGTAATTCGTCTTGGTGATGATGTTCCAACAACAAATTCTTTAATTTCTTTGCACATTAATTGGCTTACAGTTTCTTCTTTAATAAAGAGAATATCGTGAGCGTAATCTCTTTTTGTAATGGCCGCTAATTTAATACCTTCAGGTCTATCACTTCCAAGGTCTTTATAAGAGTGAACCACCATATCAATTTCTTTATTTAAAAGGGCCGCATCAAGCTCTTTAGTAAAAAAGTCTTTACCTTCAAGCTGCCAAAGAGGCTTGTCTGTAACCTGATCTCCTTGAGTCTTGATAACCTTTAGCTCGAACTGATCTCCAGTTAATTCTTCTAATTGATCTTTAACTTGATTACATTGTGTAAGTGCTAAAAGAGAACCGCGTGTTCCAATGATGTACTTCAAAATATATCCTTGTGTTTAGATGTGAGTCTGTAAATTACAATACTTAACTTACTTTTTTGTCATGAATTTGTCATTAAAAGTGGGGTAAAAACAACGTGTGCGCTATGTGTTAAGAGGTGGTAGTGGTCCCATATCCGATGAAAAATGTAAGAAAAAGATATTTTCTTTATTGATTTTATATGGCTACACTTAAGTTGTTGAAATTTAATTAGCAAAAGGAATTGCAAATGAATCGTTCGATCTTGATTGGGACAATCTTAATTGTTCTGGGTTTTTTTCTGAATATATCAGCTAAGGCCACATCAATACACGCCAACTCGAAACGAATTGTTATCAAAGTAAAGAAAGGGAAGTCGCTGCCACAATTTTCTGGTGTTCAAAAGATTAAACATTTCTTTGGTGAAAACTATGTCGCTTACACAAATGGTGATGAATCATTAATTGATCTCTATCTTGATCATGAAAATGTTAAAACAGCATACTTCGATACATATGCGGACTCTGAGAAGTTACCTCGTCCAACTGATGTGGAAAAAGTAGCGCCTCAATTTAATAAGTCTCGTGCAACTCTTTTTAATGATCCAAAGATATCAAGGCTATGGGCATTCGATTCAGCTTCTGAATATGGTATGGGCGTAACAAGAGCGTATGAAGAGTTTGGATTCTCTACTGGAGCTCCTGTTATTGTAGCAGTTGTTGATACTGGAGTTGATTATAATCACGAAGATCTTAAAGATGTGATGTGGATCAATGAAGATGAAATTCCAGGTAATGGAATTGATGATGATGGAAATGGGTATATTGATGATATTCATGGAATCAATACTCTTGAGCGTGACTCTAGTGGAGAGGCGACAAGTGATATTATGGATAAGCATTCTCATGGGACACATGTTTCAGGAACAATTGCAGCAAAACAAAATAATGGAAAGGGAATTGCTGGGGTAGCTTCAAATGTTAGAATCATGGGGCTTCGTACTGTTCCTAGTCGTGGTGATGAAACTGATGTCGATGTTGCAGAAAGTTTTCTTTATGCTGCAAGAAATGGCGCGCGTATTATTAATTGCTCATTTGGAAAGTCTCATAATGAAGGTGGAGACCTTGTTAAAGAGACAATTGATCATATTGCAAAAGTTTATAATGTTCTAGTTGTTACTAGTGCTGGTAATAGCTCTAAAGATATTGATCGCTATCTTACATATCCTGCATCTTTTGATAGTGAGGGGATGATTGTAATAGCCTCATCAACTAAGTATGGGCGTTTTTCGTATTTTTCTAATTATGGAGTTCAAAATGTTGATCTCTCATCTCCTGGTTCATCGATCTACTCGACAACACCTGGGAATCGTTACGGAAATATGTCTGGAACATCAATGGCCGCACCAAATGCTTCTGGTGTTGCAGCAGAAGTTCTCTCTCGTAACCCAAGCTTAGCAGCAGTGGAGCTAAAGAAATTGTTAATGGATAATGTCGTTAAGAATTCATCAATGGATGGCGATATTCTTACGGGTGGAATTATTAACCTTAATTCAGTATTACAAGCACTTTAAAAAATAAATAGTGCCCTATTCAGGGCACACTTTCCTTTTAGTTAGTGCCAAAGTTTATATCTTTCCTTATGATTTACTTTCAACTGAGTTATATTTCCTACGTCATTATAACTTAGATTAATTCCTTTAGTGTTATTTGCGATATAAATGCCTTTTTCTGACTCATTAGCAGATTCACTTGAGTTGGTTTGTAAATACTTCTCATAATTAAAACCATCACCGCCATCGATGATGTTGATTAAATAATATTGATCACACTTTTCAAAAGTAATAATGATGGGTTCTTTATTTCGATTTGTTAATATCTCTAGATAACTTTCATACTCACCGCTTTCTTTGGTTCTAAGTCTTTCTTTTTTATTAATTTTGAGTTGGCCATGTTCGAGAGAGTTTAGAATCAATTCAAAGAAGGCCCTTTCTTGATTTAGTGTAGCATTGGTTATCTGTTTTAAGGTTCTTGCACAGCCTGCTACATCGGCCAACGTTCTTACTTGCATATGTGCTAATGAGATAACATCAAGTCCACTTTTATGATCAATAGAGTAGTTTATAATTGAATTAATCCGAGACTGTATTTTGATTTTAGACTTAACCATTTGTTGTATAAGAGGGAAGCTCTGCATGTCAATGAAGTCACTTATGTCATTTTCAAGAAAATGTACTTTTCTTTTTTCGTTAATCTCTTCTGCTAACACAATAACTGGAACGTTGGTAAAGCGAGGGTATTTCTTCATCATTGAAATTAGTGAGAGATCTTTTTGGGGATCACTATCATAGTAAATAACAACATCAATATGTTCTCTTTTTACACTTGCAAATAATTGAAAGATCATTGATAAGTTCTCTCTTTCAATTATTCTAAAATTATCTCCAAGTAGAAGCCTGAGCCTATTTGAAATTTTTTTATTATTTGAAACGATAAGAATACTAGGCTTTTGCTCCTTTATTAGGATATGTTGTTTGTTTTTTTTGTTTTCAGGTAAGTTGGTGCTACTTCTTTCGAAGTCTGATGAGTCTGGAGTATTCCCAATGGCCTGTAAGATTTTTTTTAACATTTATTGCTCCGTTAATGTGTAGAAAAATGGTTTTCGAGTTACTTCTTCCAGTGGTCCAATTAGATATTTTAAGATGCTTTTTCTAGCGGTGAGAATATCCGCATGTATTTTCATACCTGGTAAAATTAAATTTTGAATATCATCATTTCCCATGTAGTTTTTTGATAGCCTAACAACCCCACGATAGTAACTCTCATTCTCGTCTGAGTAATATGTGTAAGGTGAAATTGATGTGATGATTCCTTCAACTGAGCCATATATTCTGTAGTTATATGAGTTCACTTTAATATCAACAGGCATGTTGACTTGAACAAAGCCAATATCATTTGGGCTGATTCTAATAATTGCATTTGTCGTACTCTCAATGGGAACTATTTCCATAATCTTTTCATTTGCTACAATTGTATCTCCAATGTTCTGTGCTTTTATAGCTCTAGCGATACCTGCACTTTCGGACCTAATATTTAATGTTTCGATTTTATTTGTAATTTTACTTAACTCATCCTTTAAGGATATGAGTTTTTTGTTAATAAGAGAGACTTTTGATGTTTTTGTGGAACTATTTCCAAGTTGTAGGTTCTTGAATTGAATCTTTAACGATTCGATCTCATTTCGAATAGAGTTTTCTCGACTTCTTAAACCCTTATCTTCTAGAGTGAATAAAATATCTCCTTCTGCAACAATTTGACCCTCGTTAACATATATATTCACAATTGTTCCTCCATGCATATGTTTGATAGAGTGAACCTTTGTAGAAGGCCTTATTTCACCTTCACTTTTAACGATTTCTTTTACTGTTGTTGTCGATGCCCAAAGTATTAATCCGCTAAAGCCTAGTAGGAGAGTTAATATAATAGATTTCGTTAGTAAGGGAACTCTAGCTTCTGCCAGTAAAATATCCTGTCCTATATAATCGACTTGTCTAGAGTATTCGATATCATCAACTATTGATGTAAATTTTCTTTTGATCATTTAAATCTCCATTTTGGACAACTTTAATATATGACTCCTTAAGAAGCGTAGCTTTGTTTTTTGTGATTATTTTAGCGTCTCTTGTTAGATATAAAACTTCATCACATTCTTTAAGTATTTCAAAATGGTCACTTTTAAAAATAACAGTGAAGTTATTGCGAGCTATATTGATAAATTTCCTTAACATTGGCAGACTTTCGTTGATTATTGATGATGGTATCTCTTCGATTAAAACAATTTTTGCCCTTGTTGTAAAAGGGATAAGTAATACAGTCGCGGCATATAGTTCTTTTGAAATCTTGTAATTATGTGGTCCATTCAGTGGTGTATCGATAGTCAAATCACTGTCTTTAAGCATTTTGTTTAATCCAAATATTTCCATACTAATTAGTAATTCTTTTTTTGTTATTAGTGGATTTATGTATTTTATATTCTCAAAGATGCTAAGGTTTTTTAGTAAGGACTTTGTTAAATTAAGAGTTATCAATCGTTGTCTTAGATACATTGTGTCAGCTTGGCGGTGATCAACATTTCCAATTGTTATAGTCCCAGTGTGAGGCATGTATGTTTTATTAATAAGTTTTATTAGTATATCTTTTCCTGTGTTGTGATCACCATCAATACCAAATATCTTTCCATGTCTTAAGCATAAGTTAATATTTTTTAATAATGGGATCAGAGTAATTGGGTTTGTGTAACTGACTTGAGTAAATCTCAAATCGAGGCTTTTTAAATAGAGATCTTCAAGTGAGTATAGTGACCTTTTTTCTATATCTTTAATTAATTCTATGTGTATGTCTTTTAGAACTTTTCTCGAAGATAAATTGGAATTTCGATTAGTTAAGTAGCGATTTATTGGAAGAAAGATAAAAATAATGAGCGAGATACTTGCTAATAATTTTGAGATACTTAAATCTTGATTCCAGTATTGATTTATACCGATCGTTAAACACAGAATTATCGTAATAAATGATAAAACGTAAAAATGAATTGCATATTTGAAAATAAGCATTTCACATTTTAAATCATGTAAAGCACTACCGGCAGTCATACTAGTAAGTCTTTTATTAAAAATAGGAAGTATATTTTCAAAGAAAATAGATTCAGAACGCCTTTTTAATTCATTTGTTAGTATCATTCTTTGCTTTGAAATATTTTGGAATAAAGTTTTTGCAATACGAAGGTTACGATGATGTCTCTTATAATGAAGAAAGTAGAAAGGGGACATGATCAATATTGGAAGGGCCATCTTCCATGATATGATCACTAATGGGATAAGAAACAATGGTACAAAAAGTAAATCTAGAATTTGAGCGGTTGTATTTGAGCCAAAAAACCTTGTCATTCGATTAATCTGCTCGTATAGGTTTATATTGATATGTTCCTTTTCAATATTCGCATCTTTAAAGTTTATCATTTGTCTAAAGAGTTCTGTCTTTAAAAGATAATTAACTCTTGATGATGTCCATGCGATTATACTCGATCTTATATTTCTTATTCCGTAATCAATGGCCAGGACTATGACTACTCCCGTTGATGCATTGATAAGAGTTAGACTATCTCTTGTGATTAAATAGTTCTCGTGTATAAAATAAATGTAGTAGGGTATTACTAGTATTGAACAGGTGGAAATTAAAGTTAGTAGATATAGAGAGTTTATATTTTCCCTAAAGCGAAAGAAAAACTTTATCATCCATTTTTTTTCATTTTTGCTTATGTTGTTTACGGTGTTTTCTTTGTCGTCGCTACTGATCAAAACCCGTCTTTTTACAAGTATTGCTGAATTAATATTTATATGACTTGTTTTTGAAAGGTCTTTTCTTTGACCTTTTGAGTTTAGAAGGTAATATTCCTTTTTGCCATCATCATAAGAATAAATTAATAGGTCACCATCTTTACAGTAGTTATCGATGTTTTCATTTATTATTATAAAGCAAGGTAGTGCCTCTCTTTCTATGTTTTTAAAGCTAATATCAAGATGAATGCTTTCAAATCCTAATGATGAAAGTGCATTTCTAATGTCTACTAGTCGCATTCTTGGGTACGACAAAAGAATCTCACTTACATCTTTCTCATGTATATCGTCTTTTTTAAATTCAATAAAGTAGCTAAATAACCTCTTTTTATTATTCATACATTATCCTAGGTTAAGTAACTACTGTATTCACCTATGCGATTATTAAATAAGTCTCTATTACATAGGTTTATGTAGTTATGGTCTTTTGAGTTTATGAAAATTATTTTATTGTCTCTAATGTTTGCGATATGATTGTATACTTTTGCGTAATCTCTCTTATCAATATTCGCTTCAAAGTCGTTGAGGAAGATGACCTCTGGGTCTAAAGCAAGTTTTCTTGTCATGTAAATTAGTGCTTTTGCTTCGTTTGAAATTAAAGATGTATCCTCTTGAGTGATATATGTCTCTAGTCCTAGAGGTAATGCGCTTAGTATTTCGTTTAATCCCAGTGTGTTAATGTAATAGTTTAAATTTGATTCTGGTATCAATCCAAACGAAGTTAGGTTCTCTTTGATTGTTCCATCCCATATATTCACCTGTCCATTGAGTATAGTGATTTTCTTATAGATAGAGGTCTCATCAATGTTTATGAGGTAATCATCATTAATGAGAATTTTATTTCTTAATTGATTGATTTTTGATGATAAGATGTAATTGATCATGTTTTCATCTGCATTCTCTAAAGAGATAGTATCTCCTTTCATAAATGGAACCATTACTTCTTTCTTATTTTGCTTTAGAGGGATAATCATTGAATAGATGGTTTCAATAACTTTTGTTCCCATCTCCTTTTGATGTATAGAGGGGCTGATTGATAAGTCTTCTATTATCTTTGTTTCATGTAAACGTTTTATAACTTTAAACATACCAATGGTCGGGCCAAAGGACTTACTTGCAATATATACACTTGCCACAAGTCCACCTATTCCTATTTGATTTATCGTTATTAGATACGAACCTACAGCTATGATTAAGATGATATTTATTTGGGCAAATAAGTTATTTAAGTTTATGTTATTTAACTCTTCTTTATTGGTGATAAACTCCTGTTTAACTGCTCTTCTCATTAATACTTTAAAACGATTGTGAAAAATGTTAATTCGACCAAATCTTTTAATTGTTCTGAGGTTGTTTAGTGTGTGATAAAGAAGGTTATCTTTCTTTATAATTGAGAGATGCTTAAAATATATTGAATCTCCAACTTGTTGTGTTGAGTTTAGTGAAAATATTGTGAATATGATAATTAACACTAATGGAATAAATGCCAGTATTGGATTGATATATAAAAGAAAACCAATGTACATAAGAAGAAAGGGGAGCTCTGTAAGAGTAACAATGCCACTATTTGCATAAAGGGCCTTGTCTGCACCGATCTCATTTAAAGAATGCTGAAAGAGTCCTATATTATAATATGATGGATCCATAATGATATTTTTAATAAGATTTTTAGTCTTGTTGTTATCGTAACGGGCGCTGTTAAACGTTATTATATAAAATCTTAAATATTTAAGGCCGGCCTCTACCAATATAAAGACAACGAGTGCTAGCAGGATGTAAAGTAAGAGCGCTGTATCTCTTTCTGGAATTGCTCTGTCGAAGATATTTAATATAAGAATCGGTATCGCAAGAATGGCCAGATTAATGATAAAGTTTAAAGAGATTAATAATGGTAGAGAGATAAAGTTATAATTATATAATTGAACACACTCTTTAAACCACTTTCTAAGTGAATTTGGTAGGTGTGAAAGGCTGATATTCTCTTCATTAGTCATGCCATCTCCTATAGTGGGAAACTATATGAGATTAATCGACGACATTGAGAGACTTTTTGACTTAATAAAAGTTAAATTGCAGCTCTTGTATTTGCAATTGCCAAGTGTTTAGCTCTTCTTTCTACAAGGTCTTGAATAGCAAGTTTTGCTTGATCAATCTTTTCTGTCTTCTTCTCGTTTAATACTTTACCGTGGTTTAGGATATCTCCAAGGCGGTAAACTCCATGCTGCTTGTCGTATTCAGTTTGAATCGCAGAAGGTGAGCCAAGGTCGACGAAAACAGAGTTATTTGGACAGTGACCTCTGAAGTGCTCATCAGCAAAAATGGTATCATTAGATCCAATTGTATTCACATGAGAGTTGAACTTGTAATAAGAGTCAAAGTCTCTCCATTCAACAGTTTGAATATTTACGTTTGGAAATTCTTCAATGAGAGCCTGTACTTTTTGCGAATTTCTAGCACTGATATAAATATTGTATTTCTTCATTAAGTGCTTAATCGAATCTCTTGCAAGTTGTCCTGAGCCAAGAATTAAAACATCACCAGTTTCATATTTTGACTGAATGATTCTTCTCATGATTCCGGCATATGATTGTTGACCAATCTTAACGAGGTGCTTTTTTCTCACTTCTTTAGCATCTTTAAAAAGTTTTTCTAAAACTCTTAGAATGACAGAAGAGCGAATATCTTCTTTAAGGTAATTTGCAAATGCTTCTTTAAATTGAGCTACGATCTCACTTTCACCTTTTAGTTTACTTTGTAGACCGCAAATCGTTTCTAAGAGAAAATGATAGGCTTGTTTTGAAGTATGGTATGTACCTAAGGCTTTATCCTGTGAATCAAACTCTGTAGTTGTGAGAATGATTGTTCTTTGGCAAGTAATTAGAACAAATGCCCCTTGCATCTCTAATAGTCTTTTAGGTATTTCGTTACTTTTTGTTTGAATATTAAGTAAATGGATCTTTTCTAACAAAAATCTGTTCCTTGCGTTGTGTTATTGTCCGATCTCTGTAAAAAGAGATTACAAAATTCAACACTTAAAAGTGTCACAATTTTGTAGAATTCATTATGCATTGACGATATTGCGCTAATTTGTCTTCATTGAGCAAAATAGTCAATGTTTTCTTTACAATATTACTATCTTACACATTTTTATTTAGGTCTATTTGAGTCTGTCTATAATGCGATCAATAACTTCCTAAAGTTCTTTTCACGGGTAGAAATTTCTGCTAATTTGTCCTCATCATGAATACAGTTACGAAAAGTTCAAATGATGTGGCCAGTGAGGCCAAAAAGCCTAAATCAGCGTTTAAAAGACTGTTGGAGAGGCTGTGGAATAAGTTGAAAAAGCCTGCTTTAGCATTTGATCGCAAGGTTGATGGGGCCATTTCTTTCTTTATTCAACACTATGGAAAAACAAAGTTCATGGTAGCGATGTCAAAGAAAATTCAATACTTAGGAATTGAAGGACTTTGGAATAAAGGCCCAAAAGCTTTTATTTATTTTTTCCTATTTTATCTAATTCGAGATACAATATTGTACATAATCATACCAATTTGGGTGGCCAAGGCTACTTCGTAAATTAATTTTATTATGTACTATTTGCAACACATCTTATTTTTTATCTCTGGTCTCGCAATTTTCTATTATGGCCAAAGAATTATTTCAGCTGGAATTCAAAGTTTAGGCTCACAAAGTATTAAACATATCGTCTCTGATATTGATGGTAAGAACTTTGTGGTTAACTTTTGGAATGGAGCAAGGCTAAGTCTTTTAGCATTTTCTCCAACTATGGCAAATCTCGTTACCATTGGTCTAGTTAATGCTAACCTTATAAAGCAAAAGAGGGTATTGCCTATGTTCCTAGGCTCATCCCTGGGCTCAATTGCAATATTTATTATTCTTGTTTTCTCATCTCAAGAGACAGCTTTGAATCTGATGGCCTTCGCTTTAATCTTAGGTTTAATTTCTCGCAATCTCTATATTAGGAAGTTGTGTAAGCTCCTATTTGGTCTTGCTTTTTTATTCTTAGGCGTTGCAGTTATGCACGAGAGTTTTGTAAACCTTGTAACGTGGAAGTATATTCAAAACTTTATCGTCTTATTTATCGATTACTCACTTTTTACAAATATGCTAATAGGACTCACTGTTGGAAGTATTATTGCTGTTATCTTAAGAAGTCAGACAATGACTTTGGCAATTGTAGTGGTTCTTTTAATTAGTAACCTTTTTCCAACTAGCTTTTGCTTTGCAATGCTTACAGCGTCTTCACTTTGTTCGTTTGTCATTAACTTTGATACAGCAAGACGAAATGCAAGACCTTTGGCCATAAGACTAAGTCTTGGCCCGTTAATTCATTATTCAGTCGCTACAGCTGCTTCTTTTCTATTGATTGTATTAATTGATCATAATGTTCAAACTGATTTAGATCCACTTAACCTTGTTGTTCTGGGATTCTTCTTTGTTAACATTCTAGCTATTCTTAATTATTTCTTTTTTAAAAATATTATTTCAGAAATGGTTAAAGGCCTATATCCTGATGCTAAGTTCAAGGATCGCCCAAAGCTTAAATTTCTAGGTGATCGTCGTCACATATCTTCAACGATGGCCTATGTCTTAGTAGAGTTAGAAATTGGGAAACTTATGGATATTGTTTCTCGAATGTTTGAAAAATGTTATGAGTACGTAGAAAGTCCAACTAAAGGTGCTAGGGCACTTGCAAAGATTAAAGATTACGAAAAGATAATCGACAATATTCAAGTTGAAATCAATGAATTTATCTCTAAGGTCATCTCTAGTGGAGTTGAAGAGGAAGAGAGTCGCAATGCCATTAAGTTAATGCAGATTGCTTCTGATCTTGAGCAGCTAGCTGATAGTCTAGATAAGTTAACGACAATGCTTACGAAGTATTATGAAAATTGGCAACTATCGGCCGATGAGTCTGAGCGCTTATTAAACTTTTATAAGGAAGTTCAAAATCTTTTTGCTGAAAGCTTAAGCCTTTATGAAGGGCATATTGCCTCTGAAGAAGATGTTGAACGAGTTATTCATGATACAAGAGAGCTCAAGAAGCATCTGATGACTGAAAGAGAGGACTTCGCTAAAGTTCATCACAATGAAGATGGTCGAAAACATATCTATTATTCTGATATGATGACTTCAATTTCTGTTGTTAGAGCAAATGTAAGAGATATTTACTTACTTCTTTCAAAGTAATTATTCCCATTTCTGCGTTAATTCGTTTTGACAAACGACTAGTGGAAGCTCTTTAACGACAGTATTTTGATCCTTATTAATTGCAAAAGGAAATAACTTTTTAGTTGAAGCTATCTTTCGTCCAATAATCTTTTCTTTATGTGCACGAGAGGCTCTTACTCTTCGATAACGAACACATTTTTTTCCTCTCATTCGAATACATTTTTTTATAATAGAAACTTTATGAATTTGATTTTCGTGATACTTCATCTCCTTTTCTACTTCTTTTTTTGTATTTGTTATGGGAATAAACTCTTCGCCCTTAGTCGTTCTTATTCGATAGCTACCAAATGGCCTAGTTGGCCTTAAAGTAAGAAGGTCTTGTTTTGCTTTAAGATTGATATCAACTTTATATTCAAAACAACTATAGTCTTGATCAACAACTTCACTCATTACTTCTAATGCTGTTATTTGAATTTTAAAAAAATTTGGTATTTCATAAAAGTCACGAGCAATCTCAGACAGTCGTTGCTGAGAAGGTTTTTGGTTACAACTTATAAGTAGTAGGGGAATGATTATTATTAAAGCTCTCATGAAATAATCATAAGGCCCTAATGCTATCTTTTAATAGTGGGGAAACGCTTAAATTAGGTTAATAAAGCTAAAGCTAAAACCAAAGTGCTTGCATGCGCTTAAGAGAAATATCAGTGTATTCGATATCTTCTGTTTTAGATGCAAGGCCTCTTCCCTTATCTGCTTTTTCTTTATGTGCTAGATTTTCAATAAGTAGTTTATTAAATACTACGCTCATCTTAACTAGTGAATTAGCACCTTTTAGAGTTTGTGCAGATACCTTCTTATCTTTAGCTAGTGTAATGTAATTAGCAAAAGTATAGTAATTATCTGAGAATCCATTATAACAAAGTTGCTCAAGTTCTTTGTGAGTTCGATCCATATGATCTCTCATCGCCAGAGGTAGTGTCTTCTTTGTTGCTCTTTTTCCTTCGTATGGAAGATGCCAAACAACATTTTCAATATCGTCTGTAATTTCTTCTTTCAAGGTATATTCCCACATTTTAGGTCGATCATTATAATTAATGAACTCCTGATGAAAGGAAGCACATGTTTTAATCTCTTTTTTAAAACTAGGGTATATCTGTGAGAAAGTTAAATATTGCTCATATAAAGATAAGAAATAAACTTTCTTATTATCTAGCTTTGAAATATCTTTAGACGTTTGTGAGTCTGCACTTGCAGGACCTCTTTTTTTCTTTTCAAACTTACGAACTTTATAAGTTGGAGTAGGGTTTACTTCGCTTTCTGATCGGTCTGTAAACTGTGCAAATTGGTCACCAAGCCCGTTACCGTAATGTTGTGATCCAGCACAGCTAATAAGTGTTGTCGATAATAGAAATAGTGTTCCAATTTTTTTCATTTTAGTCACCTCTTACTATCTCTTATCGACAGAAAGAGGCTTATATTTAGAAAAAATAGATGTGTTCTAGAGTGAACCTATCACCATCTTAAGAATCGTCTTGCCGTCATTATTGCGGCCGATTCATTTAAAGTTCCACCACTTACACAAAGATCACTTAATTTAGCTTTCTTAGTAGCTGATGATAATAGTATGTCTTTTACATGCGCTGGTGAAATAGGCTTAGCGTAGTAGTCGGCCATTGCGAAAATTTTAGCCGCTATATTGGTAACGTGAGGAGCTGCCTGTGATGTACCATTAATTGGAATGTAGCGATCTCCTGGTGAACATGAGTATATGGCCACACCTGGTGCAAAGAGAGAAACAGTTGTTTTCCCAAAATTAGAAAAATAAGCTTTATCTTCATTGTCTTCGTCAATTGCTCCTACGGAGATAACATTATCAGCGATAATTGATGAAGGGTAGTGAAGCATTTCATCTGTATTATCTTTCTTATTTCCAGCAGAGAAGACGAATAAAAGATTTGAATAGTTTTCTACGACTCTTTGACCTTTTTTCATAAGGCCTTTCATATAGTCGTTACGAAATTTCGTGATTGTTGACTTGTATTTCTTATCAGCTTCTTTCTCACTTATATCAAACTCATCTTGAAAGAGCTCGTTTACCATATCATATGCAGGCTCCCAGCTTTGGCCCCATGAGGCATGATAAATCTTTGACTTACTTGCTGAGTATTTAACTGTCTCTTCAAACTTCTTGATCATCCAAGACTGATAATAGTTTAGGTAATTCTTAATATTTTGAATTTTATAATAGCTTCTTGAATATTTACTCGGTGTAAACTCTTTCTTTTTAAATAGCCCGACTTCATCATCACCAAGGTAGCGTATAGGCATGAACTTAAGGTCCCAGCTTTTCATTTCATACGGAAGCTTTTTTGTATTCATCGCAAGACAAGTGACATGAGAGCCATGTGTATATGAAGAGAAGTCACTTCGATGATCCATGAAGTCATCATCTTTTCTTATCTCTTTATACCATTCAAGTTCTTCATCTGTTGCAATCTTTAATGTTTTTCGACGTCTAACTTCATAGTACTTGTATACATTTGGATCAAAAGTACCAATGAGTGAAGGGTCGAATACTTTATTAGTATCATGAATAAAGTTCCACCCATTAAGATCATCAACTTTTCCATTTCGATCGGTGTCATATCCGTTTTGATATTCAGAAAAGTTACGATAGAGGTGGGCACGTAGTTTTTCATGGCCAATATCTATTTGGTTATCGCTGATGGCCACGACTGTAGAAGCATACGTACTACTTACGAGAATTAATGAAATTAAAGCTTTTATAAAGTGTTGTGTGTATTTATGCATGAGAAAATAAATAATTGATCTTATGCGTCTTTGCAATTGCATCGCATAAAACAATGCTTCGCGCAACGCCTAAGTAATTGAATATTAATTAGTCTTGAATTTTTATGATGGCATAGACAGGGTAGTGATCAGATGGATTATTCCAAATATCACCTCTTCTACGAGGAGGGCCAATAAGACGACCTGTTGAATTCTTATATTGATAGACAGCAGCATCCATTAAACGATGGCCAAATGACTCTTCCATGAAGATATAATCTAATTGAAGTTGGTGTGCGGCTTGTCCTACAAATTGATAAAACGTTGTTCGGTATTGTAGGGGAAGCTGACGCATAGAAAGTACATCTTTAAGATCAGTCTCTTTATAAATGACTTTAAATTCTTCATCTGTATTTTCATTTGAAGCATTACCATTAAAGTCACCACATAAAAGGATTGGAGTACTAGGATATTGCTTCTTCTCTTCTTTATAGACTTTTAATAATAATTCCAGTTCTGCTTGGCGCCTTCTTACTGACCTAAAGTCATGGCCAGTATCATCATCTCTTTGTGACTTTAGATGTACATTAAAGAGGCTAAGTAAATGCTCTCCCTTTTTACTATTTACACGCAAGTGGGAGAAGTCTCTACTTAGAAAGTAGTCATTGTCATCTTCATCGTGAAGTTGAAAGTCGATTTCTTTATTTGTATGGCTTAGATGTTCAAATTCAAATTCAAGGCCTTTTCTTACTAAGAAAGCATTTTCAATTCCGCGATCACTATTGCCTTGTTGATGGAATATTTCATAACTTTCGTTAAGATAAACTTCGTTAAAGTAGACCAGGCTTTCAACTTGGCCAACTTCTGTTAAGGCATAGATATCGGCATCTATTTCAGTAAAAACTTGTTTTAATTGATTTAAGTTTAGTTTTGATTTGAAGTAGTTTATATTTGGAGGGTTATCGAAAGCATCCCTAATAAAGAAGTTCTCAAGATTATAAATACAAATTTCAATTTGTTTCAATTAACAGCTCCAGCCGAAGATATAGCGATGATACTTTTTCTCTTTTGTATCATAGATCATTTTACAATAAGCTGATTGATATATTCCACTCTTATTGATCTTTTTAAACTTATCCACAAGTTCTTTTGAGCAACTCGTATTTAATATTTCTTTATTTGGAAATTTCTTTGTTGCTAAAGATATATACGTGGCCGTTGAGCTCTTATTTGGTGAAAGTTTCATCGCATAATCAACTTCACGAAACTCTTGTCTAAAGAAAAGGTCGTCTCCATTTGTAAAAAATGGAATTGTTGATCGAGGAATAAAGTAAGTTTTATTACTACCTTCTTTAATCATTTGATTTAGTATCACCCCATGAAATGAAGTGATTTCATTAATATTTTTTGTAAAGCGAATCCCTTCATATATTTCTTGGCGCTCTACTAAGACTTTTCCAAATTTATCTTTTTCAGTCTTATGATGTATACAACGTGATTGGTAGGTGATGACACTATCTTGTGCAACTGTTGTGGTCCAGAAAGTGAAGGGGAGTCCAAATTCCTTAACAAAATTTTTCTTTTCTTTCAAACTTCCATTTGTAAAAACTTCTTTGAATTTCTCTGAGGTCTTACCTGTCTCTTTTGAACATTTAGAGTTCTCAGGACAGCCTTTTATAAGATGTTCAACCATATGTGGTTTAAAGTTTACTTCTTCAATTACTTGAACAGATGATTGAGTATTTTGCTGCTGTGTCATTGCAATACTTAGAGTCGCAATTATACAGGCGAAGCTATATTTGAATAGATGGGCCAATTTCATAATTAAATTGTACTTGGCAATGGAGTTGGGGTCAAAAAAAAAAGCCTGCATTTGCAGGCCTTTTTAAGGGGGGGTTATTGATTCATCCCACGGTTATTGCCGTCTAGGAGGAAATCAATCTGGGATTGTATTTCATATTTTTCAGTAGTCTGACCTCTTCTTATATCGCTGATTCTTGTGTTATTTGAATCATCGCTGTCACGACTTCCTTTTTGTTTAAGAAAGTTTTGTCTTTCTTGTTCATCAAACTTTACGATAACTTTTTGCTCATCTTCATCACTGTCGATTTCAGCAGAGTTAACTTTCGTTTGTAATGTAGTTTTTGTATCAATATCATCAAGTTTATCTTGCTTATTAACTGGATTACTAACACATTCAATCTTAGAGAATTCAAGAGCTCTAATATCTCCAACAAATGTCGATGGGAGACCTGAAGCTTGTCTAATTTCTAGATCTGCATTGAATTCAATTCTTTCTTTTCTTGATGTTTCAAATTCGTTTGTAACCGTTCCAGCTTCAATATTATCACCACTATTATACCATTTCTTTTGGCCAATAGTGAAAGCTGCTGTTGCTGCATTACTATCAAATCTTGACTCTAGTTGCTCTTGAACCGCAACAGGAGTTTCAACTTGTCCCATATGGTCTTTTTCAGCAATTTCTACAAGTGCAGTTTTGGCCTTTGCGTTCTTATCACTTAGCATGTTCTGACAGATTGCATTTGCATCAGACATCTTTTGTAGGTAAATATCCTTGTCTCCATTGTATGCTCTATACTTAAGTGAAGCACGGTAAGCAATAATAGGAGAGTTGTCATAGAAGTCTCTAAGGTCTTCTTTTGAGATTTCAATTGATTCACGATCTTTAATGAAATCCTGATGCTCTTTCTTTTCTTGATTATCTTTCTTTAATTCTCTTTGATAAGCTTCTTCAGCAACCTTGTACTTACCAAGATCACAACGCTCTTTGTATTTTTCGTATCTTTGACGATATTCTTCATCGAAGTCGCTGATCTTTTCAAAGTCCTTGCGATCGAACTTTCTTTCAACGATTGTACAAATGCTTGCATACGATGACAGTGGAATTAGTCCCGTTAGGATAGCAATTTTAATCATAGTTGAGATGTTTTGCTTCTTCATAATAGCCTCTTGTTTTGTGTAAGTTAAGATACTATTAATATAGCAATTGCTATGCCAAAAAGGATAAAGCCTAAGGTATTGAAAATTTGTTTTAATTGCTAAGAAGGCCGTCTAAATATTGAACACTGTGTGAAATTTAATCACAGTAGAAGTGGCGATTCCAGCGCTTACCAGAAATGAATTCAGTGTAGTTTGCTGATGTGGCCGTTAGATCATCCATCGAGTCCACAATTGTATTATAGCTTGTTAGTTGAGTGTCTTCTGTAAAGTACCCAGCTGCTGGTTGAGGGTAGAAGTTATCAAAAGCAGAACCATTGCTCACAGTACCTAATTGACAGAATCTTTCACCAATTTGTTGAATCTTTGATCTTACAGTCTCACTTGAGTGATCTGGATAACCAGTTTCAAGGTTATAATGTGTTTCGTCTGGAGTAAGAGACATATTCTCATCATCAGTCACAATACCTTCTGACGAAATAAAGAGGTTTAGGTATAAGTTTAGGTCTGTTCCACTAGGGAGACGACACTCGTAAGTATTGTCACTATTTAATACTCCAAAACCTGAACAGCACATATTACTAGGATCGGTTACATTTGAACCTAATTTAGAACAGCATTTGAATTCATCCGCAGAGAAAATCTGTGGTAGTGAAATCGTTGAGCCATCTGTCTTATAATAAACCTTAGATTCAACACCAGCTGGAGTACCTGGAATAGCATCTGCTGTAAATGGATCTGGTCCAGCATCATTATATACACCTTCAATCAAGCGACCAACATTTGATGTCCCATCTGCCGGATTAGCTTTTTCATCGTTACAACGAATTGCTTCGTAAGCAACTTGAGGAACGCCAAGAAGTTCGTATTTCTCAAAGATATCTTCGTAATAAGCTTGGTTTCCTGGAATCGTACCAAAGATCTCATCTTTTAAATCGTATTCAAAAGAGAACCAACCTTTTTGGAAACCATTTAGCGTGGCCTGATTTCCTACATAGAAGAATAAGTAGTTAAAGTTGTCCTGAATAATACAGTAACTAGGCTCTCCAGTATTTCCATCAGAGTCGATATCATTACTATCAGTAAAGAGAAGGTCGTTTGCTGCAGTACTCACAGAAGAACACGTTACTTCATCACCATAGTTTTCTGGTGCTGGAGCTGTTGCAGAAGGTGGCCCTCTTAGCATATCGCTACTAAAGTTAATATCTGAAAAGTCAGCAGCATCAGTATCGTCTGTATAGTGGAGTAGGACATTGCGAATAGAAGCTATATTCACATAGTCTGGAATATAAATTGCTAGATAAAGGTTGTCTGGTGCAAATCCATTATCACTACTTGGAGCACTAACAAGTGGAGCTTGAGGATTATTAAATCCTGACGGCTTTAAAATAACAGGAGGGTAAGGAGCATTGTAAGTGTCACTAACACCTAATTGCTCATACATACCATAAACTGTTTTTGCTGCTAGACTAATTTGTCCTTCGGCATCGACAGGGCTTAGGCTTATGCGTCCAGATAGGCCAGTTGCCGGTATTTCTGTTGGAGCTTGTGGCGTTTCTGAGTCATTTTGAATATTTGCTTGTACGGCACCTACAGGGTCTCCAGGACGTAGCCAGTCAAAAAGGTTCGTTGGAGAGTCTGGGTAAGTTCTATAGCCTCCAAGTGAGCTCATATATGAGTATTCCATTAGCCAATTATTTTGATTAGTTGGATCAAATCCTTTTTCCCATGATCTCATTGAGTAGTTTAGACAAGCTAACTTAGAAGGTGAAATATTTAGGCGATTACCAACTGTCCAATTATTTGTCCCATCTTCAAACTTTCTTATAAATCCACCACCACAACAATTTGCACGACCTGTTTCATTGATAACTTTTGTATCATTTGCTGAAGGTAGGCCAAAAGATGGAATGGATGGATTTGTCGAGTATGACTCAGCTGCCAAGTATCTTGAGTAGCGTCCGGTCTTATCATTATCTGAAATTGAATCTCTAAGTGGGTTTAAGGCCACGTTATCGACGTTGTAACCAGGTAAGTCTGAGCGTGCGCCAACTGCGGTATACATTGTAAAAGTCTTACTTACTTCACGACAGCATCGATTCTTAGACATGTCATAATTATAATAATTTGCTCCAAGAATCGTATTAAGAAGTGGCTCTTCTTGGCTTTGTCCACAAACAAGCTCTTCTTCCCAGAACTTCTGCTCGGCCATCGTTCCTCCAAAGCTTGAAGGGGATAGTCCTCTGGCTACATCTGCATGTAAACGGTTAGGTCCACAATCTAAGTTAGTATGACAAATTGCTCCTGCTCGTCTTAAACAGGCGTTAGCAGCAAGGGTTTCACTTTGTACATTTAATACGTAGCTTAAGTTTCCAGCTTCTATTGACTTGAATGTTGACTCAGTTGTCACAGGGTCAATAGAGGATGCACTACACATATTTTGTCTAACCGCTAGAGGGTTTCTTATTGGTGTCTCATCATTAAGATAATTACCATCTTCATCAAATACTGGACAGCTTCTAACTTTGCCTGTTTGGTATGCTGTCTCATCACAGGCAGCGATTTGAGAAATATAGTCTGTTCTATTATCGTTATCTTGTTTTTCGTGTCTTAGCTCAAATGCTTCAACACCTGTATTTCCTGTATCAGCTGATCTTCCTGGGATACAAAGCCCAACTTCTGAAGGTTCGTAGCTTCCAGTTGCAGCGTAAATTGATAAGTTTTGTGCAATTGCATTTTGTACTTCTTGTGGTAACTCGTCAGCTCGATTTGTATAAGATATCGGTCTACCAAGAATACTTGCAGCTTGTCCAAATAGAATCGAAGTTGGCTCATTAGGGGAGCGAATAAGTTCTTTTGAAAAACTTGCTGAATCAAGGGCCGCACAATAGAAGTTAGGAGCACAAGTTAGTAGCTTTGACTGACTTGTCTTCTTCACATTTTCATTTGGATTAAGCTTACAAGGAGAACCTGCTCCGCGGTAAACACAGCGGTTATTTTGTCCGCCACTAATATTTCCTGCAAGTATTGCTGAAAGTGAAATGGCCTCACGACTGTAGTCATTTTTTTCAAAGGCATCAATATCAAATTTAGGCCAATTTGTTTTTACGTCTGTGATTTGTCCACATGCATATTCCCATCCTAGCTTTGCAACACAATCGCTATCAGTGTTACAAGAGTGCATATACTGGCAACTCGCTCCAAAGTTTTGAGCAGCGCTATCTGGATCTAGAGAAAAGTCGTAGTCGTGATCAGCTGCTGTTTGACCACCAAGGTCTTCTACAACTGAGACTGTAAAATTACTGTTTTGAGTAAGGTCAGCAAATGGTGCGTTGATTGCTAAGAAGAGCTTATTTGTTGTCGATCTTACTCGTCTTCCTGCACCGACTGCAAACCAAGAAACACCATCAAAAGAACCAATTAGAGCTCCTTGATTAAAGCCATACCAATCTCTTTGGTAACCATTAACATACATTGCTGCTTGAGTCGTAAGACGGTTTCTTCTTTGAACTCCAGCATTTGAGTAGCTAATATGTGAGCTTGCAAGCATCGTTGGTGGAACCCAGCAGGCCCTTCCAAAAATAGTGTCTTCATAATTACCAAATGTTGTATTACTTCCAATAGCTGTACGATCTGTCGTGTAACCACGCCATGTTAATCCATATCCTTTAGAAGACTCAGGATGAGAACTTAAAACTTTTTGCCAAGCATCTTGTTGACAGTATGGGCATGGAGTTGAATATCCACTTGTAGCCGAAATGATATAAACTTGATCAACATCAACTTCAACAACCTTAGCTGGTTGAGCTTGTTGGAGATCAAGGGTCATCGGGCCAAGGACTGCATTCATTGAATAAGTTGTTTCAATTGGACCTGCTTTATTTGCATCATCAAGATAGAAGAAATAATCTCCTTCCTGATTTGTCCCTTCAGGAACTTCTGATAAATTATCGTAAGGTACTCCCGCTAAAGAGAAGAAGCGGTGAGGTGCACTTTTGGCCGATACTAAAACTGATAAGTTTTGAAATGGAGCATCGTCATTTTCGTTTACTGGAATATCACAAGTGATATTTAGGATATTGCCATTAGCATCCTTGCCGGCCTTTAAACCGTAATCAATACAGCGGGCATCTAATTGCAGCTCTCCACCAGCATAAGTTGGCTCATGTGGACATCCACACTTTTCCCATATCTTTACTCTTACAGAGTCGAGATCTGGTGAACACTCAGCTGTTTCTCCTAATAAACACTTATAGTCTTTTATATCTGCTTGTAGCTGTTGATTTGCATTATCTAGTTCATCTTCCGTGTCAGTCTCATCATCTTCACTTGGATCAGTGTTGATTGGACACACATAGAAAAGGTTAGGGTAGCTCTTAAATGCATTTGGATTTTCTAGCATTTCATTTAATGCTGTTTGGTATTCAAGACTGTCTTCATCAATATTAGGTCTTGTTGCACCGTCGTTAACACATTGGCCGTTAAGACAGCAGTTATATCCTTGTAGCTGGCACGAAGAGTTTGTACAGCTATTTGTATCTGGATTAGTGGTTGTGTTTTTAACATCAATATTTAGGTTTAAGTTATCAATACCAATTGAGCCAAGAGTAGGTACACTATTTACTGTACCGTACACTGATTCATGAAATCTTAGGTTAAGAGCAGGGAAGCTAGAGTTACATGTAGGACATACATCATTTAAGCTATAAGCTGCTAAAGAACCTGATATTTTATTATTTAGATATGTAGTATGAGTTGTTGAACCTGTATATCCAATAATTCCGTCTCCACAGAAGGCTTGACTATCAATTGCATTTGCAATTTCGATTCGCATACTTACTTCTTGTGATTTACTAGATTTAATAGGAATTGCCTTTAGGCGAACTTGAGGTTTTTTTACAACACTTCCTGAAACAACTTCCCCGGCACCATCGAAATCAGCAACAAGACAAAAAGCTGAATTTACTTTTTCTGAAGATACAATTGAATTATTAACAACACCACCGACCAGATAAATGGACTCAGTGTCTGTTGAGTTAATGGTAATTGGACCTTGGATATATTGATTCTTTGCATACCATGAGGCATCAGTTGGATTTTCGATAATATTATTCGTTGATTCTTGTTCTGAATCTTCACCATCGACAGAGAGTCGATTATTGGCCGCTTGCATACAAGAGGTTAGTAGCAAGATTGCGGCAAGGAATGTTATTAAAGGTGCACGTAATTTCATTAATTTTCACTTTCCTATCTCTTAACTTTTCGCCCTTTTACGCCGGTAACTTTATAATAACTTATTGATATTAAAAGAAAGGTAAGAAATACCTAATGATGGGTTAAGTGCTTAGAATTACTGGTTAGGTGAGTAGGTCAGTTAAATGTGCGAGTTTTTCAGTCGACAATTATTTGTGTGTTTTACCAGCCATAGCCGAAATCGATCTGTCCAACGGAGTTATTTGAGTAAAAAGGTCCACCCCAAAATCCGAACATATTGGCATCACTTAGATCTAGTTTTTCCATATACCAGTCATAGTATTGTTCTCGATAGGCTATTTGTTGTTCCTGATACATTCCAGTGTATATAGCACTCGGTAGTTGTGCTCTTAATTGTTGGGTAGCAATCATTGGTCCCATAAATTTATAAGATTGTTCAGCTGCATACATTGCAACTCCAGGCCAAAAGCTCTGTTGATGACGTCTAACGACAGAACGTTCTGAAATTGGATCCCAGTCAACATATTCATTATCATCAAGTTTAAAGCTATCTTTTGAAAGTGATAAGCTTTGTTGGTTACAACTTCTTACTTGTAAATATTGGCAAGCTTTCGGAAATTCATCAGGATCAGTTACATCACCATTTCTAACTTCATTTCCATTACAATTGATTTTATCTGATTGTGGACAATACTTTTCTAAGTAACGATTAGAAGTTTGGTAGTCATTTGTATCTTTAGCTCCATAATAATATCGAGAATAATCTTCAACAATAAGCTCTTCTTCTAAATTGTCACCAATAATAGACAAGGTCTTAATACTCTCATTAACCCCTTGAAGAGGTGGTAGACAACGGAATTCATGAATCTGTGGATCTTCACATATATTCTTATAACTTCTCGTAAGAATTGATTTTATAATCTCCAGGTCCTTCATTGGTTGGCTAATAAATAAATCACTAATGGCCTTTTCTGCCTTTGCTAATTCTTCTTCTTGTTTACTAATCAGCTCATCAAGAGAGGAGTCGTCAAGTTCGTCTTGAAGGCATTTAAATACCTTATCTGAAATTTCATTATTAGAGATAAGTCTATCTGTCGTAGAAACGCTTTGCGGACAAAGCTGACTTAGTTTACTAGCAACTTCACCGTTAAAGTCAGTTCTAGTACCTGTTGTCTTATTATAGGCTTCAGTTTCTGCTAGACCCTTTTTTAGGATATCGTGAAGCTTATTCTTCGTTTCTTGTCGTCTACCATTAGCAAAAATTGTGACGTTTGAAACACTATTGCCACTTCCTATACTTTCGTTTGCTGAGTTAATAGCTCTTGCAAGTTTTCCTGTATCAATAGACTCATCACAATCTACGAGTTTACCTTTACACTTTTTTAATTCATTTAAAGCAGAAGAAATGTCATTGAATGATTGGTCTTCAATTGAGTTTGTAAAAAACTGAGTAGCAAAACTACTTTCTGGAGAACTAAATATATTCTTGTCTGAATTATGCTCTTTATTTAAATCATAGAGTTTTACAATTGTATTTTGATAATAGTTCTTTAGTTCATCGCTCTCACTTAGCAGTGAAAGTGTGTTATTTGGCTTACTGATGGATAGAGATGGACTTCCGTCTTCGGCCTTGTCTAATGAAACATTGTATTGATCGGTTTTAAGCGCATTTAAATGCTCTTTAAAGAAAGATGTTGCATCTTCTTGTGTCGCCACACCAGCATAAATCTTCTTCAAAATCTGACCATAATTATTAATGGTATTCTTGGCCATCTCTTCGTGGCCATCACCAAGTTTGAAGTTTTCAGTAAAGTCATTAAAGACTGAACATTCCTGTTTTACGTCCTCACTTGCATCATCACAAGCTGAGCGCATATAGGAGTAGAGGTTCTTACCGTCACCATTTTTAATATGGTTAAAGATTTTTACAAAAGGATTATCTTCCGTTGAGTTTTGAGCAATACTGTCGGCTTGCTTTTTTGCAAGTGCTGCTACTGTTGAATGGATAACTGCATACTTTGTTACGGCCTGTGTATGCTCCTCAAGAGCAAATAAGGCCTCTAGGGTATTGTCATCAAATAACTCGGCCACATCAAGGCTTTGAGATTCTTCTTTGAATTTAAGATATTCATCGCGAATGTTCTTAAGTGATCTTAGCGCAATGACTTGGGCCATTTGAGCGTCTCGAGCACCTTTTAAATCTGCCAAGGTTGGAGAGTTTGGCTTGTTTTCATCTGCCTTCATTCCATTTTGCTTGTCGTGAACCGACTTAATTTCCATTTCCAGTTCACTACAGTATTCAGCAAATACATTGAGAGAGAGGGAACTAAGTGATGTTCCAATAATTAAAGCTCGAATGAATTCTTTAAATGGTTTTCTCATCTGATTTCTAAAGTTTAAGTTTAAACTATTCTCCCTCAAAGAGACTTATCGTTATAAACATAAGAAAACTTTAGTAAGCCTAGAGAAATTAGAGACTTAGCCGTGACCGCCGGCCATGAAGACTTGATTATGGTCGATCTTCTTGTGGCCATCTTTAATGGCATCGAAATATTCACGAGTTACATTCATTGTTTCTTCAATATCTGGCGTCTGAAACATTGCATTTCTAAAGTGAGTTACATTTGGAAAACCAGCGGCCATCCATACGATATTCTTTCTAAGAGTTATCAGAACAGTTCTTTCACGATCTGTGTACTCTTCAAGATAATCGCGGAATCTTTCAATAACTTCCAAGTAGTCACTAGGAGTAAATTGAATATCGTCGTCTTCTTTTAGAAAACTTTCTAAGAAGATGAATGGATTTCTAAGAGGCCCTCGGCCAAGCATTAGGGCCTGACAGCGAGTTGCCATAAGTCTCTTTTGTGTCATTTGCCAAGAGTGAAGATCCCCGTTTCCAATAATTGGTAGCGGAGAAGTCTGGGCAATACTTTCTAGCAGATCCCAATTTGCAAGGCCCTTATAGGCCTGTGTACGCGTTCGCCCATGAATAGCAACAAATTCGACACCTTCTTCTTTTGCGATATGAATAACTTCTTGGGCGTTGATAGAATCATCATCCCAACCAGTTCTAATTTTAATTGTTAGAGGAACTTCAATGGCCGACTTCATTTGATTGAAGTACTTACCAAGTTTAGAAGTATCTTTCATAAGAGCAGAGCCACCGCCTTTAGAAACAACCTTTCTAACTGGACACCCCATGTTAATATCGATGAACTTTGGCTCGCGCTCTTGTGCGACTTTGGCCGCTTCTGCCATGGCCGTGCCGTCTTCACCAAAGAGTTGAAGACCGATATTCTTCTCTCTTGGATGGATTTCTAGCATCTTAACAGTCTTTTCATTCTTATAATTGATGCCGTGACATGAAACGAGCTCACTAACTGTTCCACCAGCACCCAGCTCTTCCATCAATAAACGATATGGAGCGGTACAAATACTACTCATTGGAGCAAGTAGAAGTGGTGAATCAAAAGAAATATCCCCAAGTTTGACTTTTGGGCGTCGTGACATCAAGGTGTCAATCTTAGCTTGAAGAGATGGTGAAAAAGTGCGATTATTGGCCATGCGATTATTTAGCAAGTAGCTAGAATTAGGTCAACATTTTTCGATAATTTGGAAATAATTACTGATGTTTTTTGAAAATCCAAGAGGATATATTGTGTTTGATTGTGATGGGACTCTCGTTTCATCAAAAGAGGCCGTCATTAGTGCTGTCGCGGAAGTTATGAGTATTATTCTTCAGCGTGACGTAAGTATTGAAGAGGCCCGTAAAAAGTATGGCCCTGATATGGTATATACTGCAAATCAATTTGGACTCGACCCAGTGGGAAGTGAAATTCAAAGAAATAAGCTTATGAGTACTTGGAAAGAAGTTACTTCAAAGCAAAGTAATGATTATAAGTTATTTGCAGGAATGAAGAAGCTAATCTTGGATCTACTAAATCAAGAGTTTCAGCTCTACGTATGGACGGCACGTGACCGTAGGTCGACTCTTAGAATTTTAGATGATCAGGATGTGTTGCAGCACTTCTTGGAGCTTCGTTGTCTGGATGATACAACTCCTAAACCTCATCCACAGGGACTTATCGAAATGCTTGAAGACGCACCTAAAGATAAGATTATGTTAATAGGTGATAGTTTCTCAGATACACAAGGAGCCAAGAGCTTTGGTGTAAAGTCCATCGGTGCTCTTTGGGAGAGTGGGATTACAAAAGATGGATTTGGTGAGCACACTGCCGATTATTGGGCAACTCATCCAAGTGAATGTTTAGAAATAATTTTGAATAATATAAATAAATAGGGAATTAGAATGTTTGATAATTTAAGTGATAAGTTTTCAGAAGCGTTTAAGAATATTTCAGGTAAGGGAAAGATCTCTGAAAGTAATATTGAAGAAACATTAAAGCTTGTTAAGACAGCTCTTTTAGAAGCAGATGTTAATTTTAAAGTCGTAAAGAACTTCATTAATAACGTTAAAGAAGAAGCTCTTGGTGAGAAAGTTATCAAAGGTGTTAATCCAGAAGAACAATTTGTTAAGATCGTTCACGACGAACTTGCAAAGACAATGGGTGATAAGAACACTGAGCTTAATTATGTAGAAGGTGGAATCACTCCTATTTTAGTCGTTGGTTTAAACGGTCAAGGTAAAACAACTTTTTCTGGGAAGCTTTCACTTTTCCTATCAAAGAAAGAAAAGAAGAACGTTCTTCTTGTTCCTGCCGATACATTTAGACCTGCTGCCAAAGATCAGCTAATTACTCTTGCAAAATCAATGAATATGGATTGGTTTGATTCAGACCTTTCAAAACACCCTAAAGATATCGCAGCTGATGCCATGGCATTTGCCAAAGAAAACGGTAAGGATATCGTTATTATCGATACGGCCGGACGTCTTCATGTTGATGAAGAATTAATGGGGCAAATTAAAGAAGTACGCCAAGGACTTGAAGGGCTAAATCCTGAAGTTCTAATGGTTGCAGATGCCATGACTGGGCAAGAAGCAGTAAATGTTGCAAAGAGCTTCCATGAAGCTGTAGGGCTTACTGGTGTTGTTCTTTCAAAAATGGACTCTGATGCTCGTGGTGGTGCCGCGCTTTCAATTAAGCACGTAACAGGAGTTCCAATTAAATTCATCTCAACTGGTGAGAAGATGAAAGACCTTGAACTTTTTCACCCGGATCGTCTTGCGGGACGAATCCTTGATATGGGTGATGTTCTAACGCTAGTTGAAAAAGCTGAAGCTGCTATTGATAAAGATGATGCTGAAGGCATGATGAAGCGTTTAGAGAAAGGGAAGTTTTCTGTAAATGATTTCATGAAGCAAATGGATATGATGAAGAACTTAGGTTCAATGGCATCAATCATGAAAATGATCCCAGGTATGGGGGGCATGCTTAAGCAAGTAGGGGATCTGACTCCTGCTGAAAATGAAATGAAGAGAATGCGCGTTATCATCAACTCGATGACGAAGAAAGAGCGCGACAATTATAAGATCATGAAAGACTCTCACATCAAGCGAATTGCAAAAGGTTCAGGAAATACTGAAGCTCAGGTTCGTGACTTCATTGCTAAATTTAAGCAAATGGAGCAGATGATGGGTGGACTATCAAAGATGATGAAAGGTGGAGCGATGCCGGGGATGCCTGGTATGCCAGGAATGGACGGGATGCCTGGAATGCCTGGACTTGGTGGTAAGAAAAAGAAACCACGCAAGAAAGGCGGAAAATGGGGCGGTGGCTTCTTTTAATCCGCCGGATTTTACCTAATCTTTGATTTTTAACTGCAGTTGGCATAGAGGACTATGCCTTCCCTTGTTTTAAATCAAATCTTAGGCAAACTTCGACGGATTAAGATTCGTCAGATCTTACTGCGTCTGCTGCGCCTGACTTCGGTTATGTCCACGATGGACGGTATGTCCGCGAAGGCAGGAGCCGAGAGCGGATCGGCGTAGCAAACTACGCCTTCCCTTGTCTTGCGCTAGCATCCACAGCAAGCTTTAACGAATCAGTTACTTCAATTCAATTTTAGATTAAGTTTTTTACGGCTTCGCCGTTGCTCGGGCTACGCCCTTCGCAAATGCTAGGACTTCGTCCATCGCATTTAGGCTAGGACTTCGTCCATCGCATTTAGGCTAGGACTTCGTCCGTTGCAAAAAAAAACGGCCACTTCGGGCCGCTTTCTTTATGGGAATTATTTTTGTGAGTAAGGAAACTCTAAAACTAGCGTTCTGTCGTGACACTGATCCCAAGAGTAGCTGTGGTAGAGAGAAAGTTTTGTTAACTTAAGCTCTTGTGCTCTTGTTTCTTTGTCTTCAGAGATTACCATTTTGTAACGGTAAGAAAATGCTTCGTATTCATCACAAGCACCTCTTGAAAGAACCTTTCCATCAAGTTCACCACCAAGTAGGTAGTTAACTTTTGAACCTGTATAAAGACGATCATTGATTTTAGCAACAAGCTCTCTTTTTTCACCGTTAATTACCGCGCTGATATATGCTTTTCTTTCGTAAATATCGGCATTGTTAAGTGTTAGATTCTCAACAGTGATTTCTGTTAGTGGTTGGTATGAACCGTCAGTCTTTGCTGAAACTGAGACTGTTAGAACGTAAGTGTTAGCAATTACTGAAGCTGTCATTAAAATTGCAATTAATGCCTTCATTTTTCTCTCCTAAATTGAATTATGAGTCTTTCTAGCAATGTTTTTTGGTAGTGGAAAGTTAGGATTGTGTTAATGTGTAAGTTTTTCTTATTGAGTAGGGAAAGTTGGAATCGCGGCAGGTTCAGGGGCCTGCCGCGAGTGTGTACTCTAAACTTTATTACTCTGTGCTGTAAGAAAGAGGAGAGATTTATTGTTCTTTTAAATTATCTTTCGTGTTGGACTTAAAGTAGCAATTACTTTTGGCTTAGAAAAGTTGAGATTGTGTTAAGATTTTTGATTTGTACTCTTTCATCAGAAACTTTATTGACTTTTGCGTAGGTTAAATTGATTAGAAATGACATGAATATAGTAATGATCTTTCTCAAATAATGCTCCAGTATAAATCATACTATGCCAAAGCTTTTCGAAATCTCAAAAAGAAAATGGCCAAGTCTAATAAGTGTTCATCAAACTTGGCCATTCTAATTATTTAAAAAGTATTTGTGGAATTAATTACACTTTGAAAATTTTGATTCAATTTCAATTTGAACGTCATTCCAAGTTTTTCCTTCGTGAAGGGCGTAACAAGCTTTATTAATTGCAGCTAGGTTTTCGCTAAGAGCGAAATCTAAAACATCAATTGTTGCTTCTGCTTCAAGCTCTCCATCTTCAATATCGTATTTCATTGGAACTTTCACTGTTTTTCCAGCAAGCGTCATATCAACATATAGGTAGTTGCTATCAATCTTATTTACTACCCCAGAGATCTTCATATCTTTAAAGAAGAACTTCTCAATTTTAATATCACGAGACTTATCTTTTGTATGAACTGAGTTTACATCAATTGTAAAACGAGCGCCTTTAACTAGCTCTTTAATTGAGCCTTGCTTCTTTGTAGTTTTTATCTCAAATTTTTTAAACTCACCACCAACGCCAGCTTTCTTAGCTGTCTTATATGCAGTCCATTTTATTTCAGTATTTGCATTGTTATATTCGTAACAGTTTGCGAATGTCATGCTAGAAAATAGTAATCCGGCCATGATAAATTTCATTGTCTTTCTCCTTTGAATTGTTTAAATCAAGTATATGAAACAAAATGACTATCCGAAAGAATTTTATGTGACTTTACAAAATAATGACAATCTCTTGGGTCAGATAGAAGTTAACCGAACAAACAAAGGTTTCAACGCAGAAGTCGCTATCGTTTTTAAAGAGACAAAGAAAATATTTAAGTATGTTGATCAAGTCTTTGGTGCTGAAGATGAAACTGAAGCATGCGATATTGGAATGATGAAATTGTCTCGTTTTTTAAAGTCAATTAAGTAACGCCTTGTCTATGCGTGTCAGTCATAAATATGACGGCGCGATTTCTACGATTTATTTATTTTCAGTAGCTTTTCGATGCGTCAAGGTGGTGCAAAAGTTGGCACAGGCCTTGCTTTATATAAAGCGTGTGTGTGTTGGAGCAGAAAAAAGGATTTTTTCACTCCGTCAAAATGTCTCTCTTTAAGAAGCCGGATCATTGATCCGGCTTTTTTGTTTGCAGCATTTGCAGGAGCAAATGATGCAATACAACCCAGAGGCGACCACGAAGGGAGCCTTCGGGTACGGTCGCTGCAAATTAAGCCAACTTTTCATTGAAGTGACACCGAGCAACTCAGTGCGAGCGAGCAGGATGCGAAGGAGAGAGGGTTTTCATGCAGTCTAGAATATTCCTTCAGGTAATTACCACCCAATCAGCAACACTTCACGAAGTGAAGTTGGCCTTACCAGTCTTTATACATTTACGTAACCCACGCTTCAAGTAATCTTAATTGTTAACTCACCTGTGCGCTGGTCTCTCTTTAGCTGGTCTACTTTTTAAAGCGCGCTCTGTATCGTCTTCACATTGAGCGCTCAAATGTAAATAATTTAGTCAGCGTTTAAGAATAATGAGTATGCATAATACTCTTATTAACGAGAAACTTTGTTACAAGTGTTGCAATCATTGTTATACCAAAGCAAAGTGGTAAATATTCAAGCTTTCCTGTCATTTCTAAAACAATCAGTGCTGAAGAGACTGGTGCACCAGAAATTGCTCCAAAGTAGCTTCCTGCTCCGACTAGAGACGCTAGTCCGATTAATGTTGGTGAAATTGATAGGGGAATAGTTAATTGCATAAATGTAAAAGCCGCGATTCCAGCACCAAATATGAGTAGAGGGGCCAAGGTGCCAGAGGTAGTTCTAGAGCTAACTGCAAAGGCCCAGACACCTCCTTTAATTACAGCAAGCTCGACTAGAAAATAATTATTGCTTTTTAAATTAAATAGTGATTGAAGTAATTCGTAGCTGGCTCCTAAGATTGAAGGAAAGAGAAAGCCAAGTAGTGATACTGGTATCACTCCTATTACTGGCCACCACATCCAGTGAAGTGGTAGTTTGTCATAGATACACTCAGTTAGTTCTACTGCATGGATAGTTAAGGCCGCAGTAATTCCTGTTACTATTGCCATAATGACAAATGCAAGAGTTGCATTCTGTCCATAGTGAAAGCTTAGATCAGCTAAGTGAAAAAGTGGGGCATCGCCTATAATTAATACTCTAGTCAAGAAGGCTGATAAGGAGCAAAGTGCTATTGGGAATAGGTTGTCAATTCTTTGGTCTCTTGTAAATAGCTCTGAAACAAGAAATATTGCTCCAACGGGAACCCCAAACACCGCAGAAATACCTGCTGCTGCACCAGCCGCGAGTAAGACTTTCTTTTCTCTGTTTGTTAAACTAAAAGTACGTGCAATAAAAGAACCTAGTGCGCCACCCATCCCGATTACAGGACCTTCTGCACCATATGGACCACCAGTCCCTATTGAAATTGCACATGCAATAGGTCTTAGCCAAAGTATGCGAAAGGGGATGTGGGACTCATGGTATTCGATTCGCTCGATTACTTCGGGTATTCCATGACCGCGAATTCCTTGATCAATATATTTTGCCATAAGGCCAAGTATAAGTGCACCAATGATTGGCATAAATATAATAATTAACCTCTGCGGGTCGCCAAAATTACCATGATGAAAAGAGAATTGCTGATTAAAGGCCAAGTTAGTAATTAAAGAGATTAGGCCCAATAGAAGCTGGGATGCAAAGAACATGAGGATACCTAGTGATATGCTCAGTGATATAAGTTTCCATGATGCAGGAAAAAGTAGGTATTTTTTTATATTAATATTCTTAAATTTCATTGCGACATACTAAAGAAATTTCAATATTTTGTAATGGCACAACGTTTCGACACATACCGTTAGCTAAATAGCGAAAGTAATTCTTCTCGATTCTCAACGATGTCTTCAAGCGTATACTTTTCTAAGTTCTGAATAAATAGAGACAAGGACTCATTCATTATTGATTTTAATTTACAGTGGGGTGTTAGTCGGCAAGGTGACTTGCTCTTGTCGCCAACAAAGCAGTCCACAATATTAAAGTCTGGCTCAATTTCTTTAATTAATAAACCAACATTAATATCTTTAGGCTCTTTTGCTAGCCTGATCCCGCCACTTGCTCCTTTATAGCTTTTAATAAAGCCTAGGCGTGAGAGCTGATGGATGATCTTTGCAAGATGGTTTCTTGAAATCATATAGGTTTCTGATATTTCGCTAGAAGTACACAGGCGCTCGTGATTTAGGCTTAAGAATATTAAAACTCTAAGGGAATAGTCAGTATAAGAAGTTAATTTCATACTTCTTTATTAGCATATATCTATCTGAAACCTATTGTTTTTTATAAATATATATTAAAAATACATATTTTTATTGCTAGCTCGTTCTTTGTGCTATAAACATGTATTTAAAATACATAATTAAGTGGCAAAGATTAGGAGTTGGTATGCTATCTACACAAACTATTGAAATTGTAAAATCAACAGCACCTGTATTAGAAGAGAATGGTGTATTACTAACAAAACATTTTTATCAAAAAATGTTTGAGAATAACCCAGAGGTCCTTCCTTATTTTAATCGTGCACATCAGAATAGAGGTTCTCAGCAAGAAGCATTAGCAGGGGCAATCTGTGCATATGCTAAGAATATTGATAATCTCGATGCTCTTGGAGGTGCAGTCTCTTTAATTACAAATAAGCATGCTGCTTTAAAAGTTGAGCCGGAACACTATCCAATTGTAGGAGTTAATCTTCTTGCATCAATCAAGGATGTCTTAGGAGATGCGGCCACTGATGAAATTATTAATGCATGGAAAGAAGCATATTTCTTTTTGGCGGATATTTTAATAGATGTTGAAAAAGGTATTTATAATGAACAAGCTTATGAGAGTTTTAAGGAATTTAAGGTCGAAAAGAAAGTTGATGAAAGTGAGATCATTACTTCTTTTTATTTAAGGCCTAGTGATAATTCAAAACTTCCAAGCTTTACAGCAGGTCAATATATTACAGTACGAGTTCCATATGATGGAATAACGACAATGAGAAATTATAGTTTATCAGATTATCCTGTTAAAGACCTCCTTCGTATTAGTGTTAAAAGAGAAGAAGGAAGTCCTGATGGATACGTGTCTAATTATCTTCATTCAAAACTAAGTGTGGGGGATACGTTAGAAGTTGCAGCTCCTGTTGGAGATTTTACTTATAAGAAGTCTGAGAATGGTAGTGTCTTTCTAGCTGGCGGTATTGGGATTACACCTCTTTTAAGTATGGTAAAAGCTGCTCTTATAGAAGGCGAGCCTAGAGTTGAATTTATTCATGCTAATAAGAGTCGATCGGTTCAAGCATTTAAAAATGAACTATCAGATTTAAGTGAAAAATATAAGTGCTTTGCACCATTGTACTTTTATGAAAATAGCAGTGAAGAGCTGGCCGATAATGAATATGAGGGGTTTATCACCAAAGACTTCCTTGAGAAGAGAAACTTTGATTTAAATTCCAATTTCTATATTTGCGGGCCGAGTGCGTTTATGGCCATGATGAAAAAACACCTCCTAGAGCTAGGTGTTGATCCAAGTAAGATATTCATCGAATTCTTCGGCCCACTAGAAACTTTATAATCTTTAGGTACGCGGTCCCTTAAATCATTTTAGGAACCGCGTACCTAAAATTGTTTGACTCATCAAACTTTTCTTTCTACTATTTCCCAGCACACAATTTTGGGACACACAATGAAAGTAATTCTAATCCTCACACTGAGTCTTGTGGCGAACTTCGCCCAGGCAAACCAACTTGATATCAAACTTAAACGCTATACAGAGCGCTTCTTTTTAAAGGCCGTTGAAAAGCCTAAAGGAAAGAAGGTTGAACTTTATACGTTAGGAAAAGAGCTCTTCAATGAGAAAGAGATTTCTGGAAATCGCAATATTAGTTGTGCCGATTGTCATATGCCAGAGTTTGGAAGCGGAGATAAGCTTCCTGTTGGAATAGGCGAAGGTGGGAAGTGGCAAGGTAAGGAGCGCTTAATTTCTAAAGGACAAGTGATCCCGCGCAATTCACAGCCTCTTTATAATCTAGGGCATGAGGATATCACACATATGTTTTGGGATGGCCGAGTTCATTACCGAAAGGACTGGGATGTTTATACAACTCCTGTTGAAGCCTTAAATGGTGACTACCCTGAAAGATGGGATATTACGGAAAACCTAGGTAGTGCACTGGCCGCACAGGCCCTGTTTCCAATTACTTCACATGAAGAGATGCGTGGAAAGAAAGGAAGTAACGATATTGCCAATGCTCCAAATGAAGAGGCGGTTTGGAAAATTGTCATGCGTAGGCTTTTGGCCATGCCTAAATATCGCAAGCTCTTTAAAGAAGCTTACCCGGCTATTCCAAAAGACGAATTAAATATTGGTCATTTTGCACAGGCCATTGCCCATTTTGAAACCCATGAATTTGCTGTTTACAATACTCCTTGGGATAATTATCTAAGAGGAGATAAGAGTGCATTAAATCAAAAGGCCAAGCGTGGTGCCCTCGTTTTTATGGAATCAGGAAGCTGTGTGGCCTGTCATGTTGGAACTCTTTTGGGGGGGCGTGGATTTGCTGCAGTTGCAACTCCACAAATTGGCCCAGGTAAGAATGATCCACGCAAAAATGATGAGGGAAGGTTTCTCGTTACTGGCCGTGAATATGACCGCTATCGATTTAGAATTCCACCTCTTAGAAATATTGCCTTAACTGCCCCTTATTTTCATTCCGGAGCCTACGGATCCTTAGAAGAAGTTGTTGAGCACTACCGTGCTGGGATTAAGGCCTTAGATCATTACGATAGCTCTTGGGTAATTAATTCATTTAAAAAGAATTTTGATAAAATTCTATTTGTTGAGACAAATCCATATATGCTTTTTAAGAAGAAGGATGCTGCTCATCCAATCTTTAAAAATGGTGATATTCAGATCAGTAACTCTCAAAAAAGCGATTTAGTTTACTTTTTAAAGCATGCTCTAACTGATGGTGAGCAGCTGAAATAGATCTGCTGCCCACTATTTTTGTTAGCAAAACTTCGTAATCCAAGCAATTTTAGCCTCTTTTTCACTCTTTGTACTACATCGTGTTATCATCATTGTTGACGTATTGGTGCGTAGGGGAAGTTGATGAAGAGGTTTTATTTATTTGCGTTATGGTTTGTGCTCGTTAATTCTAATCTTCTAGCAATTGACTTGTCTTCTGAAGATATTTCAGAGATTCAATTTGATGTTGTTCGTTCGTTTGATATTTACGATCCAAGCTCTGGATATTCACATCGTATTGAAGCTCCTAGTAGTAACGATAATAAATCAATAAAAGTTAGAATTGTCGGCCAAAATAGTTGGGCCTATAAAGTTATGCTTGAAGTTGATGGTGTGGAAAATCCAAAAGAGTTCTTAGTAACTAAGAAGTATCTTAAGTCAGCACTTGATACTGCAACTGCTTATAATGCTCTTAAGCTTCAACAAACGATCAGTACGGCAGGAGAGCCTCCTAATGCTCCTTGTGAAGGAGAGGAGAGGGAAGGTGTTAACGCAGGAGACTTCTTTCAAGAACCAAGTACAGCAGTTATTAGTAATCAGGAGTGGAAGCCTGGTTGCGAGGTGTTGGCCAATCGTCAAAGTTTTTCATCTGGTGATGATGTCACAAAATCAAAACTAACACGCTGTATTCGAAGTATTCAAAATTCAATTACTCGCCAAGGCTCTGTTAAGAACAGGGGTCAGGTCTTTAGAAATATGTATCGTTATCTTAGGCCACAAGAGCAGCACTTTGCTGCAATGGTTTTCACCTCTCAAGGTGAGGCCGGAATTCTTGCACGTGATATACAGACTGAAGAAAGTAGCCATCCGGAAGAAATGATGATGATTATGAAAGTGATTGATAACCGTGTTCGTAATGTCATTGAGGATGATGCGAGAAGGGGGAGAATCACCAGAGCCAATGCGCTGGATATTGCTCTGGATCCTTGGCAGTTTTCTATGTACAACCAAGGTGAAGATAATTGGAAACAGATGATGTACCCTGGGCGAAATCAACAATTTGGTTCAGCTATTGATGCTTATATGCAGTTTCAAACAGCTGAGTTTGAACCTGATCCAGAAGTGAACCACGTTTATCATTACCACGCTAATTGGATGCTGCCGAGTGACAGTGCATGGGGCGATGGCTTTAGGGCCAACCAAGATAATTGGGAGTTGAATGTGCAAGTTAATGGAGATTCTCTAAGACAAGCAAATCCAATGTATAACGAGAATAACAGTAGCGATCGCAGAAAAATTGCTCGTCACTGGAAAAGACAGAGGCATATTTTTTATAAACCAATTGATACCGATGGAAGAATCACAGGTGGTGATGATTGGCATTGGACAGTAAGGACGCCGTTTCGCTTATGAGAAAATTAATCATTACACTCACATTCTTAATAAATTGCGCAGCTTTTGCTGATGTAAGTGACTGGTCTATTAAAAACGATAATGGAGACTACTGGCTTCACTATAAGAACTCTAAGAAAATCAAAGCAAAAATTACAAAGAGAACTGGTAAGAGTAAAATTGTCGAGACAAAAGACGTTGGTAAAAATTATGAGCTTGTCATTTATTATACAGGAGCAGCGGGAACATTTAATATTGTAAATATTTACTATGCCGTAATTTTTGATAAGAAAACTATGCAATTTATTGGGGACTATCCTTGGGAGTATAAGTCAGAACAAGGAAAGAAAGTTGCAAGTCCCAAATGGGAAATTACGCAGAAGAAAATCACCATTAAAGATGAACAAACGGCCTTAGATAAAACGATCTCTTTATTTTCAAATTAAGTAATCGTAAATGAGAGAGGCAAGGCTTCTGGCATCTTTTGCAGATAATTCATCAAAGAGTGGATTGTATTCATAAATACCCATTATCTGTTTTCTATCTTTTGTATATTCTTGGTATTGGCCAACTAGCATTCTTAGAAATTCAAATGGAATACCGTCATGGTTTACTGCACTCACACTTTGCATATCACTACCAGAAATAGCATCAGCATCGATACTAAAAACAATATCGCCATCGTGCTTTTCATAAACTTCATTTAAGAAAGATACGTCTCTAAAGAGATTAGATTTTTGTTTAAGGGTTTTCGTATCGATGACATCCATTTCTATGCCTTGGTAGTTTTGAGAAACATTAGCATATTCGTGGATACCAATTTGGAGCAGCTTTATTTTGTTTTCATTTGCCAATTGTCTAAAGGGAGTTCCTGAGTGATGGATTTCATCATCTCGTGTATCCAAGTGAGCATCGATATTAATGATTAATGGGTTGTTGAGCTTTAGTCCTGAAACAAGAGGATAGATATGGTCGTGTCCTCCACCTAAATGAATAATTTTCTGTGACTTTATTTTGCTGATCTCATTAATTGAGTTCTTTTGCATTTGCTTAAAGTCATCTTCACTTTGATCTGTAATATCAATTAAAGAAATATTTTTTATCTTCTGATGATTTGCGAATTTTTGTAATTGAGAGATTAGAACACGAGGGCCTAAAGCTGCTCCGCGGCGACCACCATTTATTACGACCCCAAGATCATTAGCACTAATTAGAATTGAATTTTGTGAATCATTGGCCTCTTTAGACATCACATTCGCTATTGATTGTGATTTTCTTTTTGCCAAATTCTCATCTACCTCTTTCCACCCCATGTATCTTCCTTTAAACTACAACTATGCAAAAAAATTGGTATATTAATCAGTCCGGTAAAAATAAAGGACCATTTACAGCTCAAGATATTATCGACTTTTATGATAAAGGTCTAATTAAGTCTTATCAACTTTGTTGGCGCAAAGGGGCAAAGAATTGGAAACCTGTCTTTGCTGTAATTCAATTGGCCCGCCAAGAAGCTCAGTCTTATTATGAAACTCAGGTTCTAAAAGAAGATGGCCAACTTCCTGAGATACCAATAAATGACGCAAAGGCCTCAACTGAAACTCCCGATATTCCTGCCAGAGAGCCAGTGGAGCTCAAAGAAGTGCCAGAGGAAGAATCAGATTTAGCTGATATTGAAATTTTTCCTAGTAAGTTTCCGATATACACAACAGTTATTGCCACTTTCTTTATAGCAGTGACACTCATTGCTAGTATTTACTTTGCAGCTGGCTCGACAAAGTTAAAGAAGGTTGAGGTCCAAAATATTTCGGTGACAACTCTAAATGAGATGAAAAGGCCTGTTAAAGATGGCGATGTACACCTCTTTGTTAATAAAGAGATGTCCACTATTTATGCTAGGCTTCCTTTTAAAAAACCAGTGAGTGTTGAATTAATTCTTCATCGCAAACCCGATCTTTTAGATGGATCTGAAATTTTGATTAAGGCCCATAATATTGGAGAGGGTGGCCTTATTGAATTTAAAGACCTTGTCTTTGAAGAGGGCCGTGAATTCACCCCTGGTTCATATAATGTAACGTTCATTTATGAATTCTTATCTGTTACAGACAATATTAAGAATAAATTGGGAATGGGAACGATCCGAGAAGTTCTAGAAAAGAAAGTTTTTCTTGTACCTGAGTCGAGGCAAGCTTACTTGGAGCAGATTGCAAAAATTGAAAAAAAGCGCAAAACAGCAAAGAGAAAGGCCATAAGTACAATTCGAGAAAAGCTTAGAACACTTGAGTCTCTAATTTCATCGATGTCCATTCATTATCGTCTGTCTTTGAGTCAAAAAAGTGGTTGGCTTGCTCATAAGGAATTTCAACAAAGATATGCTCGAAATATTGGGCCACTACTACAAAGTATAGTTCTGTCTAATTATGAACTTGATAAGACTAAATTAACGAGTACTGAGTTAAAGTTAGAAAATGAAATCCACAATCTTGGTAAGGATATTAGTGCGTGGAGTGCAAAGCTTGTGGAAAAGCTGTCACGTTATGGCTACCTTAATAAGCAGAAACGTCTCCATTTAAGAAAGTTCATGGATGATGATCGAGTGGTGCTTCAATCTGTTAAGAATGAGATTCAAAAACAGATTGAAAGCTTAATGTAGGTCATTTTAGGTCACTGTAGATCTTTACAGATATATTTTCCGCGCTCATTTTGCGTGACTTTTGCACTTGCATACTTCGGGTCGTGCTCAAAGATTACTGTTAGATCCTTTTCAATGATCATCTTTAAGAATTCCATCTTATCCACTGTCGTTTGACCTGGAGCGATATCATAGCCCATTACCCATGGTACATGGACGTGATTTGAAGTTGGGATCAGGTCTGCCAAGTAGATATACTCACTTGTATAAGGATGCACGAGGTGAGGTGTGTGTCCGTAAGAGCATTTAAATCTTAATGTATCATTTGATAGTTTGAGTATCTCACCCTCTTTTCCAGTAAGCCAGTGGACGCGTCCCGCTTTATCAAATTCCTCGATAATATCTTTAAAGTACTTCTTATGAAATGAGCCGCTGTCTCTTAATGTTGGATTAAGGGCATATTGCCAATGTTCTCGATGTAGGTGGATCGTTACATTTGGTAGAACTGGTTTGAAGTTGTCGCCATCTTTATAGACCATACCACCGACATGATCGAAGTGAAGATGCGAGATAACAAGATCTGTTACATCTTCAGGTTTTATCCCTTTGTCTGCTAAGGCCTTTACGAGAGGAGATTGTTCTTGGCGAACATCGAATTGTTGGTCGAACTTCTCTCCGTGGTAATCACCAATACCAGTATCTGTAATAATAATTCTGTCTTGGTCTTTAATGATCCAAAGCCTTAGATCGAGGTCGATGCGATTGTATTCATCTGCAGGGTGAACCTTGTTCCATAATGGTTTTGGGATGATTCCAAACATGGCCCCGCCGTCGAGCCTAAATTTACCTGGGCTTATTAGTATGTTTTCCATGAGCTAATTGTGCGAAAAATCGGAAATTGCTACAAGACGTTAAGCGTTATTTTGTGAATAAGTCCATGAATTGCCCATTAATCAGTTGAATGACAAAAAACTTGGCAAAAATGACACGACTCACCTAGAAAGTTATAGAGATGACCACTATTATAAGCCAGTAAAATCATGAATATTTCATACACGAAAACTTAGGAGTTTTAATGAACGTACATGAGTACCAGGCCAAGGGTTTAATGAGAGACATGGGCCTGAAGGTTCTTAGAGGTGAAGTAGCAAAGACTGTTGATGAGGCTGTTGCTGCGGCAGAAAAATTAGGTGGAAATATTTGGGTAGTAAAAGCTCAAATTCACGCTGGTGGGCGTGGTAAAGCAGGTGGTGTAAAGCTTGCAAAGTCATTAGATGAAGTTCGCTTACACGCTGACGATATTCTAGGTAAGACTCTTGTAACTCACCAAACAGGTCCAGAAGGAAAGAAAGTTCACACTCTTTTCATCGAAGAAGGATGTGACATCGAGCACGAGTACTATGCTGGTGTTGTTCTAGACCGTGCAACTGGTAAAGTTACAATGATGGCCTCTGAAGAAGGTGGAGTTGAGATTGAGGAAGTTGCTCATAAGACTCCTGAAAAAATCATTAAAGTAGCAATTGACCCAGCAGCTGGATTCACTCCATTTGTTGCAAGAAAGCTAGCTTACGGAATTGGTCTTAAGACTAAGGAAGAAGTAAAGGAAGCAGGTCAATTCTTTAAAGGTCTTTACGATCTATATATGAAGTACGATTGCTCAATTGCAGAGATCAACCCATTAGTAAAAACTAAGCAAGGTGATATCTTAGCACTAGATGCAAAACTTAACTTTGATTCTAACGCTCTTTTCAGACACCCTGAAATTCAAGAGCTAAGAGATCCAACTGAAGAAAGTGAAAAAGAGTTAGCAGCAAGTGAATTTGGTGCAGCTTATATTGAGCTTGATGGAAATATTGGTTGTCTAGTAAACGGTGCAGGTCTTGCAATGGGTACAATGGACATCATTAAGCTTCACGGTGGTGAACCTGCTAACTTCCTAGATGTTGGTGGATCAGCGACAAAAGAAACTGTTCAGAAAGCTTTCTCTCTTATCCTTCAAGATGAGAATGTAAAAGCTATTCTAGTTAATATTTTTGGTGGAATTATGAAGTGTGACATCATCGCTGAAGGTGTTGTTGCAGCCGCTAAGGAACTTGATTTAACAGTACCATTAGTTGTTCGTCTTGAAGGGACAAACGTAGCTCTTGGTAAGAAAATTTTAAATGAATCAGATCTTGCAATTATTGCAGCTGAAGATTTAGCAGATGCAGCGAAGAAAGCTGTTGAAGCGACAAAAGGGGAGGCGTAATGGCCATTCTTATTAATCGTGATACAAAATTAATCACTGTTGGTTTTACAGGTAAGCAAGGAACTTTTCACTCACTACAATCAAGAGATTACGGAACTAACTTTGTTGGTGGTGTAACTCCAGGTAAAGGTGGAACAGTTCATGAAGGTTTTCCTGTTTTTAATACTATTAAAGAAGCAATGGATAAGACGGAAGCAAATGCGGCCATGATTATGGTTCCACCTCCGTTTGCAGCTGACTCAATCCTAGAAGCGATTGATGCTGAGATGCCACTTATTATTGCAATTACTGAAGGGATTCCTATCCTTGATATGGTAAAGGTTAAGGCCGCTCTTGAAGGTTCAAAATCAAGACTAATTGGTCCTAACTGTCCAGGTGTTATCACTCCAGGTGAGTGTAAGATCGGAATTATGCCAGGTCACATCCATATGCCAGGTCGTGTTGGTGTTATCTCTCGTTCAGGAACTCTTACTTATGAAGCTGTTTATCAGTTAACTCAAAGAGATATCGGACAATCAACTTGTGTTGGTATCGGTGGTGACCCAGTTAACGGAACAAACTTCATTGACGTACTAGAGCTATTTGAAAAAGATCCAGATACTGATGCTGTTATTATGATTGGTGAGATCGGTGGTTCTGCTGAAACAGATGCTGGTCGATGGATTCAAAAGAATATGAGTAAGCCAGTTGTATCATTTATCGCAGGTGCTTCAGCGCCTCCAGGTAAGAGAATGGGGCACGCAGGTGCAATCATCTCTGGCGGTGACGATACTGCAGAAGCTAAGTTTAGAATTCTTGAAGAATGTGGCGTAACAGTTTCACGTTCTCCAGCTGAACTTGGTGAAACAATGGAGAAGGTTTTAAAGAACCTTTAATTAAAAGAATTTAGGGAATTTTTCCGCAAGATAATTTTAAGGAGATTAAAATGGAAAGAACTTTTAGTATCATTAAGCCAAATGCACTACTTGATAACAACATTGGTAACATCATTAAGAGATTTGAAGAAGAAGGTCTAAGAATCGCTGCTCTTAAACTTGCTCACCTTTCAAAAGAGAAAGCTGAAGGTTTCTATATTGAGCACAAAGACAGACCATTCTTTGGTGAACTTGTTGCTTTCATGACTTCTGCACCAGTTGTTCTTATGTGCCTAGAAGGTGAAAATGCAGTTGAAAGAAATAGAGAAATCATGGGTGCGACTAACCCAGCTGAAGCTGCTGAAAACACTCTTAGAAAGCTATATGCTAAATCTATCGGTGAGAACGCTGTTCACGGTTCTGATTCTCTTGCTTCTGCTGAAAGAGAACTTGCTTATTTCTTCGAAAAAGATGAAATTTGCCCACGTTTCTAATTAGTTAACTAATTGAAATTACAGATATATTTATCGAATTAAGCCCCTCTTATTGAGGGGCTTTTTTTTGGCCCGCATTTCTACAACCTTCCGTCTAAAAATCATACCCCATGTGTAAATCTTACAAGCTGCATTGAGAGTCATGGCGCGTCGTAGTATAACTGAGTGAGAGAAATACCCATGGAGGTAGAAATGTTTAACATTGGTGATTACGCAGTTTGCCCAGGACACGGTGTTGGTCAGATTGTGGACATCGAAGAGCGCGAAGTAGGAGAGCACAAGCTTTCGTTCTACATCATTAAGGTTGTAGCAAACGGAATGACTGTCATGGTTCCTACCAATTCTAAAGATGGAATTAGAGTGCTTGTTGACGACAGCGAGATCAATGAAGTTTATCAACTTCTAAATGATCACGATGTAAAAGTTGATAACTCAACTTGGAATCGTCGTTATAGAGACTATATGGAAAAAGTGAAAACTGGTTCACTTTTAGAAATCGCAGATGTCCTAAGATCTTTATTCTTACTTAAGAATAAGAAGAATCTTTCATTTGGTGAGAAGAAAATGCTTGAGCAGTGTAGAGACTTAATTGTTCAAGAGATCTCAATCAAGAATGGTTCTGAGAAAACTGAAATAAAAAATCAAATTGAGAGCTGTTTTGAATAACAGCTTTAAGTTCGAAATTCTTTTTTGAACTTATTCTCTTGTGTTGTGTGTGTGAAATAAGCGTTTGTGGGGTAACTTGCAAACGCTTTATTTATTTTTGGCCTCACAATTGCTTAAGCCTTTAGGCAATCTAATAATTCATTTAATCTAATATCAAATTCTTGAACTTCCTTAGGAAGAAGACAATTTTCATATAGGCAAATTGTTTGCATTAATGAGCCTGTCAAAAATTCGTGTAGTAGTCGTCCCCAAAGCTTAGCATCAACTTTTGGTGAGATGCTACCTTCAGCTTGTCCTTCAACAATTAAGTCCTCTAATCGATTTCTTCCATTGAGGATGACCTTCTCTCCAAATGGTAGAACGACAGAATTAGTGGAAGATTGTTGATATAAGTAGAGGATGATCTTAGCTTCACTAGGCCTATCAATTAGCCAAGTCAGACTAGCTTGGCAGTGCTTGCGTATACGGCCAATACTATCATCAGTTGGTGTGATTAATTGATTTATTAATTCAGTACGCCTTTCAAGAATACTTTCCAAAACCCCAAGAAAGAGCTCGGTCTTATTCTTAAAATAATGAAAGACACCAGACTGGCTAATACCTAGAGTATCGGCAATTTTTTGAAATGAGGTCGCAGCGATGCCTTTTTCAGCGATCTGACCTATGGCAATATCAATGATCTTTGCCCTTTGTAGTTCACCTTTTTTCATTTTTTATCCCTAATTAAAAAATGATCAATTTAGTTAATAATGTAACATATTTATAGCTCAGATAATAATTGTTATCTTTTAATCTAATAGGATACAATCTCGATATGAGTGATAAGACCTTTAATTTACAGTCAAAATTTGAACCTTGTGGGGATCAGCCAGAGGCCATCAAGACTATTGTGGAAAAACTCTCTTCTGGAGAAAAAGAGCAAACTCTATTGGGCGTTACCGGTTCTGGTAAAACATTTACCATGGCCAATGTGATTCAAAAGCTTGGAAAAAAGACCTTGATTTTGGCACATAATAAGACACTTGCGGCGCAACTTTATGCCGAGTTTAGAGAATTCTTTCCAGATAATGCTGTGGAGTACTTTGTTTCGTATTACGATTACTATCAGCCTGAAGCTTATGTTCCGGGAAGTGATACCTATATAGAAAAGGACTCATCTGTTAATGATGAGATCGACAAGCTTCGCCACTCTACAACTCGCTCACTCTTAGAAAGAGATGATGTCATCATAATTTCTTCGGTTAGTTGCATTTACGGTATTGGTTCTCCTGATGAGTATGCAAGTATGAGGGAGACTCTCTTTGTTGGTGATGAGAAAGACCGCGATGATTTTCTAAAGTCTTTAGTTGCTATTCAATACGAAAGAAATGATATCGACTTTGTTCGTGGGTGTTTTCGCGTAAGAGGGGATATTGTTGAAGTCTTTCCTGCTCATGAGGATTCGAATGTTGTTCGCATTGAATTCTTTGATGATGAGGTCGAAAGTATAACAATTGTTGACCCACTTAGGGGAACAAAACTTCATAACCTTAGTAAGGTTACAATTTATCCAAAGTCTCACTATGTTGTTGGTGAGGAGAAAATGGATGGTGCTCTTGAGACTATTAAAGTTGAGTTAAGAGAGCGCCTACAAGAGTTAGAGAAACAAAATAAATTAGTTGAAAGGCAACGCCTTGAACAAAGAACTCTACTTGATATTGAAATGCTTGAAGAGATGGGCTTTTGTTCTGGTATTGAGAATTATTCTCGTCATATGACGGGGAGTAAACCAGGTGATCCTCCACCAACACTTATTGATTTCTTTAAGAAAGACTTCTTAATGATTATTGATGAGTCACATATAACTATTCCGCAAGTCGGTGGGATGTATCGCGGAGACAGGGCCCGTAAAATGAATCTCGTCGATTACGGTTTTCGCCTACCTTCAGCATTAGATAATCGTCCTTTAAATTTTGAGGAGTTTAAAGGAAAGCTCGATGATGTCCTTTATGTTTCTGCTACCCCTGGTAACTACGAATTAGAGCGGACTCATGGAGAGTTTGTTGAACAAATCATTAGGCCCACTGGACTTCTCGATCCGATTATTGAGGTTAGGGATGCAACTAATCAAGTTGATGACCTCTTAGTTGAAGTAAGGCGCATTATTGAAAAAGGCCAGCGAGTCCTGGTGACAACTCTTACAAAGAAGTTGGCAGAAGAGTTAACTAATTTCTACCATGGTAGTGGAATTAAGGTGAAATACCTTCATAGTGATATTGATACGATTGAAAGAGTAGAGATCATTCGCGATCTTCGCCTTGGTGAGTTTGATGTTCTTGTGGGAATCAATCTCCTTAGAGAAGGTCTTGATATTCCTGAGGTTTCATTAGTTGCCATTTTGGATGCTGATAAGGAAGGCTTCTTGAGATCTGAGCGCTCCCTTGTTCAGACTATTGGACGGGCCGCTAGAAATAGCGATGGTAAAGTTCTTATGTATGCATATCAAACAACGAAGTCTATGGAGCGAGCAATCGGTGAGACGAAACGTCGTCGAGCTATTCAAATGCAATATAATGAAGATCACGGCATAACTCCGCAAACGATTCTTAAGGAAGTCTCAGGTGGAGTAATTGAAACTTTACGTGGTGGTAAGAAGAAGGGGAAAAAGAGCGGCCCTAAAGACGTTACCATGTCTCCTGATGAGATTAAAAAGCGTATTACTGAGCTTAAAATTGAGATGAAAGAGGCCTCAAAAGACCTCCGCTTTGAAGATGCTGCTAAAATTCGTGATGAAATTAAGTTCTTAAACGAATCATTTCTAGTCTTTGGCTAACTTCATGACTAATAGGCATTTTCATTAAGAAGTTAAATAGACCCTTTCCAAATCCATGTCTAATAGCAAAGTCATCTGCTTCAATTTGCTTTGTCATTTCATTTGCATGTAATCTCATTGTGAAATGACGATAGTAGAGATGTCCTAATTCATGAAATATGATTGCATAGGCCTCTTCATTATCTGCTGTTAGAATTGCTTTCTTTAACTGTGGATAGACAAGTACAAATGTCTTATCTCCATGTGATGGAATAACGCTAGAGTGCATGCCCTGACTTTCTAAAAAGACAAGTTCCCCATAAGTGGCCAAGCTGTCTTTTTCTTCTTCACTCAATTGTGAAATGACGTCCTCAAAGAATCTTTTGATTCTTGGATTCTGATTAATCCAGTGATGGGCCGGGTCTGAGAAGTTGACCTTAAAGCTTGGGTTAGTCTCTTGATTCTTTGTAAATGTTTTCTTTAGTGTACTTATCATGAATATCTTTTCGTCAACATTGAAGTCGGCCCAAGAATTTAGCTTATTCTGAGTGAACTAGGTAAGCTTTGCCAATAAGGACCAACAAATTATTAAATAGTTACAATATAAGTATGACAAAAACTAAATTTCTTAAGTTTTTTACTCTAGCTTTTGCATGTCTGATCTCATGGCATATGAACTCATATGCGCAACAGAGAATGGAAAAGTCTGAGGCTTTTTTAGTAACAGCTATGCCCAGTTATTATAAAGTTATCTCTCCGGTAAAAAAGAGGGGCTCTCGTGTTGCAGTTGTTATTAAAAATCGTACCCTTTCAACAATTAGAGGGAAGTTTGTCGATGACAATGATAAGAATCTAAAATTTGTTACGATTAAGCCAGACGCTGAAATGAGTATTGAGTTTGATTTTAATACAAAGAATAAATTCTACTTTGTTCCACTAGACCCGTCTTTTCAAAGAGTCGTGTTAAATATAGGAAAGTCCGCATATGAGATTCCTTCGCAAGAGTAACTCAAAGAAGACCATAATCATAATCTCTGATGTCCATCTTGGCGCAGGAGAGTATGTAAATGGTATTAGAAATTATCTCGAAGACTTTCACTATGATGAAGAGTTAGTTGATTTTCTCGAATACTTCAGCAGTGATGAGTATGCCAGTAAAGATGTCGAGTTAATTATTAACGGAGACTTTTTTGACCTTTTAGCAGTTCCTTATGTGCAAGTATTTGATGATGAGTTCTGGTCTGAGGAATCATCGAAGAAGAAATTACAGCTAATTCTAGATGCACATAAAGAGGTGATGCAGGCCCTTAACGACTTCTTAAAAGTAAAGAATAAAAAGGTTACATTTATTATTGGTAATCATGATGCGGAGTTAGTTTTTGACTCTTTAAAAGAGATGGTACTCAATTGTTTTGATAAAGAAGTACGAGATCGCTTTGTCATAAGAGAGCTAAATGATGAATATCGTCCTACTGATCGTGTAGTACTAAGACATGGCCACGAGTACGAAATTGCTCATACTTTTGAAGAGGAAAGTTGCATTATAGAGGATAAGGACGGAAAGAAATACTTTAATCCGCCTTGGGGCTCTTACTATGTAACACGAGTGATAAATAAGTTTAAAGAAGAACGAGATCATGTAAATGCAGTTCGCCCAATTAATAAGTTTCTCATTAATGGACTTATTTATGATACTTTCTTTACTCTTCGATTCATGTTGGCCAATACCATTTACTTTATAATGGTTCGCTCAATCTATCTTTTTAAAATAAGTAATAACTTTGGTGATTGGTTAAAGCTTTTCATGAAAGAATTACACCTCTTTCAGGATTACGAAGAATTAACTTTTGAATATCTACAAGATGCAAAAGATACGGATGTATTGATTGTTGGCCATACACATGAGCCAATTTGTCGCACCTATACTAATGGTAAAACTTTCATAAATACTGGAACCTGGACTAGAATGTACAATCTAGACTTTGGTAAAGGTGGAGGGAATACCCAACTTACTTTTGCAAAAATTGAAGTCTTAGATCCAAAGAATAATAAAGATGAGCACTTGCCAAAAGTTCAAGCAAACTTGCATACGTGGGAAGGGCGAAATACATTACCGTATGGTAGCTTCAATTAAAGGCTTAGTACGCTAGTGATGTGAGGCTTTATCTTGTCACTGTAGTTTGTATTAAGACCACCAACTCCTGCTTGAGCATCAACCATATATACAACGCTGCTTAGAGGTGATTTTTCTCCGTTAATTAATCCTGTGCTAAATTCTAGAATATGAGAAATAAATTCTAGGATTTCACTTTCAAGGCTAAGTCCAGCTTGAGAAATTTGTCCAGGCATTCCGCTACCATCATGTTTCTCATGATGGTGATCAATAATTGCCTTACACTCTTCTGATAATTGAACACCTGACTTTTCTATAAGCATACGAGATACTTTCACATGCTTATAATATTGTTCTCGTTGATCGCTTGTTACTTCTTCAAAGCTCTCATGGATGATGTTTGGAGAGATACTTGTAAGTCCAATATTTGCTAGAAAAGAAGCACAGATTAAATCGGCTTGCTTTTTATAGTCTTCAATTCCAAGTTTCTTTGCAAAGAAGAAGCTCAGTGCCACAATTCGATTTGTAAGATTGTCCTTATCAAGATGGGTCATGGCAAAATGTCTTGCAAGAGAGATAGTATGAGATAAGTTTACAGGAAATGTTGATATCTCCTTTTGCGCCCTTAATATAATTGGTAGGAAGTCGTCCTGATCGATTGCTTTTGTTAAGACACTGCGAAGAGGTAGTCTTGTTCTTGCTTCTTTTTGATTTGTTTCAATCGCTTTTTCATGCTCTTTTAAGATGTTGATCTTTTCACGAATTTGATTTGCCTCTTGTGGAGTATACTCACTTAATTCTCCAACTGTTGCAAGATAAGTCATTCGTTGCGAAAGCTTAATTGCGATTTTTCCTGTCTTGTTATCTTCAATATACTTTAATAGGTTATAACTATCTTGAGTTAAAGGAGTGTTTGCTTTTAAGTATTCTGTGTAAAGATTCTCTTTCTCTTTATAGACATAGAGAGTAAAAGGGAAGGTGCGAATGTCTTTAAGCGATTTAAGCTTTATATAGAAATAGGCAATCATGTTCGTCCTTTACCAAATATTCCTTTAAAGAGGCTTCCCACTGAGTTTTTTAAACTTGATGCAGCAGACTTATTAGATGAAGCTATCTTCGTTGTCATACGATCTTCACCACTTTTATAACTTCCTTTTAAGGCTTCAAGACAAATCTCTATCCTTTTAGGGGTATCTTCTGATTTTTCGATCTCTTCTCTTGTAGTGAAAAATACTGTGAAGTAACTATAATTTGTATTCTCAATAATAGGGCAGTGATAGTAAAGTGTTTCAGCTTGGAATGTGTCATCATTCCAACTTGGTTTTCTCTTTATTTTTAATATATTCTTCACTGCTTCAAAATTATCTGGTCCCTGTTCACTACCCATAATACATTCATTTTGCAGGTTATAAACAATGAGGGTTCCATTACAGAATTCATTAATATAATCTGAGGTCATCTGTTTTATCTCATCACCATCAATGAGCATGTCTGTGGCACGAATGAGAAAGTCCATATCCTTTGGTTCAGGAATAATTATGGAGTTAAGGGCCTCTTCTAACTCTTTTTGATCTTTTGCTTCTTCAATGGCCGACTCGGAGTCAGCGGCTTGTATATCTTCTTTTGTGTTACTTGAGTATTGATTAACTTTTAGTTGATGATCTTGATTATTTGCATTGTTATTATTTGATGGCCTTTTGCTATAATCATAACCTGGAGCTTGATCCTGTTCTTGAAGTTTTTTTAATGCATTACTTAGGTCGTAATCAATTTCTTCTTCACTCTTTTGGTCATAGCCTTGGTCTTTTTCTTTGTTATTTTGCTCAGGGGCATCTGTTACTTTTATTTCTAATTTTTCTTTCGTTCCACCACTGTATTCTGGCTGTTTATCAAGGTTGCGATAATCGATAGTCTGTTCACCTAGATCACCCTTTTTCTCATATTGAATCGAGCCGCCTTCTGCTTGGTCTTCATCTTGATTATCATTCTCTCCATCATCAGACTTTTTCTTTTGCTTTTCATCCCTTTGAGCAGGTTTTCTCTTTCCATGTTGTGCTAATGATTCAAAGAGGTCTTCATCTCTTTGCTTGGCATCTTTATTTTCGGCAAGATCTCTTTCAAGGCCCTTTTCGTTATCAATCATTTCATTGTCAGGACTGCCTTGACTTGGTCTTTTTGATGATGCTCCCTTCTTGTGTGCATCCAAAGAAGCAAATAGGTCTTCTTCATCATCATTTTCTTCATTTATATCGTCTATTTCTGGACCAATATCGCCCTGATAATGACCACCAAGATCATTTTCTTTTCTTTTTACTCCACTTTTTACGGCATCCAATGATGCAAAGAGGTCTTCTTCTTTGTCTTCTTCTTCAATCTCATCCATCGTTGGAGCAGTTTGGCCTTTATAATGTCCGCCCTGATCCTTTTGTTGTGTTTGCTTGCCTTTTGAGACTGAGTCTAGTGCAGCAAAGAGATCTTCTTCATCTTCTTCATCTTCGATATCGTCTAGGCCACTTGAAGTTTGTCCCTTATAATGTCCACCTTGATCTTGATTGCTTGAGGAAGATTTTTTTGAAGCTGAATCAAGAGCTGCAAAGAGATCCTCTTCATCCTCTTCATCTTCTTCATTTATATCATCAATTCCATTCGTGGTATTACCTTTATAATGTCCACTTTGATCTTGATTGCTAGAGGAAGACTTTTTTGTCGCCGAATCAAGAGCTGCAAAGAGATCTTCTTCGTCCTCTTGATCTCTTGAATCTTCCATTGTAGGTGAGACATCTCCACGAAGAGCGCCACCTTTATCCTCTTCTTTATAAGAGCTTTTTCTAACACCTTCTAAGCTTTTAAAAAGATCCTCATCAAATTCATCATCATCTTCTGATGCCTCAGATTCTGATCCTAGCTTGCCTTGAAGGTTACCACCTAGTTGGTCGGCCTTATTTGTTGCATTCTTTTTATCTTGGTCTTGTCCATAAAGATCATCATCAAATTGAATATCATCTTTATTGGAATGCTGCTTTTCATTGTGAATTTCGCCCTCTAGCCTGCCTGCTGTTTTTGAATTAATGGCCTGCTCTGCGCTATATTCTTTTGAGTTCTTATATGGATCTTCTTGTGTCTCTTCCCATTCTGAACCAACATTTCTATCATCATCAAAAACATCTTTACCATCTTTGAGGTGATTGTTTTTGTTAACTTTACCTTTTAGGTGGCCAGCATCACCAAATTTTTGGGCATCGGCCTTATCTTCATATTGATCATCATCGCTAAATGTTTTCTTCTCTTCCTTAGAATGGTATTCCATTTCATCGCCATCATCTTGCTTCTTAAGGGAGCGCAGGATTAAGTTGATTTTATAAAGAAGAGTCTTAGGTGGAACAGGCTCTTGGATATACTCCGTAAGACCAATCTTTCTAAACTTATCAAGGGTCTTTGGTGGAATATTCTTGCTATTAATAAGGAGTATCTTTACATTATTCTTAAATATGAACCTTTTTAAAGGTTGAATACATTGAGCACATTTCTTCGGTTGGCAGGCGATCGTGAGGGATTGGCCAATAGTAGGGACGAGTTGATTATATTCCTCTGGATTTTCGACATCATAGATTTCAATACCGTCATTCTCGGCATTTTGCTCGATTGTCTCTTTAAGTGCCTGCACACTCTTAGTTAAAGGATGCAGAAAGATTAGTGGTTTTCCCTCTTCCATGGTTTCTATTATCGGCTATTTATGAATTTTATTTATGAACATATATGTAAAATATTTTAAATTATTTTTAATTTTTTCTAAAGCTTTAGTTTTTACCTCCGAGAAGCTTTGTGTTAGGTCAAATGACTTAATTGAAATTTAATAATTCACAAGAGCAGTATGCTCATTGTTCCAATGGTCGGGACAACCCTGAGTACGGGGAGTATGTAGATCACGGAGGTATCACAATGGGTATGCGTATTAACACAAATGTATCGTCTCTATCAGCTCAAAGAGCGTTAGGTCAATCGAATTCAACTCAACAAAAATCTTTAGAAAAGCTTTCATCTGGTACAAGAATTGTACGTTCAGCAGACGATGCTGCAGGTTTAGCAATTTCTGAGAAATTAAAGAGTCAGGTTAGATCTAGTAAACAAGCTGAGAGAAACGCAAATGACGGTATTTCAATGATTCAGATTGCAGAAGGTGGTCTGAATGAAGTATCAAACATCTTAGTAAGACTAAGAGAACTATCTGTTCAATCAGCGTCGGACACAGTAGGTGACACTGAGAGACAATTTACTGATCTTGAGTATCAAAACCTTAAGCAAGAGATCCAAAGAATTTCTGAAGTTACTGAATTTAACGGAAAGAAACTTCTAACTGGAAACGGTGATAAGTATGATATCCAAATCGGTATTAATAATGATGATTTCCAAGATAGAATTCAGTTCGATACAAACGTACTAAGTTCTGGTCTTGAAGCGCTAGGTGTAGCTGATTTAGAAGTTAGTTCAAAAGAAGGTGCTCAAGCAGCTTTAGCAAATCTTGACTCTGCAATTGAAAATATCGCAGGACAAAGAGCAGAGCTAGGTGCTAAGCAGAACAGACTAAACTCTACAATCAACAACCTACAAATTAGTACTGAGAACTTAAGTGCAGCAAACTCACGTATCAGAGATACTGACTATGCAGCAGAAACAGCTAAGAAAGCAAAGAGTGACATCCTTGTTAACGCTGGTACTTCAGTTCTTGCTCAGTCTAATTCTCAAGGTGCTGCAGCTCTAAAACTAATTGGTTAATTAAACCAACCACAATAAATACTGCAAAAGGATAGCCCCGCGAATGCGGGGCATATTTATTTAATGAGCAAAATTTACTTGAGTAGGGTTATTAATCAAAATCTCTGGCCCGTATGCATCTAGGGCCTTTAAAACTTCATCAAATTGTTCTCGAATTATATCAATTGTTTCATTACAGAATTCATCATTTAGTTGATTTTGAAGTAGGGCCATATAATGGGCCGCTTTTTCACTACCAAGAGTAATGGAGTCATTGATTACATGATTAATTTTCATATTAATAATTTCTTTAAAATCTGACCATTGTTCAGGGTAGTCTTTTAAGTGAATTAGTTGGTCAGTGATATGCTTCATTCTTCCTTGTAGATTCTTTGCTAATAATAGCTTCATTTCAAGATCATTCATTTCTACTCCTTAGAAATAGGGTGCCATGCTCCTTTTGTTTCGCAAGTGCGAAACAAAAGGAGCATGGCACCTAATATACCGAATTAAAGCAGTTGAAGTTAGATTTTTTGAGTAGGTGTGAAAAGATGAAATTAGTTACAGGACTTAACTTGAACGCCATTTTCTTTTAAGAGCTTTGTGAATTCACCGTCACCATCTGTTAATTGACCCTTAAATGATCCGTCATAGATTTTTCCAAGGCCACACATTGGAGATTTCGACTTTAATAAAGCCTGCGTGCATGAGTTTTCAAGTGCGATCTCTAGTGCCATTTGTGCTCCCTTCTCATAATTTAAGGTGACATCTTTTCCATCAATTGTGATGAGTTTACCGTCTACGTTCTCAGCAGGTGGCCTAGGCGTAGGTAGTCCTCCTAGCTCTTCTGGACATACCGCAATGGCCTTGCCCTGAGCAACGAGTTCTGTAACATCTTGAATTTCCTTGTGCTCTCCATCGTATCGACATTTCTTGCCGGCCAAGCACGCACTAACAATAATCATATTTAACAAGAATAAGTTAATTTCGTCGAAAATGCCACGTTGAGTCGAGGATTCTTGAATAATTTACAATACTATATTTGATAAGAACTATTATGCTATTACGTAGTGTTAAATAAAGTTTTTGGAGAGAGACTTTGCTTAAGAACGCAACACTTGTATTGGCCCTTGTTTTTCTAGTGATCTCATGTGGAGCTCCTGAAGGCGAGAGTCAATCAAAACCAAATATTCAAAAACAAGAATCGAGGCTAGAGGCTTCGACGAAAGTTAATTTCACTTGCTTTGAAGATGGCCAGTGTTCGGACTCGTTCGTACTCTCTATTAATAGCGCATCTGACTTTCCTCTATATTGTACAGGGTATCTAGCAAATAAGAACCATATGATTGTACCAAGTCACTGTCTTGCTAAGGCGAGTTGTGAGCAGATTGCTGCAAAGACTATCTCTGGTGAGATCCTTAAGTGTAAGAGCATTGAAGATCACAATACGAAAATTGATAAGAAGAAAACATTTAACGGTGAATTCTCAGTTGTAGAGTTAACTCCTTCTTTAGAAGGTGAGCTTACACCAGTATCAGATAGTAAGATGAGAGACTTTCATTATTATCAGCTTTGGTATGTTAGAAAGAATCTTGGAAACTCAGGTTATCAGCTTCGACGTATGAGATACAATTGTCGTAAGACGACCGATAATGTCATTTTCCCTGGAAATAATTATGATTCTTCAGTTGTAGCAATGAAGAATTGTAACTTAAAGAATGAGGCAATGGGGGCAGCTGTTGTGGATACTCGCTCAGGTGAAGTCCTAGGCTTAGTTCACGATGCTATTTCAGAAGATAAGACTTATCGTCGATTTATGCATGGAAGGCGTGGAACATCATTGACCTTGGCAACTCCTATTAATTGTATTCTTAAGGAGTTCAATATGGAGACAAAGTCATATGATGACTCTCTAAAATATTGCAACCGTCCTGTTTACCGTCCTGGTACTGAAAACTTCTCAAAACAATTAAAATCTCTTTTCACTTTTTCTTCAACACGTTCAATTAAAAATGTATTCACTAGACTTACAAGTGATGAACTTACAGGTGAAGTGAAGCGAGAGTTCTTTGCAATGGAATATGAAGTATTACCTTATCGATATCCAAGAGTTAAGGTATGTCGTTTTAACCCATATTTAGATCGTAATTATGAAGTATATGGTGGTGATTATACTTTGGGTTGTTATGATGAAAAACTAAATGTTGTCTATAAAGAAACCCAAATGGAGAATTCATTTTCTATTTACGATGACTTTGGAAACCTTGCTATTAAAGTACATTATTAATAAAAAAAAAGAGCGCTTTAAGCGCTCTTTTTTATTTTAGATTTTAAAATATAGCATCAAGCCACATTTTTCCTTCACGAGTATTGCAATCAGACTCCCAAAGGTGTTTCACTTCAAGGTAGGCCTTGATTCCTTCTTCACCCATTTCACGTCCAATCCCTGATTGCTTGTAGCCACCAAATGGCATTCCTGGATTGAGTAGGTGATACTCATTAATCCACACGGTACCAGCTTCAATCTCTTTTGCTATCTTAAGTGCACGGTCTTCATTCTTAGACCATACTGCTCCAGCAAGTCCGTAGATTGAGTTATTTGCCATGTTGATTGCATCATCTTCAGTTTTAAACTTTGTAATTCCAACAACTGGCCCAAAGATCTCTTCATGCCAGATTGTATTGTCTGGAGTGATCTCAAATGCCGTTGGCTTAATGTAGAAACCTTTATCAAGACCATTCTCTAGTTCTTGCTCTCCACCGTAGATAAGCTTGGCACCTTCTTCTTTTGTTTTATTGATATAGTTCATCACACTATCAAATTGCTTTTTACTTACAACTGGCCCAAGCCCCGTTGTTTTTTCTTGTGTTGGCCCTAGTGGAACCTGAGCAATTCTTTCTTTAAACTTTGTCATAAATTCATCATAGATCCCTTCTTGAACAAGAAGGCGAGTACCAGAAGTACATGCTTGTCCAGAGTGATAGAGAAATGCGTAAAGTGCCGCATCCACAGCAATATCAAGATCAGCATCATCAAGGATGATATTTGGAGACTTCCCACCAAGCTCTAGTGTCGCATTTTTTACTTCATTAGCAGCTTGCTTTAGGATCTCTCTTCCAATCTCAGTTGAACCAGTAAAGGCAACTTTTGAGATATCTTTGTGATTTACTAAGAATGCACCTTCTTTTGCTCCACCAGTCACGATATTAACAACACCTTTAGGAACACCTGCATCGATCAAAACTTCAGCAAGCATCATTGCTGTCATTGGCGTTTCAACAGCTGACTTTAAAACTGTTGTACAACCTGTCGCTAGAATCGGTCCGATTTTCCATGCGGCCATTTGTAGCGGAAGATTCCATGGGATAATTTGAGCACAAACACCAATTGGCTCAAAACGGCGAGTGTTCTTAGAGAATCCGGCACGAGTTGCTTTCTCATCAACTTCTTCAAATTTAAATCCTGCAGTAACCTTACTCATGATCTTAAAGAAGCTTGCACTATTATGGATATCTGCAGCGGCCTTTCTAAAGGTTGAACCACTATCTTTAATTTCTGCAGCGATGAAATCACGCTTTCTTTCTTTGATAAGTTCTGAAACCTTAAGAAGGATCTCTGAACGTTTTACCTGATCCATATCGCGCCATTCTTTGCTGTAGAATGCTGTTTTTGCTGATTGTACAGCTTCTTCTAAGTCCTGAGTGGAAGGGATATGTACCTTTGATACAAGCTCCCCATTTGATGGGTCTATTGAGTCCACCATTTCACCACTTGAAGAAGGTCTAATTTCACCATTGATATATAATTTTACTTCATCCATACTTTTCTCCTATTTACAGTTTTCTACGCTTAGTGAGACTCCTTGACCGACACCAACACACATTGAAGCCAAGCCTTGTTTAAGACTCGCATTATCTTTCATGATATGAGTTAGTGTTGTCACAATTCTTGCCCCAGAACATCCAAGAGGATGGCCTAGTGAGATTGCTCCACCACGTAAGTTTATTTTTGATTCATCAAGGCCAAGCTCTCTAATACAACCAAGTGATTGAGATGCGAATGCCTCATTTAATTCCACAACATCAAAGTCTGAAACTTTCTTGCCAAACTTATCCATTAGCCTCTTTGTCGCTTCAACTGGGCCTAGTCCCATAATATTTGGGTGAATTCCTCGAACACCGGCCCCTGTTAATTTAACAAGTGGTGTAAGATTATGTCTTCTTAAGAAGTCTTCACTTACTAGTGCAACACAAGCAGCGCCATCATTCATCATTGAAGAGTTTCCGGCCGTTACACTTCCATCTTTTTTAAAGACAGCACGAAGGCCAGAGAGAGCTTCCATCGTTGTTGATGGCCTTGGTCCCTCATCTTTAGATACTGTTAATGTTTCTTTTCTAAGCGCAATTTCAACTGGTAGAACTTCATCGTTAAAGTCTCCATTCTCCCATGCCTTACAAGCTTTTTGATGTGAGGCAAGAGCGAAGGCATCTTGATCTTCTCGAGAGATTCCAAGTTTTGCTACAACTTCTTCTGCTGTTTGACCCATTCCAAGAAGTGGAAACATCTCTTCCATTTTCTTATTTGGAAAACGCCAACCAAAAGTCGTATCAAACATTTTTGAGTCTCTACCAAATGGTGTTGATCCTTTTGAAATAACTAAAGGTGCACGAGTCATACTCTCAGCTCCACCAATTAGGAGGCAATCGGCCATTCCAAGATTAATTCGTGACCAACCGTCAATAATTGCATCTAGTGAAGATGCACATAGGCGGTTTAATGTTACACCTGGTACTTCGTAGGGAAGTCCTGCCAGAAGTGCTGACATTCGTGCTACATTTCGATTATCTTCACCTGCCTGATTTGCACAGCCGACTATGACATCATCAATTTCTTTCATATCAAAGTCGAAATTTTGTGAAAAATCTTTGAAAAGATTGGCCAGCATATCATCGACTCTTAAGTGAGATAAGCTTCCTCCAAGTTTTCCAATAGGGGTACGTTTTGCATAAACGATATATGCATCTTTATATTGTATTGTCATAAATTCATCCTAAGTAAGCGGGAAGGTCGATATCTAGCATCACCAGTAACTTCCCTTAGTTCTTCAAGAAGCATGATTACTTTTTCTACTCCAATCTTTTCACACCATTCAAAAGGTCCATGAGGATAATTAACTCCATAGCACATGGCCTTATCGATATCTGCTTGAGTTGCTAGATTCTCTTCTTTAGCAAAGAAGGCCTCATTGATTATCTGTGAAATAACACGTGGGTAAGTAAATCCAATTCCTACATGATTGACGATTTCAAGATCATATCCCAAGTCTTTGAAGACTTTAAAAGTTGTCTCTTCATACTCATTATCTTTTTGATAAAGTTCAAAGCATTTTTTTGGAGAATAGAATGCTGAAGCAACAGCTCCTACAACATTCTCATATTGTGTTATGAGGTATTCACCCCAATTTATTGTTAAGTCTGAAATAATTGGGCCATCATAAACATTATCTAAATGTTCGTAGAGGTCCATTTTAGAGTTTCGATCAAAACAAGTTAGATCAATGATTAAAGATGTCTCATCAAAGTCAACGCCATCGAGGGTGTTGATATTGAATGGATCAACAGTGATAGAAGGGTAGTCACATCCGTGAACACTTTTAAGAAGAGGGTGATTGTCACTTATTAATATAGTTACCTTATTCATAACGATAAAATCCTTCTTTTACTTTGCGTCCAATACGTCCACTATCAACCATTTCTCTTTGAATCTTATGTGGTCTAAAACGAGGTTCATAGTAATATGATGCCCAAACAGATTGGGTAACATCATAGTTTACATCAATTCCTATTAGATCCATTAATTCAAATGGTCCCATTCTAAAGCCACCCACATTCTTCATTACGCGATCAATCTCTTCTACTTGATCCTTGTCGTAATTCTCTAGACGGTGAAATGATTCACCGTAAAAGTTTCGGGCCACACGATTAACAATAAAACCAGGTGAGTCTTTGCAAAGGGCCGGTTTCTTTCCGTATCTTTCAAACCAATCATAAAGTCCGTGAGCAATATCTTTCTTACTCCAAGGAGTTTCAATTATTTCTACTAGCTTCATAATCGTAGCTGGATTGAAGAAGTGTAGTCCTAAGAAGTTTTCTCTTCTTGTCTTTGATAAGTCCTTGGCCATCTTAGTTATTGGAATTGAAGAAGTATTAGAAGCAAAGATAGTGCTTTCTTTCATGATCTCATCAAGTCGGTTAAAGACTTGGCATTTGATATTTAAGTTTTCAACGATGGCCTCAATCACAAGATCGTGATCTATTTGGTGTTCCATCATATCTACGATTCTAAGGTTCTTTTTAAAGGCCTTAATCTCATCCGCATCAAATTTTGCTTTGGAATGTAGTTTATCCCATGAGCTATGAATTAGATCGCCGCTTGCTTGGGCCATTTCTAAATGTTGGTCGACCAGTTCAACTCTTACACCGTGTTGACAGAACCATTGAGCGATTCCTCGCCCCATGGTTCCTGCACCAATAACTAAAACACTATTGATATTCATATAAGCTTATTGCCTTTGAGGCTGTTCTTCTTCCTTATACTCAGGAAGAACTAGACCAGCTTCTTTACATAATTTTTCTACTTCATCGACAAAAACGTCGCGAACAACAGCATTTGTTCTCTTTTTAAGACCTAACTTAACGTAGAGATCATTTGAGCGTCCCTTAGTTGAACCAAATACATTCATAACTCTTGGCCACCATACGTTTAATCTTTCTTGAAGGAATTCTTTGTTATCACCTTCAGCTAGAATCTTGATCCACTTGTCACCGTGTGCAAGGTGCATGATCTCTTCTTTATAGATTCCTTCAATTCCTTTTTTCCACGGTAGGTAGCTTGAATCAAGAGTATCTTCTAGTTGGTGACCTGCAGCTCTATCCATTAAGAAGTTAAATAGAATAAAGTCTTCCCAGTAATTAATACCGTAGTAGAAGATATTAACTCGGTAATCTTTTTTCATTCTTTGAAAACCTATCTGAGCTAGATCTTCTTCCATTTTAAAACCTAGTTCTGATTCTTGAATGTGAGTATCAACATCTTCACCTAGACCTTTAAGTAGACGGTAGCAAACTGAAGCGTGTCTCATTTCATCTTTTACAATTTGAGCAACAACAACCTTTTCTTGCATTGTTGGAGCTTTTTCAATCCATGGTGCATAACCAAGAGCACCTGAATACTCAGAATCATGTTGCATCCAAAGTAGATTTCTTAATGCTTTCTTATATAGGGGAGGAAGTTCATCACCCTTATCAAATTTCTTTCCATTTTTAATGTCTTCAAAAAGTTGAAGTTCTTCTTGAGTGTATTCTCTTGCTGCCATATGGCCTCCTTATTATTAATTCGTCTTTTTATTTACCTAAAAACTTTGCTTGTCTCTTTTCAAAGAAGGCATTTAATCCTTCTTTATAATCTTCACTATTTCCTAGAAATCTTTGATAAGAAGTTTCTCGATCCATTGATTCTTGAAATGTTGAGTCTGTGGCCACTTTAATATTCTCTTTAATCGCTTTTAGCGATAAAGGGGCCATGGCATTAATTTGATCGGCCCACTTCTTAGCATCTTCAAATGCTTCTTCACTAACCTTATTGATTAGACCAGCTCTCTCCATATCTTCTGAAAGTAGTGGTTGATTGAAGAGGAAGAATTCCATGGCCTTCTTTTGACCTAAAGCTCTTGTAAATGTGAACGTTGATCCTGCATCTGGACAAAGACCTAGTTTTGAAAATCCAGAGACAAATTTGATACCTGGTTTTGCAATAACAAGATCACAAGCTAAGGCCACAGATACACCCGCACCAGCAACAACACCTTCAATTGCTGCAATAACGAGTTTTTTAGAGTTAGAAATTGCATTTACAAGTGGATTCCATTCTGTTTCTAAGGTAACACCTAAATCAACAGGCTTTTCTCCTGCTTGAACAGTTCGATCATTTAAGTCTTGTCCTGTACAGAAGCCTTTTCCTTTCGATGCTAGAATGAGACATCCAACCTCATCGTCTCTATTTAGAGTTCTTATGGCCTGAATGATTTCTAACTTTGCTTCCTTAGAGAGAGCGCCATAAACTTCTTCACGATCAATAGTGATAATTCCAGTAAATGACTTCTTTTCTACTATAATGTTTTTATATTCACTCATGATTAATTACCTTTATATTCTGGGTCGCGTTTTTCTAAGAATGCTCGCATACCTTCTTTTTGATCACTACTTGAAAAAGTAAGATAGAAGTTACGACGTTCAAAGTCGACACCGTCACTTAGGCTCATTTCAAAAGCCTTGTTAACAGACTCTTTAATAAGCTTAATTGCAACAGGGGCCTTGTTTGCGATATTCTTTGCTGTCTCATATGTTTCTTGCATTAGTGTCGTACTAGGTACAACTTTGGCAACGAGTCCCCAGTCAAGTGCTTGCTTGGCTTCAATCATCTCTCCAGTCATTGCAAGCATCATGGCCTTTGATTTTCCTATGGCGCGAGTAAGGCGTTGAGTTCCACCAGCTCCTGGAGTTGTCCCAATCTTAATTTCTGGTTGGCCAAATTTTGCGCTGTCACCGGCAATGATAAAGTCACAATGCATGGCCAATTCACATCCACCACCAAGAGCGTAACCATTTACGGCCGCAATAATTGGCTTTGTAATTTGAGCGAGTTGTTGCCATGAGCGGAAGCGATTATCATTGATTTGATCAATTGGTGTTGCTTCAACCATTTGTGCAATGTCTGCTCCAGCAGCAAAAGCTCGATCGTTACCTGTTAGAATAATGACTCTGACTTCAGGGTTGTCATCCAGTTCAAAAAGCTTGTCTACTAACTCTCGCATTAAGTCTGTAGAGAGCGCATTTAGAACTTTTGGGCGATTAAGTTTCACAAGGGCAATATGCTTGTGATCGTTATATGGAAATTCACATAAAATATTACTCATTGAGTTTTCCTTAATTAAAGTGAGATCACTTCTTCTTTAGCAAAGTGAACAGAAACAATTTCCTTTGCGAAATTGAATAAGTCTTTTCCACAGGCCATATTCTCTTCTGAGCTCATACCTGTTTTAAAGTCATCTTTATTTTCAAATACCAATTCTGCAATAACATGAAGGTCACTTGCTCCACGTGGTGTACCTGTAATGCGATTGAGACGGATTTCTTTGAGGCTTGGAACTTTCTTAACTAGGGGAGTATGAACTTCTGAGTAGTGCTTTTCCCAAGCATCAATATCATTTGGTATTTTATAAATAGCGATTAACTTATACATAAGCGTCCTTTCTTCATGAGTGTCAAAACTTTAGTTAATTAAAGCAATATTGTAGGAATAGAAGACCCTTTTTGAATAGGCTTGTTGAGTCATTTCTTGACGTGTTTTCAATGATTTAGACAGTAGAATAATTAGATATTAGGATAAACTAATATCAGCTATGAGATTTTTATAACGCACGGTGAAATTTGTTCAAAATAACCCTTTGCGTTGCTGATTTAGTTTATATTCTTCACAGTTAATAAATTATGAAACAAATGATTATGCCTTAGGGCGGAGTAAAATATGAAAAACTTAATGAGAGCAATATTCGCAATTTTTCTTGTTAAAGCAGCACTAGCAACTTGTGTTGCACCTAGAGATCTACAAGTATATGTAGTTGAGTCATTCCTTCCATTTCACAACACTCACGTTGTTGTTAGTATGGATCGTGAAGATTTAATTATTTCAAAAGATGTTGTTTGTACTAATTTTGAATTTGATTGTGCAGACAAGTCTGATTACGAAGTTTTAGAAAGCTTTGTTCAGGAACTAATCCAGATTCGTAAGGTTGCTTATGAGTCTTGGCAAGATATAACAGTAGACAAGAAATGCTTTGTTCCTACATCAGTAAGAAAGCAAAGCATTTCAGATTGTCTTAAAAGAATTTAATTATGTCTTAGTCCAGGTATCCTCTTGCGATTTGATCCCTTTCAATAGCATCAAAGAGGGCCTGGAAGTTTCCTTCACCAAATCCATTGTGATTCTTTCTTTGAATAAATTCAAAAAATAGTGGGCCAACGTAAGTTTGAGTAAAGTTTTGGATGAGGTAGCCTTCCTCATCACCATCTACAAGTAGTTGACGATCTTCAAGCTCACTTAGATCTTCAGTTACAGTGAAGTTTCTTTTTGGAATATCTTCATAGTATGTATGAGGAATATCTAGGAACTTAATATCTCTTTGTCTTAAATCTTTTACAGTTGAAAGAATATCACCACAAGTTAGAGCAATGTGCTGAACGCCTGCTCCTTTATGTAGATCGAGGAACTCTTGAATTTGGTCTTTTCCACCAGCTTCTTTTGGCTCGTTAATTGGTATAATCACTTCACCTTTAGGTAGCTGGACAACTTCTGAGTTAAGCCCTGTTTTTGATCCTTTGATGTCAAAATAACGAGTTACCTTAAATCCATAAACACGGTCATAGAATTCAACCCATTTCTTCATTTCACCCTTTGGAACATTATTTGTTAGGTGATCAATTCTGGCCACTCTTGAAGCAAGAGGCTGGGCCTTTGGGTCTTCTTCTAGTTTTTTGAAGTCTGGACGAAAGTAAGCTTTTGGTCTTTCTATAAATTCATTGGCGACATCTCCGAAGCCCTTGATTCTGGCACTCTTATAAACACCGTGTTCACTTTCTGTTGTGATTACTTCTTGTAGGGATTCAGCACCACGCTCAAGTGCTGTCTTGTATGCGTATTCACAATCTTCAACTAAGAAAGAAATTGTCGAAACACCTTCACCATGAGCATTTAAATACTCTCTTGCGTGTCCAGATTCGTTTGCTGTTAAAAGGAATCGAACTTGGCCTTGAGAGAACAGCTCCTTCTTTTCTTCTTGGTTTTCATATGTTTTAGAAAAACCAAAAGTATAGAATAGGTCCTTAGTCTTAGTTTCTAGTGAGTCACATGTGAACTCGAGGTGATCAATTGCTAAAACCCCTAATGGATTTTCTGGAGAGATTTTTGAACTCATAAAACTTTCCTTGCTGTATAATTTAATATTGTTGATTCTCTTAATATGGAGCAGATAGTAACGATTTTTCCCATATGGTGCAAGATGCATTATGATAGGCCTATGAAACATCGATTTTGGTTCTTCTTTTTTGCAATAAGTCTTTTGGTGCATGCTGTTATTTTCTTCACAAATCTACGTGAAGGTAGAAAGCAGATGCAGCGAGAGCGTATGGGGATTGATATTCAGATTAAGGCCCACTCAATAAAAAAAGAAGAGTTTAAGGAACCTGTAGAAAAAGATAAACAAAATCAAAAGAAAATTGTCGAAGAAAAGTTATATAAGAAATCTCAAAAGAGACAACAAGAAGTGGTTACAGCTAAGAATTTTGATAATCAAATTCTACAATTTGTTGCTCCTTTGTACCCTCGAAGTGCAAGACGTATTGGCGCAAGTGGTATTGTAGAGGTCCTGATAAAGGTTAATCCAAGTGGGAAGGTCGAGTCAGTTGAGCTTGTTAAAGGTGCCAGTTATGACGCATTTAATACTGCTGTTTTAAAAGTGGCATCTAATTGGAAGTTTAAGCCTCAGAAACTTACCACGACATTTAAGAAGAAGATTGTGTTTACAATCGATTAAAAATTATAAAAAGTGACGCGCTGGTACGTCAAAAAACACGATTAAATCACTATACTCATTTCTCAATTAAATTTAGAGGACATATGGCAGAATATCGAATTCTTAACGGGAATGAATTAATCATTCAAGGTGCACTTGAAGCAGGCTTTAACCTATATACTGGTTATCCAGGATCACCTTTAGCAGATTACTTTAATATCTTATATAAGAAGAAAAATGAGATGCATGAAAAAGGCATTCGTGTCGTTATTACAAACTCTGAAGCAAATGCAGCGGCCATGGCAAGTGGTGTAAAGCAAGCAGGTCGAGACTGTTTAGTTGCAATGAAGTCTATGGGGCTACATGTGGCAAGTGATGCTCTTAGTGTTGGTAACTTTGCTAATCCTGCTAAACCAGAAATAATAGATGGCCGTGAAATTTATCCGGCAACTGTCATTTGTGTTGGTGATGACCCATGGTCAATGTCAACTTCAACAGCTGCTGATTCAAGATATTTATTTAAGCATCTACATATGTCATTTCTTGAGCCTTCAAATCCAACAGAGTTGAAGGATTGGATCGCCAAAGCAAAAGAGATCTCATCAAAAACGAGTCTCTATCAAGGACTTCTATTAAGCACTTTCTTAGCTGAAGGTGGAGGACGAGTTGAGTGTTTTGAGGAAGCAAAGATTGATGGTGAGTTAATTGACGTTGATCCTTCAACATTTGATCTACAAAAAAACGTTATGGTTCCACCAAACTCTCTATTTGCAGATATTTCTATGATCAAAGAACGCTTTCCAAAAGTGAAAGAAGTTCTAAAAGAAATGAAACTTGATGCAAGGTTTGGAAATGAGAATTCAAGAATTGGATTTATCTCAAGCGGTGTTATTTTTGAAACCTTAAAGCAGTGCTTAGAAGAAGGGGATTATCTAGAGCACTTCTCTTTATATAAAGTCGCTTCTTCTTTTCCTCTTGTGGATGATTTATTAATTCCTTATTTAAAGGGATTAAAAAAACTTGTTGTGGTGGAAGAAAAACGAGGATTCTTAGAAGGTGAAGTACGATCGCTTTGTCAAAAACACGGTATTGAAATTGAGATCGTAGGTAAGGAGTTTGGCGAAAATGAGGGCTTTCCTGCTTATGGAGGTTTAAGTTTTGAAATCATCAGTGAGAAACTAGAGGCCCTTAAGGACTTTCTTGAAATTGGGCAATGTAAAAGCCTAGCATTTGAAGAACGTAACTTTGGTGAAATCTTACCGAAGAGACTTCCTACTTTTTGTCCAGGATGTCCTCATAGAGAAACTCTCTCATTATTAAAAGACTTACGTCGTTGGCTAAAGGCTCAAGATATTGATCTCATTACTCACGGTGATGTTGGTTGTTATTCTTTATCATTTCTACCGCCGTTTGGAGAAATGCATAATCTTTCGGCCATGGGACAAGGTGGTGCCCTCGGTGCTGGTATGGACTTATTTACTAAGAATCCATCAGTGGTCCTTATGGGAGATTCGACTTTCTTCCATTCTGGGATAACAGATATTTCAAATTCAGTACAAGCTGATCACGATATAACTTATATACTTCTTGATAATGACAATACAGCAATGACAGGGCACCAGATGACTCCTGCATCACAAATTAATGTAGAAGGTAGCAAGAGACCTAAGCAGGATATGCTTAATATTGTACAAAATTTAGGAGTAAAGACTGCTAAAGAAGTTCATCCAAGTGATCGTTATTTTTACAAGAATCTCATGCGAGATTTTGTGACACAAAAAGGTGTTAAGGTCATTATTTCTAATAAAGAGTGTTCTCTTACATATCAGGCCAAGGTTAGGGCCAGTGAAAGAAATACGATGAAAAATAGTGGAGTATTAAAAGAGAAGACTTTCTACCAAATTAATACTTCTGCATGTGAAGATTGTCGTGTTTGTATTGAAGAAACAGGATGTCCTGGACTGACACAAGTATTTGATGCCTATGGAACAAAGATGGGAATTGACCCTACAATTTGTGTAGCAGATAGCTATTGTACTAAGTTTAAGGTCTGTCCAAGTTTTGAGAAAGTAACAGTTAAAAACTTTCATCCTACAAAGTATCGTCCAAGTGACTTTTCACATTTAGATTTTGATTTAAAAGATGTTGAGACAAAGAAAACTTTTGACGATATTGCTCAAGGTGATACTTGGCGTATGGTCGTCACAGGAGTCGGTGGATCAGGAATTACAACGATATCTAAAATTATTGCAAACGCAAGTATTAAGATGGCAGGCCGTGACGATCTGGACTTCAAGTTTATGGATCAAAAGGGTCTTGCTCAAAGAAATGGAAATGTGACGGGTCATATGTCGATTTGTCATAAAACAAAGTCAATGGGGGCCGTAACTCCTCGAGGAGCTTCTGATGTACTTTTAAGTCCAGACCTACTTGATGGAATTGGACAATTAGGCTTCCTTCATAGTGAAAACGGTGTTGCTGTTTTTGATGACTCTTATCAAGTTCCACTCTCTATTATGTTAGATAAAGGACTATCTGAAGAAAGTCTTACAAAACAAAAACTTATTGAGAAAGTTAAGTCTCGTAATGATGAGAGAATCATTATGGTTCCGCTTAAAAAGTGGTGTAATCTATTCTTTGGAAAAGCTGTCTATGCATCGAGTATGATTTTAGGCTACGCTTATCAATTGGGACTTGTTCCATTTAGTGATCAAGACTTATTAGACGCTCTTGGAAATTCAATTAAGAAAAGTGAAGTCGATAATAATATTGCAGCTTTTAGACTTGGACAAGAAATGGCATCTCTAGGTGTCGAAGAGTTTGAAAGAAAGCATAATGATTTAAAAGTTAAAGAAGAGACAACTCTAAACTTAGCTATTGAGTCTTTAAAAGATTCTCTTCTTCCATGGCATAATACAAATTATTTTATTTCTAAGTTTAAAGAAAACTTAGATAAAGCAATTGTTGATATTCCTTGGATGAAAAAAAGACATCTAATACAAATTCTACATGATCAATTTATTTATAATAGAGGAAAGGATACAACTGAATTTATATCAGGAGCTCGTGCCATCAGCACTATTGTAAGTGAAGAGAATCGTGTCTTAGCAACTCAAGTTCTAGCAAAGACATATTTTGTAAAAGATGAAGTTATGGTAGCTCACTTAATGCTTTCTCCTTTCTTAAAACAAATGGAAGACAAAACTTATGGTGCACTTGGTACAGGTATTGTAAAACAACGAATTAATCGTCCTTCATTTGATATTTTAAATAAGAAAATTGAATTTGATATCTCACCAAAAAATTGGCAATTAAAATTAATGCGACACTTTAGGGTGCTTAGAACTCTTCTTCCATCATGGCATCATAAGGAAAGAGCAATAGCTAAAACAACTCGTGACTTCTTATTTAATGGCCTACAAAAGGTCGATAATGAGTATCATGCTTTAAAGTTACTTGATAATATTAAAGGTTATCGAGATGTACGTTATGAAAAAGCGCAAAATGCATTTAATGAATTGGGAGTAAATTGAAACAGTCAGTATCAGCTATATTTATTTGTGGTGAAAAAGTTCTCTTCATGAAGAGACAAAATTATCTAAGGGCCTTTCCTGGGTATACCTCTTTTCCTGGTGGTAAAGTTGATAAAGAAGATATTTCAGAAGGCGGGGATAATTATCTTGAATACGCTCTAAAAAGAGAAATCAAAGAAGAGTTAAATATTGACCTAGATGATCTCCAAGTATCTGGGCATATTATTAATATCGCAAAATATTCACTGGCCGTAACACCTGACTTTAATCCACATCGCTTTGAAAATTATTATTTTAAGATCTTTATAAAAGATGAAGCCCATCTTGAGGATATTAAATTTGAATTTGATCAAGGTGAGATTGCATATACGAAATGGTTTAATTGCCACGAAGCTTTTGAATCATACAAACAAGGGCAAATGCTTGTTGTCCCTCCAATGATTACAATTTTAGAAGACTTAGATCGAGATATAGCAAGCCTTGATTTTTTAGATGCAAATCTAAAATATGATTCAATAAAGTGTGTTCCTATGATTGAGCCTCTCTTTGGCTTACGTCAATATATGCCACTTTCTAACACATTTCCTCCAGCAAATCGCACAAATTGTTTTGTTCTTGGTGATGACGGGCACAAGAAAATTATCATCGATCCTTCTCCTAAAAATAGTGATGAATATGAAAAACTTCTTAACTCTATTGGAGAACATGATATTTCAGAAGTCTTTCTAACTCATCATCATCCTGATCATCATGAATACAGCAGAAGACTGGCAAAAGAGCTCGGTATTTCATTTTCAATGTCTAAAGGAACTTATGATCATCTATTAGAAGACTTCGATAAAGACTACTTCAACGAGTTTGATGTTAAGTTTTATCAAGATGGTGATATCGTTGTTGAGTCTTGTGGGGTGGATGTGAAGTTAATTACAACTGGCGGTCATGCTTTTGGGCAAAGTTCTCTATACCGAGTCGATGGTGCTTGGATGATCGTTTCAGATCTTATCCAAACTGTTGGTACCGTAACAATTGGTGGTAAGGGCTCTTGTATGAGAGAGTACTTTCAATCCTTACAAAATGTTATCGATATAGATCCTCAAGTTATTATGCCTTCTCATGGTATTTGTCTTGGTGGAACTCTTAAGATAAAGAAGACACTTGAGCATCGTTTAGAAAGAGAAGAGCAAGTAAGGAAATGTGTTAGTGAAGGCAAGGAAATCGAAGAGATTTTTAACGAAATCTACCCTGATTTACCAGAGCGTCTTAAGTCATATGCCATGGCAACAATTACTTCTCATCTGGAAAAGCTAAGGGACTTTGGCCCTGGAATTTGCTAATTGTGTCTATTTATTGGCAGAAAATAATGTCCAAATTTTGATGACTATTTCTTAGACTCATTATCGAAACTCAATAATTTTAGCGTGTTATTAGGTATAAAAAAATTATCTTTAAGATAATGGCCTGAATTCATTTATTCCACCTCAATTTCAAGTGAAAATAATAGTAGGGAGAAACTTACTGTAGTGATCAGTTACTCAAGAAATCTTAATAAATAACCGATAAATTAAGAAGAGTTATATTGTGAGGAAGGAAATGAGAGCTTTAAATTCAATATTGATTTTGATCTTTGCCACTCAGACAACATTTGCGAATGATATTCGCTTAGATTCGTCTCAAGTCGTGCAAGCATCTCCGGCCAGTCTTGATGGTGCTGCGGGGAATAATTCACTAGAAGCTAGCGCCTCTCGAGCTCAGCAGGGGATGATTGAATATAAAGCTCAAGAGTACAATGCTATGAGTGAATTTGATAAGCCAGATAACTCAATTCTTTCTATAACTGAATTTAGTGATTCAGAATCAGTTGACCAGTACTTAATGAGTCCTGCATATAATACTGATTTTTCTTATAGTAGAGATATAAACCTAGAATATAGTAATGAACCTAAAATAAATATCTATAGTCCAAAGTTTGATTTTAATTATCGATTCGATGACGATTCATCGCAGCCGTGTGGTTCTTTAGATGGATTTTCTTCTAATGAAAGTATATTTAAGAGTTTTCTAAGCTGGGGACGTGACTACCAAGTCTTTTCGTCTGTATGTAAGGATTATCTTGAAGAATTTGATTCTTCAGAGGGCCTAACAACTAAATTAAATTCTCAAAGCTATTGTGGCTGTGTCGGTGACTTAGCATCAGAAGAAAGTCACGCAGATTTATCAGATGATGATGTTTTAAATGATTTTCAAAAAAGCTTTTATCAAAATATTATTGCTAATCGAGTAACTGACTTCCTTCAGACATTAAGAAAGAATGCGCACCGATATCAGGATTTAGATAAAGCTGAAGATCTATACAATTTTGAAGCAGGTGACTTTGGATGTACTGAAGATGATATTGATACGATGGCCAAAGAGCTTAATCAGTGTTTTGAGGGGCCTGCAGCAGATCTAATTGATGAGAAGAATGGATTAAAAGATGAAATCTTAATCTTCAGTAGTAAAGCTAATAATAGAATTTCCCAAATCTTTAATAAAGCAAATGAAGAAATTAAAGACTTTAGAGATGATTCTGTTGACCAGAACTCTAGTAACAAAGGGGACGATGATGAGCGTATTAAGCGTGAAGCTCAAAAGTTCTCTGATTTAATTATTGTAGGTTTTGCTAAAAATAATGATGGTACAGGAAGATTTCCTGATGAGTATTTAAGTCAAGTAAGAGACTTCTTAAATAGGAGTCCTCTTTTAAGGCAAGGGTTCCAAGCTCACAAGCAGCGTTATGTGGATATGTATAATATCAAAAAGCGCACAGATCTGAGAAGTCAAGGGATTGCTATGTCTCCTGTTGAAAAAACTGTTTTTGATATAACTGATCAACAAGAAAAGAGTTTCGCTGGTATGTTTGCTCTACTTTTATTCGATAAAACGATGATGAGTTTGGGGAACAGACCTGAGTTTAAGAACAATACAAATTATAAAAATGACATCATTGAAGGCATCACTCAAGGAAACCCTGAAACATTTGCAAGTATAAGAACTTCGATGGCAGATTATTTAGCGTCTAGTTATGAGGAAAATATGGGCTCTTGTTCTCAAAAGATACAAAAGCTAAAAGAGTCTTGTGATCCTGCTAATGCAAAGCAAGTAATGACAAATGTTAGTGCTCAAGAGTTTATCGATGCAAATAGTGAATTAGATAATGATTCAAGTGTTAAAAATTCTAAACTATATTGTGAAGTACTAAATCGTGATTTAATTGATACGAAAGTAGCAAACTCTAGAGCTGGAGAGATTGAAACATTAACACCACAGCAAGTTTATGCTGAAGTTAAAGAATCTGAAAAACAAAAAGTTTTCTCAGATAGCCCAGACTCTACAGATACTGCTTCTGGAACTGAAACAATTGTTAATACAACAGGACGTGGAGATCAGATACTTGATAATAGTGGACCAGAAATCGATGATGCTGTTGCAACTTCAACGAGCACTCAAACCACTACTGAAGAAGACTACAATTTCTCTGAAGCAGCGAACTTATTAGATAATATGAACTCGTCTAATAATATTCCAGATTCAAACGTGATTGATGGTAATACAATGCAAGCAATTGTATCAAACCCAAATACATCAGTTGAAGAGATTGAGTCAGTTAAAGATCGTATTGAAAGAGAAGCACAAAATATTGAAGAAGAGCTAGAAAAGAGTGAAGAGTCAGTATCTGCTGCTCAAGTTGATGAAAATAACGCTCTTAAAAAAGAGTTAGATGCCCTTAGGGCACAGATCTCTGAGCTAAACTCTGCAATTGCAAGTCGTGATAAGAAATCAGAAGAAGAAAATGAAGATAGTCTAAACGAAGAGGAAAAAGTTGTAGAAAAACCTCAGCCTACTTCAAATAACTTTGCTGGTTTTGGATCGGGGAATAATGTACGTAGAGACAATGCTTTTGCTCCACAACAAGCGAGCCGTGCTACAACAGGTAGTGCCGCTGTTCCAACAGCTCCGGCAACGACATCATCATCTTCATTCTCTTCGGCCGGACAAGGACTTTCTGCAATAAATAAATTAGGTGCAACTGGAGGCCTAGGATTATCTGGAAACTCTGGATCTTCTAGAGCTGTTAGCGGTACTGTTTCTAATTCAAATATAGCTAAAAGCGACCAAAGACTTGTTGCAGAGGCAATTTCAAATGGAAGCACTAGCGTTGTTCTAACAGATGGACGAGTATACTATATTGGTCAAGATGAAGAAGGAAACGTTATTCTATCTGAGACTGCCGAAGAGGTTATGGCCGGTGTAATGGGGCCAGAACAAGAGGGTCCACAATTACCAAAGCCTAAGGCTGAAGATGGGCCTAAGCGAGAAATTGCATCAGAAAAAGATGAGACAGCAGCACAAGAAGAAAGTATTTATTCTAAATTTTTAGATGCTGCAGAAATATCAGAGTAGTAAAAACTTAATATATTTATAATATATATTGGCCATCTTAGGATGGCCTTTTTTTATATTTATTTTAAACATATTCCACACTTTATTGGCGCAAAGAGTTTTTATTCATTAAATGCCATTTATTTTTTATTTCATCTTTGTAAATCAAATTTTAGGTACTTATGTATTAAAGAAGTTTTCTCTGTAAACTATATATGTAGCTATAGTCGTTCTTTGAGATAATAAAATCCTCGAGACGACCTCTATCAATAGATTTTGGTCACTTTAGGAATCAGTTGAACTATCCGATGGATAAAACAGATCAAGTATCTAGGAATAAAATGAAATTTAAAACGATTATAATTACTCTATTCTTTTTTCAACAATCAGTTTACTCAGCTTCCTCTAGTTTATTTGCTTTAACAACACAAGGGGGAAGTCTTAATAGTCGTGACCTTCAACAGCAGATTGAACATTATCAAAATGTATTTGATCACTCGAGAAGATCTCAATCAATAGACTACAATAATCCTACCAGCAATATGAGTGAACTCCCTCCGTCACTATTATCAAAGTCAATATTTTCAAATAGTGGAGACTGTTTTGGAAGTGTTGTTCCACAACAGACACCATTGAATGTTGTGACTGACTTAGAAGATGATCTCAAAGATCGAGCCTATGCCTGTCGTTATGATCTGTATAGTTTTGATACTGAAAAACCAAACGAAAAAAAGATTAATGTCGATCAATATTGTCGCTGTGTCGATAAAGTCGCAGCAACTTCACCTGAGAAGTTTGTTATACCTGATAATTCTTTTGAAGCCTTTAAAAGTAAGTCCTATAACAGTATTATGGCAAATAGAGTTTATGACCTTTTTAATTTAATAGAGTCCAATGCCTTTAGTTTTAATAAATACAAGGAACAATATCATATCAATAATGGAGCTTCTCCAGACTTTTCTTGTACAGAATCAGATATTGATAAAATAAGTGAAAAAATTAAGGGATGCTTTAATGCAGATGTTAAAAATGCCTTAGATGAAAAATTTGAATTATCATTTAGTGCAAAAGGTTCTAGAGACGGTGATGGCAATCTAAAAGATGCAAAGACTCGCTTAACACATATTTTTGATAATGCTACTGACAGAGTAAATGAGTTTTACGGTAGTGATAATAGGAGAGTATCAGATTCTTCACAAATTATTGATCTTGTGTATAACGAATTTAATAAAGAAAGTCATGGCGTTGATAAATTTAGCGATGAGTATCTTGGAAGAGTTAAAAAGTTTATTGAATCAAACGAACTATTTCGACACGAATATTATGGCCATCGTCAAAAGGCGATTGCTGAAGCGGATGAAGATAATCGTATTCGCTATTACCAAACAAGAGGTAACGAAGGTACACTGAATTATAAAGAACGTATTTTTTCGACAAAAGATGAAAATGATTTCATCATAAGTTATTTAACAACTCTAAATATTAATTTCCTTAAAAATGTAGTGAATAATTTCGATGATCTTGAAGAGGTTTCAAATTTTCTAAATGACCTTGATAAGTCAGAAGACTTGACTGTAAAAAGAAAGGCCAACTCAATTTTTTGGAAAACAATTCATAACTCTAATAAAGAACTTGTTGATGAGTGTAAAGATAGAATTGAAGCACTAGAATATGCCTGTAACCCAGCTAATACAGATGAGGTTATGGAAGGTATTACGGCCGTGGAATTTTCTAAGTCCAATGAAAACTTTGGTGGGCAAGATATCTTTTCTGCTAAGTATTATTGTGGTTCAGTCGGAACAGCAATTGATACAAAAGTTGCTTCTAGTTATGGAAAAGTCTATCGTTCAACTGCCGATACAAGTACAATTTTTAACGATATAAAAACATCTTATTCAAATGAAATTGCAAGCTTTAGTGAATCTGGAACAAAGAATAAATCGTCATTAGTTGACTCTTCATTTACAACAAATAAACAACCTATTTCTGAAGAAATAACAGATAATACTTTTGATCAAAGTGCTGAGTATTTATCTAAAAACTTGGAACAAAGAGAAAACTTACCAAATCAAATGGATGGGCAAAATCTAGCATCATCTATAGTTCAAAATAATTCTATTAAATCGTCTCGTGATGAAACTTACTCCGACAATAAAGATGAGATTAATGATGTTATAATTGATCAGGATGAGAAAATCACGAGTGATTCTACTGATCAATTAAGAGATACCGAAAATAGTCTAAGAAAGCAGATTTCTGAATTACAAAATCAAGTCGCTGAATTTACAAAAAATGTTAATAATAGAGAAAAATCGCAACGTGATAAACCTTCGAATACAAAGAAAGCTGCTAGCGCTTCAAATGAATTAGAGAATCCATTTAATAGAAGCTCTAATAATATTAGTAGAAGCAGTGGAGCAATAATTCCTTCTGTATCTAATATTGCCCCAGGTCCTCCAGCCACTGCTTCCAGTAGGTCAGCTTCTTCTGGTAGTTTCTCATCTTCAACCTCATCTGGAACTGCATCTGGAACTTCATCGATCGTTAATAATGGAGGAATGAAGCTCGTAGCAAACTCAAATAATGCCCAAACAATTAAACTCGATGATAATGTCATCAATTCTCAAGATAGAAAGTTAGTAAAAGAAGCGCTTCAAAGCGGAAGTAATATCGTTGTATTGGCAAATGGTGTTACTTATTTCATTGAGCATGATGAAAACGGAAATGTAATCCTGTCTGAGTCTTCTGAAGAACTGGAGGCCATAGCATTTAGTTCATTTGTTGGCCCGCGTCTTCCGATGCAAGCTAATGAGATCAAGCAAGTGGCCGGTCGCAGTATTGCGTCTGAAGTTATTGAAAAAACAGATGAGGATAGTATTTATATGAAGTTTCTTAACGCTGCTGAGGCCATAGAGTAATATTAAAGACCTTCCTTACATCTTCTTGGGTTTTGCGGTGCATCATAACGTGCCTTGCCTTGTCAAAATCTATGATAAATAGATAAAATTGCTCAGTTTTATTACAAATATTAGAGGCAATTTTCTATGACTAATTCGCAAGATACGATTTCGATTCATTCGAAAGTCGATCGCACTAGTGACGACTTTAAAGAAAACTTCAAATTTCATTTTTCAAATGTTGAAGAACTTAGACAAAGAGTAAATAAAGCTCATCAAGGTGGAGGAGAGAAGTCTGTTTCACGTCACCATTCACGAGGAAAACTTTTACCACGTGAACGTATTGATAAGATCCTCGATGCAGGATCTCCATTTATTGAACTTTCATCATTAGCAGCTAATGGGATGTACGGTATGGATATTCCAAGCGCCGGTATTGTAACTGGTATTGGAAAAGTTCATGGTGTTTGGTGCATGTTTGTTGCAAATGATGCAACTGTTAAGGGTGGAACATATTTTCCAATGACTGTGAAAAAGCACTTAAGAGCACAAGAAGTTGCACGTGAAAACCGCCTACCATGTATTTATCTTGTGGATTCTGGTGGAGCATTCTTACCGATGCAAGATGAAGTTTTTCCTGACAAGGAACATTTTGGAAGAATTTTTTATAATCAGGCACAAATGTCTGCTCAAGGTATTCCACAAATTGCCGTGGTTCTAGGATCATGTACTGCTGGTGGTGCTTATGTACCTGCAATGGCAGATGAATCAATTATTGTAAAAGATAATGGAACGATCTTCTTAGGAGGACCTCCTCTTGTAAAGGCCGCAACAGGTGAAGAAGTAGACGCTCAGACTCTTGGTGGGGCAAAGGTTCACACAAGTGACTCTGGTGTTGCTGATCACTTTGCAGAAGATGAAGAGGACGCATTAGCGATTACTCGTTCAATTGTTGAAAATACAAACTTCATTCAAAATGAAGATGACTTTAATTTTGAAATGCCAAAATATGATGCTGAAGATATCTATGGAATTCTACCTAGAGATACGAAGAAGCCATTTGATATTCGTGAAATCATTGCTTGTATTGTTGATGGATCACGCTTTCATGAATTTAAAGAAAAGTACGGGCCAACACTAGTGTGTGGTTTTGCTAAGATCTGTGGTGAAAGAGTAGGAATTGTTGCTAATAACGGAATTCTTTTTTCGGAATCAGCAATCAAAGGCTCTCACTTTATCCAACTTTGTGGTCAAAGAAATATACCACTAGTATTCCTGCAAAATATTACAGGGTTTATGGTTGGTTCTAAATATGAAGCAGAAGGTATTGCAAAGCATGGTGCTAAGATGGTTACAGCTGTTTCTACTGTAAACGTACCAAAGTTCACTGTTGTTATTGGTGGATCATTTGGTGCTGGAAACTACGGTATGTGTGGACGTGCTTATTCTCCACGTTTTATGTGGATGTGGCCAAATGCACGTATCTCAGTAATGGGTGGAGAGCAAGCTGCAGGAGTTCTTGCAACAGTAAGACAAGATGGCCTTAAAGCAAAAGGTCAGGCTCCAATGACTCCTGAACAAGAAGCTCAGTTCAAACAACCAATCTTAGACAAATATGAAGAAGAGGGAAGTGCTTATTATTCAACAGCTCGACTTTGGGATGATGGTGTAATTGAGCCACATAAGACACGAGATATCTTAGGTGCTGCTATTAAAGCAAGTAAACAAGCACCAATAGAAGAGACTAAGTTTGGTGTCTTTAGAATGTAATGAGAATTGAGAAGGAGTTTATATGAGTGGATATATTAAGGAATTAAAGACGAGTGGCGAAGAAGCCGGTGTATGTTACATCACTTTAAATCGCCCAGAAGTACATAATGCTTTTAACGATGAGATGATTGCTGCTCTAACAGAAGAGTTTCTTGGACTTGAAAGCGATGACTCTGTAAGGGTTGTTGTTCTAACTGGTGAAGGGAAGTCTTTTTGTGCGGGTGCTGATCTAAATTGGATGAAGCGTATGAAAGATTATTCGATGGAAGAAAATATTGCTGACTCTAAGAAATTAGCAGGACTTTTTCATGCGATTAATAATCTTTCAAAACCAGTTATTGGAAAAGTTAATGGAGCCGCCCTTGGAGGTGGTGTTGGACTTGTTGCTTGTTGTGACTTTGTTATTGCAAGTGAGAGTGCAAAATTTGGTTTAACAGAAGTTAATCTTGGACTTGTTCCTGCTGTTATCTCTCCATTTGTTATTGCAAAAATTGGAGAATCAAATGCTCGCCATCTTTTCTTAACTGGTGAGAGATTTGATGGGAAACGCGCTCTTGAGATTGGTCTTGTCCATCAAGTTTCACTTGATCGTTACTACGATGCCGATATTGTACATATGGCAAAACAACTTATTAAAGTTGCTCCCAAAGCTCAAAGAGAAGCTAAGAAGCTTATTTTTGGTGTTAAAGAGAGACTTGGAAATACTGAAGAAGTTACTGACTACACTTGTAATGTTATTGCAAAGCAAAGAATTTCTGATGAAGGTCAGGAAGGAATGAGTGCATTACTAGAAAAAAGAAAACCAAACTGGAAATAGAATAATATGAAAGAAATAAATAAAGTTCTTATTGCTAACCGAGCTGAAATTGCATTACGAGTAATTAAAACTTGTCGCAATCTCGGGATTAAAACTGTCACGCTATATACTTTTGAAGAAAGAAACCTTCCTCAAAGAGAATTTGCTGATGAATCTTATTATTTAGAAGGAAATCTTCTAAGTGATACTTACCTAAATATGGATAAGATTATTCAAATCGCAAAAGATAGCGGCTGTGATGCAATTCACCCTGGTTATGGGTTCCTATCTGAGAACGCAGAATTCAGTCAAAAAGTAACAGATGCAGGTCTTATCTTTATAGGCCCTACTCCCGAGCACATTATTCTTATGGGTGATAAGAAAGGCTCAAAAGATAAGATGATCGAAATTGGTGTTCCTGTTATCCCTGGATATAATGGCGAAAACCAGGATCCTGAATTATTGAAGTCACAAGCTGATAAGATGGGTTATCCTGTCCTTATTAAAGCTTCTGCTGGTGGTGGTGGAAAGGGAATGAGAATTGTGGAAAGTTCTCAAGACTTTTTAGCTGAGCTTGAAAGTTGTAAGCGTGAAGCTTTAAGCTCTTTTGGTTCTGATATCGTTCTTATTGAAAAGTTCATCACTAGCCCACGACATATTGAAATACAAGTTGTTAGTGATACTCACGGTAATCACTTCCATTTCTTTGAAAGAGAATGTTCAATTCAAAGACGTCATCAGAAAATTATTGAAGAAACTCCTTCTCTTGCATTAGGTGATGAACTACGTAAGGCCATGACAGACGCTGCGATTAAAATTACGAAATCGATTAATTATCACGGTGCTGGAACAATTGAGCTTATTTTAGATGGAAACGAATTTTACTTCTTAGAGATGAATACTCGTCTTCAAGTAGAACATCCGGTAACAGAAATGGTAACGGGGTTTGATCTAGTTGAATTACAACTAATTGCAGCTAGTGGTAAAGCATTTGATTTCACTCAGGATGATATTAGACAAGTTGGTCATGCGATAGAGTGTCGTATCTACGCTGAAGATCCTGACAATGACTTTATGCCTGCTATTGGCCGTCTCGAATATATAGGTGATGCAATCGACGGTGTACGTCTTGATACAGGTTACAAGAATGGAAATTCTATCACAGTAAATTTTGATCCTATGATTGCTAAAGTTATTACTTGGGGTGCAGATCGTGATGAAGCGATTGGGACAATGATAGCTGGATTAAACCATCTACCTTTTGAAGGTTTAACTACTAATAATGACTATCTTGTACGTATTCTTAAGCATGATGCATTCTTAAAGGGTGACACATATACACACTTTGTTAAAACATACGAAGAAGACTTGGCCCCTGCTGAAGTTTATGCTGAAGAAATTGCCGCTACATTAGCGCATGACTTCTTAAGAGATAATATCCTTTTCGATTCTTTTAGAATGAGCGGTGAGGCTTTAGAAACTCGCCATTATATCGTTGATGGTAATGAGCTAACTGCTACTTTTAAATTTTCTGGCGTAAGCTCACTCATCGTACGCTTCTTCGATTTTACTTTTGCAGTTGATATTGAAGAAGATGCACTATGGGTTAATGATGTTCCATTTCATATTTTAACTCAAAAGAATGCATATATTGTTAATAGTAAGCGAGTTGAAGCAAAAAGGCTTGTTGCTAAACGCTCTGGTGCCGCTACTGGTGAAGCCGGTGATATGAGCTCTCCAATGCCTGGGAAAGTATTGAAAGTACTCGTTGAGGCAGGGCAGTCTGTTTCAGTTGGCGATGCACTGATTGTAATGGAAGCAATGAAAATGGAACATACTGTAAAAGCATCTCGTGACGGAAAAGTCGATGCAATATTAGTTAATGAAGGTCAGACGATTGATGGAGGAGTCGAGTTAGTCGAACTGGCATAATTGGATAATTTATGAGTAATTTTAGTAAAGAGATTAAAATTGTTGAAGTTGGTCCTCGTGATGGCCTACAAAATGAAAAAAGTTTTGTAGAAACCGAAGATAAACTAGAGTTTATTCGTCTTCTAAGTGAGACGGGACTTAAGACTATTGAAATTACAAGCTTTGTTCGTCCGGATAAAATTCCTCAAATGAAAGACGCTGCAGATCTTTATCCTAAAGTATTAGAACTAACAAAGGGCAAGGGGATCTCAACTCCTTGTTTAGTTCCTAATTTAAAAGGTCTCGAGGTCGCTAAGTCTTTAGGTGTAAAAGAGATTAGTATGTTCACTGCAACTTCTAATACTTTTAATCAAAAAAATATAAATGCGACAATTGAAGAAGCACACGCTCGTCAAGTCGAAGTCGCTCGTGAAGCTAGTGATGCTGGAATGAAATTACGTGGCTATCTTTCAACAGTTTTTGGTTGTCCTTATGAAAAAAATATTGAGGATGAAGCCATTATTGATGGGATAAACAGATTACTTGATTTAGGTTGTTATGAGATTTCTTTAGGTGACACTATTGGTGTTGCAAACCCAGTACAGGTTAGACGAATTACTAAAATGATTGCAAATGAGTTTGATCTTAATCAGATGGCCATGCATTTTCACGATACAGAAGGTATGGCCTTAGCAAATATCTATGCTTCTCTGGAAGAGGGGATTACTGTCTTTGATTCATCTGCTGCAGGTCTTGGTGGCTGTCCTTATGCAAAAGGTGCCAGCGGAAATGTTGCAACAGATGATGTGGTTAATCTTTTAAATAAATTAGGATGTGATACTGGTATTGATATGGATAAGCTTCATGCTGCAAGTGAATTTATCACATCAAAGATTGGACATCAGGCTCCATCGAAGTTTTTTCAAGCATATAAAGGAAGAATGTAATGGCAATTTACGGATACGAGTTTGAGCAATTAAAAGTTGAAAAAAACGGCCATGTATTATGGCTTAGTTTAGATAATCCTAAAATGGCAAATGCCATTACAAATAAAATGATCGCATCTCTTACTGAAGTCTTAGAATATGCTGATACTGATAGTGAAGTTAGAGTTATTGTTATAAGTGGAGAAGGAGATAACTTCTGTGCTGGCGGTGATATTAAAGCGATGCAGGCCCGAAAAGGTATGTTTGCAGGGGAGCCATTCGAGTTAAGAAACCGTTACTCTAAAGGAATTCAAAATATTCCTCGTACAATCGAAAAATTACAAACACCAGTTATTGCAATGGTTCACGGAGGTGCTATCGGTGCAGGTTGTGACTTAGTTGCAATGTGTGATCTTGCTATCGCTAGTGATGATGCAAAATTTGGTGAAACATTCTGTAAGCTATCTCTTGTTCCTGGAGATGGTGGACCTTATTTTCTAACTCGAAAAGTTGGTTATACTAAGGCAATGGAGATGTATCTTACAGGTCGTATTTATACTGCTAAAGAGTCGATGCATATGGGTCTTATCAATAATATTGTAACGGGTGAGGATCTAAAACTTGCTGTTTCTGCTACTGCAAATGAAATTGCGGCCAATGCTCCTGTTGCTGTACAATTAACTAAGACAGCTATGAAGCGTGCTAGTCGTGATGATCTGGAAAGTCATTTAAATCTTATGAGTGCATATCAAGGAATAGCTCAAAGAACTAATGATCACTTTGAAGGACTAAGTGCTCTTAAAGAAAAACGTAACCCGGACTTTAAAGGTAACTAAGATTAAATTCTTAATTTTTTTAATATTTTTTGTTTCCTGCTCACATACTCTTTATACTGGAGATGGTGAGCGTCTATTACATATTTCAAAGCATGCCAATCGAGAAGTCATTATTCTAAAAGGTGATCACACTAACGATAATATGTTTTATGGAACCTTACCTAAGGTACATCACGTAAAAATGGGAAATGATTTCTTTAGAAGACGTAGTGAATATGTTTCGAGAGTAGAGATAACTGAAATCGAAACAACATGGTATCAGTGGGTCAAGTTTTTAAGTCTGGGTTTATTTTCACGCAAGGATGTAAAAGTTAGGGCCGTGACAGATATTGGGGAGAATGAATATGAAGTTTATTAATCTTCTCTTTGTTTCACTCTTAATTACTTCTTGCGCAAGTGGTGTGAAGTTAAATAGTCAGTTCTGTGCTTCAAGAAATGGTGTTTGGGCAAAAAAAGATGAAGTCCTTGATTACAAAGCATCCAAGAAAGTTGTTGGCTTTGGTATAGAAGAGAGACGAATAAGAGATATTCTTTCTCAAAGAAGTTATGACTGTCGTAAAGTAAGCCGTATGCGCGTAAGAATCGATCAGGATTTCTTCGATGCTCTTTTAAGCCTTATACCTGGTTATTCTTCAAACACAGTTACAATTGAATTTAATCTAGAAGATTCATAAGCCCTGAAAAGAAGTCCTTTTTATATTTATCAACTTCTTCTTGGCTTTCAAGGTGACCAAAATTTTGGCGATCTTGTTCCTGATAAAATCTCTTGGCATCATCAGTTACAATAAAGCGAGAGCGATGTCTTGGAAGCATATTCCCGTATATCTTTCTCTCTTTACACACTGTCATGATGAGCTTTTCTTGTGCTCGTGTAATTCCAACATAACAAAGTCTGCGCTCTTCAGCGTCACCTTCGTTATTAATAATTGTTCTCTTATGTGGAAGAAGTTCCTCTTCAACTCCAATCATATAGACTTGTTTAAACTCAAGTCCTTTAGATGAATGTAGCGTCATAAGAGTTACTTCATTCTTTCTAACATCGTCATCTTCTTCATCGTCATCTCTTGAATCTTGAGAGTCTTGTAGCATTAGTTTTTCTAAGAATTTAGATAGAGTTGCAGACTCTTTAAAGTTTTCAGTAAAACGAGCAGCTGATTCTATAAAGAAGTGAATATCATCTTTTCTTCGACTTGCCTGTTTTGCTTGATCGTAGCATTTATCGATGTATTCAAAGTATTTTAGGTCTTCAATTAAGTTTGTTATGGCCTCACTAAGTGAATACTTATCAAAGTAATTCTTTGTGCTCTCAATTAGCTTAACAAAGTTTTTTATCTTTTCTTCACGACTTCCTGCAAGTTCTGGCGATTTCTTCATCGCAGAAAATAAGTCAATTTCATGTGCCTCACTTTCTTCAAGAAACTTCTCAAGTGTTCTTATACCGATTCCTCGACTTGGAACATTTAGTACCCGTCTTAATGCCATTTGGTCGGCCGGATTACGGATTACCTGAAGGTAGGCCATTATATCTTTTACTTCTTTCTTCTCGTAGAATTTTTGACCACCAATAATTGTATAAGGAACTTGTGAAAGTCTTAGTTGTTCTTCAATTGGTGCTGCTTGTGTATTTGATCGATATAAAATTGCAATATCACCTAAATGTCCACCTTTTGACTGGTGGGAGACAATATCTTCAACAACGATTTCTGCTTCGTGATCAGTATCCGCTAATTCCCAAAGAATTGGCTTCATGTCACTTGGCTTATCTGACCACAGTGTTTTATCACGACGATCTTTATTCTCTTTAATAACTGAGTTTGCTAATTTCAAAATAGGTGAGACTGAGCGATAGTTTTGCTCAAGTTTTACAACTTTAGCTCGTGAGTAGTCTCTTTCAAAACCAATAATATTAGAAATATCGGCACCTCTAAATGAATAGATGGCCTGGTCATCGTCACCAACCACACAGAGATTATCATGGGCACATGTTAGATGACGAATAAGTCTAAATTGTAATGGATTAGTGTCTTGGTATTCATCGACCATGATATAGCGAAATTGTTCTGAATATTCGCGGGCCAACTCTGGGTTTTCATCAAAGAGTCTAACTGTAAGTAGTAGAATGTCATCAAAGTCGATTGCATTATAGAATTTCAATTTATCTTGATAGAATTCATACATGAAGTTAACTGCATGATCGTATGGATCTTCACCGTCAAAAAACGGTGAGTCTGCAAAGTCTTCTGGTTTTATCCCTTCATTTTTTAGCTTACCAATCTTAGATGCAATGATCTCTTTTTTAAATGCACCTTTATTATCGTGATAAAGCCTAAGGCCTTCTCGTATAATACTTAATTGATCTGTTTGATCATAGATTGAAAAGTTCTTATGATAACCAAGATGAGTAATCTCTTTTTTTAGAATCTTAAGCCCTAGAGAGTGAAATGTTGCAAGGGTCATTCCTCTTGATTTTTGTTTACCAAGTAGGGTAATAACGCGCTCTTTCATTTCCTTTGCGGCCTTATTTGTAAATGATACGGCAAGGATACTCTTTCCAGGAATATGAAGGTTGTCGACCATGTGCGCAATTCGGTAGGTAAGAGTTCTTGTCTTGCCACTACCTGCACCCGCTAGAATTAGCACTGGGCCATCGATAGTCTCAGCTGCTTCGCGTTGTTTGTCGTTTAATCCTGCCAATGAAATCATATCCTATAATGTGCCCTCCTAGAGCTGATTAGGCAATCTATTTTGACCTCAAGTGAGAGAATATTTATGCACTGCTTGTTTATAAATTTATAAGTATTTAAAGTCGCAATGCATCTTGCTAAAACCGAGTTAAATGGTCAAAATTTCAAGTTATGAACACAACACTTATAAAAATTATTTTATTGAATTTGGTAATTCTCTTTAGCTCAGTCCATGCCGATGAGCTTCCATCTAAGAGTGATATTCACGGCCTCATTGGTTTACAAACTGCTGTAAAGTCTCAAGGCTCTCGAGGCACTTGTACAATGTTTACGGCCATTGGAATGGTGGAGCACTTGTTAATACGTAAACAAGGATTTTTACCCGTTGAGTTAGATCTGTCCGAGCAATGGATGGAGTATATTATTATGAAAGATAAGCTCACTGAAGGCTCTTCAACTTCGAAGAATATGAGGGCCATCTTAGATATGGGTGTTGTTTATGAAAAGACCTGGCCTTATTCTCGTAAAAAATGGCCATCTCTTGATGAAGACTTTCCACAAATTAATATTGCAAAGAAAACATGCGGGCACCTTGTTGTTCTTCCTAAGTATTTAAAGTCTTGCTTACTTGGTCAAAGAGATCCAAGACTTTTTACAATGTCTGATTATGATATTGCACAAATTGACCCTGACTTTATTCCAATTAGAAAGGAATCAATTTATCTAAGAGATACTTTAGTAAGTAACTTATTTAAGAGAAAAAAATCATATAAATCAAGAGACCTCAATAAAATTAAGCAATGGTTAAATGACGGGAAGTCCGTTATTATGGGTACTAAATTATATTACGGTTCTTGGAATTCTAAGAAGACAATTACTCACGAAATTCAAGAGCGTGATAAGTCTAAATGGTATGAAGGTATTGTTGGATATCCTGAGATTGGGACTCGAGATCGTCGAATTTCTTCAGTCAAAGGAGGAGGCCATTCTATGATCCTTGTTGGTTACGATGATGATGTTATTGTAGAGACAAAGATGCAAATGGAAGATGGTTCTTGGAAAGAGTTTGAATATAAGGGAGTTTATTATTTTAAAAACTCTTGGGGCGTAAAAGGCTTTGGGAAAAAATTTAAACTCGATGGAGTAAGCTATCCAGGATACGGAATGATTACTCAAAAGTATGCACATGAATTTGGAAGATTTTTCTATATCGATTAAATAATTTAAGGAGTTGGCCATGGCCGTAAAGAAGAAAGTAGCTAAGAAAAAAGCAACTAAGAAAAAAGTAGCTAAGAAAAAAGCAACTAAGAAAAAAGTAGCGAAGAAGAAAGTAGCGAAGAAGAAAGTAGCGAAGAAAAAAGCAACTAAGAAAAAAGCAACTAAGAAAAAAGTAGCGAAGAAAAAAGTAGCGAAGAAAAAAGTAGCGAAGAAGAAAGTAGCGAAGAAAAAAGCAACTAAGAAAAAAGTAGCGAAGAAAAAAGCAACTAAGAAAAAAGTAGCTAAGAAAAAAGTAACTAAGAAAAAAGTAGCGAAGAAAGCAACTAAGAAGAAAGTAGCAAAGAAAGCAACTAAGAAAAAAGTAGCGAAGAAGGCAGCTAAGAAGAAAGTAGTAAAATTACCAAATAAGAATACGGCCCTTTTTGATTCTCTACTTGAGCTAATTCGTGTTACTTCTACAGTCCTGCCAGACGACGTGCAGAAAGTTGTTCTTGAGGCCCTTCATAGAGAAGAAAAGAACACAACTGCTGAGTATGCAATGAATATCATTCAAGCAAATATTAAAATGGCAAAGATGAAGTCTCAGCCTCTATGTCAGGATACTGGAACAATTGTTTTTAAAGTTTCTCATCCTAAAGACTTTGATCAAGCAGCTTTTCGTAAAATCTGCGAGAAGGCCGTTTTAAAAGCAACTGAAATTGGATACCTAAGACAGAATTCTGTTAATTCTCTTACTGGAAAGAATGACTGTATGAATGTCGGTGGTGGCCATCCTGTCATTAAGTTTGAACAACATAAGTCAAAATCACTAAATGTAAAACTAATGCTTAAGGGTGGAGGATGTGAAAACGTCGGTGCACAATATTCACTTCCTAATACAGAGCTAAATGCTGGACGTGATCTTGATGGTGTAAGAAAGGTGATTCTTGATTGTGTACAAAAGGCACAAGGAAAGGGATGTGGACCAGGTGTTCTAGGTGTTTGTATTGGTGGTGATCGTGGAACAGGTCATGTCGCTGCTAAAGATCAATTCTTAAGAAAGCTTGATGATACAAATGAAAACCCAGAGCTTGCTGCTCTTGAGAAAGATATCGTTGAAACAGCAAATAAATTAGGTATTGGACCAATGGGATTTGGTGGAAAGACAACTCTTCTTGGATGTAAGGTAACAGATCTAAACCGTCTACCAGCATCATTCTTTGTTTCAGTTTCATATATGTGCTGGGCATTTAGAAGACAAGGTGTTGCTCTAAAATCAAATAACGAAATTAAGAACTGGTTATACTAAGAGGTCGAAATGAAAAGACTAGATTATCCTTTTACAAAAGATCAAATAAGAGAACTAAAAGTTGGTGACATGGTTCTTATTTCTGGAAAAATGTTTACTGGGCGTGATGCTGTACATAAGCGTTTACATGAGGGCACAGAGCCTCCTGTTGATTTAAATAATCAAATTATTTATCACTGCGGTCCAGTCGTTCTTGAAAAAGACGATGGTACATATGAAGTAAAAGCAGCAGGGCCTACGACTTCAATTCGTGAAGAACCATATCAATGGGAAGTTATGAGAGATCATGGAATCCTAGGAGTTATCGGTAAAGGTGGAATGGGTCAAAAGACTCTTGATGGTTGTAGAGAATATGGCTGTGTATATTTCCATGGTATTGGTGGTGCAGCTCAGGTTCTAGCTGAAAAGATTAAATCAGTGGATAATGTTTATTGGCGTGATCTTGGTTCACCAGAAGCTATCTGGGAATTAACTGTTGAGGAGTTTCCTGTTGTCGTAACAATGGATGCTCATGGAAACTCTCTCCATGAAAAAGTAGAAGCTGATAGCGCTCAAGCATTAAAAGGACTGCTTTAAATATAATCGAGTACTGAGGAAGAAGAAGTGAGTAATATTTTATACACGCCAAGCAACGTAAGAATTCAGTCATCAAATATGATGGAGTTCATTAAGTATATTAATAAGTCTCAAGGCCTTGATTGCCAGTCTTATCATTCTCTCCATAAGTACTCGGTTGATAATCCAAATAGTTTTTGGAAAGAACTCGTAAAATTCTATGATGTTGATTTTAGCGGAGAGTTAGAGCCTGTATGTACTGATTTAAGTTTTGATACTTATGGTTGGTTTCCAAATATGAAGCTTAACTTCGCAAAGAATATGCTCAAGAAAGGCCGTGATGTAAATATTGCTCTAAGCAGTGTTCGAGAATCTGGTAAAACAATTAAAACGACATTTGAGCAACTGCGAAAAGATGTTTCAGGATTACAAAAAGTCATAAAAGATCATATTTCTAAAGGCGATGTTCTTGCTTGTTATATGCCAAATATCACTGAAACTGCGACATCAATGTTAGCGACAACAGCTCTTGGTGGAGTATTTACTTCGACTTCAAGTGACTTTGGTATCGAAGGTGTTATTGATCGTTTTGGCCAATCAAAACCGAAGGTCCTTGTTACTGTTAACGGATACGAATATGGTGGGAAATACTTTGATCTAACAGAAAAGATAAATGCTGTTGTTTCAAAGATTGATAGTATTGAAAAAGTTATTGTCGTTGATTTCAAGGGCGAGGGGATGGATGTTTCATCAATTCATAAGGCCGTCTCTTGGAGTGATATTGTAAAGCCAAGTGAAGATGAAATCGAATTTATAGAGTGTGATTTTAAAGATCCTCTTTATATCATGTATTCATCGGGGACAACTGGAAAGCCGAAGTGTATTGTTCACTCAATTGGAGGAACATTAATTAACCATATTAAAGAATTAGGCTTACATACAAATCTAAAAGAAGATTCGACAATAATGTATTTCACTACTTGTGGTTGGATGATGTGGAATTGGTTGATCTCTTCACTTTATTTTGGAGCAACTACAGTTCTTTATGAAGGATCACCTGCATATCCAACTTTCGGTGACTTTATTTCCTTAATTGAAAAAGAACAAATTAATATATTTGGAACAAGTCCTAAGTTTTTAAAGGCCCTTGAAGATTCAGGTATCGATCTTTCTAAATATGACTTTTCATCTTTAGAAACAATGCTCTCAACAGGTGCACCGCTACTACCTGAGCAATTTGACTATGTTTATAATAAATTTAAAAAAGATATCCAGCTTTCAAGTATATCTGGTGGAACAGATATTATTGGTTGCTTCTTCTTAGGAAATCCTATTCTTCCAGTTCATCGAGGAGAGTTACAATGTGCAGGCCTTGGAATGGATGTCACTTGTTTTAATTCTCGTGGAAAAGAGGTAAAAGGTGAGGAAGGGGAACTCGTTTGTCTTCAAAGCTTTCCATCTCGACCAATTTATTTCTTAAATGATGATAATGGCGAAAGAATCCACAAAGCCTATTTTGCAGAGTTTAAAGGCGTTTGGCATCATGGTGACTTTATTAAAATCACTGAAACAGGTGGTGCACAAGTTTTAGGGCGATCTGATGCTACTCTTAATCCTGGTGGTGTTCGAATTGGAACTGCTGAAATCTATCGTCAAACTGAGACCATTGACTTCATTGAAGATTCTGTTTGTGTCGGAAAGAATGTTGATGGTGATGTTGAAGTATGGCTCTTTGTTGTGACTAAGGATGGGCGAGAATTAGCGAAGGAAGATATTAAACTAATTCGCTCTCGAATTCGTGAGAATACAACTCCTAGACATATGCCTAAGAGAGTTATCGCTGTAAAGGGAATTCCCTACACTCGCTCAGGAAAGAAAATGGAGATGGCCGTAAGCCGCCTCATTAATGGACGTAAGCTTGATAATGTTCAGGCCGTGGCAAATCCTGAAACATTAGACTTTTTCTCTCAATCTGAAAATATGTAGGTAATTAAATTTATTGAATTTCCTACAATCTCTTCTTTAGGCTTTTACCAGATACCCGATGAGTGTTTTGAGGAGATTTCATGAAAACTTATATCTACTTATTGATGTTGTTGTTAAGCAGCTTTATTAATGCCAAGAGTGCAAATACTATTGACTGCATTGGTGCAGAACTAGAAACTCTTGATCTTGAAAATTCAAAAAATATCCGAAAACTTGCAACTGTTGGTAGTCAAAATAGAGGAGGTATATACACTTCCTATAATTACCCAAAACTTCCATCAAATATTGAAGATATTTTAAAACCAGATCTAAGAACAGTTTGTGACTTCTATGCCAAGGCCAATCCAACAGATCCCTTCTTTAAAGATATCCGTGAGAATATAACGAAGAATTACAAAGATGGTGACGATACCGATTTCTTTTTTAAGTATATGTTGACTCTTCCGTGTTGGCATTACTCAAAGAATATGTTTGATTATTTCACTGGTGCTGAAGATACGAGAAATGGGATTGGGCTAATGTTTGGTGATATCATGAAGCCACTATTTGATGGAGCCGATCCTAATGCGTTTATTAGAATCTGGCGTGAAGGTGAGATGTTTGAAGGACCAATGTATATCGTCTATGACCATCTATTAAAACACTATTCAAAGTCTGAGCGTTTTCGTTCTGAATACTTACCTATAGTAAAAAGATTAAGGCATCCAAGATATATTACTAAATTCCCTAAGAAGACACTTGAGCAAATCAAGAAAGAAGAGCCTGATATGCCTATCACTCTACCTATGCCAGAAAAATAATCCGAGTGTTTCACTCGGATTGTGACAATCTATTCTAAATTTAAAAAAACATAGGAATTCCCTAAAGTCAGTAACTTAGAAGCCGATTAGCTGACAAAGGATTACTTATGAATAAATTCATTTTACCATTTTTAACATTTCTTTTTGCCTTTCATAGCAGTGCTTTTGTGGGCGTAAGAGCAATTCAAGGTGCAGATGTTGACTGTCTAACTGAGTCAGTTCCACCTATTCTCGATCGTAAAAATGAACTTAATTTTAGAATGATTGCTGATGTAAAATCATATGGCACAAATACATCTTATCCAAATTATCCGGATAATATTGCTGATATTATGTATCCAAGTCGTAGGGCAGTCTGTGATGCTTATCGTACGCCAAATAAGCTTTTACCTTCATATAAAAAAATTATGCAACATATAGATGAAACATACAAAGAAGGAAATCATAGAGACTTCTTTTTTAAATATATGTTGTCTATGGATTGCTGGGCATTTAGTAAAAACTTTTTTGATCATGTAAGTAGTGGTGGTGATTACTCATACTATCTAGGTTCTATGATGAAGTCTACATATGGGGGCGTTGATCCTAATGCATATATTCGAATTACTAGAGAAGGTAAGTCATTTGAAGGACCCATGTTCTATGTCTTTGAACATCTAGAAAAAAATTATAAAAATTCAAAAAATGCGAAAGAGTACTCAGCTGTAATGAGAAGATTAAGGTCTGGTGAACGATTTAACTTAGTCCCAGTGAAGTCTATAAGAGAGATTAAAAGGTCTGAACCAAATATGCCAATAAACCTTAATTAAGGATATGATGAAGATATTAATTACGTTCCTAATGATTTTAGTATCACAATTAGCAACAGCTGAATGTCGCCAAGGGATTGTTTCGATTTTCACAGGTGGAGATAGCTTTGCTGATATTGCGGAACGTATGGGAACTGGTTTTCATTCTAAGGTTGGTAAGACTTGTGTTGAGAGTATCGGCTCTGATGTAAATATAGACTCTTACTGTGAATGTGTCTCTGCAAATGATAAAGCAGACTATAGTCAAAGTCGTAAGATTTTTCGTCAAAGAAATGGAAAGCACCTCAAGGGGAGTATTTTCATGATGGCAAGAAATTTAGTTAAGGCCGTTGATCAGGATTTAGAATTAAATTGTAAGCTCCATAAGACTCTTAATTCACATTGTAGTGAACAAATGATTAATGAGATGTTTCCTGAATATGTAGGAAAAGACTTTGCAAATGAATTAGGTATTGATTTTCATGAAATTTTTAGTTCAAGTGTTGATAATACAAATAATACTATAAGCAAGTTTAGAACAAATTCTTGTCAGTCTCTAATTAAGAATGATGTTGAAAGTTTGAGTATGGAGCAGTCTGACTTAGATAACTTCTGTGTTGATTTTAATCAGAAGGTTAAGAGCTTTTGCTCAGGTGAATCGATAACTTCTACAGAAAAAGACGATTTTGAATTTGAACTACCATTTTTAGAAAATGTAGATAGTTATAACTACTATTGTAAGATAAAAGATCGACCTAAGAGACAAGACTTATCATTAAATATATTTAGCACTCTTTCAGCCGCCTATAAGAATAATAACGAGGAAGCTAATCCTAGGTGTGAAAAGATATGTAAAGATAAAGCACCTTATTCAATTCATGGCTGTAATGTTGATAAGGAAAAAGCCTTAAGTGAATTTGTAAAGGAAGGATGTACTTCAAAAGAAAATCAAAATTTACCAAATTGTTTATTTTTAAAAGAGGCAATTGGAAACCAACTAATCAAAGATATTAAATCGGGATCTATGAGTGAAGAAGATATCTCTTATTTAGAAGAGTATCTACATAAAGATGATTTCGATGATATTAAGTCTATGGTTGGACATGCAAAGAATGAGACGGCATCACTTAATAAAGGTTCTCTTGTTTCTCAATTCTTTGAGAGTAAAGATGGGGAATCTTTCGATATTGGTGGGACAGATAACGAAAATATCGCACAGGAAGCTGTTGAGAACAAAGGTAACTCAGTTGCCCAAGGAGATTCTAAAATTATCTCTTCAAATGATTCAAATATTAATAATGTTGTTACAAATGCCCCTGCTCAGCAAACTCAACAGGGGCCAGTTCAACAAAGTAACTTAAACACAAATAATGGAAGATTAACGATGGGATCACGTGGACGTGGTCGCAGAAAAGTTTCAGCTAGAACTAAGCAGATGGTTGAGACGATTAAGACATTACGTGAAGCAGGTAGTTCTTTAAAAGATGCGATTGCAGCGCAAGATCGTCGTATGAAGAAAGAGCGAGAGGAGCTTGCAAGAGCTAATCGTGAAAAGTATCAGCGTTATGATGCTGAGACTTTAGAGCCAATTAGAAGATCTCCTTCAAGTGATGATCGTAGAAGAAGTAATGATAGACAGATTGCAAACGTGGGGAGCCCAACTTCTGGAAGTGGTGGCAGTAATGGGATGAGCTCTGGAGCTGGTGGTTCTAGTGGTACAGGAAGCTCAACTTTCTTGCCTCCTGAAAAGAAGGCCACTGTAGTTGATATTACAGGACGTTCTGCTCCAGAGTTAGATTTAAATAATTTACAAAGCTCAGGTGCAACATTGCCAGCATCAATAACAAATCATCCTGATGCATCTGAAATTTCTAAGATGTTTAATGGACTTGAATATAAAAAAGATAGTGGGCGAGGGCCTGCAAGTAAGGATGATGAAATAAAGAAGATAAAAGTTGATTGGTCTGCAAAAAGTATCGATCTTGGATCTCTTCTTATTAATGCGAAGGATATTAAACCAGGTGAAGAGTTTATTTTATACAAAGGCGATATGGACCAATATGTTCGTCTTGTTCCTTCATATACTTTCCGTAGAGGAAAGAAGGTCTTTATAGGTTATCGTATTGATAATCGCAGTAGCGAAAATGCCGATCTAGCATCTAGTATCTTTGCTAAGAAATTTCTAATTTTATAATTCTTCAGATGGTAGATCATCCGACGGAGGTAGATCATCATCAGAGTCTGTTGGAGGCACATCATTAACTGGTGCTTCTGTTAGACGCTTATAAATTACAATGAGGCGATCCTTTTGCGCATTAAAGAATAGCACAAGGTAGAATTCGTCTGATTGATCATCTCTAAGAGACTCTAGGTTTCCTGATTGTTTAAGAGAATCAGCTTTAGTTGAAGAATAGAAGTCTTCAATTTTCTTTGTGTCTTCATATGAAAAACGACTTGAACCAACATGTTCTGTTGCAAGAGTGTCCATAATGACATTGATTTTTTCGTCTTTTAGTGAAAGTTGTAATCTTCCTTCTCCTTCAAAAGGCAGGGCCGCTTGAAGTTTCTCTTTTAGTTCTTTTGTGAAGTCAGCGTATGAACATTTATTGGAAACGAATACTAGCTCATTTTCAGGCTTACTCTCAAGACCAATTAACTTATCTTGACTAAGCTCGAGGCAGACTTGGTTATCATCTTGCCCATTATCACCAATTGTAGTGTCATCTTGAGCTGGATTTGCAATGATTGCGAATGAAATAAATAATGTTAAAAGTGACTTGATCATAATTAACAGTTCCCTAATATTTATTGTTGTGCTTGATATTCCCACATTTGTGAACATCAGGCAAGGAAATGCTAGGAATTAAGAGGATTTTACCTGGTCTAACTAGTTGATTTTCTTAGCGCCAGAGTATTTAAGTCGCACAGTGTCGCTCATCCACTTGCCGGCCACTTCTTCAGACATGAAATCGTCACAATGTAGGGCAGGGTTTCCGCGAGCAAATTTCACTTTTCCACTGTAGAAATTGAGGCACGTTTCACCATAGAAATTTAGGTACTCTGGAAAGTTTTCTGCAAAGCGTTTGATGATGATTTTAGATTTTTCAGCGACTTTTCCATTTTTGCGCTCAAAAATCTCACCACTAAGAGGATATTGCTTTTTAAGATTATCAAATATTTTCATTCTCTTTTTATAGTTGGCTGAAAGCATCTCTATCTGGTTCCAGGCCATATTCATGATTGGGCCCGGTTTAGGTGAAGTTAAAAGATAGGTCATGAGATATGTGTCTGAAGTAATATCATCAATCTTTTCAAATGCACGAAACGTTAGGTATATGATCTCACTTGTATAATCTGCTTTGTCTAAAAGGGCATGGATATCTTCTTTTGAGAAACCATTGAGGCAATCAGGATTAAAGATATCTTTGGACTTTTTTACAATTGTATCCTTGGTATCTTCTCTTCCAATTTCATCAACAAGGATTTTGACTAAAGCTTTCTGACCTTGCTCTTCTTTACAGTAGTAAATTGAATCGTTACTTTTTAAAGGAGCTTTAACTAGGTTGTCATAATTTGATTTAATCGAGTTATTAAGGTTTTTATAAATGTCGAAATCAATATCTGGATATCTGGCCGAGTGTGAAATGTATCGATCGAGATCCTTAATACAGTTATTGCACTTCTTAAAATACAGTCTTGCAAATTTAGAATAGGCCAATGTGTAAAATGCGTAGGCTTTTAAATTTTTATTTTCTATATATTTAGTTAAAAGATTGAAATTTTCACGAGTGACTTGTTCTTTCTTTATAAATTCATCAGCTTGGGCAGTGGCCATCTCTCGTGTCATTTTCTTCCACTCAAAATCTCTTTTGGATGGACGTACATCGAGGTGATGCTTCATATATTCATTATATGACTTCTCACTATAGAGGACACGTAAGTCCGCTAGTGTATAAGTCAGTGCAAGCGCTTGCAATGACAGAAGTGATAGAATGAAGCAAAAGCTTTGGCGCATTAAAGAATTTCCTCAATTAAAGATAAAAGTTGTTCTTTCTTAAACGGTTTTCTCATAAAGTGAACTTTTTGAGAGATATCGTCGCTATCTAACTCTTCGTCACCTGAGATAATTATATACTCAAGTTTTCCCGCTTTTGGACCACTTTCAAAACGTCTTACGACTTCAGGGCCATTGATGACGGGCATATTCTTGTCTGCAATAACGATTTTAAGGTCATCGCTAATATTATGAAAATATTGCTCTACGTCGTGCTCTCCGCTTAGGGCCTTCGTCTCATGACCACCTGCGCTCAATGTCATGGCAAATAGGTCAGCAATATTCTCATCGTCATCAATAAAAACAATTTTTTCTTTCATAGTCTTATCTTCGCAAAGTTAGACTATTATCAAAAGTAATATTTAGTTATTTTTGTGCTCTGTGACACTACGTAAATATGTTTTTTTAATATCTACTTTGTTTTATTATACCCTTTGGAAGTTAAATGACAAAATAAATCGGCTATCTTGATTCTAAGAGAAAGGATCAAGTTGCCAAATTTTTATAATTTTTAAGGGAGTTAATGTGAAGCTACCTGTTATTAAACAGATCAATTTAGATGAGAGTTTTAGACTCGATTTTTATGAACATTTCTCATCACTTATTCTCGATGAAGAGAACAATCTAAAAGAAGAAGTAAAAAAAGAATTAGTCTTTTGGACTTCTTTTGATAGTTCATTCAAATTTCAAATTGCTCTAGAAGGAACACAATTCCTTTTAGGTGTTGATAATAAAGATAAGGTTCTAAGACTTTGTAATGTTAAGATGGCAAATGAAATTTTTCTTCTTGATAATTTCAACGGAGAAAAGAATAAAGCCTATAAAGCATTTAAGAATCATGTAACGAAGGTTATGAAGGTTCGAATTGGCGACTTCCCTGGTGTTAGTCGTATCATTACAAAACGTTATAACTTAGATACACACGCTCAAATTGATACTGAAGAAGTTTCAAAAATGACTGAGACGATTACAAAAAAGCTTTTAGTATATATCAATGGATATTCTCCTGTCTTTTTTGAAAAAATCTCTGACTTTGCTTTAGGTCTTACGGCCAATTATGCTCTTCTAAGAATTCACTTACTTAAGTTCTTGGCAATTCTTCCTTCTCTTGATCACGATGATGAAGGAACAGAAGTTAAGAGGACTTTAAAAGAAGCGTTAAGACGCCTTATTGTCGATTCTAAGAAAGCTGAAGAACTTGGCCTAAAAGGGGATAGACAACCTCTTCCTTCTCAATTAGTTCTTCTTTTCTACTTTACTTTATTAATTGTAAAAGTCTTTCCAGCAAAACCACTTGCTGCCATTGTTCGTTTTAAAGTTCGATTTATGGCAAGAAGATTTATTGCAGGTGAGACAATTGAAACTGCCCAAAAGAATTTCTCGACGATCTTTAAGTCTGGTCGTGATGTAACCTTGGATCAGTTAGGTGAGTTAGTTGTATCAGAAGAAGAAGCTGATAATTATATGAATGAAGTTCTAAAGCTAGTTAATGGTTTTAGTATGCATATCTCTCCAGGTCGTAGAAATAAGGCAGGAATTCTTCGTGCCCACGTATCGATTAAAGTTTCAGCTCTTTGTTCTGACTTTAGGCCAGAAGCTTTTAATTATACATATAGTTTAGTTGCTCCAAGACTTATCAAGATCTTAAAAGCAGGGATGGAGCAACAGGTTTTTATCAATATCGATGCCGAACACTATCACTACCGTGATATAGTTTTTGAGGTTTATAAAAAGGCGCTTCTTGATACTCCTGAGTTAAAAGATTATGCAGATACTGGTATTGTTGTTCAAGCCTACCTTCGTGACTGCTACGAGCATCTACAAGACATTATTGATCTAGCAAAACAGCGTGGACATAATATGCCAATACGTCTTGTAAAAGGTGCTTATTGGGATGCTGAAACAGTTGAGGCCGAAGCTCATGCTCACAATGCTCCTGAGTTTTTAAATAAAGAAGAAACAGATATTAACTTTAGACAAATGATCGATGAGACATTTAAGGCCTTTCCACATATTAAATTATGTCTTGCCTCTCACAACTTCTCTGATCACGCTTTTGCAAGTGCTCTTAGAGAGACTAAATATAGTGATATCGATGAAATCGAACACCAGTGTCTACATATGACATATGAGGCCTTATCTACGGCCATGGCCAAAATGGGATGGGCAGTCAGAAATTATGTACCTATCGGTTCATTAATTGTTGGTATGGCATATCTCGTTCGTCGTATTATGGAGAACTCATCTCAAGTTGGTGTTCTTACAATTATGAGAAGTCATAAGAAGAATGCAAAACTTATGGCACCAAATGATATTTATGCTAAACACCACGAGGAAGGGCTTCTAAATCTTGACTCAACAATCACAAATATCTTTGGTGATTTTTCTAATTGTCCACCACTGAAAACTTATCTCGAAAAAGAATTGAAGTACTTTAGAAGAGACTTTGAAAAGTTTGAATTAGGTAAAGATTATGAAAGTGATTTCAAACTAAGTGGTGACGTTGAAAATGTACTTTCTCCTTCAGATGGAAAATCTGTCGTAGGTAAAATTACTTTTGCTACACTTGATGATGCGCAAAAAGCGTTAGATACAGTTGATAAATCATTCTATGATGGAGAGTGGTCGAGTTACTCTTGGCAGAAACGTGCAAGTATCATGGCCCATGCTGCTGAGATTATGTATATGCGTAGAAATTACTATTCTGCACTTATTATGCATGAGTCTGGTAAGGCCATTAGTGAGGCACTTGCAGATGTCGATGAAGCAATTGATTTTTTAAATTATTATATTCGCCGTTTACAAGAAGTTGGCCCAAGTCGAGACATCGATGCTCGAGGTCCATTTGCTATTATCGCGCCTTGGAATTTTCCAATGGCCATCCCATGTGGAATGACTGCATCAGCACTTCTAACAGGTTCAAGTGTTATCTTAAAACCTGCAGAACAAACTCCACTTATTACATGTGAGCTAGTTAATCTATTCCATGAAGTAGGTGTTCCAAAAGATGCTCTTATTCATCTTCCTGGTGTTGGTGAGACTGTTGGACAAAAACTTGTTGAAGATGAGCGTATTGCAGGTGTTATCTTTACTGGTTCAAAACCAGTAGGGGTTCATATTGCAAAAGTTTGTAGTCAACGTTTATATCATAATCGCGAAACACAAAAGACTTATCCAGTTAAAGTGATCACTGAGATGGGTGGAAAGAATGCTGTAATTGTAACGAATAACGCTGAACTTGATGAAACAGTTGATGGAATTCTCTACTCGGCATTTGCACACGCTGGACAAAAATGTTCGGCGGCATCACGAGTTCTTGTTGACCGTGAAGTTAAAGATAAACTCATTGCAAGGTTAAAACAGGCTGCACTTGATATTAATGTCGGGCCAGCAACGGACTTTGCAAGTTATATTAATCCACTCGTAAGCCAAGAAGAAAAAGACCGTTTAATCGCTCAAGTGAAACAAGCATGTGAAGAAGCTCATAAGTATGGTGGTAAAGTTCACGTAAATCGTAGTGAGGAAGATCTTCCAGGTTATTGCGTTGGACCAACTGTTATTGAACTTCCAAAGTCTCGCGCCTATGATCCTGAAAGCTTTGCATGTCGAGAATTATTTGCACCAGTTGTACACATTCTTCCTTATGATGATCATGACGATGCATTAGAGTTATTCAATAGTGTTGAATACGGATTAACTGGTGGGATTTTCTCTCAATCTCAAGATGATATTGATTATCTTTCAAAAGAGATGCTTGTGGGGAGTAATTATATCAACCGTGGTATCACTGGTGCTCGAGTTGCGATTGAGCCATTTGGTGGATTTAAGATGTCTGGTACAGGTCCAAAGGCCGGTGGTGAAGATTATCTAAGAAGCCTATTTGTAAGGCCAAGTGATGAGGATATTTCTGAGTCTTTCTATGAAGAAGGTGGAAACGATTCTCCTGTGATCTCTCGCTCATCTCGATCAGATCACTTCATTAGACGTGAAAAGATTCTAGGTGCTATTGATGAAATCCTTGGGAATTTTGGTCCTCTCTTTCCTGGAACATTTGGTGGTCAAAGACATAATATTATTGAATTAAAAAAATGGTTTGAAGTAGAATACCTTGAGCTTTTAAATCATGGCCGAAATAACCGCTATATTCCTGGTCAGATTAACTACTCTGTATTTGATGCTAATAAAGACCGCGCACTCTATTTAAGTTTAAATAAAGATATTAATATGCAGACATTCTTTGCTGTTCTAATGTCTTTAGCGGCAGGAACAGGTGTGACAGTTCTTTGCTCTAATAAAGCATCTTATCAATGGTGGAACTTCCTTATTGATATTTTAAAGAAGAATCGTTTCTCTAAGAAGAATATTGATTGTTACTTTGTAAACAAAGATAAAATGCATGAGCTTCTAAAAGAGAATTTTGATGTTGTGATTTGTGATGGAGATGAGGAGAATATTAGAGAGTTCAATAAGATTCAAGGTGAGTATAATGGGCAATCTGTAATGACGACTTTCATTACTCCTCTTGAAGATTTTATCAATTGTTCTTACTTTGATCTCTTCCACCTTTTCTCATGTGAAAGAAGTTACGCTGTAAATATCATGAGGCATGGTGCACCGATGGAGTTAGATCAGTAATGGCCTATCGACATCTTATTTTAGGCGCAGGGAATATGGTCCGTGCGCTTTTACCTAACTTTATTGCAGTTGCTAAAGAAAGTGATGAGAGTGAGTTCTTTGTGTTTACTCCTTCTGGGACAAAGGCCAAGAAATTCGCCGAGGACTTTGATGTAAGCTGGATTGAAAGTTTAGAGGACTTAAGAAATCAACATATCGACTTCATTTGGTGTGGATTTAAGCCACAACAATTAATAGAAGTTGCAAAAGAGGTTGAATTCTTATCTCATCCATACCTTACAATTGTTTCTCTTCTTGCGGGTGTTGATAGTGCATCACTAGCTTCTGCTCTTGGAAGTGAGGAAGTTATTAGAATAATGCCTAATACTCCTGCTCAAGTTGGTCTAGGTGTAAATGCTCTTTATAAGTCTAAAAGAGTTCATCAGGATAAATGGAAGTACTTCTGGGATGCCTTTAATACAAAAGGAATCAATACTGTCTTTGAGAAAGAAGATGATATCGATATAATCACTCCTTTTTCTGGTTCTGGTCCTGCATATTTTTTTGAAATAGCTCGTATTCTAATTTCTGATCTTGAAAGAAGAGGAATTGATAAGAAGCTTGCACACCAAATGATTGCCGGTACAATAGAAGGTGCTGGGAAAATGCTAGTACAAAATGACGATGCTCAAGAACTTCGTGAAAACGTTACATCAAAAAAAGGTGTTACATTTGAGGCCTTGGAATCTTTAAAAGAATCAAATTTAGAAAAAATATTTAATATTGCAATGGAGCGTGCTTATCAAAGAACGCTTGAATTAAAGGGAAATAAGTAATGAAGAAAGTTCTAGATAAGCTTCCCGAAGGCTTAAGAAATACTGCTTTTGTGCGTCTTTTTGGTCTTACAAAAGTTCCAATGATCTTTTGGTTAAGGCCGACTGTAATAGAATTAAGCGAAGAAGTTACTGCCATCAAGATTCCATTATCGAGAAGATCAAAGAACCATCTAAATAGTATGTACTTTGGTGCTCTTGCTTGTGGAGCTGATTTAGCAGGCGGATTTGCAGCAATGAAGAAAACGATGGATAAAGGAAAGAGAGTCTCTCTTGCTTTTAAAGATTTCCATGCGGAATTTCTAAAACGTGCTGAAGGGGATACTGTCTTTACTTGTAAGCAAGGTAAGGAAATCGACGAATTCGTTGATATGGTTCTAGCAAGTGACGAAAGACATAATCTTCCTCTTAAGATCACAGCAACTTGTCCAGATGTTGATGATGAGCCAGTTGCTGAATTTACAATTACTCTCTCTCTTAAAAGAAAGTCTAAGAAATAAGCTAGGCTGGGTTGGGTGAGTCGATGAAGACGCACTCAATCCCGTACTTTTCTTCAATCAAATCTTTAAGCGCAAGGACACCAAATCTTTCTGTCGCATTATGCCCTCCTGCAAAGAAGTGGATTCCTTCTTCTCTGGATTCATGCCAGTCGTGCTCACTCATTTCTCCCGTAAGATAGGCATCTAGCCCTTCGCGAACACAGTAGCGCCAATCTGAGTTAGCTCCACCTGTGATGATTCCCATCGATGAAATCTTTTCATCATTTGGTTCACTATGAATGATATCGTGATTTAATATATTTTTTAGGAGGTCTTTTAGCTCGCTTGGACTAAGTGGTCTTTCAAACCTTCCTTGAAGACCTGTAGGCATTCCTTTGTGATCCCCGTATGGTGCTAAGTCCTTTAGACCAAGCCTCTTTGCTATTCCAGCAGCATTACCATCCTCAATATGTGCATCAAGAGGTAAGTGGTAACCAAATAGATTAATATCATTTTTAATAAGAGGTTTAACTCTTTTAGCAAAGCTTCCTGTAACGGTTCTTACTCCATGAAATTTCCAGAATAGTCCATGGTGAACAATCATTGCATTTGCTCCCATTTCTACTGCTTTTTCAATTGAGTCACGTTGTGCTGATACAGCAAATGCAATTTTTGAAATCTCAGAACTACCTTCAATTTGAAGGCCATTTGGTCCATAGTCTTGGTAATCATAAATATTTAAATGATTATTTAAAAACTTTGCTAGCTCACGTGCTGAAACTTTTGCCATAAATGATATCCATACCTTTAATTATTGTGTTGGTTGGTTATCATTATCGCCTTGGTTATCAGAGAAATCAACTTTGAACTTTTGGAAGCCGCGCTTTGTCGTATTATCTTCTTCTTTTAGTACTGAAGCTCGAATTTTACTAACAGTGTGGCGAAGTTCTTGATTTTCAGGAACTAATTTAAGAGCAACTTCAAACTCTTCCATTGCTTTGTCGAAGTTATTAAGTTGCATATATGCGCGACCAGCATTGATGTACGGGTATTCGCGATTTGTATATTTAGGGGCCTTCTTAGCAAGTTCATACCATTTGATTGATTCATTGATATGACCTTCATTTAAAAGTAGGGTTCCTAGATCGTTGTATGGAGCACCATATTCAGGATCGATCTCAATGGCCTTTAAGCAAAGAGATTTTGCTTCTTCGTTATTTCCCATTTGAGAGTTTACCCAGGCCATCAGTGTTAAGACTTCTGCCGTCTCTTTATGGCCACGTGCCTTTTCAAATAACTCTAGGGCGCCGGCCAGATCTTTCTTAGATACTAGAACGTGAGCTTGTGAAATATTTTGTTCATATTTCTCTTCTCTTTTTGCATTCATTCCAAGTATTGGCGCAGTCTTAGCATGTGCAAGATTTAAAATTTCTAATGTTTCAAGAAAGTAGAGTGGAGGATTAAGGCTGGCCTCATCTTCAAACTCATCTTCGTCAATCTCATCAACACGTCCGCCTTCAATCAAAGTAAAAGGACCTTTCTTGATAACTGCATGTGGTTTGATGACTTCTTTCTTTTCTTTGATATCAATTGCCTTAAGTAGACCCATACGAGGAGTGGCCACATCAAGTGATGATTTTTCAATAAGAACGAGGTGTAATTCTCTCGTGTACTTATAAACGAGATTAATTAATCTTGTGATTGTACCAACAACTTCTTCATCATTCTTTGGCCCAAGAGCAACAAAGCTTTCAATAAAGTTATTCATTATTCTAAGATTTTCTCTTCCTTGGCGGAAGTTATCTTGGTGAATGAGATTTAGTTCTCCAAAGTGACTTGGAATAATTAGTTCACAAACTAATTTCTCATATTCAGCGCTAAATTCTTGAATAACTACTCTAGCTTTAGGCGTTAGGTGAGTGTCACTCAATTCACATACTGCGTGAAGGATTCTTTCTACGTAACTTCTTGCTTGTGTTAGTTCACTTAACAGGATCTCTTGAACACTTGTCATATCTTCCCTTGATTTTTTCATATCTCAGTCCTTGAAATATGCACTTTCGGCATCATTATGTCTACGTTGCGACGCATCGTGCTCGCTCATTTAGTTACTTTATACACATACACGTTACGTGCCAATTTTCTTCTTTTTAAGTAATTGATTTTATTAGGCTAGAACTAGAATGGGGCCAAATTATCTGGCCCCAGTGTTTAAACTTTTGATGTATTTGTTCGTACTTTAGCTTCTATTCAATTGATTTTGTTTCGTACTTTAAAAGGTTTCCTTTATTATTGGCCTTATCATAGGCAGATGAAATTCTTTGGAAGAGATTTCCTGACTTTGAACCAATGGCCGCCTTACCTTTAAAGTTAAGTGAACTTAGGTTACGGTTCTTATTTTTATCGAACATATTCTTAAATGGATTTGCATCATTCTTTGTGTTCTTTCTTCTACTTGCGATTCCACGTCCACCAACAAAACTTGGTCCACGTCCACCGATATAGCTTAGACCTTTGGTTCCACCTGAAGCTGCTGTCGCTCCGGCTTGTGGTTCACCGCCACCGCCTGCTGAGGAGCCTCCGCCGCCTCCGCCGCCACCAGGGTTACTTCCACCACCACCGGCACCTTGTGCTAGGCCTCCACCTTCTGTAACAGTTGCACCAGAACCAAATCTTCCCTTAAGTCCTCCGCTTGGAGATGACTTTGTTACCGCTGTTGATGTATCAACATTAGCGGCAGTTGGGTCTGAAGTTGTTGAAGCTGCCGAACCAGTTGATTCTGTTGTATCTGTAGGCTGGTAAGCTTGGTTTGTTCCAAAGCCTCCAACATTATAGTCGCCAAAACTTGGGACATTTACAGCTGCACCAAATCCTGTCTGGCAATCTGGGTGAGTCGGGTTTGCTGTACAAAATTGCATATAAACATCTTCATTTTGATAAAAGTCTTCTGGTAGTTCAAGAGTGTTCATCCCTTCGATTTTTCCAATCGCTCCATCAATCATTTTCTTTTGTTTTCCAAGTTGAGAAACGGCCATGGTCTCTGCCGCTACTTCAACACCTGCTTCTGCTGCGATCTTATTCCCAGCTCTCTTTGCATTTCCATTTCTAAAGTAATTAAATCTTGATCCATCCAGTAGATTTCGACAAAGAGTTTTTCCACCTTCTGGGCGTCCAGCTAATGTTTTTACATTTTCATCGAACATTTTTATTGCACCATCTACTGGATTTTCACAAAATGCTGGATTATCTAAGAAGTCATCAACTGTTGGGATGGCCGCTGAGAAACCAGCGATGGCCGCTAGCCTTGCTGCTTGAATGGCACGTCTGTTTTCTGCCATATCTTGTTGAGTGGCAAGGTTATCTTTTTGTGTTTTAAGCGCTTCGGTTGTCACATTTGAATTAGGGTCCATATTCATAAGCTTTTGCTGCTGCTCACTACGAAGTGATTGGGCCTCATATTGTTGGAATGTATTATTTGCAGCTGTTCCTATTTCCGCACTATTATGAGCTACGATAAGAGCTGAACACTCGTCATAATCAAGTGTTTCTAGTCCTGTTAGGTTACAAGTGATCTTGCCATCCATTGATGTTAATTTTTCAGGATTAATATATGGATCTTCTTGTTCTCGTCCTTCTTTAAAATTTTCACCAAAGACTGCTGCTAGTTGAGAACAAGCTGCAACTTTCTTTGCTGCTTTTGAAACTGTCACAGAAGGAATTTCCTGACCTCTTTTAGAGTCGCCATGAAGACGTACTGTAAAAATTGCTACGGCCTTATTATAGTCTAGATCTGCACTTCCATTAGAGTAGATATCCTTTGAAATATCTTTCCAATCAGTTCCATTTGCAGCCTTTGCAAAGACTGCCTGACACTCTCTTGCAGCACTTGAACCACGATAAGCGACATCATCGCTTGAGATATTTGAAATAACTAAATCATCCCAAGCGCTATTTGCGCATTCTTTAAACTTATCAGGGGTTAATGTCTCCCCATTAGCTGTCGAGTAGCATGTATTCCAAACGGTCTTATTATCATCACTACCTGCCGCTTCTTCTCTTGCCGCTCTTGCTGCTCCTCTTGCAGCACTTTGTCCTGCAGCCTCAGCTGTTCCTGCTATATCAAACGCTGTATTACATGAAGCCAATGATCCTGTACAAGTTGTCGTTTCTGTTCTTGTGACTGTCACATTATTATCGTCACCTTGTGGTCCATCTACTACGCCTTCAATAGGTGCTTTGGATGATAGACCTTGTTGTTCAATTTCATCAGGAGTTAAGCGAACTAATACTGTTTCACCAGTACCAGCGAGTGTTGTTCGTGCGAGATTTCCACCGCGTTGCTTGCAACTAGCTTGATTGAATTGTATGGGAGGATCTATTTCAACTTTTTGACCACTATTATTATAACAGTCTATACTGCCTAGATTTGCATATACGGTATTATTCAATAACCAAAGTATTGGCAGTAGATAGAATGATACTTTTGCAGTGTCGAATAGTTTTTTCATGTTCATAGTTATCTCGAAAGTTAAGTTATCCTTACTTAAATTATAAGTTCTAATCGGTTAATTATTGTTAAAAGTTGAGTATTTAAGCATGTTTTGGCCTCTTGAGGGGTGTTGCATTACTTAAGTACTTAAAAACCTGTTCATTTATAGTTGAGCAAGAGGTAAAATAGCCTTTGGCCACTTGCCAAGTTAAATGGCCAACTTTAAGATTTCAGTAAGTTAGAGGTGCTAAATATGAGTGAACAATTTGATGTAAATATTGAAAATTACGATGTGGAAGAATCTGTCTTTGATTTTATTGTGCAAGAGACTCATTTAGATTTTTTAGGGCATATGAATAATGCCACATATTTAGAAGTTTATGAGCAGGCACGATGGGAGATGATCACTAAGAATAATTGGGGTGTTGGCCGTATCATGAAAGAAAAACGAGGCCCTGTTATTATTGAGATCAATATCAAATACAAGGCCGAGCTAACATTAAGACAGCCAATAAAGATTCATACGAAGATTATCGAAATTAAAAATCCAAAGGTTTTAACGATTCAGCAAGAAATGCGTGATCATGATGGTAAAGTCTATAATACGATTACTATGGATGTAGGGCTTTTTGATCTTAAGGCAAGAAAGCTTATCGCTGCTAATAGTGAATGGTTAGATGCAATTGGCTTAAAAAAGAAAAGTTTGTAAGTTTTACTCAAAACTCATGCTAGAAGCTCAATTATGATAAATAGTTTAAAACTATTTAGGGAGCCAGTATGAAGATTTTAGCAGTATTATCAGTTCTATTTATTGCACTTAGTGCACAAGCTTTTTCAGTTCAAGGTGAGCTTAAAGAAGTTAAGGTTGGAATGCTTGGAACAGCGATTCCTATTAAAGTTATCAAGACTCAGGATGAAACTCTTGTTGTAGACTTTAAACAAGGAAATTACCTTAAAGAATGTTCTAACGGAGAATATGAATTAACTCAGGTTACTTCAAATGATGTTGAAGGTTATAATAGCTTCTACGTTGAAGAATTAAATTGCCTTGATTAGGCCAAAAGTTTTTTAAAGAAATGATCATATATATGCTGTGAGTTTGCTTTCACTTCATCTAAGAAAGTAAGCTCACGCATCTTTTCATGCTCTAATAATTCACAGAAAATTTCGTATGTATATTGCTTGTGATATTTCGCGGAAATCTTAGCGTAACTAATATGCCATGCTTCAGGAGCAACTCCTCCTAGATCCTCAAGATATGGCCTATAGTAAGAATAGCTTTTTTGCTCTTCAATTTGCTTATTTAGCCATTGGCCAAATTCATAAAATGGCCCATCTTTTTCAAATTCAGAAGGTATGAGTTGGATATGATAACCTTGTGGCCAGCTATTTCCATCAACGACATCTAGCTCTGTTCCCCAATGATGACGTGAAGTTCCTGGTAGGGCAGACCAGTTAATAATGCTTTTTACAATTTCATGGGAAGATAATTTCTCAACGTCTAGCTCAACACCTTCACGATTATAGATCGGTCTTTTACCTTCACACTTTTCGTTCCAGATCCTTAATTGATCTTCAAAAGAGCGAAATGAGCTTGTTACATAAAAATCAATTCCATTTTCATGGGCGTATTTCTTAAATTCTTGAAAGTCATTATATGAGTCTTTGTGAAAGTAGCGCTTAATTGATTCATCAAAGATAAGATGATCTTTGGTCATACCAAATAGAACTTCCTTGTTAACATTACTCATAGTTTTCCTAATCTATCTATTCTTCAAATAATTTCTTTAGTCCTGACTGAACATAGCGATGTGAGATAACTTTAAAAATTGAGACGGACTTGTCTTTAATAATATCGTTATCACCGTAATCATAGCGCTTCTTTGAATCGCCATCACCAGCTCCTTGTCCATAACTTAAAACTTCAGAGCTTGAGTCATTACTAAACTTCCACTTACTACCAGTGCTTTTCTTATTTGATCGACGCGTATTTTGTTTTCTCACAACAAGAGACTTCTTTGCTGGAGAGTTTTTCTCTACACTAGTTAGCGCATTTTGAAATGATGAATCTGTTGGCCTAAGACGAGCAAATTGTTCACCTGCTCCGGCACCATTAAAGATAGCAACATTATTATTTCCACTTTTTGCAAGGTCTCTAGCTATTTTATCTGCGACTTTATCAAGACTAACACCTGTTGATTTTGCAAAAGGTCCTTCGATTTTCTTCTTTAATGCCTGTATCGTCTTTCCGGCCATAGCAGCTGTTTTATCTGAAGTGCTAGCATTGTATGTTCCACCGTTTCCTTGAAGAGCTTCATTTGCGACTCTTACACCTTCTGAAGCATCAAGTCCTCCAAGTGCTCCACTTAAGGAACCAGGTGATACAGAAACTGTCATACAAGCGTTTTCACCCTTATTATTTTTTAACTTACGACACTGACATTCGCGGTCAAATTTCCCGTCTTTAAAAATACAGCCTTCTGGATTGCTACTTTTTGCAGCTCGACTTGAATCACTTGTTGCCACAAACTTACCAAAGTAACGATTCCAGTATGCTTGACATGTATTAGACTTTTCTCGATTTGGATTTCTATTTCCATCAGAAGTATAACAGTAACAAGGAGGGTTACTTAAATCATCTCTTCCATCTGGACAGAATGAAGCAATGGACTTCGTGTACTTCTCTTTTAAGATCTTTACTTGTTCAACATTTGATTCTGCATCTTGTTTATTCTTCTTTGCCTGTGAAGAGACGAGGAGGGCTGATGGAACAGTCACTGCAGAGCTTACAAGAACTCCACATGGGTTATTAAAAACACCTTTCCATCCCGCTAGGGAATCTAGTTTAGTAAAGGAATCCTTAAATGAGCCACACGCTGCAAAGCCTGTGCTCCACATCTCCATGACAGCAACACCCGCTGCTGCTGTATACCCTAAGGCCAGTGTCTTAAATTGCTTTGCTTGCTTGGCCGAAACTTCAGCAACATATTGCTGCTCTTTTTCTAACATATCGTATGCGGCCATTTGTGCATTCTTCATGGTTTCAGCATTACTAGAGATCTCTTCATATTCAGCTTTCATCTCATCTGTTTTCTTCTTTACATCTTCTTGATTCATTTTCGTTTGATAGAAGCTATAAAGTGAGACACCACTTAGAACGAGACATGACTTACATGTATCATTATTTTCTTCAGTTTGTTCTTGAGTTTCACTTTTATCGGGTGGATTTTGCTGTTCACCTTCTGCAACTTGCTCTGGTTGTTTTGGTTCTTCTACTGGCTTCTTTGTTGAGTCAGCATCTGTTGGTTTGTTATCTTCACTAAACCAATCAGAGTTTGCGATTGCGACAGTCGCAGATGTTACGGCCGTAACAATACCCCAAGCTTCAGAAAAACCAGTGAGGAAGTTTCCATCTCCAGTGTCTTCAGCTTCACCGCCTGTTACTCTAGCAGAGCCGTCCTCTGCTAATTCATCAACGGCCTTGGCCTGGCGCTCATCTGCTGCATTCTTCATACACTCTTGTCTTTGGGCCTTGCCTTCGATCTTTTCACATTTCGTGAACTCATCTCGGTTCTTGATTGAGCCTTCTGTGTACATACAGCGATTTAATGTTCGATTGAATGTTTGTCCAGTAGGGCACGACTTTGAGGAAGCAAAGATATCAAAGTGCCCAAGTGCGAAACTTAAAAATATGAACGTTAGAATTATGCCTTTCATTTTTACTTGTCCCTTTTTTTTAGGGTATAAATCTAGTTACTTAAGTAGTATAACAGCAAAGCTTGGTCTTATGATAGTAGGGAAATGAGGAGTACCTACTTTAAGTATCTGAAAAGATAGAGGTTTTGATATGAAGACAGCTGGATTAATACTGATAATGTCGATTTTTGCTAGCCTTAAAACATTGGCACTACCAATGGATGAGCTAAAAACAGGAGATATCCTACTTTTAGATATGGACTGCTTCAGCTGTGAGTTAATTGAGAAACAAACCAATGGGCCATTTTCTCATTCTGGTATTATTTTAAAATATGGAACGAAAGTATATGTGGCCCAGTCTCTTGGGATTGTTCATCATCTGCCGCTTGCAAAATTTCTACGCTATACAAATAAGCCAGTTCAAGTTGTAAGACCTAAGTTTATAAACTTCACAAAGAGAAGAGCTCTTCTAGAAAGTTATCAAAATGATTTCTTAAATATGCCATTTGACCATGAATACACTTGGGATGATGATAAGCTTTATTGCTCTGAATTTATCTATAAGCTTTTAAAAAGTGTTTATGCAATTGAGAACTTTGCGCCAAAGCCGATGCGCTATGATGTAAATGAAGATGGTTGGCGCCGCTACTTTGGTGGAAATGAGCCTCCACATGGACAACCTGGACTTTCACCAAATGATTTTTATCGCTCAAGTGACTTTGTAGAGATGGGGCCGCTATACTAAGGTGTGGATAAGTTTAATAAGGCCCATTTAGATAGTGACCATTTTCAATTAGCACCTAGCTTGCAAGAGCTTGTGGCAAAGGCCCTTGATTTAAGTTCAATTGATATTCATCGAGCTTTAGAAGTAGGCTGTGGTCAAGGTCTACAACTGTCTTCTTTTGAATTCTTTGAAACTTTGGGCATCGACCGATCGCAAGAGGCGATTAAGAAGGCATCTCAAAACTTTCCACAAGGCACCTTTAAATGTTTATCAAGTCTTTCACTTAATGAATTAGAAGGTGAGTTTGATCTCATTTTAGACTCTCATCATATTCATTATCTTTCATCTAAGGATGATATTTCTCATTACTTAGTAAACGTATTTCAAAAGTTAAGTGTAGGCGGGCTCTTTTGTATGGAGGCCATGGTTTCACATAAGAAGATGTTACTTGAGAATATGGAAGTGACTGTATTAGATTTTATGGAATATGAAAGACTATTTATTAATAAAGGATTTAGAATTCTTTATTTAATGATGCCTACAGGACGTAAAATAATTGCAGATAAAAAAAGAAAGGCCGCTCTTTCGAGCGACCCGGATGTCTTACTGGTCATTGCTACTAAGGAAGACGTAGCAAATTGTATTAAAAATAATTGATTACTCCTCGTCATGTGGTGTTCTTGCGATTTCTAACTTCTTTCCTCTCTTTGGTGCATCTCCACCAAATCTTTCAACATATAGAAATTTGATATCTTGTGCTGTTAAAGTATCACCGTTCTTAAGTCTGATCTCACGACCATCTTTAAGATCTGCTAAGTTTCCAAAAGTCTTGCGGATATTTGAGATTGAGCTGATATCGAGAAATTCTCCTCTGTAAGTCTCAACTGCCATTCCACGATCAAGTTTTTGTACTTGCTCAGGCGTGATTCTCTTCATTGTTCTTGCGTGAACTCTTTCTTGGATTGTTATTGATAACATAACTAATCCTAAAGTGATGTAAAGTGCTCTCCTCATTGTACTTTTCATATTGGCCTCTTTTCCCTAATGGTTCGCTCTTCCTGAAGCCGTCAGCTTTAAACTTCCTGTTTAATAGCTTTGTTGCCAATATAAAAGCATGAACTGTGCCAAGTTTGAACACGTACATTCAACTACTTACGCTGGTGCAAAAGTGCTTAAAGGGTTCCTTTTGGCCCTATAGGATAGTAAAAAGGCCCCAATTTGGAGCCTTTTTGTTATTTGAAATCTATTTGAGGAATTTTGATTATGCCTTTAGGCAATCTTGCGCTTCTTCAGGGTGTTCTTTGCATTCTTCTTTTTTTTCACAAAACATGCAATCTTCACCAATGATTTTTCCAAGTCCACCACAAGAGCCTTGAAGCTTACGATTTGAAAGGATGACACCTACTGCCATTCCTGTAATCGAGATAGCAAGGACAGCAAAAGTAACGAAAAATAGCTTAATATTTGAATCCATAATGTCTCCGTATCAGAGTGTTTTACTTGGTTATCTTATCAAATTCCTCTGTCGATGTCTCTAAATACTTTCCTGAACCATCGTCAGAACGATAGATGAAGAACGCTTTCAATTTATTTTTTTTAGCATAGGCAATGGCCTTCTCTTTACCCATTGCCATTAAGGCCGTGGCCCATGCATCTGCATCCATACATGTCTCTGAAACAACGCTCACTGATGCAAGTTGTGATGCAACAGGTGCTCCAGATTTGAAGTTGATCGTATGTTGATAGCGTTTGCCACCTTCTTTAAAAAAGTTTCGATAATCACCAGAAGTCGCTAGAGCAACGTCTTTCATTGTTACGACACGAACGACGGGATTGCCGTCTTTATTAGAAGGGGACTCAACTCCAATTTTCCACGGTCTTGTAAGGGATTCTCCCATTGTTCGTACTTCGCCTCCCACTTCTACTAAGGCATTTCGTATTCCTTGAGATTTCAATAGCTCAATTAATGCATCAACCCCGTAACCTTTGGCAGAAGCAGATAAGTCTAAGTAGACTCCATCAACAGACTTCGTAAGAGTATTGCCATCTAGTTTGATTTTCTCATAACCAACTTTCTCTTTTGCAGCTAGTACATCAGACTGTGATGGAATCTTTCTCTTCCCATTTGGACCAAAACCCCAAAGGTTTACAAGAGTTCCTATTGTTGGATCGAAAGTACCATCTGTCTTTTCCGCTACATCAAGTGCATGCTCAAGAGTTCTCTTAAAGTCATTGCCAGGGAAGAATTTCTCATCTTTACCCATTTTGTTAAATAATGAGATCTCTGAGTCGCTTATATATGTACTCATGGCCTTGTTGACTTCATCGAGACGAATTTCAACATCTTTTTTTAGCTTTAATTCATTGTATCCCTGTGGTGCAATAAATTTTATGTTGTATATTGTCCCCATAGTTGGGCCAGAAAGGCGATAGAATTGTAGTTTATCGCTCTGACAAGATGAGAAAGTAGTTAAGGCGATTAAAAAGATCGCCAAATTAAATATAAAGATTCTGTTAAGTTTCATTAGTTAAAAGCCTGACCCTCAAGAATTTTTCTTTCGCTTTCAAGATCGCGCTTGTCGGCCTTTTCTTCACTGAACTTTTCACCATAACGCGCCTTAAGTTTTGTGATATTGCGCTCCATTACGTCTTCAAACTTAATTCCTAGCTCATCACCAACAATTGCCATATACCAGAAAAGATCTCCTAGCTCTTCCGCAAGATTAACGCGGTCAAGTTCCTTACCGTAGAATATATGCTTCTTTAGAGCATCAAGGAATTCACCTGCTTCTGTTGAAATACCAATTCCAGCGTGAAGAAGTCTTTTAACTCCATCGTCTAAAAGACGTGTATTCATCGCATCAAAGTCTCTTGATTCCGTTCTGATTGCATCACTCATATATTTTCTTGAGTCCATAAATTCTCCTGTTATTTTTTGTGTGGTGAAGCCGACTTTATCACTTTAATTTTTATCTAGTCAAAGCTTGCCTGTGCAAAAAGAAAACTTCACGAACTGTTAAGATATAATGTATATTAAGACGCCTAAATTATTAATTTGTAGTAACTGCAAAGCAGTAAAATGGATTTTATCAAATGGAAAAATTCGACTTTTCAACCCTCTCTAGTTCAGACATTTCTTACATCGACTCTCTCTATGAACAATACGAAGCAAACCCTCAAGAAGTTGAGGAGAGCTGGCGTAACTTTTTCCTAGGTTTTGAGTTTGGTGCAGGTAAGGGATCAGCTAGTGGCGGAGATGTCAGCGATGAAAAACTTCGCAAGGAATTCAACGTATTTAGACTTATTCAATCATTTCGTTCACGTGGACACTTACTATCGGATACAAACCCGATTCGTCCAAGAATTGATCGTCATGCCCATATTTCTTTAAAAGATTACGATTTAACTGACTCTGATTTAAAAGAAGTATTTACTTGTGGTGAGTTTGTTGGCCTAGGAGCAACGACTCTTCAAAATATTATGGACCACATGATGAAGCTTTACTGCGGAAAGATCGGTGTTGAGTATATGCACTCAGATGACACTGAAATGAGACGTTGGTTTAGAGAAGAATTTGAAAGCACATATTTAAAGAAAGAATTTACAGTTGATAAGAAGAAACGAATTCTTCACAAACTGAACGAAGCTAATGTTTTTGAAAACTTTCTTCAAACAAAATACACAGGTCAAAAGAGATTCTCACTAGAAGGTGGAGAGTCGACAATTCCTGGACTTGATGCCGTTATCAATGAAGGTGCAAGACTAGGAGCTAAAGAATATATTATTGGAATGGCCCACCGTGGACGTCTAAACGTTCTTGCCAACACTCTTGGTAAAACATATGAGTATATCTTCTCTGAATTTGAAGGAAACTCTGTTGAACAAGCTGAAGGTGAAGGTGATGGTGACGTTAAATACCACATGGGATTTACTTCTGTAACAAAAACAGAAGACGATAAAGAAGTTTATTTAAAACTTCTACCAAATCCATCTCACCTTGAAACAGTATCTCCTGTGGCAACTGGTTATGCTCGTGCACAAATTGATATTGCTTATGAAGGTGATGAAAGTAAGATTATCCCAATTGTCATTCACGGTGATGCGGCCGTTGCTGGTCAAGGGATTGTTTACGAAACATTACAAATGTCGGAACTTCCTGGTTACCGTACAGGTGGCTCGATCCACTTTGTTATTAATAATCAAATCGGTTTTACTACTGACTTTACAGATGCACGTTCATCTCATTACTCAACATCTGTAGCAAAGATGTTAAATATTCCAGTTATTCACGTTAATGGTGACTGCCCTGAAGACGTTGTTTACGCTTGTGAGCTTGCTGTTAAATTCAGACAGAAGTTTAAGCGTGATGTTTTCGTTGATATGGTTTGTTACCGTAAGCACGGTCATAACGAAGGTGATGAGCCGAAATATACTCAACCTGAACTTTACGGGATGATTTCAAAGCATAAGAATCCTCGAGAAATGTATATTGAAGAATTAGCAGCAAGTGGATCAGTTGATCGTGCAGTTGCAAAAGAGATGCAAAAAGAATTTAAAGACCTTCTTTCTGATCGTTTTAATAATGTTAAACAAAACGAAATTCCAAAGAAAGTACCAGGTCCACATAGAGAGTGGGGAGATCTTCGTTTTTCTAAATTAGAAGACTTTTTAAGCTCACCTGAAACTGCTGTTGAAAAGAGCGTTCTAGATAATATTATTTCATCAATAACTTCAACTCCTGAAGGCTTTAAGACTTTAAGAAAAGCTCAAAAGCTTCTTGATCAAAGAAAGGCAAGTTATGAGAATGATGAAATTGATTGGGCACTAGCAGAGCTATTTGCTTACGGTTCAATTCTGACAGAAGGAAATGACGTACGCTTTTCTGGTGAAGACGTCATTCGTGGGACATTCTCTCACCGTCACGCAAAAGTTTTTGATGAGAAAACAAATGAAGCATACTGTGGTCTAGAACACCTTACAACAGGTCAAGGCCACTTCTATATTTATAACTCACTTCTTTCTGAGTATGCGGTTCTTGCTTTTGAATATGGTTATTCGCAAGCAACACCACATGCTCTAAATATTTGGGAAGCACAATTTGGTGATTTTACTAATGGTGCTCAAATTGTTATCGATCAATTCATCTCATCTGCAGAAAGTAAGTGGAGAAGAATGAGTAACTTAGTTATGCTTCTACCACACGGTTATGAAGGAGCAGGACCTGAGCACTCTTCTTGTCGACCAGAGAGATTCTTACAACAATGTGCTGAAGAAAATATGGTTATTTGTAATATTACAACTCCAGCAAATATGTTCCATGCTCTAAGACGTCAGCTTAAGTGGGAATTTAGAAAACCACTGGTTGTTTTCACTCCAAAATCTCTTTTAAGACACCCTCTTTGTCAGTCTAAAGTAGAAGACTTCACAAGTGGGAAGTTTGAAGAAGTTTTTGATGATTCTTGGGTTAAAGCTAAAGATGTTAAGAAGGTTCTTCTTTGCTCAGGTAAAGTTTATTACGATCTACTTAAGCATCAGCAAGAAAATGACCGTAAAGATGTGGCCATTGTTCGTCTGGAGCAATTATACCCGCTACCAACAACTAAAATTAAGGAAATCCTTGATAAGTATCCTGATGCAACTCACCGTTGGGTCCAAGAAGAACCATCGAATATGGGAGCTTGGATGCATTTAAATCGTTGGCGTGATACTTTTAGAGATATTGATTGTGTATCAAGAAAAGCTTCGGCTTCTCCAGCAACAGGATATGCTTCGGTACACGTTAAAGAACAAGAGACTATAGTAGAAAAAGCTTTTAGCTAAAAAATAAATAAGGATAAAAAATGGCAATCGTAAAAATTACTATTCCACCAATTGGAGAATCAATCACAGAAGTAGCTCTTGGAGAGTGGCTTGTTGCTGATGGAGACTTTGTAAACGAAGGTGACGAACTTGTTGAAGTAGAATCAGACAAGGCGACACTTCCTCTTCCTGCTGAAGAAAGTGGTGTAATCAAGATTATCGCTGAAGAAGGTGCAGAGCTTGAAATTGGTGCCGTAGTTGCTGAGCTTGATACTTCAGCTTCTGCTCCAGAACAAGGTTCAAGTGATGATGCTCCAACTTCAACTGAAGCTCCTACAACTCCAGCCGCAAGTGCACCTGAAGGTGGAGATAAGAATTATCCATCTCCAGCCGCTTCAAAAATTCTTGCAGAAAAAGGAATTGATGCTTCAAGTGTAAATGGAACAGGGAAAGATGGCCGCATAACAAAGAATGATGCAGTAAATGCAAAAGCTTCTAAACCAGCTTCGGCTCCAGCTGCAAAAGCTGCTCCAGCTCCTGAAATTGAAACACAAACACCTATGGGTGGAGCAAGTAGAGGAAAAGAAGAAGTAAAAATGAAGCGTATCCGTAAGACAATCGCTAAGCGTCTTGTGGAAGCTAAGAATACAACGGCAATGCTAACAACTTTCAACGAAGTTGATATGTATAACGTAATGGAACTTCGTAAGAAGTATAAAGATGCTTTCAAAGATAAGCACGATATCGGACTTGGGTTCATGTCTTTTTTCACAAAAGCATGTACAAAAGCTCTTATGGAAATCAAGGGTGTTAACGCACAGATTGATGGTGAAAATATCATCTATCACGACTATGCAGATGTTGGTATCGCGGTATCAACTCCAAAAGGTCTAGTTGTTCCAGTTATTAGAAATGCTGAAAGCTTAAGTCTTGCTCAAATTGAAAAAGAAGTAAGAAGACTTGCTCTTAAAGGTCGTGATGGAAAGCTTACAGTAGACGAAATGACTGGTGGAACATTTACCATTACAAATGGTGGTGTTTTCGGTTCAATGCTTTCAACGCCAATTATTAACGTTCCTCAATCTGCGATTCTAGGAATGCACAATATTGTTGAAAGACCAGTAGCTGTTAACGGACAGGTTGTTATTCACCCTGTAATGTATCTTGCACTATCTTATGACCACAGAATTATTGATGGTAAGGAATCAGTAACATTCCTTAAGATGGTAAAAGAAATGTTAGAAGATCCTGCTAGAATGCTTCTAGATATCTAAAATGTAGGGTGCCATGCACCTTTTGTTTCGCACATGCGAAACAAAAGGTGCATGGCACCCGTAGAAAGGAATAAATATGAGTAAAGAATTTGATGTTGTTATAATTGGTTCAGGTCCTGGTGGATATATCAGTGCTGTTCGTTGTGCACAACTAGGAATGAAAGTAGCGATCGTTGAAAAGTACGATACTCTTGGTGGAACATGCCTAAATGTTGGTTGTATCCCATCAAAAGCATGGCTTGATTCAAGTGAGAAGTATCATGAAGCAGTTCATGAGTTTGAGGCGCACGGAATCACAACTGGTAAAGTTAAGGCCGATCTAAAAAAGATGGCAGAACGTGTCGCTGGTGTTGTCGCAGATACTTCAGGTGGTATCACATACCTTATGGGGAAGAATAAAGTTGAAACTTTCCATGGGTTTGGATCATTTGTTGATGCTCACACTCTTAAAGTTGAAGGTGAAAAAGAGGAAACTCTTAAGGCAAAAAACTTTATTATTGCAACAGGTTCAAAGCCTGCAACAATTCCTGGAATCGAGATTGATAAAGAAAGAATCATCACATCAACAGAAGCTCTTAAGCTTGAGACTCTTCCAAAGCACTTCATCGTAATTGGCGGGGGAGTTATTGGACTAGAGCTTGGTTCAGTTTTCCTAAGACTTGGATCAAAAGTTTCTGTTGTTGAGTATGCTGATTCAATTCTTGCAACTATGGATAAGGACTGCTCGAAAGAGATGAGAAAAGTTCTTAAGAAGCAAGGAATGGAATTCTATACTGGTCATGGTGTAACTGAAGTTGTTAGAAAAGGCGCAAAAGTTCACGTTAAGGCCAAGAATAAGAAGAATGAAGAAGAGATTAAGCTAGAAGGTGACTACTGCCTAATGGCCGTTGGACGTCGTCCATACACTGACAAGCTTGGTCTTGAGAACGCTGGTGTAAACCTTGATGAGCGTGGACGTGTTATTACAGATGATCATCTAAGAACTAACGTTTCTCATATCTATGCAATTGGTGACGTGACAACAGGGCCAATGCTTGCGCATAAAGCGGAAGAAGAAGGTGTTGTTTGTGCTGAGATCATCGCTGGTCAAAAGCCACATATCAATTACAACCTTATTCCTGGTGTTGTCTACACTTGGCCAGAGGTTGCATCTGTTGGTGTAACAGAGCAAGAGCTTAAATCTAATAAGACTCCTTATAAATCTGGGAAGTTTCCATTTAAAGCAAGTGGACGTGCTCGTGCCTCAAATGAGTCTGATGGTTTCGTAAAGGTTCTAGCTGATAAAGAAACAGATGAGATCCTAGGAGTTCATATCGTAGGTCCACGTGCTGCAGACTTAATTGCAGAAGCTGCAACAGCAATGGAATTTAGAGCTGCTGCTGAGGATATTGGACGCATTTGTCATGCTCACCCAACTTATTCTGAAGCATTCAAAGAAGCTGCTCTTGATGCTTTTGATAAAAAACCTTTGAACATCTAAGCAAATATTTAAAGGGCACCTTAGGGTGCCTTTTTTATTTCACCCGAAGATAATTCAAAACTCCCATCCACAAAAATCTTACGAATATAGCATCCATCAATTTGCTTACCTTCACGTCGCATGGAAATGATTTGTTGAACGTTAGTATCAAGCTCGCTGCTTTTTATTGTTTCTAAGTTGTCACTAAAGTAGATTGTGCGAGGAGGGTTTTGAAGTTCAATGGTAATCTTCTCTTCCTCATCAAAATAAGCTCTTAGGCCTTCTTTATCTGCAAACCAAGGCTTTCTATCATTTATTATCATAAGGTCGTCAGCGCTTGAGCTGATGCGGTTTAAAGATACGATAGCTTCACTGTCTCTTCGCTTGCTAAAGAAGTAACTCATTGGATTATGTCTTGGCATAATAAGTTTCGTAAATACTTCTTTATGCTTATATGCGTGGCCTAATCGGTTAATTAGTTGTCCGTGTGCCTCTATGGCGATAATAGGTGAGTCAATAATTTCTAAGATTTCCTCAAGTGCATCACATACAGGAAAGTAGAGAAAGATATAGTCTGGGCGATATTTTTCGACATGAGTCTTTCTAAAATAGTCGTTAAAAAAGATATGTTTTGATGAATCCAGAATATTGATGGCGTAGTCAATTCTCTCTTTTACTGGCTCGATACTTACTATCGTTATTTTAGGAAAAAAGGCCTGGGCCACAAATGCCATTTTGCAATAGGATGCTCCAATATCACAAATGGTAACTTCCTCTCCATTACTTCTGGAATGTACTTCTTTTAAAATCTCATAAAAATCCAATAGAGATGTATTGATCGCCTCTTCTTTTAGGCCTTGAAGGTAGAGGTTACCTTGATCTTGTGAATGGCCATTATTTAGTTGAGACTCGATTTCAGAGACCTTATTTAGGTCAAAACCAACTATTTTTGCCAATTTTATTTCGTTTTCTATATTGTTCATAAATTTTTAAAATAAGTATTTTCAGTCACTTAGTAACTAGTTCTAGGAAAACTTGATAACTATACTAAACAAATTGAATATAAGCCTTTGTTATTATTAAACTTTAATTAATATCTTACCGATATACTAAGAGTAGTAAAAGAGGATGACTTTGAAAAAGATTATTATTGCAGACACATTAACAGATTTTAGGGAAGTTGATCTCAACGATCTCTATGTTGAGGCGTTGTCTGGAGTCGTTTTTTCAAACCAATATGCTTTTGATTCTGGAAAGGGGATATGGAGTCATTTAAGTGAGCACCAGATTCCTGATGTGGTAAGAAAGGCCCTGCAAAAATCTCCTACAGATTTTGATTGTCCTGAAACTTCGCCAGAAGGTATGGCCATCATCCAAAAAGTTGAAGCACCAAGTACAGACCAAAATGAGTTAGTAGCTATTATTTCTAGGCTAATTAAAGAAGAGGTTGGTCAATTACGTGATGAAATGTCTGTAAAGGTGGAAGCAGTTGAAACACGTATTGGTGATGCGATTAAGAATATTCCAAAACCAGCAGCTCGTGAAATAGAAGATAGTGGAGTCGATGCAGGTGAGTACAAGAAAAAGTTTGAAGCATTAAAAGTTAAATATAAGAATCTTTCTGTAGAGAATAAATTGGCCAAGAAGAACCTTTCTAAGGTTATTGCTAAGGCCAAGGCGTTAAATGCTAAACTTGAAGTTGCAGAAAGAGAGCTTGAACACTTCAGAGAATATTCATTAAAAGCTTCTCAAACACCTACAAATAATGTGGAAGAAGAAGTATTAGAAGTTACGAATGAAACACAAGAAGTTAATCATCCTGAAGAAGATTTAAGGCCAAAGATTAATATGATCTCACAAGATGTCCTCATCAGTGACGGACCAGTTATTGACGAGACTGATGCCAGCGAAGAAGTAACTGGTGAATTTGATATTTCAAGTGGAGGACTTGAGATGGCCTCTTCTAGTCGAGCGCAATCAGATGATGACGAGCTTGAAAGTCTTAATCTAGAAGGCCTTAAAAGTGGTAAGTCTTATGAAATCTCAAATAAGAAGACTTGGTTATATGATACAGGTGCTGGAGTTGTCGGTCCTCTTCGCTTTGATGAGATGCTAGAAGATCTTATCAAAGGAAATATTAAAGGCGACACTCTTGTGAAAAAGAAAGTTGGAGCTTCTTGGGTTCCTTCAAGAGACTGCCTAGAGCTAAATACAAAAGCAGAAAAGATCTTCGATGATGCGCAAAATCCAGAAAATAATAAATACTTAATAGAAAGAACTGAATATCGCGTTGGCCTACAAGAAATTGTTTCGTTCTCTATTCGCGGAGTTCAAAAAGAATTTAAAGGTTATTTAACAAACCTTTCTTTAAGTGGTGGCTTTATTGAAGTGACACAATTTGAAGATGTTTTTACGCAAGATTCAATGGGAACAATCTTTATCTCTGAAGGCCGCTTCGAAAGAGCAATAGCAGTTGATTTTACAATTATGCGTACAAGTGCTCAAAAGAGACCTAAAGGCCTAGGAATACGTTTTGAAGCAGTTTCAGATACAGTCTTAGAAGTTATTGGTGAGTGTATGTTAGAGATTCTCAATAACGACGATCAAAATAAATCTGCTGCATAAATTTCGCATCGAATAAATCCTGAAATTAATGTTTCTAATAATGAGCTTGATTAAGTTGAATGTTAAGTTGATAATATTAGAATAAAGAAATGGTGGTTCGGGCGGGACTTGAACCCGCACGGGGTTGCCCCCACTGGATTTTAAATCCAGATTGTCTACCAATTCCAACACCGAACCGTTAATTGCGTTTTAAGATTTTGGACTATAATGTGTATATTTGTCAATTCAAAAAAACTACTAAATTCATTTTTCTTTTACTTGTCTTTACTATAATTGGTTGTGCAACAAAAAAAATTGTACTTCCAACGAAAGAAGTTAACCCAAGTTGGTTTGATGCAGGTGAGAAATTTTCCTACAAAAACTATGAAGGTAGAACAATTGGTCATCTATTCTTCGACTTTGCACCACAGATTGATGTAAAAAAACGCCTTGTTGATGTTTTTATTACAACGCCCCGTGATAGTGCCTTCCAATATGACATTGATCTTGTGAGTGGCCGTCTCTACAAAGAAAGAAATTATTGTAAAACTGAAGATATCTGGAAAAATTATTCCTCATCTATTAATAGGCCAAACTTTTCTTGGGCCTATATTCCAAGGCTACTTGGAAGCAATGGAAGACCTCAACGAGTTGCAGTATTTGGCGATTTAAAATATCTCGTTGATGGCAAGTTTCCTAATGAAGAAACAATTCAGGTTCAAGTTATAGGTGGTGTTATCCTTAAGAGTTGCTTGAGTGGTTTATGTGACTTGAGAAACCAGTGGGACTCAGAGGTTATTTTGATAGCAAAGAGTATGCTTGATGAAGATCTTACTAAAGCATATGGACTTAATTCGTTAAAGAAATATGTTGATTGGGATTATTTTAAAGCATTCCTTGAAAATTCAATGGGTCACAATGATATCGGTCGTACATCAAAAGGCGCTTATCGCTTAGAGTCTCCAATTCTTCCAACTAGAGCTTTAAAATACGTCATTAACTCAGGACATTTATTTACAAATAAAGAATTAGCAACCCTAAGAAATTCATGCCAAAGTGTTTATGATAAGGCCTTAAGGGTATTTAAATCTAAAGAGGGAATCGCTAAGAGATTTCAAAATTATCATAAGAATTATTGGAATAAATTTTTAATTTGTCGTAAATATGTCCGTCACTTTAATATTAAGAATCAGATGAAAGAACATTGGTTAATTGAATATTTAAGTGCATTTGAATATGCAACTGATTCTGGTTATTATTACAATTGTCGAAGTCGCTCATGGGTTAGAAATATCAGAGACTCTAAAGGGGAGTTTGTTGTGGATTCAGCAAAGGAGATTAGAGGCTGCAATGATAGGGAAGTAATGGGAGCTTTTCCATCTGCTATTAGTTTACTAGCTTCTTTGGCCAATGCAAATGCTCCACACTATCGTTATATTGAATATGATAGTGGTGCAGACACATTCAATCAAAAGATTTATAATTGGGTATGGTTCAACGGTAAGAAATTGAGTTGTGACAATACTAAAGTTAAACAAGTCTTTCCAGTTGATGTGAAGTTTAAATTAAATTAGGTTTTAAATGAAATTTATCAATATATTAGATTCTATTCGTATTTTATCAAAGTCTGAGTTTGCTCTTGAAGCATTTAGACTCAAAGACAATGATCATATTGTCTTTAATAGTTTAACTTGTCTTGATTTAATGAATTCGCAGAAAATTAAAGATGAGTTAGATCTCTTTAACGGAAGATTCTTACTTATTTATCAATTTCAAAACTTATTGGAACACAAAAGATACTTCTATGGAATTAGCCTGAGCTATGGGCAAACAATGTCTTCGTATGGACACTTGTTTAATGCACTAACTTGGCATGAAGCTGAAGTAAATCGAAACTTTGGAATTCATTTCTATCAAAAAGAAGATCGTATTCAAGAAGAAATTATCACTCCTCAAAAAAAGTATCGTTTTGAAAAGGATTCAGGCTCTAGTGAATTATGTAATACTTACTTTAAACAGGCTCCCCTTAGAGGAGAAGGTGTTGAAGTAAGCTTACAAAAGTTTTTAAATCCTGCTTCTAAATCAAAGATGATCTTTGATGTGGACTCTGATAAAGTTGAAAACTCTATTTTTAAATTTCACTTTGATAATCATATAAGCTTTGAAAAAAATATTGAAACAATGACTATTGAAAACGCCATCAACTCAATGTTGGGGACAAGCTTTTCAAATCGTCTAATGGCCTCGTTATTACTTTATGAATTTGATGAATATGTAAATCATAAAAATAAGCGCACAGACTTAAATATTCAAAGAATGTTTACGTTTGAAGTTTTTAGCGCATTAGAAAATATTAAATGCCTTGAAAAGACATTTGCAAAGAGTTCTGTGGCCGAACTTAAATGTATATTTAAATCTCAATATAATAAAATTATGCAACTCTTTGCTTCTGATGGAATTAAAGACCTTGAACAATTAAAGGCCATTTTAGAGATGCAAGATCGTAAATGGCTATATGACATAAGAGACTGCATTCATAATTTTGAAAAAGAATTAGATAAGGCCTATCAAGTTGTTGAAGGAAATGAGCTGTTTTTAAAGTATAAAGACTATTTTAATTCAAATCTTTCGGCACTTGATCATTCACTAAAGTCATATCCTCTACAAAGCTTAGGTTATCATTATAATTTAAAGAAATTTGAGAGTTTTTATGAATATGATGATTTAGACACTCAAGAGTTCTTAAGCCTAAATGGCTCTACTTATGAGTTGTTAATTATTCGTATTAAAGAACTGAGAAATACTTATTCGAATATCATTAAAATTTGTGAAGAATATCCTGTTGTGAAATTAAAATACCAAACACCTTCCTCGGATAGTGAAATAGAGCCTAAATCTGGGCTTTTCTTAGGTGTTACTCAAGTTTCATCTGGAGAGCTAGGTCTCGTACTAAATTTAAATGATGATGGTAAGTTTGATCGCTTGCACTATATTTCTCCATCTGTGACTAATCTTGAGTACTTCAAAAGACGCATCAAGAAATTTGCATTGCCTCAAATGGCATGTGAATGGAATGTTCTTGGCCTAGATGAAGAGGAGATTGTTAAATGATTTTAAAAAAGTCGATTTATAAAAGAAAGTCTCGTATCTTAATATTTTTTAAAAGATTAGCATTATTTATTAATGCTAAAAAGAAAGCTTAATCGCTAGTTCACTTGCTTTTATTGATGTTGTTGGAAGGTTTAAAGTACCTTTGTTAAATAAGGGTGTAATCGCCTTTATAAAATCTATTCGAGGAATCTCAGTTGCTCCAAATGATTCTGTAATAGGTGTAACCATTTGAGTGTCTAAAAATGGTATGCCTTCTTCAATAAGAATACTTAAGATGCCTAGTAGTGCAAGCTTTGAAGCATTTGTCTCTTTAAAAAACATGGACTCACCACTTAGGAAATGTCCAATTTTCACTCCGTAGAGTCCTCCTATCAAGTCGCCATTTTCGTTTTTTACTTCTACGCTATAAGCAAGACCTTGGTGGAAGAAGTTGTAATATCCATCAATAATTTCATCTGTTATCCATGTTCCATCATTTGATTTGGCATGTACTTTTTGACATTCTTTGATAACTCCCAAAAAGTCTTGGTTAAAACTTATCTTCCAATTACATTTTTTTACAAATTTTTTTAAACTACGATTAAATCGTATGTTTTCTTGTAAGATAACTCCTCTTTGCGGTGGTGAGAACCAAGCAAGGGGATATTCTTCAGAAATTGGCCAAGGGAAAATACCACTTTGATAGGCAAGTAGTAGAGAATCGTGATGAAGGTCTCCTCCGATGGCAAGAAGACCCTGTTCATCTGCTATATCGACTGGTGGAAACTCAATTATTGGCATTCGTCATGGCCTCAATCATAAGAGCACTCATTGCGGCACCAACTTCTAATGTTGTTTTGGATCCTTGTTCGCTTAGCCCAACAAGTGGAGCAATTTCAACCATATCAGCACCTGTTAATGAAAATGCATTAGTAAACTCTTTGATCATTATAGCACATTCATGAGGCATAAGACCTTCAGGCTCTGGAGTTCCTGTCGCACTTGCTACGCTCTCATCAAGAGCATCAATATCAAAGCTAATATATATTTCTTCGATGCCTTGTTCTTGTAATTCTTTGATTGATTTAAGAGCAAGCTCTTTTGCTCCTATTTCTTTCACATCTTTTGCCCAGTATTGGTTGATTCCAAATTCTTTTTCCCAATGCTCTTTTGTTTTACCAGTTGAACGAATACCGTATTGGTAACAGTGAGAAGGGCTTTCTAGGTCATCCAGTACATGTGTAAGCCATGAACCAAAACAATAATCAATGCCAAGTCTCTCACGTAATAAGTCTGTATGGGCATCAAAATGAATTAGGCCAACTTTTTTACCAAGTGAGCGACGGTTTGTTATCCATGCCTTAACAAGAGGGTAACTTACTGAGTGGTCACCACCAATACTAAAAAGCTTAAGGTTTTGATTGAATTTAAAGACTTCATCAACACTTGCTTTTGCAATACTTAAAGGTGATACACTTAATTCTTTGCCTTTATAGAGTGCATTTTGAGCACTCTTAATTGTTTCGTCATTAAGATATTTATCGTGAAGTAGGTGGGGAATAACTCTGATATCACCAAGGTCAAAACATGCTTTGTAGACTTCTTGATGATCTTCTAAGAGTGTATTTCTTAAAAATAATGGTCCCCAATTTGCACCTCTTTGAATTCCGCCACCACAATCAGATGCGACACCTAAAATAGCGCATCCATCTTTTTGTGAAAGAGATTCTAAACTTTTTCTCCATTTTTTCTCAATTTCCGAAGTTTCTGTACTTTGGTATAGGGATTGAGTGAGCTTATCTTTTCTTTCTTTTGCAGTATTGACGGTAAAAACGCCAAAGCCGGGAGGACAAAGGTAGTCGTTTAGTAAATTTTCTTTGTTACTCATATCGTTATTCCTATTTAAATTAAGAGATTTCCTTTTAATCGATTCTTCATTTGAGCATTCTCGTACTTACTGAGAGTGTTATCTTGCATGAATTCTCTTATAATATTTTTTTCAAAATTAATTATTTCTTCATTTATTCCATTGTAAACACCTGCAATATGAGAGCTAAGCTTTATATTAGAAAGATGTTTAAAAGTAGCAAACTCGATTGGTTCTTTTTCAAATACATCTATGATGGCAAAGGCCTTACGATTCTTAGTTAGAAAATCATTAAGTTTATCTGCGTCAATAAGCTTTCCTCTTGCGGCATTCATTATAATGATCTCTTCTTTTAAAAGAGAGAACACTTCTTCATTAATTATGTGATGAGAACTTTCATTTAAAGAACAGGCCATAATAAGGATATCTGTAGTATTTAAAGCCTGCGCGAAGTATTTTTTGTTATGCGACTTATCTTGGTATGGATCGTAGTAATTGACTCTGCTTCCCAGTGTTTCAAGCGTGTGGCCGACTTTACTGCCAATAGGTCCTTTCCCAATTATTAGAACATTCTTTTCGTTTAAGAGGTTACGTCGAAACCGCCTCGATTCATCCCATTCTTTTGTAATCGGAATCTTACCGAGATGATTTAACAGGGATTGTATGTAAAATTGGGCCACGGCATTTGCTCTTATTTCATTTCCTAGAATAATTGGAAACTGAGCTTCTTTAATGAATTTATAACTGAAATTATCATATCCAGAGTTTGGGTGAATCCAAAGTGAGATATTTGCATGAGAAAGAGATTCTACAATTTCTTCATTCTTAGTGTAGCTTGTGGAAATAACGATAACTTTCTTTCCATCAGGTATCTCTATACTTGTGTCGACGTACTTTATCCCTAGTTTACTAAGTGCATCTCTTTCATTTATACGAAAGCTTTCACCTTGGTAACTCGATATTTCTGGCCGATAGAGATAGTATGTCATGCCTCTAATTTAGCAAGTTTTTTACTACTTTACTACAGGTCGTTGTAGATTAGAGGCTTATCATATGTGGTGCATCGTCTATGGTAACGAGATGCACGATTATTCGCATGGCGATATGTCGTAACTGTTCGACATTTCTTTTCTTTCTTCGTGAAAAGGTCCTCTTGCGCATTGTAATCGATATCAAGATTTGAAGCCATTTCAACTTTAGAGACAAGATTTAATCTACGATCACGTTTTGCTTTAAGTGATAAAATAAAATCGACACCAGAGCCTTTTGTAAAAGCATTTTGAATGATTTCATCTGGTGAAATAGTATGACGTCCCAGAACATAGCTTGTTGGCCATCTCTTATAACCAAATGCATGGTATGGAACTTCTGAACATACAACCTTATCTAATGTTGAGATATCAAAATTAAAGTCATATTCTTTCCATAGCTGCTCAAGTGCTACTTCAGCAGTCATTCTTGCTTGCCATTTATCATTAAGAATGTTTCGGTCGCGAATTATTGTAATCTCATCGATTTCTAGAAAGTCCTCTAGTGAAACCATACGGCTTCCTGGACGAATCGATTCAACAATTGTTTTTCCTTGGCGGATAAGGTGATGATACTTGCGAACAAGAGGTGCATCCCATAAACCGTATTGTTTTAATTGCTCTTCAGTTCCTAAATAGATGGCAATGTGACCAAAGTGTCCTGGAATGAAAAAGTCTGTTGCCGCAAAAGGTGTTTTTTCAGCAATAATATCAAGGGGTCTTAAAATTTTATAAAGTTCATTAACGGCAACTTGATGGTTTTTCATGTAACCATGACGAAAGCGAATTGCTCCAACAAAGTTTCCAAAAAGACCTGATACAAAGTTTGTCGTTCGATTCCAGATTTCAACAAACCATGTTTCAACATTTTGAAGCTTTAATTTTGGGATTGCTCTTCCTAGTATCGTTTGCTCAATATTGTGTTGTTCTAATATTACGACGGCCTTTGTTACTGTCGGATTAAGTAACTTCAAATAGTAGTAGTGATTATCCACAAAACGATTAGCTTCAAATTGCAGGCTTTGTGCAAATTGATCTGTTTGTGGAATCTCTGAGAACTTCTCCATAACAGCTTTCTGTTTTGGATTATTGATCATATTAAAAATTTCAACCGCAACTTTCTTTACCTCGTTATTCTTAAAGAAGATCTCAACTGCTGATCGGTATAATTTAACATAATTAATTTTAACGATTAGACTTGCTAGTCGTTGTTGGGCAGTCGCGATTTCATTAACTTTAGATGATGTTTTGAATGTATTTGTAAATAAACTCGTCTTCTCTAATAAGAGGATAGTTGAGTTCATAAGGGCCCTCATAATCGAGAGATCTTCGCCCTTTATTGGAAGATTATTTACAGCTCTTTTATGGAGAGTATTCGCATATTGTCTTGCTATGGCCTCTAGCTTCTTTGCTTGCTCATTAATCTTCTGATATTGCGCTAATTTTTCATATGCACCAGACTTGTTAAATGTTGTCTGATTTACCTTGTCGTCAATTTCATGGAGGGCCATGATTGTGGACTTCATATTCTGCTCAGCATGAACCTGAGAAGTTAGAAGGATGACTAAACTTAGAAAAATGGTAGTTAAAATATTATTCATGTAATAATTTCCCTAACTTACGTTAACTTGAATCAGCTTATTTATGCCATTTTTAACGCTACATGTCCTCCCGATTGTAAAATTTTTGTAGTATCTATTCTTTCCAAGTATTTTCTATGTTAAAAGGATGTATATTTAAGGACTTACAATAGAGGATAAATAATGATTTCAATTAAATCAAAGCGTGAAATTGAGCTTATGAGAGCAACGTCGAAGCTAGCTTCTTCGACTTTAGAATATATCGAACAATTTATTAAACCTGGTGTAAGTACTGAAGAGTTAAATGATCTTTGTCATGAATATATTATAAAAAATGGTGCGTACCCATCTCCATTAAATTACCACGGGTTTCCAAAGTCTGTTTGTACTTCTCTTAATGAAGTTATCTGTCATGGAATCCCAAATAAGAAAGATGTATTAAAAGACGGTGATATTTTAAATATTGATGTAACAACGTATTTAAATAAATTTCACGGTGACACAAATAAAACATTCCTTGTAGGTAATGTAAGTGAAGAAGCTAAGAAGCTAGTTGACATTACATACCAATGTACAATTGAAGGAATTAAGCAAGTTCGCCCAGGTGGTCATATTGGTGACATCGGTGCGGCCATTATGGAAATAGCTCACGATCACGGTTATTCAGTAGTTGAAGATTATTGTGGCCATGGAATCGGTAGAGAATTCCACGAAGATCCTCAAGTTGTTCACGTTGGAAAACGTGGAAAGGGCGCAGAGATGAAGCCGGGGATGACTTTTACAATTGAGCCTATGATTAATATGGGTGTTAAAGACTGTAAAACTCTCAAAGATGGCTGGACTGTAATCACACGTGATAAGAAATTATCGGCACAATTTGAACATACAATTTTAGTTACAGATTCTGGTTTTGAAGTCTTAACATTAAGAAGTGATGAGGTTCATCCTTAATAAATGAATACTTCACTTATCGCACCTGATTTAAGAACTAAAAGGCCTTGCTTAATTGAATTAAGGTTTTCGAAATTTAATCAGGTTCGCGAATTCTTTATTGATACCGAAAATGATGAACTCAAGAATTATCTTGGTGATCTCTTATCTAGTGTCCAACAAAATAAATCTTCCCTAAGTGAAGTTATCCTAAGCTACCTTCAAAACGATGAGAGATTTAAAGTCGAATTATTTGATTTCTATAAAGAAGTTCTAATGTACTTTAATCCAAATCAAGGGCTTGTTATTGATACAAGTGAAATTCTTTGTCGCTGTTTTGGAATTACTCGTAATGAAGTACAAAACTTAATATCTAATGGTGCAAAGGACTTACTCACTATCACAAACTTAACGAAAGCAGGTGGAGGTTGTGGTAGTTGTGCTGTTGATATTAGGCCAATGCTTAAAGGACAAGGCAGCGAACGTAAGATTCCAGAAGTTACTTTTTTAAATATAAAAAAAGAAAAAGTAGCAGGGAAGAGCCCAGTCGATTTTCTTAGAGAAGATCTCTTTCCTTTTACGGATAAGTTAAATGATATTGATGTCGAAGGATTAGTTGGAAATCATCTCTATGTTGTTGGAGATGAGGAAAGTGAGTCATCTTTAAAATTAAAAGACTTCTTGGCCCAAAAAGATAAGACGATTAGTTTATTTTTTATTTAACTGCTTTCGTTGGCTTCTTTTGGCACTTCTTTAAGATCTGATCTATATTCTCAAGTGAGTCATAAAGACGTAGAAGGTCTTCTTTTGAGCCTTTTAATGCAATTGAATCTATCTCTTCTTCCAAATAGCGAAACCTAGAATAGAATTGAGTAAGGCCTGGAATGTTCTTTGTCAGGCAATCAGCGCTTGCCGCTTGCATTTGAATCTTTGACATATATTGCATAAGAACTTTGATGGATTTCTTTCTAAATTCATCATAGGTTACCATGGCAAATTGCACGCCTGCATCACCCTCATCTTCTTTAAAGTTAAAAAGTCCTTTCTTTCCTAAAGTCATTGCTTTTAAAAGTTTTAAAGAAGGGCTCTGTTCTGGATGGGTACAATATTTCTTGTAATTTCCTGCTGCTAACTCTGGATTCCCAACAGATGAAATCTCATTAATCATAATTTGATTTAGATGATACTTTGGGCCAGTGTAGTGTTTTTTTGCATAGAAACTTTCTTCTTTACCAAGGCAAAGAAGAATTGTCTGAGCACTTGCTTGTGCTGGCATAAATATGAAAAATAGAGTGATAATTAAAAAGTATTTCATTCGCGTTTGTTATGTTAAATTAATACAGTATAATTATTTTACTTTAAGACTAAATTAAAAACTAGGGTAAGTTTTGAAAGAAATGGGTTTGATCGACCATTTAGAAGAATTACGTAGCGCATTGGTAAAGATATTAATTATTATTATGGCCGCCTTTGTCGCTTGCTATGCCTATGGAGACTTAATTCAAGAAATCCTACTAGCACCCCTAAGAGAAGCTTTAGGTGGTGACACTGGTGGAAAGGTTGTCTATCTAGGCCTTCTTGATAAAGTTCTTTCTCAATTTCAAGTTGCTTTCTATTCAAGTGTGATTCTTTCATGCCCACTTTGGTTCTATCAAGTTTGGAAATTTATAGCGCCAGGTCTTTATGACCATGAGAAAAAGGCCGTAAAGCCCTTTATTGTTATTGGTCTCTTTCTTTTTGCACTTGGTGTATCTTTTGGTTACTTCATTGTTTTTCCTTTAACTTTCCAAACTCTCATGAGCTTTGGTGTTCAAAATGTTGAAGCAACAATTGCACTTAAAGACTATCTGGTCCTTTCTAGTAAGGTATTAGTGTTCTTAGGTCTTATTTTTCAACTTCCAAATGTAATGCTTATTCTAGGCTTTATGGGAATTGTAACAAAGCAATCTTTGGCAAAGATGCGACGCTATGTCTATGTGGGCTTTGCTCTTGTCTCAGCAATGCTAACTCCTCCAGATGTTATTACAATGATGGGGTTATGGGCACCGCTTGTTGTTCTCTTTGAAGCGGGAATTTTGGCCGTTGCGTTAATCGTGCACCCATATCTTGCTCGTCATCACATGAAATAATCGGTATGATTTCTCTATGAAATCATTAATGAAAAAGAAACACGTCTTATTAAGTTTAATTTTTGGTATTTGCTTAGCATGGTTTTTTGCCACAGCATTTATTGACTTTATCGCCGCTCCAAATATTTTTCGAAATGTGAGCTCTCTTAAAGAAGCGGGAACGCTAGGTGGGATTATATTTACATCATTTAATATAATCGAGATGATCTTTGCCATTGCTCTTATCTTTTTTACAATTCTTTATAAGAAGAAAGGATCAAAAGCAACGATCATACTTAAAGTTCTGGCGGCTTCAACTTTAGTTCTAGCAATTGTTTATACGACGACATTATCTCCTGGTATCAGAGATACAAATATTGCTAAATCTAATTACACTCACACTGATGAAGAATATCAAGTTCTTGAAGAAAAACTTAGAACTTATCATAACCTCTATGTAAAACTTGATAGCTATAAATTACTCGCACTTCTTACTATGTGTGGGATAAGCATTACAGGGCTGGCCAGATTAGAAACGAAAGAAGGTGAGGCATGATCTTAGTTACAGGTGGTGCCGGATTTATTGGAAGTGTCTTAGTTGCCAAACTAAATGAAAAAGGCCGTGAAGATATTATTATTGTTGATCGTTTTGATCACAAAGATAAGTGGAAGAACTTAAGGGGACTTAAATACGCTGAGTATTTCCATGCCGATGAATTCTTTGATATCGCTTTAGAAGAAGTACATAAGTCGATTTCTTTCATTTATCACATGGGAGCATGCTCATCGACGACTGAGATGGATATGGACTATCTTATGGTTAATAATGTTGGCCATTCAAAGTACTATTTTGAATTGGCCAGTGATCTAGGAATCCCATTTATCTACGCTTCAAGCGCTGCCACTTATGGTGATGGTGAACTTGGTTATGAAGATAAAGAGGAAGAAATCGGTAAGCTTAGGCCACTAAATCCTTATGGTTATTCAAAGCAGCTATTTGATGAATGGGCCTTAAAGCAGGAGACTAAGCCAAAGCACTGGTTTGGTTTAAAGTTCTTTAATGTATATGGCCCTAATGAATATCATAAAGAAGAAATGCGCTCTCTAGTTCACAAGGCATTTGGACAAATAAATGAGACAGGCCAGGTAAAACTATTTAAGTCTCATAAAGATGGCTATGAAGATGGTAAACAACTTCGTGACTTCGTTTATGTCAAAGATGTTGTCGATGCTATGATTGAATTATCAGATAAAGAAATGGCCAAGCATTCTGGAATTTATAATATTGGAACTGGAAGGGCCGATAGTTTCTTAAATCTTGTAAATGCAACATTCAAGGCAATGGGCCTAGAACCAAAAGTCGAATTCATCGATATGCCTATGCACCTACGTAAGCAATACCAATACTATACTCAAGCTGATATGGAGAAGTTTAGAGGAATTCTTCCTAACTTCGACTTTCGCATTGTAGATGAGGGTGTTGAAGATTACGTTAAGAACCATCTTATGAAGGATAATCCTTATGTCGAATAAGAAGGAGAGTGGATTTAAGTCAATTCTTGAGGCCATCTCTTTAATGAATAAGGAAGAGAAGGATACTCTTATAGGTAACCTTTCTCGAATGGATGCTCAATTGGCCCAAAAACTTAAGGCCAATATGTATCGTCTTAAAGATCTTCTTTATATAACTCCAAAAATGCTAAGTGAATTTCTAAGAGAAGTTAAAACAGAAAGTTTTGGAAATGCTCTTAAGGTAGTAGATGAAGAGGTTCGTAGCGCAATTCTTGCTAAGCTGCCAAAGAGTATTCGCCAAGATGTTGAATTCTACATCGATAAGAAGGTCCCAAAATCTCATGCTTTTGAGGCCCATCGTGACGTTATGGCCGTATTCACCCAAATGATCGATGATGAGCGCCTTATTATCTCCAAGGACGATAAAACCGTCTAATCTCAATTAAAATTGCCGAGTGGTGCGTTATGACAGGGGCGAATCAGGCCCAAATACGCCATAATGACACCAAATCTTACATAAATATGACTAAATCTCTAGATTACTAAGACAAAAACTTGGCACGGCCGTTGCATTATACATTGGCAGAGAAAGGAATCTCTCTAAAGTTCTCAGGAAGAAAGCTTTAGTTAAGACGTGATGGACTACTTATTTTTAGATTGGATGGAGATACTATGAACATTGAACAAAAAGAACATTTCAAAAATCTTTTTATTAATCTTAAAAATCAACTGGTCAATTCAACAGGAAGTGTCGAGCAAGTTTTAACTAATCAGGCCAGTGGTGACATCATCGACCAAACTTCTAATGAGAGAGATGCACAACTAAAATTAAAACTAATGGGAAGGGATAAATTTCTTCTAAATAAAGTAAACCGCGCACTTGATAAAATCGCAGCAGGAACCTTTGGTGAATGTGAAGAGTGTGGTGACAATATCTCAATGAGAAGATTACACGCTCGTCCAATTGCAACTTGTTGTATTGCATGTAAAGAAGAGCTTGAAAGAGAAGAGAACTCTCGTACATACGAAAAACGCTCTCATACAAATGGAAATAAACTGAGCGCACATAACAAAAATGTTGGATTCAATCATGCTGATGGTATGGATGAGAAAACAAATGTTGTCTCAATTGAAACATTTGCAAGAAAGTTCGATGAGAAGAACGCAGCTTTTTAATAATTAGAAATAAAAGGGATATATAAAAAGGCCAGCTATGAAGCTGGCCTTTTTTTGTAGGTAAGTAATTCTTATTGTGTATTTAAATTCAATGTTCACCTATAATCGTAAATATAATATCTTTATCATGGGGGAGCATATCAAGTACTTTTTGTTATTTATCATATCTATTTCTGGTTTCTCGACAGAAAAAAAATATCCCACTTTTGAGATTGGAAAAGAATATATTCTCTGTGGAAAGTTTCAAAATGGTGGAACTCTTTATAAGAGAAAGGATGGCGATAAACTTTTAGAACCTTTCTTAAATGATGTTATTGGAGAATGTCGTACATTGAGTGAACCTGATAATGAAACAGGTTCTTATCCTAGCTTTAAGATAATCAAAGTTGAAGATAAGAAGTTTGTTAATGTAACGTATTTGAAAAGAAACCAAATGTCTTATGACTTCTCATCTAAAGAATTACATTTTGATGCTTGGCTTACTCTTGACGAATTTTCGCCAGCTATAGTTATTAAGAATAAGGATGGAAGTAAGTCAGCCTCTAACATTAATGTATGTAGTTTGTTAGGAGAGAATACATCTAAAGAAAGTTTTCCTAAAACACTCGTCTACTTTCCAATTCCAGATTCACCGGGAGGCTTTTGTGATCCATTTTAAAATCATCTTTTATATATGTTTAGTAATACCCCTTCATAGTTATGCGAATAAAGTTAAATTTTCTGGATGTCGTGGAAGTGGTCATGGTCATTTTGGATTTCATGTTAATGGCCATATAAAAGGTGGAGCTATTACTGTAGTTAAAAATATGAATTTAGGTACTATAAGAAATCAATTTGGTGAAGTGACGTTTGATTGGTTCGGTCTTAAAAGTAAAAAGGTTGATATAGAGGCTTTGAAAAGAGGTATTATTATCCATAAATCAAGACTTGCAAATAGTGATATCAAGACCCTCACATATAAAAATGAAACTTGTGAGGTTAAGAAGAGTAAAAATAATAAATGGCGAATCGGAAATTGTTTAAAAAATGAGAATGCACCTATTAGCTCTTATGTTCGATATGATAAGAAGACAAAGGATGTAAAATATTTATCAGAGTACCATTTACACGAAAAAATATCGATTTCTGAGGATGAGAAGAATTCGATTAAAAACATTATTAAAAATTATCCTCTTCTGAGCTCAGACTACAAGACCCACTTCTTTAAGGAATTTGATTTAAAGGTTATTGAATCATACAAACTCGATCTTTCTGGGACTAAGTATTTTAATATATTAGTCCAAAGAGAAGTCTTGAATAAAAATGGAAATAAAACTGTAAAGAGAATTGTTGGATTTAAAGCAAACTTCCTCAAAAGAAATAATATTTTAAAATTAGTTGCAACAACTGCTATGGACCCAGTCTCTGGCTATACAGATAATATAAGCTATTTAGGGGGAGACTTCTGTAATCGATCTCCTAATATGGACAATTTAAAGATAACTAGTTCTTTAGATTTAAATGGTGATAAAAAAGCAGATATTATTTTTCTTGGAGTTGAAGAAGATAATGATGGTAAAAAGTTTCTACTTGGCTCGGCATATGTCATTTCAGATGATTTAAGAATAAGCTACTTTGAAGGAACTACAAGCTTTGGCCCAGATTTCAATTTATTTGCAACTCCAGATGACATTTTAGTCTCAAAAAAGAATTAAAAAGGCCAGCTATGAAGCTGGCCTTTTTTTATTTCCAGGAAGGTATGCCTATCGATTTTAGGCAAAAGCCTTAGTCGACATTTACTGACTTAGTTGACTTGATAGTTCACTAATGAGGTCTTGTGATCGTTTTACAAATGAATCACGCTCTTCTGGTTTTAGGCCCTCACTTGAGATACCTGCAAGGTCTTGTACGTGAACACATAACTTCTTAGCAAGTTCTTCATTCTTACCACTTGTGTGAAGTTTATACGCACTTTGAACAAGTGGGTTTGTTGCATTAACAACGAGTGTTTTCTTGATTGGGAATTGTTGTCCTCCACCCATTGACTGAGTCATTTGAGCAAAGCGCTTCATTGATTCATCAACCTTGAAATAAGCTGGAGTTGTGGCACTTGCAATGCGACCAATCTCAAGGCCACGATCACTTGGTGCTTCACCTTCTTTTTCTTCAAGTTTGATATCAAGGAATTTCGCAAACATCTCTTTAACTTTAATATCGTCTTCAGAAGTTGCTTCACTTGCAAGTAGGTTTTCAATTTCACTATCAACACTTACAAATTTGATCTCAACTTCTTCTTCACCTTTTTTGAATTTCTTCATTTCTGAGTGTTGAATAAAGTGTGGATCAATATGATTATCTGTTTCAAGTGCAGTTAATCCAACTTCCTTAAGCTGTGCTAGTAATGATTGATTAGCATTCTCTTTTTCAAAGTAGAGTACTTTTCCTTTCATCTTTTCAGCATAGTCAGCTGGAACAGATTCAAGATACTCATTAAGAGTAACAAACTTGCCTTCATTTGTTTTAAATAGGGCACGCTCACGCATGATCTTGTCAAACTTCTCATCAGAAACACATCCGTACTTAACGAAGAGTCCGATATCTTCCCAGATGCTCTCGTACTTTTCACGGTCTTTCTTATTTAGTACTTTTAGGGCCTCCGCAACTTTTTTCACAATGTAATTTGAAATCTTTCTTACGTTTGGATCACCTTGAAGAGATGAACGTGAAACGTTAAGTGGGATATCGTGTGAGTCAATAGCACCTTTAAGAAGTCCTAGGAATTCAGGGATGATATTCTTTACGTTATCAGATACAAATACCTGACGGCAGTAAAGGCGAATATTCTTATCACCAACTGGCTTCATTGGATTATATTTTGGGAAGAATAAAATACCATTTAAAGTAAATGGGTGATCAACATTTAGGTGAATCCAAAAAAGTGGCTCGCCGTCCATTGGAAAGAGTTTACGGTAAAGACCTTTGTAGTCTTCATCTGTTAATTCTTTTGGATCACGCTTCCAGATTGGATTAGTATCATTTACGATAATTGGCTCAACATCTTTACCTTTGTCTTCGCCGTCTTCAATCTTTTCGTTTACGTCACGAAGAGAGATTTCATATGGCATGAAATCACAGTGATTAGAAAGAGTTTCATTTAGTTTCCACTTATTTAAGAATTCCTCTGAGTCTTCATTGATGTGAAGAGTGATTGTTGTCCCAACTTCTTTCTTATCAGAGTCTGAGAAAGTATATTCTGTGTCTCCTTCACAAGTCCATTTCGTTGCCGTTGCACCTTCATTCATTGATAGAGAGTCAACTTCAACTTTTCCTGCAACCATAAATGCCGAGTAGAACCCAAGTCCAAACTTTCCAATGATGTCTTTATTTGATTCACCACCAGCATCTTCCATTTTTTTGATAAATTCTTCTGCACCTGAGAAGGCAAGTTGAGCAATATACTTTTCAACTTCTTCTTCAGTCATTCCGATCCCATTATCAGTAACAGTAATCGTCTTTGCTTCTTTATCAACAGCAACTGCTATCTTTCCTGTTGGAACTTCTAATCCTTTTTGGCGGCCAAGTTCAGCACGCTTTGTAATGGCGTCACTTCCATTGGCAATGAGCTCACGAATGAAGATATCATGCTCAGAGTAAAGCCATTTTTTGATAATTGGGAAAATGTCACTTGTAGCTACGGAAATTTGTCCTGTGCGGTTAGTCATTTGTACTCCTTATATTAATAATCAAATAGATAAGTGTCTTACAGCTATAACATGGTATGCTTTTTATAGGCGTCAAGGGTATTGGCCAAAAAAATTACATAAGATCTTAAAATCACTGATAAAACAATGTATAACTAAGTTCATTATTAGAATTCTTTAAAAAGGGTAGTTCATGGATAACCATGTTCAAAATATTCAACTGATTTCAACTGGTGGTACCATTGAGAAATCATATAGTGAAAGTGATGGCTCACTTAAGAATCGTGATTCATTCATTCGACAAACTATTATCGATCGCCTTAGGCTTCCATATACGAAGCTTCACATTATGAATATCATCAATAAAGACTCTCTTTATTTTACCGATTACGATCGCCAAGTTCTTCTAAAAACGATTAAGTCTCAACTCGAGAAAAATATTCCTCTTATAATCCTTCATGGTACAGATACCATGGCAAAGTCTGCAAAGTTCGTTTATGAAGCATTAGACGGAGCAAAAGAACTAAATGTTCCAATTATTTTTACCGGTGCAATGAAGCCGATGGGCTTTGTTGATAGTGATGCCTTTCAAAATGTTACAGAAAGTCTTTATGCTGCTAAAATAGTAGATGCTGGTATTTATATCTCTTTTCATGGACAATTATTTAAAGTCCCTGGTGTGAGAAAGAATCACGCAAAACGTACGTTTGAATATATAGACGACGAATAAAGAAGCATTTGGAGTATGCAATGGATATGCAAGATAACTCAGAAATAGAAACAGTAACATCAAGCCAATATGGAATCATTGAAGCAATGTATGATGCTATTAGTATAATGAAAGAGCGTCTTGGCCCTTATTCTATTCTCTTTGTCTTCTCATTTCTTTTAAAAGCATATGCTATATACAATGCTAACCTAGGGGATATGGCAACTGATATGAAGATCATTGAAGCGGCTATCGTCAATGTTCTCGGTGCTGTTTTTCAATCTGTTTTAATTTTGAATCTCTTCTTCTTTGCTCTCAATGACCTAGACTTTAAGATAAAGAAAGTCTTATGGGATATACCAACATATGTCTTCTTTGGTTTTTTAATGAGCTTATTAACTGTTTTAGGTTTTGCCCTGTTTGTTATTCCCGGCCTTTATGTCATGTATTTCTACATGGCCCTGCCAATGGTTGCGATTCTCTTTGATCAAGAAGGTGAATCAAATTTTAAGATCACTAAGACAAAGGTATCAAGTCTTGGTGGTACGTACGCAATTTACTTTGTTCTAACGATGATTATCTCTGGTGTTGGCACTATCGTTACAAATTATGCTCCAGGAACAGGAATTCCAATGGGAATTCTCTACATTTCTTGTCTGATTTTGACTCTTGTTCAGGATGTTATGGCCGGGCTTGTTGTCGCCCTCTTCAATAAAGCATAAGTATCTGAATATTGGTATTTTTCGACGCCTGCTCTCGTTGGCAGGGGCTTCTACATTGCAATTCGTAATTTCAGTAGGTTAACTAAATTTAGGCAGTTTTTTCACGTTAAAGGTTAATATTTACTTAGGGTTAACTTAATTGTCAGTTAACTCGATAAGTTGAGGGAAGACTATCAACTTACAAAAGGTACTTAAGGCCAAAGTGATGATGAAAAAAACGATTACATTTCTATTAATGCTTACTCTCTTTGCTTCATGCATGGAGCAGCCTCGTTCAAGAAGAGCGGGTCTTGACTCACCAACTGATTCAATAGGTGATGGAAGTGGCAATAATGGGTCTTCTGGTGGAAATAATGCCACAGATGGAGATACTGAGGTTATCACAAATATACCTGAAGATACGGCCGTTGAGATTACGCAGATTATTGATCCAAATACAGGATCTTTTAAAAAGAAAGTTTCAATTCCAAAGGACTTTAGAGGAAAGCTTCATCTTACAGGACTAAATATTTCTTCACTTAAAAATCGTGTTATTAAAGGTCGCTTCTACTTTGGACGTGAGCGCACACCAATTGAATTAGATGGTGTTGTTGGTCAAGTTCCTGGGGAAGGGATCACTCAATATTCTACTATTAATGTCATTACTTTTGATATGGCAGCTAGAAAATTTTCTGATATTCGTCTTCTATATAGTCTCTTTGATTATAATGACTACGATAGTGATACAGCTGAGGATGTTATAACTGATCCGACAAATGCTGGACTTTACTGTCGCGGCCTTCGTTTAGAAGATGATCCTACTTTTACACCTTCTATTAGCCATCCATATTGTGATCAAGCAGGGGATGTTTGTCTCTATGCATATGCTGGTGTTGGTGATCAAACTCTTTGGCGTGAAGAAAATGTCGATGGAGAAATTGTAGAGAGAACTAATATTCCAACTTATGAACAAATTGATATTGATGGAAATTTACTTTCAGGTGAGCCTCTATCAAATAATCTTTTAAAGTGTCTTCCTGATCGTAATGACAGTTCGATGTTTCAAAGCTTATTTGGTGTAAATCATCCCGCAAATATTGGTACGACTTTAACTCTTGGTGGAAATCAATATGAGTATCGTGGTCCATATCGTATCTTCAATGAAGATGAATGGGAGATTAAAGGCGCTGCAATTTATCAACAAGGATCTGTACCTAGTGGTGTTTTTAAAGCACCTTTGGCCGGAGCAAGTTCATTTTCTAATGTGGCAGCAGGTATGCAGTCATATATGTTTCCAAGGGCCGGAAAGATTAATTATCAAACAACAGGAATTCAATACTTAGGATCAGACTCACCATTTTCTAATCGCTCAGTTCAAACACTTAACTCAGCAGGTGATACAAAGTATATGGATGGTTGTAATATTCGTGCCAAAAATTATAATGCGACAACTGGTGAGACAATTTCAAGTTGTAATGTAACTGGAACAATTGAACTTTTCACAATGGAGAATGGTTCAGAGGTTCAAATCGCAGTTACAAAAGATATTAAACTTCAACTTCTAAAATCGGGCCTAGGAGCTCAAGATGGTTATGATTACAATTCTCTAAAGTCTTGTAATGGAAACCGTGAATGTGGCTCTGGAGAGTGTTGTTTTAATAATCGTTGTTATTCAAGATCAATTGTCGGTCAGTGTAGTGATGATTACGATTCAACAGGAAACCAACCGACTGGTGAAAGTTGTAACTCAGACTTTGACTGTTCATCTCTGTGTTGTAACGGTTCAACTAATACATGCCAAGATCACGTAAATAATGACTTTGAACAAGTTCTTTGTTCAAAAGTTCCAAATCAATCATGTGTGTCGAAGGAATTTTGTCGAATTGAATACGTTCGTCAATGTTACTTAATTCGCATCAATGATCCGAATAATTCACTGACATGTGCTAAGCGTTGTTATTCAGTGCCTACATTTGGGGATTGTGTTTCAGGATATTGTAAACCTCCTGTAACGCCTCAAGAACCGGCCGCTCCAACAACACCGGCCGATTGTGCAGGGGATAATGTTCTTGATAATCCACCATTTAATTTAAGTGATTTATAGTCAGCTTGCTAAGGGGGAGTGACTTTCTTATAATGCTTAAAAATTAAGTGGAGAAGATTATGTTTAATAAAGATTGTTTCCTTGATCATATTGCTATCGCAGTAGAGAATCTTGATAATGCAGAAAAAATATATCGTGACTTAGGTTTAACTTTTAACCACCGAGAAGTTGTCGAAGATCAACAAGTAACAACTTCATTTGCTCATATTGATGAAAACGCTCATGTTGAATTGCTAGAGCCGATTGATGGAAAAGGGCCAATTGCTAAGTATCTTGAGAAGAAAGGTCCAGGGATTCACCATATGTGTTACCGTGTTCCTGATGTGACAAAAAAGTCCCAAGAGCTTCGCGATCTAGGTTATAATTTATTATATGAGACACCACGCCAAGGGGCGAATAATTGCTTAGTAAACTTTATTCATCCAAAGTCTACAGGTGGTGTTTTAATTGAAATTGCTCAAAAAATGTAAGGAGAAATAATGCAACAAATGTACTTACCACCGCTAACGAAAGTTAATAAATATCTCATTGGTATTTTAGTGGTTTCATTTGTCTTAGGGGCCGTTTTTGCAAAGGCTTTCGATATTTCCCTTGTGGCCATTCTTGGCCTTGATGTAGCAAGTTTAAAATCTGGTTTAATTTATAAGATGGTGACCTATCCTCTTGTGAGTACAGGTCTTTTTAACGTTGTCTTCACTGGACTTTTATTTTGGTTTCTTGGTAGTGATCTTGAAGCGCGCTGGGGATCACGACGCTATATTCACTATCTATTAATTGCGACATTTGTAAATGCTTTTGCCTACTCGTTGTTTGCAATTTTTATGGGTGGTGCTTCATTAAATTATCCATTTCATGGTATGGCCTTTTTATCGTCTGCTATGTGTGTGAGTTATGCCGTAATCTACCCAGATCGAATTTTTCAATTCTTTATGATTATCCCAGTTAAGGCCAAATACTTTTGTTTAATCCTGGCCGGGATGAATGTTTATCAAGGTTTCTTCTCTCCTGGAGGAGCTCAGGCATTTGGAAATATTGCTTCAATGATCTTTGGTGCAGCATTTGTTTTTGGTATGAGAGGACTTGGTTTCTATCTTAGAGATCAAGTTGGTAATCTTAAGAAGAAGCAAGGTAAGGTAAAGAAGAAGCGCAAGGGCCATCTCAGATTAGTGGATGATGAAGAAAAGCCAAATCCAGATGAGCCGCGTTATTGGCAATAAGCTCAAATATCCAGCAAGTTATTGATTACTTTAGACTTTGCAAAGCTTGTAACACATGATATAAAGCTACATTATTACGTTTATAACTCAATTTTACATAAGGAAAATCCATGAGACTTTCAAGAGCTTTAGAAGAAAAAATTCTAGACCTAAGATTAAGAGATAAGCTTATTGCTGAAGGTAAAGTAACACAAGCACAAGTAGATGAGTTTTTAAGCTCTCTAGGTGATGATGAAGCTAACGTGACAACTACTGATGAGTCACAAGCTCCAGGAATGAAAAAGTAATTTTCAATTCATTTTCATATATGAAGGCCACCTTATAGGTGGCCTTTTTTATTTAAATATTTTCTGTCAGATATTCAAATAGACTCAAGGCCACAGGCCCCATTTTTCTAGCATTCAGATAAGCGAGATTTAACTCGTTAATCATATGATCTTTCGTACCATTAAATTGTAATAACTTCTTTGAGTTATCAGATCTTTCAAGAACGTGCAAAGGTAATACTGAGATACCAACACCTGCTAAGGTGAGTCTTAGAACACCTTGAACATCCATTAATTGTGCTTTTGCTTCAGTTTGAAAACTCTTTTTAAAGTGATACTTAAACCAACTTGTAATTACTGGTGCTCCTTCTAGATAGGCGATAAAATCGAGATTATCCGTTTTTTTAAACTTAGTCTCACTAGTTAATCTATGCTCTTTTGCATAGTCATGAGAACAACAGAGAATGAGCTTTTCTGAAGAAAGGTTTTTCGTTGCAATTTGTTTAGGAAAATTAAAGCTATCGGTAATAGCGAAGTCGAGTCCACCATTCAATAGCAGCTGACTTTGTCTTGCGGCGTGATCGTAATTAATACGAATAGAGACTTCTGGGTGCAGTTTTAACCACTGGCCTATAATTGGTAGAACCCTGTTATTTCCAAACTCGATTGGAAGACCAATATTTAAGATACCCTTAAGCTTATTCTTCTTTGCTGAAACTTCGCTTAATGCATCCTCTAGCCCTTGAAGTGCTCTCTTGCAATTTTCAAAGAGTAGGTGAGCCTGTTCTGTAGGAAGAACCTTTTTATTTATCCGATCAAAGAGACTTATTTGAAGTAAGCCTTCAAGAGATTTTATATGTTGAGAGACTCCTGGTTGAGTCATGGCAAGGTTTTTTGCAGTCTGAGACATATTCTGGGTTTGATAAACCTCAAGAAAGACTCTTAGTGTCGGAATGGAAATATGATCAATATTCATAATTTCAGCTACTTATTACTAGTTCTTTGTATAAACTATAACATATAATTATGGATATTGATTAGTATATATAATTTTTACTAATTTATATTCTGATCTATAACTCTCTCACAAACAAGATAAGACTTAGATTCTTTTTTAGGGAGAACGTTATGAGCAAATTAATTTCAATTATTCTACTAGCAGTTGTTGCAACAAACATCAGTGCAAAAGAGATTATTCTTAACGGTGACTTAATTGATTCTCAGTCTTTTACTGGAAGAATTTTCAAAGTGATTATCACTGAGGAAAATGAAGAAGTTAAACTTGTTAATGAGTACTTTGAAGCACAAAGTTGTGAAAACGGTGAATTCGCTCTTAAAGAAGAGTCTCTTGGAAAATATCGATTAGAAGCAGTTCTTAACTGTAAGAATTGGGTTGATCAACCAGAAGAGACACAGTTTTGCCCAGAGATCTTCTCACCAGTTTGTGGTGCAGTAAGTGGTATTGACGGTGATATGCTAATTAATTATTCAAATTCTTGTGAGTTATATAGAGCAAAGGCCATCTTCGTAAAAGAAGGGTCTTGCGAGTAATTTAAAATTCCCTTTTTAAATTCCTTTAAAGTGTTGTTGTCTAAGGCCCGTGTTCCCTCGCGGGCCTATTCATTTAAAAACCTTATTGTACGACAAATTTAGAGTAGAAGACTTCTTTTACAACTCGTTTTTTCACTAGCTCATTAATTCTTTTTTTAATTCGACTTTCAAAAATGAGTTTTCCTGATAGAGAGTTGAGCTCTTCTGGAGAGATGGCCGCAGCAACATCAATTACGATATCGTAGATTTGAGGCTTATATTGATCAAGAATTTCACTGTCATCTTGATTAAAGAGTACAAGATTAATTTGTACGTCTAGGAATCTAAGTCTTCGAGTGGCAGATTCTAAATTGAGAGTTATCTTGTCGAGAACATATGTTGAAGGGAAGTTTAACTCGCCAAAGTCTTCCTTTAGTGATGTTAATTCTTTCTGATTACTAGGAAGTTCTTTTTTATAGATCACATTGGTATAAACAAAGACTCCAACTGTCGCAATTGTCGTCAGTAGAGTTAGGGCAATAATGATTTGATCAAGTAGTTTTCTTCCTGTCATAACTCTATAATATCATAGTTATTTTAGTGATTTAACTGCTCATATTATGGGTAGAAAATACTAGCAAATAGATGTTTAAAACCGAGTGAAGCGCTTGGTCTATCATCGACAAGAATTTTAGTTTAAAATATATATTCAATATAAATTTCTCAAGGATGTGGAGAGTTCTCATGGGTAAGTCTCAAAAGAATAAGCGTAAGAAAAAGTACGTAATGAATAAAGAATCTAATAAAGCGAATAAAAGTTCTAAAATGAATACATGGATCTTAGTGGCCATGACAGTTGTAGGCGCAGGTGTTGTCATCTACCTATCGTAATTTTAGATACTTGAAAATTTCTCACTGCATTAACCCTCTTAAATTTTTGTGATTGTGTTTCAATTTTGCTAGCATTTTTCTTCACACACGCAAAATATTGGAAAATAAAAGTTTAAAGAGGGATAAATGTTTAAATTGATTTCACTTCTATCGGCATGTCTAGTTGCTACCACTGCAATGGCCGAGATTTCAGACCTTAATCAAAATCAAATTGAAAGAATTCAACAAGAAAAAGACTACGTTGGAGTCATTAATCCTATGTCACTAGAGTTAGCAAGCTCAAATGATGATATTACATCTGGTGGATTCAACGATCTAATGAAATATGTTGTAGCGACACCTGATCAAGAAGATGCTGGTTCATGTCTTTATATGTCACATACTGGTGTCGTCGAGTGGTGGTATAACAGATTAAATAACTTAACTGGATCTCGTAAGGTGGACTTTGCTGAACGTTACTATATGTCTTTAAAAACTGAAAAAACAAATCAGGAAGAAATTGATAATTGGAGAACTGATAATATTCGCCGAATTAACAAAAGTTCAATCTTCTTTAGTAATAAAGATTACCGTTTTACTAAGGGTTACTATAAAAGAGTTGATGGTAAACGCGTTGTTACTGATAAAGAAGATGAAGATGCGAGCTATGGTACATCATATAATTGGATTAATTTAACTGATGAAATCTCAAAAGATGCAAATGTATTTAAGCTTCCAAAGTTTAAAAGGGAAGTGCTATTTGCAGATGCTGAACGTGACCAGTGGGCCGTAGGTAAGGCGCCAAAAGATATCGTTGAAAGAATCAAGAATGCTCTTCATAAAAGAAATGCACCTGTTCTTGTCATCTACAATCATAAAGGCTTTTGGCATGCAAATTATATCTTCGGCTATAATGACAATGCAGATACAAAGGGATGTCCTTTTACAACTTCTTTTATAACACGTATGCAAGAAAAGTATGACTACTGGATTGAGAAGTCACAAACAACAGAGTCTGATAAATGGCGAAAGAAGTATCTTGGATATGCTGATAAAGCAAAAAGAAGAGAAGCCGCTGTTAAGAACCGCTTAGAAGAAGTTGGTGGTTGTGCAAAAAAAGGTGTCTTCTATGTTAGAGATTCAATTTATGGAACAGATACTATGCCAGAGTATGATTATGACTTCTCTCAAAAAGGTGAAGAAGGGCATTTAAATGCACCTTTAATTGCTCGTGAGTTTGCTTGGGTACAAACGACACTTAATCATGCTATTCAGATTTACCCAGAAGGTATGGAGTAATTGAAAAGAAGTTCTTTAAACTTTTTAATATTATTTTTTTTACTTTTTTCTATCTCTGCTAGTGCCGAATGTGGCACTAGCAAAAATCATATTGTTTTCATTCATGGAATAGCCAGTAACAAAGGAGCCTTTGGTTACTGGGACCAATATGTACAAAAATTTCATAAAGATGAATGTTTAAGTTCACACTTCTTTGAATATGATACTGGAAATAATAGATTATCTTTAAATGACTTTGTTGAATCTTTTGATGAATTCATGCATCAAGAAAGCTTATCTGAAGGTAAGATTAAAATTGTTGCTCATTCTCAAGGAGGGCTGATAACTCTTTATTGGTTAAAGAGAATGCTAGATAATAATGATTCTATTAGATTTCGTGTAAATGGCCTTATGACGATGGCGACACCTTATTACGGTGCTAAAATAGCAAATCTTGGTTACAGTCTTGGAACATTTATTTTGCCGATACTTGGAAAAAAAGAGCTAAAAGATATGAGGATTGGCTCCAAGCAAGTAATGCAAACTTATGAGTTATTTAATAATAAAGATTTTCTTTCTTACCTTAAGGGTCTGAATTTTATTTCTATTTCAGCACTGTTTGCTCCAAATCTCTTTGATGTAGAGGGTGATTTTGCAGTAGCGCCTTATAGTTCAAATCCTAATGTCGTTCTGGGAAATAATATTTCAAAGCACTATAATATTCACGGAGTGCATTTGAGATTTAATCTTCCGCGAACGCCTGCTACCACTTATGTTACAAAGACATGCTTAGAAAAACCCAAGCTTTGTAAAAATTCAAGTCTAGCTATATTTGAAAAAGAGTTTCTTTCACAACAATATGTTTCAATTGATAAAGCCGAAGATATAAATACCTTTGCGGTCTACTTAAAATTTGAAAAAGGCTCTTTACCAAGTGGACCAATATTTGTTGGAAATAAGGGGATTCTTAGAGGTCTTGCTATTAAGTTTCATCATATTCGCGATGGGCTTTATTATTATAAAGGAAGATTGTCCTCTGGTGATTCGAAAGGCTATTTAAGAACATATATTGATGGAAATAAAATTTTAATACCTGTTAAGGCATCTCGAAGTACATTTATCACTCGTTAATATAGAATTTAAACTCACTATGTTGGGAAGCAACTAATTCAAATATTTCTTTTAATCGATCAAAATCATTTCCAAGTTTTAATTGGGCCTCTTTTGCATTTGCCCAATAAACACTTAGATTTTTATCAGTATATGTTTGAAGAAACTCATAGAGTTCATCGAGATTATTTTGGTAAAAAGAAGGGAAGTTAAATAGTCGGCCACATTCAGATAGGTAATCCTCAAGTGTTTCTAGTCCATTTGAATTTAACTCAATTTCTTTTCTCATTTACTTACTTTTTATTTGCTTGATATCTAAATATCGTTAGAATGGTTATAGTGAATAAGTTAATGATTTTTCTATTTACCTGTCAATTATTGTTTTCATCTTCTGTTATTGCGAAAAAGCATATTACTATTAAGCAACAGCAATACCTTAAAGCTAGAAAACAATATCTTCTCGAATACACTACTTTCGGTGTTGATGAGTGCCTAAAGCTTTATAATAATAAGATTACGACAAAGAAGAATGAGTCTGGAAAGATTCTCGTTGGCTCACCCGAGTATTTTAAAATGCTCAGTATGTGTTTTCATAAGATCACTAATAAATGCTACGGTGAGAATTGCATCGTATCACGCTCAATGTCAAAGAGACTCGAGAACGTTAATCATGTGGATTCCATTCTAAAAAGCCTCTAAAATCAAGTATTTTGCCTATTTTCAAAGTGCCATTTCTATTCAAAAACGCTATAATGCATTGATATACGTTTAATTTATTTTTTTTAAAAGGATTTGTATGACTGTTCGCGTTCGTTTTGCACCATCTCCAACTGGATACCTTCACATTGGTGGGGCCCGTACTGCTCTTTATAGCTACCTATTTGCTAAGGCAAATGGTGGTAAATATATTCTAAGAATTGAAGATACTGATCTTGAGAGATCAAAGCGTGAATACGAAGAAGCACAAATTGCTGATCTTAAGTGGATGGGAATTGAACACGATGAAGGACCTGATAAAGGTGGGGACTTTGGCCCTTATCGCCAATCAGAAAGATTACAAATTTATAAAGATATTGCTTGGGACTTCGTTAAGCGCGGACTTGCTTACCCATGTTTTTTAACAAGTATTGAACTTGAGCGCTTAACTGAAAAGGCCACAAGTGAAAATAAAGACCCACATGCTTATCACGGACAATTTCGCGACCTTGATCCAGCGCAAGCTCAAAAGAGAATTGATGCTGGAGAAGAATATGTGATTCGTTTTAAAAACCCTGGAAAGACTTGGGAGTTCACTGACCTTGTTAAAGGACACGTAAAATTTCCAGAAAATATGGTAGGGGATTTTGTTATTTTAAGAGCAAATGGAATGCCTGTTTATAATTTCTGTTGTGTTGTTGATGATGCAAAGATGGAAATGACTCACGTATTCCGTGCAGAAGAGCATTTAAATAATACTTGTCGCCAGCTTATGATCTACGATGCAATGGGTGTAACTCCTCCAAAATTTGGTCACGTTTCACTTTTAATTGGTCACGATCGTCAAAAGCTTTCTAAGCGCCACGGAGCCACTTCTGTTACTCAGTATAAAGATCAAGGCTACTTACCAGCTGCTCTTGCAAATTACTTATGTCTTCTCGGTTGGTCTCATCCAGATGAGACAGATATCTTTGATGTAAATGAGCTTGGAGATAAATTTGGTTATGAGAGATTTTCTAAGTCTTCTGCAATGTATGATATTGCAAAGCTAAACTTCTTCAACGAGCAGTGGCTAAGAAAGTTAGATGATAAAGATATTGCTGCTGGCTTTGATCGCTTTATTCCAGAAGGAAGCGAGTATCATAATCAAGATGAAGCTTGGAAGGTTAAGTTTGCAGGACTTATGAAAGAAAAGGTACAACTTTTTAGTCATATTAACGAACACCTGCCGATTTTCTTTGATGCAGCTGTCGATGCTGATGATCAATATAACGAGGCCATGGGGTGGGAGACAACTCCACAGATTAAAGAATACCTAAAGGCTCAGCTTGCTGATCAGACAACTAACGTAACTGAAGAGCAAGTCGGTGAGTGGATGAATTACTTAAAGAAAGAATTAAAAATAAAAGGGAAGCCACTATTTATGGGAACACGTGTTTGTCTTACTGGACGAGCGCATGGGCCAGATTTAAAAACTGTCGTGGCGCTGACTCCAATTAAAATTATCAAAGAGAGATTAGCTTAATGAATTTTTTTGAAGAATTAGAAGCAAGAGGAATTGTAAATCAATTCTCGCATGATGAATTAAAAGAAATCTTAAATGAAAAGAAAATATCTTTTTACTGTGGGTATGATCCTACAGCAAAGTCCCTACAACTTGGAAACCTTTTTGCTGTTGTGACAATGATGCGACTGCAGAAACAAGGACATAAACCTTACGTTCTTGTTGGTGGTGCTACTGGAATGATTGGAGATCCTTCAGGAAAGAGCGACGAGAGAAATCTTCAAACCCAAGATGATCTTGATAAGAACCTGGCGGGACAAAAAGCACAACTTGAAAAGCTTTTAGACTTTAGTGGTGAAAATGCCGCTACCATGGTTAATAATATCGATTGGATTGGTAAGTTTTCACTTATTGAATTTCTAAGAGATGTTGGAAAGCGTTTTAGAATAGGTGAAATGCTTTCAAAAGATTCAGTAAAATCACGTCTTAATTCAGATGCTGGTATTAGTTTTACAGAATTTACTTATCAAATGATACAAGGTTACGACTTTGCTCACCTTAATAAAGAATATGATGTAAGTCTTCAAATTGGCGGTGCCGATCAGTGGGGAAATATGGTTGCAGGAATGGACCTTACTCGTAAGATGCACTCTAAACCTGCCTTTTGTATGACGATTCCTCTTCTTACTGATTCAAATGGGAAGAAGTTTGGAAAGTCTGAAGGTGGAGCAATCTATCTAGATCCTTCAATGACATCTCCTTATAAGATGTACCAATTCTTACTAAATTCAGATGACTCTTCTGTTATAAAGTATCTTAAAACTTTAACTTTTTTAACTCTTGAAGAGATTGCTGAATATGAAAAGTTAGTAGAAACTGAGCCTCATTTAAGAGCTGCTCAGAAACGCTTGGCCGAGGAAATAGTTACTCTCGTTCATGGCAAAGAAGGGCTTGAGGCTGCCATAAGGGCCACTGACTTCTTCTTTGGTAAGGTCATTGAAAACACGACAGATGAAGAACTTGCTGGAATCTTTGATGATGTTCCTTCAATAGAATTAGATAAAGCTCAATTAGGAGAGCTTTCTTATCTTGATATGCTTGCTCAAACACCTCTTTTTAAATCTAAGGGAGAGGCAAGAAAAATGGTTGGCCAAAATGGTGTGGCCATTAACAATGTAAAGAATAAGGATATCGATCACGTAATCTCAAAAGATGATCTCGCTAGTGAGTCGTGCCTTATCCTTAAAAAAGGTAAGAAGAACTACTGTGTAGTGAAATTTATTTAATTGTTAAACCTTAGGGAAGTATGAACTTAGAGAAGTTTATCGAATTATTAAAATACGGAAATTTTGAAGATCAAAATTCTCGCATTGCTATATTCGATAAAGATGCTCGTTTTGTTTTTGTTTCCACCACTCTTTTTGGCTTCACTGAAAACTATGTGGGCATGACTGTCTATGAATATTATCAAGGTCACCTTGCTGATTCAGAAGTCAAAAAAGTTAAAGACTGCTTTGCTAAGGCCTTAAATGGGGAACCCTCATGTACGCAGGCTATTTTAACGAATCGGTTAAATAAAGAAAAAATCACTTGGGACGTGGACTTTAATTCATTTGTGGATGATAAAGGTGATACCTATGTATTATCGAGGATTCGACCTCATGAAGTTAATCTAACTACAAGTTCTACAAATTTCTTTATTCGTGAAATGGTTGAACAAAGCTCTGATGTTTTCACTGTCTTTGATAAGGACTTTTATATCGTTTATGTTTCAAAGGTTCTTGGAAAGTGGCGTGACGAGTCTGCTTTAGGGCTACATATCTCAGATCTTATTTCTGGTAAAGCTCTTGAAAAATTTTATAAGCGTTATAAAAAAGCAAAAGAAAATCCAGGCGTTGTCATTACTGATATTGTCACTATTGATATGAGTTCTGATGATGAGTCTCGTAATGAGTTAATTCTAGAATCATCAGTTGAATTTCATGATTTTAATCAACTCGGTTGTTATTATCTTGATCGTACTTCTGATGTTACAGAAAAGGTTCTACGAAATCGTGAAATTGAAATTCAAAAAGCAACGATTGATAAAATGTCTAAATGGACAGCTCTTGGTCAAATGGCCGCTAATATTGCACATGAAGTAAATAATCCACTTGCAATTATTGAATTACAAACTCAAGCTCTAGAAAAGAGAGGCAAGGACTTAAAGATTGAACAAGTCCTTGAGAAGGTTCGCTCTATAGCTGAACAAAAGAATCGAATAGCAAATATTGTTAGCTCCCTTCATATATACTCTCAAGATGATCGTTCAAAAAGAGAGTCAGTAAGTCTCTCGTCTCTTATTCATGACTCTATTGCTCTTTTTAAAACTGCTCTTGTTGACGAAGACTTAAAGATCGTTTTCTCGAATGATTCTGATAATGACATCGTAATGGTTAATTCATCCGAGATTATTCAAGTATTTATTAATCTTTTAAATAATGCTCACGATGCAATTCTTGATTTGAAAGATAAATGGATTGAAATTAATTTGGATGATAGTAATCATAAGGTCTATGTTGATATAATCGATAGTGGCCATGGAATTGAGCCTAAGTTAGCCAGTAAGATCTTTAATCGTTTCTATACAACGAAGGGGAAAAAGAAGGGGACTGGCCTGGGATTAAATATCTGCCAAGAGATCATGAATGATCATGGTGGCCATATCTCTTATGTTAAGGATGCCGAGCATACGACTTTCTCATTAACTTTTCCTAGTGTTGAACTAAACTAGAATTTCAAGTTCCCCTTTAAAACTAAACTTTAGTAGCATCGATACCTGAATGCCCTTCTAGTATTCCCTTTGGTAGCCCCTTGGCAGTGTATTACATGGTTTTTTCTGGTGTGTAATAACTACTTATTACTTGTAATCGAATATTGTTTAGAGGTACAAATGGTCAATATTTATTCTTTGGTACGTAGGTAAGATGAAAGTCGATGAGCTTATTGATATTTTTAAATACGGAAATTACGAAGATCAAAATATTCGTATGGCCGTCATTAATTCTGAATCAAAATTTCTCTACATGTCTTCTACATTGGTGAGTTTTTATGAAAATTATAAAGAAATGCCAGTTTATGATTATTACAAGGACCATTTTCCAAGTAGTGAGTTAGATAAAATTATTAACGGTATTAATAATGCCCTTGAAGGTATTTCAACAAGTTCAGTCATTGTACTTAAAGACAGTTTAGATAAAGAAGAAATTAATTGGGATACGACTTTTTTACCTTTTACCTCTGAAGAAGGGGACAGGTTTTGTGTTACTAAGATTCAACCACGAGAAATACAGCTTTCCACTACTTCAACTAATTACTTAATAAGAGAAATTGTAGAAAAAAGTAATGATTATTTTGCCGTTTTTGATGAAGACTTAAATTTCGTCTATATTTCAAAAACTGATCAGGATTGGGATATTAAACCAATTGTAGGTAAGCATATAAGTTCTCTTATTAATGGTAATGTCTTAGAAATATTTAAAGATCGTGTGAAAAAGGCCACTGAAAATCCCGGAGAGGTTATAACTGATATCGTAAAACTTAATGTAGCTAATCGCGGTCTTGTCTATTATGAATCTTCAATGGAGTTTCATGACTTTGGTGCTCTTGGAAAGTATTATTTGGATCGCACAGCAGAGGTAACTGAAAAGGTTTTAAGAAATCGAGAAATAGAATCTCAAAAGTCTGCAATAGAAAAAATGTCAAAGTGGACAGCTCTTGGGCAAATGGCAGCTAATATTACTCATGAAGTAAATAACCCTCTTGCAATTATTGAATTACAGGCGCAGTCAATTTCTAAAAGAGGTGCTGACTTTACGATTGAACAAGTAAGGGAAAAGATCAATTCAATTAAAGAGCAAAAGGATCGTATCTCAAATATTGTAAGTTCTTTAAAAATTTACTCTCATGATGACCGTTCAAAAAGAGAGCATACAAGTCTCTCGTCTATTATCCATGATTCAATTGCTCTTTTTAAAACTGCGACAGTTGATGAATCGTTAAAGATTGTATTCTCTAATGATTCAGATAACGACATGGTAAATATAAACTCTTCTGAAATTATCCAAGTCATTATTAACTTACTTAATAATGCTTTTGACGCTATTGATGAGTTAAGTGATCAATGGATTGAGTTAAATCTCTTTGATCACAGCGGCCTAGTTTATCTAGATGTTATTGATTCTGGTGTTGGAATTGATAAAGAAATAGCAACGAAAATTTTTGATCGCTTCTATACAACAAAAGGCAGAACGAAAGGGACGGGACTTGGTCTAAATATATGCCAAGGAATTATAAATGATCATGGTGGAGCTATCAGTTTTGATACTGAAAGTGAATACACTACATTTAGGATTTGCTTGCCTCAAGTTAATCCTTCTTAGTCATTATTGCTTCTTTATGCTGGTGCTGTATGGATACCTAAAACAGAACAAGAAGCTTGAGCAATAATCTTATCATCTTCAGTACCAAAGACGTTATACCACTTATAATTAGTACTTGTGTTGAATAATAGAAGATCGTATTCAACACTTAGAGATTCAATCTTCTCAATCTTATTTTGATAGTGCTCGATGTGACCAACCGCTCTTACATCAAGTTCATCAGAGAGATCTCTAATGTACTTTTCTAAGTTTGATGTTTCGCTAATATCCAAGTCTTTATTTGTTAAGTATACAAAAGTGAGCTCTGCATTGTTATTTTTTGCAATATGATATGCTGCTTGTGCAAGTACTTCATCATTAGAATTCTCATCAAGGATAATAAGAATTTTTCTTGTGTATCTTACTCCTTTATCTCTGTAAATTGCTAGGTGACAGCTTAGGTGTGAACGCAGCCACGCAACTGGACTTTGAGTTGTAAATGTACCGCGAAGTCTTCCTTTCCACTCCATGAATAACCAATTACAGTGAAGTCGTTGTCCAATTTCAAAAATTGACTTAGAAAGGTCGTGTGTAACAATAGGATCAAAGTTAATAGGTGTTGTTTTTTCAATGGCCATTGCAACAACACGTCGTCTTAATGAACGAAGATTAGGATCTTCATCTGTAAAATCATTCAGGTCTGATTGTTCTGGCGCCTCTGTTAAATGGGCCACCTCTATTTGCTCTCCATCTGCAAGAGAAGTTCCAATATCAATGAGCATCTCTGGAGATTTTTCATTTCCAACCAAGGCAACTACGACATTGGCATCTTGGTCAAGTTCACAACGGCCAAGTGAGTGCATTGTTGGTGAGAAGTTTGGTGTATCATCGAATAGATCCTTTCTCTTTCCACGAATTCCAAGTACTCCTTTGCGGTTAACACGACTTTTTGCATATAAGAAGTATATCAAAATTCCTGGTACTGAAATTGAGACAAGACCAATAATTGCAAGATCTTTCATCATTACTAATAAGTAGAAAGTTGAGATGATTCCAAAAATTTGTATATATGGATAAAATGGTGATTTATAAGTCGGTCTATACCATTGAATATGTGTTTCTCGTAAAGCTATGACAGTTATATTTACAAACATATAAAGCACTAGGATAAATGCAGATGCTAGTTTTGCAATTTTTGCAATATTTAAGAAATAGATAGCACAAGCAATAATAATCCCTGATGCAAGAATACTCCATACAGGTGTTAAGAATTTACGATGAATATGGCCAAAGGACTTTGGAAATAAGTGGTCTCGGCTCATGGCAAAAGGGAAGCGTGATGCTGCAAGAAGCCCAGCATTTGCCATTGAAGTCATAGTAAGGATGGCCAAGATGGCCATGATTGTTGCAAATGTATTACCACCAAATACTTGGGCCAATGTATAAATTGGACGTAAGTTACTTTTTAACTGATCAATAGGTAGAAATTTAGCAAGTGCAAGTGTCGTTACACAATAAAGCACCGTCACAATAAGTAGTGATAAAAGAATTCCTCTTGGGAGGTTCTTCTCAGGTGTTTTAATTTCTTCTGCAATAGCAGCAACTTTAGTCACTCCTGCATAAGAGATAAAAACAAGTCCTGAAGCTAATAAAATGCTATCCATATGTGAGAATGAAAATGGAATCCCCGGTATGACGGTAGCGGTTGAAAGTGTTCCAATATTTAAAATAGTAAGCCCAAGAGTTGATGTAATGACAACAGCAATGAGTAGCCCACTAACTTTACCAACACCAATAATATTTAAAATAGTGATGATAACTGTTAGGAATAACGCTAGGTATTTTAGATCGAAGCTTGTTGTCAATGTACTTAAGTATGCACCAAAACCCATGAGGGCAAATGCCGCTTTTAAAAGTAGGGAGATCCAAAGACCTAAGCCTGCAATTGTTCCGGCCATTGGCCCAAAAGTTCTTTCGATATAAATATAAGTTCCACCTGAGGCAGGCATGGCCGTCGCAAGTTCTGACTTAGACAGTGCTGCAGGTAGAACACATAGTGCTGCAATTAAATATGAAATCCAAACATATGGACCTGTTACTTCAAAAGCTAGACCTGGTAGGACAAAAATACCTGATCCGAGCATTGATGCAATACTTATGGAAATGACTGATGATAGCCCTAAATTTCTTTCAAGCTTCTTCAAATAATCCTCTCTAATTAGGGTAATTAAGTGTGCATTATCCCTTAAATAAAGAGGAATGTTAATAAAAATACTACGTTATCTATAATTCTCGCAATATCTCTTCTAGCGCCTTCTTTACACGATCACGCTTTGAGTCAAGATGCTGATCCATCTCAAATGCCTTTAGTGTAGAGCCTATTTGAAGGAAGTTATAACAGGAGAAACTACCGGCCATCTTGTGAAGAACTTCTCTGAGCTCTTTTTCACTCATAGTGGCAACCTTAGGTAATAAATGGTTGATTTCTGTTTTTTTAGACTGTTTAAACTTCGGAAGAAGTTTTTGAATATGTTGATTGAGACTTTTTTCCATGACTGCACCTTATATATGAGGGCAGAGTAGGACTCTGCCCAGGTTTTAATCATTTACAATTTTAAGCTCTTCTTGTTGATTGGCGAGTTGACTTCTTTTTTGAAGTCGAAGATTTGGCTTTTTTCTTTGCTGTCTTCTTTGCTGCTTTCTTGGCTGTTTTCTTTGCTGCTTTCTTTACACCAGTTGCCTTCTTCTTTGAAGTAGCTTTTTTGGCAGCTTTCTTCGCTGTCTTCTTCTTTGCAGAAGAAGTTGTTGTTTTTTTCTTTGCTACTTTCTTTTTAGCAGCTTTCTTTAGGCCTGTTGCTTGCTTGGCCTTTTTCTTTATAGTTGATTCAGCTTCTTTCACTTTTTTTGAAGCCTTTTTCTTAGCTTTTTTCATTTCATCTTTAAGAAATTTATCCAGCTGTTTTTGAAGCTTTTGAACATCTTTGATATGTCCATCTAGGTATTTCTTAGCAGCTTTAACTTCTTTTTGTATTGTTGAATCAACAAGCTTCTCAACTTTTTGACCTTCTTTCTTTAACGTTTTCACTACTCGAGGAATATCTTTATCCATTACATTTTTGGCCTCTTTTTCAACTTGGCCAATAAAGTCTTTTACATTTTTTTCAACTTCTTTAACGGACTTATTTGCCATAACTCCATCAACCATAGACTTAACTTCATCAAATGAGCTAAGAACTCTTTCAAAGGCTTTATTCATTTCATTACTCCTCTTAGTATGCGTATTCGAATCACTATTGTTATCCGAGATTAAAATCAACCTTCTTACATATCGGCACTCGTCGACCAAAACCAAAGCTTTTGTCTTTCAATTTTAGTATAGGACAAAATTGTTGCCTTTTGTACTCACTATTTAATATCAATTTTATCACCCTTTCAACTTCAGTTTTGTTTAACCCTAAATTAAGAAGATCTGGTAAGTCGTAGCGATAAGAAAGGTATGATTCTAATATCATATCCAGTGTTTCATATGGAGGTAAAGAATCTTCATCTTTTTGATCGGCCCTTAATTCTGCACTTGGTGGCCTTTCAATAACCTCAACTGGAATAATATCATTGAAATTCTTATTGATATGTCTGGCCAGAGCAAAGACTTCACTTTTGTAGAGATCTCCCAATAGGCTAATAGCACCAACAGAGTCTCCATATAGAGTCGAATAACCAACAGCTAACTCTGACTTGTTTGATGTATTTATAACCATGGCACCTGTTTGATTTGAGCGAGCAAATAGTAAGGAGCCTCGTAGTCTCGATTGAATATTTTCATCTGCAAGGCCTTCTAATGGGTCGAGGTTATCATTAAAGAGGTTTTGCACAGATGAATGGAGGAATTTGATTGGTAGATTATGTAATTTAATTCCAAGATTCTTGCATAATTTATCACTAATTTCCCAACTTAGTGATGCGGAGAATTTACTTGGCATATAAATGGCCTCAACTTCTTGGCCCGGCTTTAGAAATAACTTCACAAGCGTTAGAACAAGTGCCGAATCAATTCCTCCTGATAGAGCTACCAAGAATTTGTTCATGCCACACTTTCTAGCGTAATCTTGTAAACCTAGGTTTAAAGCACCTAAAATAGCATCAAGTTTGTCATCGCTGAGCTTTTTAAGGCTCATTTTTCCGTTTATCTTTTCGATATGTGGCCCAAATAATGACTCCCAAGAGTTAGCACCAACAGGGGCCACTCCAAGATTCTCAATTTTTGATTTTTTGGCAATCTCAACCTTCATAAGGTCTGATTTAAAGGATTTTGCTTTGGCAATGACTTGTGTTTCATTAACGACAAAACTTGCACCATCAAAGATGATTTCATCTTCTGCACCAACTTTATTCACATAGTAGAATGGTGTCTTAAATACTCGTGATATTTCGCTGGCACGCTTAATTCTCTTTTCTTCTTTATCGATATTCCATGGAGAAGCTGAAAAATTGATTATCCCATTCAACTCTTTGCCATTGGCCTCATCCATTAGCATTTGTAGCGGGTTAACAGCATATTGTTCAGAATGCCACATATCTTCACAAATAAGTAGGCCGAAATCACATCCTGCATGAGACCAGATACATGGGGCACTCCCAGGTGTATAATATTTAGATTCATCAAATATATCGTAATCTGGAAGAAGACATTTTGTGTAAATATCATTGAAATTTGATTTCTTTGTTACTTCGTAAATAACGTTATAGATATTTGAAGGAATATCTGCGTTATCTTTAAATTCGTAGCGTAGCCCACCAATAAGAAGCGCCGTTTTATCTGAAAGCTTTATCTTTGCAAATAAATCTCTCAGGGCCTGTAAAAGCTCATGGTATTGGCGAATAAATGTTTTTTGTAGGACTAAATCCTGAAGAGGATAGCCTGAAAGAAATGTTTCAGGAAAGATATGTATATTATCTTGAAAGTCTTCAGAACTCGTTAGGTTTTCTATGTATTTGTAAATTTGTGTAAAGTTGCCAATTGTGTGATCTGTTTGGTGAATGACTATTTGCATTGCGTCGTCTCTATGTTAATAATAATACTTAAATACTGGTAATTAATGGACTTTATAGCATGTTTGCATATATAAGGTCTATATCATCATATAAGTATATTAAAGAGGTTGAAATTGTCTAACTCACACAAAGTTATAGTAATTGGTGCCGGTATGGCCGGTAGTGAAGCAGCAAACTTTCTAGCAAATCAAGGTGTTAAGGTTGTCTTAGTCGAATCGAAAACTGTTAAGAAGAATCCTGCACAAAAGATTGATGCTTTTGCCGAGTTAGTTTGTACCAATTCTTTAAAATCAATGAATCCAGCTTCTGGCCACGGACTATTGAAATACGAAATGGATGCACTTGGATCAATCATCCTTGATTGTGCTCGCAAGCATGCAGTTCCAGCAGGGGATGCTCTTGCCGTTGAGCGTGATGGATTCTCTGGAGAAGTAACTGATCGCCTTCATAATCATGAAAATATTGAAGTTGTGGCCATGGACGCAAGTGATCCACAAGAGTTAATGGCAAAGTATGAAGCAGATGCATGTGTTATTGCTTCTGGTCCATTAACAACAGAAGGTCTCTCGAATTGGATTGTTAAGAATATCTCTGATGATGACTTTTATTTCTATGATGCTATTGCCCCAGTGGTAGATGGCGATAGTCTGGATTACTCAAAACTATATTATAAAGATCGCCATAAGCCGGTAAGTGAAGAAGAAGGGGAGCAGGCAGATTATCTTAATGCTCCAATGAATAAAGAACAGTATGAAGACTTCATTGCTGAGCTTGTTAAGGCCGAAAAAGTACCAGCTCAAAACTTTGAGGATTATAAATTCTTCGAGTCATGCCTGCCTGTTGATATCATGGCCGAGCGTGGCGTTGATACGGCCCGTTTCTCTTGTATGAAACCAATTGGACTTGAGCTTCCTGATGGTTCTCTACCATATGCTTGTGTACAATTAAGACGTGAAAACTTACTTGGCTCAGCTTTTAATATGGTTGGTTTCCAAACTCGTCTAAAATATCCTGAGCAAAAACGCGTCTTTAGTAAGATCCCTGGTTTTGAAAACGCTAGTTTTCTTCATCTTGGCTCTGTTCATAGAAACTCTTTTATCAATTCAAGAACTCTTCTAGACTTTGATTTAAGTGTTAAGAAGTTCCCAAATATTTACTTTGCAGGTCAAATAACTGGTGTTGAAGGCTACACTGAGTCTGCTTCAATGGGACTTTATGTTGCTTTTCAACTACTTAAGAAATTAAGAGGTGAAGAAGTAAGGCCATTTCCAGTTGAAACAGGAATGGGAGCACTCGTAAACTATGTAATGACTGTGCCAAAGCCTGTGCCATCAAATATTAATTTCGGATTACTACCACCGGTTGCTCTTACAAAGGAGCAAAGACGTGATCGTAAAAATAGAAAGAAAGTAAAAAAACAATTGGCATCAGATCGTGCCAAAGAGTCATTTGATAACTTTATGAAGGAATATAATAAGTAGTGAAAGGATTAATTTTCATTCTAATTGCCTGCTTTATTTGGGCCCTTGATACTCTTATAAGATATCCTCTTCTTTATAAGTATAAGAGTAGTGAAATTATTGTCTTCGGTGAGCATTTGTTTTTAACGATTATTTTCTTACCTGGTCTTTATGCGGCAAGAAAGAAAATCATGAGAATGAAGGCATTTGAACTTCTATGCTTTCTCATAATTGGAGCAATGGGTTCAGCAATTGCTACATTGTCTTTTACAAAGTCTTTCTCACTTATAAACCCTTCTCTTGTTATTTTACTACAGAAGTTACAACCATTTGTGGCCATAAGTCTTGCCTATATAATTCTAAAAGAAAAAATCACTAAACGATTTCTTGTATGGGCGCTCCTAGCTATTTTAGGAGCTATCTTAATTAGTTATTATGATATTGTTAGTGCAATCAACCTCATTAAAACAGGAAAATTGAGCTTTGATCGCTCATCATTGTATGGACTTTGTCTTGCCTTAATTGCAGTCATAAGTTGGGGGAGTGCGACAGTTTTTGGAAAGTATTTAATCAAACAGGGATGGATTGAAAAAGAAGTTATGGCCATTCGTTTTGCCGTTGGTTTCATTGCAATTATTCCATTTATGGCCGCTAATGATGTTGGCCTTGTCTTTCAAATGGAGTTGTGGGCAAAAGTTAGTGTACTCGCTCTAATATCAGGTGTTTTTGGTATGTATTTCTACTACCGAGGTCTAAGCTTGGTAACGGCAAAAGTTTGTACTTTGGCCGAAATGTCATTTCCATTCTTTGCTGTGATTATTAACTGGGTTGCCCTTGATCAAAAGCTGAGCTTTGTTCAGATTACAGGTGGTATACTTTTACTGTTAAGTTCCACAATGCTACAATTGGCCAATCGAAAACAAGAACGTCTTGAAGCACAAACGAATTATTAAAAGTACGGAGAATATATAGATGTTAGAATTACCAATGGATCACAAAGGGAAGAATTTCTTAATTGCAGGTGCAGCCGGATTTGTTCCTTCTACTGTGGCACAATTATATTTAGATAAAGGTGCTACTGTTTATGGTTTAGATAATTTTATTACAGGGTCTAAGTCAAATATTGAATTACTATCTAAATATGAAAACTTCCACTTTACGGAATGTGACATAACTCATGGCCTACCAGATTTCGGAGATATAAAATTCGATTATATTTTATCCCTTGCTTCTCCAGCTTCACCAATTGATTTTAAGGTTATTCCTTTGGAAATTATGACTGTAAATTCGATTGGTACACAAAACTTATTAGAGCTTGCAAAGGATCATGGGGCACGCTTCTTAGAGGCATCAACTTCTGAGGTTTATGGAGACCCAGAGATTCACCCTCAAACCGAGGATTATGTTGGTCATGTAAATCCAATTGGTCCAAGAAGCTGCTATGACGAAGCGAAACGTTATGCTGAAGCATTAACAATGACTTATCGTCGAAAATATAATGTGGATACAAAAATTATTCGTATCTTTAATACATATGGGCCAAGAATGCGTCCTGATGATGGGAGAGTTATTCCAAACTTTATCAATCAAGCCTTAGAAGGACGAGATATTACTGTTTATGGTGATGGAAGTCAGACGAGATCATTTTGTTATGTGACGGATCTTGCTAATGCTATTGATCACGTTTTAATGCTTGGTGATCATATGCCATATAATATTGGAAACCCTGATGAGTACTCAATTAAAGAAACAGGGGAGTTGATTGTTGATGCTCTTGATTCATCTTCAAAATTAACTTATCAAGAATTACCAAAAGATGATCCTAAGCGTAGAAGACCAGATATAAATCGTGTTATGAAATTAGGATATTTACCAAAAGTAACATTTGCTGAAGGGATTGAGAGAACGGCAAAATTCTTTAGAGAATACAAAAAGTAGAAGAGAAATATATGCTAAAAGTTGTTGTAAGTTGTGATGCTGTTGTTGAAAGAGACTTTTATATTGAATGTCTTGAAACAATGATGGGTGTAATTGGTGAAAATGTTGAACTCTATACACTTGTACATAGACAGGGGCAGGTCATTGGGCCAGTTGAGCAACGTAAAATTCATTCAACTTTTTTAAGCAAGATGGTTAAGTCTTGGGATGAACTACTTGATAAGTCTCATCTTATTCATGGAGCTGCCCAGGGACTATTTATACCTTGTAGTGTTGATTTAGTTGTCAATCTCTCTCGAGGTTTTTCACAAGAAATCAAGGTTTGTGATAAGACCCATCTATTTACTTATCTCATTGAAGACATTAATCAAGGTAAGAAAAACCTTTCTCTTTTGAAAAGATTTTTTAGCTCCTTTGTTCGTTCAAAGCAAATGAAGTACTTAAAGAGGGCCGACACTCTTTGGACTAATGAAGAATATATCTTATCTCAATTTCCAAATGCAAAACAGGTAACACCGGCAACATCTCTCAAAGACTATAAAGTATTACCTGAGGGCATGTTTAAAAGGGATTACTTCTTAATAAATTGTGAACCTCTAAGTATTGAAGAAGCACGCCTTTTTATTGAAACTTATAAAGATCATAAATTTAAATTCATTGGTAAAGAAGATCATTTAGGTGAACTTCTTGGCCAGTATCCTCAATTCTTTTTTGGAAATAAGTGCTCAGGCGAGCTAGCTCCTCTTTATGCTGGTGCTAATTATGTCATTGATACTGAAGTGAAGTTCCCACATTTTGCCCTTAAGGCACTAAGTTGTGGACGCCCTGTTTTCACTATTGGAAATAAGTTCTTACCATTTGGTCTTGGTGTTCATAAACTTAACGATGACTTCTTTACACAAACAACTCCAGTGGCCTTAGATGTACCTGAAGAAGATCCTAAAAAGCGTCATGGCATTTCAGCTAATTACGAGATGGTGAAGTTTAAACATATCTTTCATCGAGAATTTCAAAAGATTTGTGATGAGCTAGAGGCAAAGAAAGCTTCACAGGCATCAAAGTCAAATGACTCATGCTGTGAAGCTTAGAATATTTTTAATCTAGAATTTTCTTCAATTTTATTTCGTTATAACGATTTGAAATAATTTTCCATAGAGAGACTCCAGAGTCTTTATGAATCGTCTCTTTTGGGTCTTTATTATTTTGGTTTAATTGATCAACAGCATTGCTATCAACAGTTGGGTCTCCAAAATTACTCATGGCCATAATTCCTGTATCATCAGCTAGGAGCGATTCATAATCTTCAAGTTGGGCCTTGATTTTCTTTAAATAATCTTTTGACGAGCTATCGTAGGCAACGGCCGTTTCTGGTTTTACTTTTGTATTATTTTCTAATTCTTTACTAGCATTTGCACCACCTGCTTTACGGTAATTTAGCGCCATGGCAATAGGGGATGTATTATCTGCTAAAGTATTAGCAAGAAATCTTTGACTATCTTCACTATTAGGATTTAGAAATGCATTTGCCGCAGACTTTGCTTTATCGTCGGCCTTCTTTGATTTTGCGACTAGTTCTAATACCTTTCTTGCTGCTTTTGAAATTTTAGCTGCATTCTTATCGATAGAATCGTTAACATACTTTGTATCACCTTCTTTAACTGTGCGGTTGAAGCCTTCGATTACCTCTGCTCCACCTGTTTCGTTAAGAAAGTTCTGTCCATTCGTTCCAAGTGTACCCATGTTGATATTCATCTCAGGAACTTCCGAAATAACTTCTCCTTGAACATTTCCTGCAGAAGCTTCATTTTGAGATACTGAAGCGTTTTGGAAGTCAGACTGACCGACTGTTCCAGCAGAGCTTGTTGCAATCTTTTGCGTTCTCCCTGCACTGTATTGGTTATTATATCGGCTTTCTAATTTCTTTAAAACCTTCTGCGCTTTTTGACGTGCACTTTGCGCACTCTTCATGGCCTTTTTCGCAATTTGATTAGCTTTCATCTCTAAGACAAAGGCGACAGCACTTAGGCCAAAGGCCCAACCAGAACATGGATTACTTACACTACAACCAGTCCAAGTTAAAGCGATACAAATACCAGCTAAAATCCCAACAATTGATATTAGTGTGGATGTTCTCTGATGGTGCTTCATCTTCTTCTTCGCTGCTTTTTCCATGTCCTTTAACATATCAATTTCAGCTTTTAGTGCTTCTCTTTGAATTCTATGGTTCCAGCCTTTTTCATCAGTTTTCTCTAAGTTCTCAAGACGTTTCTTTGCATTCTTAAAGTCATCCTTATATGTATCTCCCATTAAGCTCATGACTGCTGATGACATAATAATAACTGCTGCTATCTGTAGACCAAAGTCGGTATCACAACCACCGGCTCCAAGGAGTACACATCCATATCCAATATTTGCGGCAACTTTTAGATAACGAAGTACATCGTCTTTGGATTTTACGGAACTAGCATCAGTGGCCTTATGTTCTGTGAACATTTTAGCATCTGCTTTAAGCTCTTCTTGACACTTCTCACTACCACCGCATTTCATATACTCTTGGTTGTAGTTTTCGTTATCTTCATTCGCTACACAGCTCTTTAGATGGCAATTATAAACATACTTACTAGGGCAATCCTTAGCACTACCATCTTCATGGCAGTAATTAGGATTCATACTCGAAGGTGGTGTGCTATTTTGAGTCGTCGACTGTTGTGATGTTTCCGTTTCAGTCTCTGTGCCTTCTTGAGGTGCTGAAGTTTCCTGCTGTGTTGGAGTAGTCTCTTGCTGTGCCAAAGCATTTGCTGTTGGTGTAAGTAATAGAGACCATGAAATCACAGTAATTAAGATTTTTTTGAATATGATGAAATTTCGTTGTGCCATATGCATAGCAAACTCCTTACCTTATATAGTAATTTTAGCGAACCTTTGGTTAATCTCTTACTATTATATAAGATTTATAGAGATTTTAGGTACTTAGGCAGGAATTACGCTATTTATGAGCGTGTCCTATTTTTGGCATTTTTAGACTTGTGATTTGAAGAGTTTATGCTCTTAATGCTAATATCTGGCCATGAATCAATTTGATCTCTTTGGAGAAAGTACACAAGAAACTAGTGATGAAGTTGTCTATAATTTAAAAGACGCTAAAATCATTTATTACCCAAATTTCTTTGGACGCACTAAAGTCGATTTTGAGGCTTTGAAGAACTCGTTAAATCTACGCCAAGATCAGATTACGCTTTATGGTAAAACTCACGATATTCCTAGACTACAGGCATGGTATTCAAATGACATGGAATATAGTTACTCAGGAATAAAGCTATTACGAAATGATTGGAATAAAGAATTAAAAACGATTAAAGATGAAGTTGAGGCAATAACAGGTGAAAGTTTTAATGGCTGTCTTTGTAATCTCTATCGCGATGGAAGAGACTACGCCTCATGGCATAGTGATGATGAAGAAAGTTTAGGGCGAAACCCAGTCATCGCTTCGGCCTCTTTTGGTGAAACTCGAAAATTTGTCTTAAAGCATCGATTTGATAAATCATGTGAAAAAGTAGAAATCGAGTTAGAGGATAGAAGCTTACTTATTATGAAGGGAGCAACCCAACATTACTGGAAGCATCAGCTAAATAAAACAGCAAGAAAAGTTGGGCCAAGGATAAATTTAACCTTTCGAAGAATTATCCGCTAATTTCCAGGTCTGCTCTTTCCAGTCATATAATTGATGAGGGGTGTAGCGGGATTTATATCTCATGTACTTATTTTCTTCAACCCAGTATCCCAAGTAGTAGTACTCAAGGCCTAAACTTTTTGCATATAAGATCTCACTTAATGCTCCAAGGTGACCCAAACTCATTTTTTCGTATTCAGGATCATAACTAAAATAAACGCTACTAAGAGCACTTTCTGACTGCTCTAAGATTCCAAAAGCTATCAATTTACCATCCTCAAAAATTTCACTCAATAATTGGGTTCCAGTAAAGCGATAAAAAGTCTCTTTAAATAATTGCTCATTATCTATAATTGAAGCATCAATACTATTTTGAAATCTCTCGATACCGTGCTTTCTATATATTTCATAATGTCTTTTTCTAAAGATTAGAGGAGTAAACTTAATTTGTAAGTGTTGATGTTTTTTTAGAAACTTTCTTTGATTCTTAGTTGCTTTAAAGCTGGAGAGGTCAACTCTAAGTGGAATACACTTTGTGCAATTTGGACACGTGGGGCGAAAGACGAATTGACCAAATTTTCTCCAACCGTGTTGTAAAAGATAATCAAGTTCATCTAAGGCCAGCTCACCTGCAAAGAAGAATTCATGTTGTTCCATGTGACCTTCTAAGTAAGGGCATGAGTCAAGTTCACTAAGGCGAGGAGAGACAAGCATCTTCATACAATATATTGTATCATTTTTTGAAAGCTTCTTGTTGTTCAATTAGCTTTTTTAGTGGAGAAATTAATTCTTCATAAGAGTTTTCATTGAGTTCCCCAAGTGCTTTTAAAGACATTCCTATGGCCTCTAAAGTCGATAAATGTTCTTCACCACAGGACTTTCTTATTGAGGAGTAGATCGTTCTTTGATCTTCTTCAAGGTGGTAGCACGGAATCGAACTTAGCTTAGGCCATTTAAAGTAAACACCTTTGGCCTTCTTCCATGTTCCATCTAAGACTATCATCTCTCCCTTTGGAAGATCGCTTTTAGAAATAGGCCTTGAGTGTTCATTCTTAAATAATAGAAACGATTCTTTTGAGGTAAGATCGTCTATTATTTCTTCTGTAATATCATCACTTTTTATAATTCTAATCTTATCACTAGCAAGTAGCCCAAACTTTGCGGTGTTAAATGGGTGCTTTGCCTCATCTTTACTTTGAAGGATAGTAATAGGAGTTTGAATTTTTACTGGTTTTACATGTGCGCATAGACAAGACTTCAAAGGCCTGTGACATTTATCACAATGAGCGCGTTTTTCTTTATTCATAAGAGTCTATATATTGACTTCTTTATTGTACTTATCCATTAGAATTGGCTTACGGTAGTACATAATGAAGTAGACGATAGGGTAGATTAAAAGATCAAAGAGGAAGTTTTCTGTTTTATACTTTATATTATCTGTTATTTTAGTCATGCCATTTTCAAGCATACGAATATGATAAGTGTGAATCCAAAGGTTAAACGGGAATGGGCACTCTGTTGCCTCTGTTCGAATGATTATACCTTTGTCGGTTCTCTTTGTTTGCATCACTTCAATTATCCAAGACTGGTAGTGACCAAGGATAGAAGTAATCATATGTGTCTGATTAGCATATTCAACTCCATCAAAGCGCGTAACTTCAAGATTGATGAAGGGTGGCGTTGCTTCTTGCATTGTTTTTGCATTGAAATTGCTCAGAATTTCATCCACTGAAGCCTTTAATGTCGTGTTTATCACTAAGCTTTTCATTTATTAAATTATACCCCTTTGCGGTACTTAACTCAATAAGTAGTATCTAACTTCTTAAAACTTAATTAATAGTTTAGAAAAACTAAATTTTGTGCACTTTGGAAATCTATAACTCTCTTAAGTTGCTATTGATGCACTACTGTGGCCAAATAGAATATATTTCCCAAAATGTGACCAAGGAGAAATTTATGAACCTGAAGGAAAGACTCAAGCTTGAAGAGAAGGAGTGTAAGAATCTCATTCAAGCCTACTGGCGATTTAGGAAGCGTCCTGATGCAAAGAAGAAAGGTGAAGAGGAAGATCAAGAGCTAGGCGCTGGAGATGAGCTGGTAAAGCAGTTGGGGCCGATTCTGGAAAATTAGATAATGTTGCAGATTTGTCTTTTAAACGTATTGAAAAGGCAAAACAAAAGGCCCAAGAGAAACAAGATCAAGAAACTCAAAAGCATGAAAAGCACGCTAAGAAGATTGAAGATTCAACAGTTGAAAAAGAAAAGAAAGCAGCTAATTAAACTTCTATCTTAGAGATTTTTTTATACAGTCAGTCAGTCGTCTGTCTCCGGGATTATATTCTTGGAGACACTTATCAAAAATACGAGTCGATAATTCATCGCAATTATCCATACGTTGTTTTATGCAATGGAATGTTAGTAATTGCTCTATTTCAATTCTTTGTCCATGTGGATCAACTGGGATAATTTGTGGCCTCTTTTTCTCTTTTTTCTTTTGGCGCTTAGGCTGAACCGATATTTTCTTATCTCTGTGATATGAAGGAGTCGATTTTTTCTTCTTTGTTATCTCCTGCCACTGGGCAGCTCTTAGACGTTGGTAATATAGAAGTTGACGCTCTCGACGTGTGAGAGGCTTAGTTTTTTCTTTAGTTGGAGTGGCACAAGAAATAATGGCCATTATAAAAATTGAGTATTTAAAAATCTTTAATAGCATTGACTAATTCTTCGTCGTCAATAAATGGGTTACGACTATTTTGAATTTCATAAATTCGATTGTTAATTTGCACTTCAAAATCATCAACTGGATCTTCACGGTGCCATCTTCTTAAGTAGTACTCTTGGGCCTCATCAATTGCTATGTTGTAGCGAGTAGAGAAGTAGAATAGAGCGCGAGCAATATTACCTCTAATCTCTAGTGGCGGTTCAAAAGATGTGGTTAGTTGATCCTCGTAATTAACTTCTCCTATTGAAGAAGATGTGCAATTAGAGTTTACAGCTCGCCCAGTTACTTCGCCAAAAGGATGATTGCTTCTTGATGAATTCGCTCGAGAGTTTACTGGAAAGAGGTGGTGTAGGTCATTCTTCTGTGTGTTGCGACTTTCGTTAGGGTTAAACTTTGACTGAGGCCAGCTATGTTCACAATTCATAACTCGGTGATTTGGAATTTGCATTGGCCCGATACCATCGTTTTCACCAATTTCTTGGTTACAATAAACATCTTTAACAAAGTACTGACCGCGGCTTTGTCTCAGATAAATATCTCCAAATAGATACTTTCTTGCTTGCTTGTAACTATCAGGAGCTTTTTGCTCGTAGCAATTTTTTAGACCTTTACATGAACTTGTTAAGATATCTTTTTGCCCGGCCTTTCTTATATGTCCTGAGACAATAATATTGCGCAAGGCTTGCTTGAGATTTTGTTTTGAATTGTTTTTTGAATGAGTTTTATTTAGATACTTTTCAATATTCTCAGGATAGTAATTTATTTTACTGAGAGGGGTTGAGGTAAGATTAAAGTGAACATTTGCGTGAACACTGAAACTTATTTGAATGGATAAAAGCACCAAAAGGTGACTAAGCTTAGTCATTTTAATTCCTTCCTTGGAATATAAATATGTTAACAAGAAAAAATATGATGGCCAATAAAAAAAGAGGGGAAATACTCGAGCATAAAAGTTATGTCGGGGCAAATTAATAAAGATAAAATTGTAAGGTAGCTATCTATCGCATCTAAGAATATTGTGTTAAATTTGTAAAATATCATTCACCAATTCAAATGTAAGAAGATTTATGAAAAGGAAATACTATGGGTGTATTGGCAAGTAAAATTATTGGTGTGGGCTCTTACGTACCACCAAAAGTTTATAAGAATACTGATATCGAAGAAATGATGAACACTTCTGATGAGTGGATCGTTCAAAGAACGGGAATTGAGCAACGTCATTGGGTTGATTCTAAAACATCAACATCTGATTTGGCCGTAAAAGCAAGTGAAGAAGCAATTTCAAATGCTGGGCTTAATAAAGAAGATATAGATATGATTGTTTTTGCAACTCTTTCTCCTGACTTTGACTTTCCTGGAACAGGTTGTTTTCTTCAGGCAAAGCTTGGAATGAGTGAAATTCCTTGTCTAGACTTAAGACAACAATGTTCTGGCTTTCTTTATGCAATGTCTGTTGCAGATAAATTTATTTCCACAGGTACAAATAAAAATATCCTTGTTGTTGGAGCAGAAGTTCATTCAAAAGGCTTAGATCAAACGCCTGATGGAAGAAATGTTGCTGTTCTGTTTGGTGATGGAGCCGGTGCAATTGTTATGAGTGCATCTGAAGTTAACGATAAAAAAACAGAGCCATGTTTCATCGATGCAAGTCTTCATAGTGATGGAAAGTATGCTAAGGAATTATGGATTCCGGCTCCGGGAACAGGATTTGACTCATCTGAAAGAATGTCTCAAGAAATGCTTGACGAAAAATTACATTACCCACAAATGAATGGGCGCACTGTTTTTGTTCACGCAACGAAGAGAATGGCAGAAAGTCTTGGTGCTCTACTTGAAAAGAATAATCTTACAATTGATGATGTGGATGTTTTCTTATTTCACCAAGCAAACCTAAGAATTAATTCTAAGGTTGCTGAAATGATGGGAATCCCAGAAGAAAAAGTATTCAATACAATTCAAAAATATGGAAATACCACAGCGGCAACAATTCCACTTGGAATGCATGATGCTATGAAAGAGGGTGTTTTAAAACCTGGTATGCTTGTGGCCTCTGCTGCATTTGGTGCAGGCTTTACTTGGGCATCGGCCCTATATCGTGTTTAATAAAGTATCTAATTGATAGAAAAAAGAAAGCCTCCAAAATGGAGGCTTTTTTATTATTGGCAATAATTATAATCGCGGAAATATCGACTACAGTAGTTAGAAGGGAAGCGGCAGTCATCTAGGTTGCTTGACCAGTAACTTGCTTGAGGGCAGTATTTCGTCTCTTGTTTTTCAACATTAACGACAAACTTTCCTGTTGCAACTTCGCGTCCATCTTTTTCAAGCTTATACTCAACTTCATTTTCTCCATAATAATTTAGGAGAGGTCTTTGAAAAAGTGTATGTATCCAAAGGTTAAATCTATTCTTACTTTCACCTTTTTCTGAGTCAAAGCGTGATGATTTTGATTTCGTGCGACCCTTGTGGTCTTTGTAGTAAAGAGTTACTTCATCAGCATCAACTCTTTCACCTTCTCCAAGAACGAATTTTGAGAATTCTGATGGACTTAAGAAGTTTGCGCGGCAATCGACAAAGCGAAAGTCTCTTCCATTACGATCAGAGCATGTAAGACGGATTGTTCCCTCAACAGGGTTTGACGTTAGGTCATTTCCAATTTTAAGCCCAGCACCAAAGGCAGGCAGAAGCAGTAGTAAACTTATGATTACTTTCATTATAAACTCCTTTTTATAATCCTATTAATGATATTAAGGAGTTTTAATTTATGCAATTTAGTAAAGCTTAAAGATAGAACTTGTAAGTTTATCTTTAAAGTTCACGGGCCTTAACTTTGCAATAATTGTAGATCAATTCACGCCAGTATTGGATAAATTCAGGTCCACATAATTTAGCGTAGGCAGGATTACTAGGAATGTAGTCGTAGAGGAAGTACTCCATGGCAAATTGCATTGTTTGCATACCTAGGAATAACTCTGTGAAGAAATTAATATCACCACGTTGATAATAAGAGATGAGTTCGGCAACATCCTGGTGGAATTCACAAGATGAACAACCATTACACATTCCATAATTTTCAACAAAGTTTAAATGATGCTGTGTTTGAGTTGCGATAATTTGCTCTCTTTCATCAACATCAGCACTAAAGCTATCAATTAAATCAAGTGCGCGCTCTGGATGAGAGGCGATGGCCTGAAAAATTTTTTCATAAAATGTTGCATATAGTGATGTGAAGATAGAGTCTTCAATTAAATAGTAGAAGAAGTCTTCACTCGATTTTGTGCTTTCACGTAGGGACTCATAAGTTGAAAGGGCCATTTTTAAAGGTGCATCTTCAAACTCTTCAAGTTCAAAAAACACTTTCGCTAACTCTTTTTTACCCTGATCGAATTCATTATTGGTCTTTCTAATTCGATTAAACATGAGTTCCTCCACATCCGTTCATAAATAGATTTTAACAAAATATGTAAAATCAAAAACTTAGTGGAGGACTAGGCAAGAAATTCCAATTAAGGGCAAGGAATCGTGAAGACCTTATGAATATCTTCAATTCTTTGGAGAGTCTCAGTATCTAGTGTGATCTCACTACTTGCTAGATTCTCTCTTAATTGTTCAAGATTTGTAGCACCGATAATATTTGATGTTGTAAATTCTCTGTCATTAACAAAGGCCTGAGCTAGGGTGGCCGGTGTTAGTCCAACATCATTTGCTAGTGTTGCATATTCTTTAATTGCATTTGCTGCATGCTCAGATGAATAGCGTGTGAAGTATTCACCAAAGATCGTTAATCTTGCACCTTCTGGCTTAGCACCTCCAAGGTACTTTCCACTTAAGGCTCCAAAGGCAAGTGGTGAGTAGGCCAAAAGCCCAACTTTTTCTCTGATGGCCATTTCTGAAAGGCCAACTTCAAAAGAGCGATTTAGAAGAGAGTATGGATTTTGGATAGAAACGGGTGCATCGACACCACATTCTTTTGCAGCATTAAGGTATTGCATCACACCCCAAGGTGTTTCATTTGAAAGACCCCAAGTACGGATTTTTCCTTCTTTTATCAATTCACCAATAGCTTCTACTCGTTCACGAAATGATACTTCTATTTCTGGTGTGAAGTGCTCGTAATTTAGACGGCCAAAGAAGTTAGTTACTCGTGCTGGCCAGTGAATTTGGTAGAGATCTAAATAATCTGTTTTAAGTCTTTTTAATGAAGCTTCACAAGCTGTTTTGATATCGGACTTTGAAAAAGGAGTTTTTCTAATCTCACTTTCTCTTATGTAGCTATCCATGCTACCCGGGCCTGCAACTTTAGAAGCGAGAACAAATTGGTCTCTCTTCGTTTGCATCTTATCCCAAGTACCAATATATTGTTCTGTTTTAGTATATGTCTCTTTTCGTCCTGGCACAGGATACATCTCTGCTGTATCGATGAAGTTGACACCGTATTCGAGGGCCATATCTAATTGCTCATGGGCCTCTTCTTGTGTGTTTTGTTCACCCCATGTCATTGTCCCTAGACAGATCTTACTTACTTTTATTTGTGAATTTCCTAATTGATTTTGTTGCATCTATCCCTCTCGTTTTCGTTTGGGTTATTGTTGTTTAACCATGGCCTCTAGAGGCAGGTCTGTTTGCTTCTTTATATAATTAACAAGTCCAAAAATAATAAAACCAGTGGCAATAACTGTTGGAATTGAAATTACTGGGAAACTTAGGGCCGTCATTCTACCTAGACTCTCGTTAAATTCAACGCTTCCTGGAGAACCTTTCAATACGATTACAGCAAGTACATAATTTAAAACTGCAGACAGAAAGAATGTGCAAGAGAAGTAAAATCCAGCAATATAGATTTTTTGATCAAAGTCGTCTTTTATATTCTTCTCTTCCATTGCTTGATGGATTTTTTCTAAGTCAAAAATTTGCTCTATTAAAGTTTTAACAAGTGGCTTCTTAGTAAATTGTGAAGCTAGAACAAATAAACCAATAACTAGAGGAAGGGCAGTTTCTTTTACAATCATCCAGGTCTTATTAAGTTGGAAAAGTCCAATTCCACCAGTAAGTAAAACACTGATAAGACCAATGGCCGCAATCCAGTTAAACTTTCTTTGAGAAATAAAGTCCCATGCTCCATAGATAAGGGGAAAGGCCAATGCTATGATTAAGGCATTAACTTGTCCTAAATATTCTTCGGATGAAAATTTCGTTAAAATTACTGAAGGAATAACCACATTGCATATTAGATTAATGAATGGGTTCTCTTTTTTTCTTGTTTCGTTATTATTTGGCATATCCGTCATTTGTGATCCTTAGCTAAACGCAATTATCATACCCAATTGTCTAAGCTATTCAAAGTTTTAATCATCCGACATGTAAAGTCGGGTATCGTAACAACTTCTTACACCTTGTAAAGTGAACTTGTCTTAAGAAAATTAATTTGAAATAGTTTTAGAATTGAAAAACTTTTGGTCACGGAAGAACATAAGGATAAAAACATGAAAAAACTATTTCTAGCACTTGGACTAACTTGTGCACTGAGCGCATCAGCTCAAGACTTCAACGGTTACATTGTAAAACTTAAGCCAGGATACGAATCATTTGTTAATACAACGTATGCTGACGCTCAAATGAGAAAGCTTAGCTTTGGTACATTTGCTGTTGTTAAAGAAAAATTTGAAGGATTAGTTGCTGATCCTGCAGTAGAGTACGTTGAAAAGAACTGGATCATTAACTTAAATGATTTTAGTGCTCCTCAATCAGTAGAATCTGCTCTAACAGAGAATCGTGATGAGCAATTCTCTAAGCAATGGGGATTACTAAATGATGGACGAAACTCTGGTGGTTGGTTCTCAAATGGTAAAGCTGGAGAAGATATTAATGCTACTCAAGCATGGAATGTTGAAACTGGAAATCGTGATTTAGTAGTAGCGGTAATTGATACAGGTGTTGATTACACTCACTCTGATTTAAAGGCCAATACTTGGAAGAATGAAGGCGAGATTGCAGGTAATGGAATTGATGATGATGGAAACGGATTTGTTGATGACGTTTACGGATATGATTTTGCTAATAAAGATGCAGATCCAATGGATGGTCACTCTCACGGTACTCACTGTGCTGGTGTCATTGGTGCTCGTCATAATGGAACTGGGATCATGGGAGTAATGGCAAATGTTAAGATTATGTCGATTAAATTCCTAAGTGATAGTGGTTCAGGTGAAACAATTGATGCAATTTCTTCAATTGATTATGCCGTTGCTAATGGTGCAAAAATTCTTTCTAACTCTTGGGGTGGAGGAGAATATTCAGAAGCATTAAAAGAGTCAATTGAGAATGCACGTGATAAGGGTGTTTTATTTGTTGCTGCTGCAGGAAACTCTCGTTCAGATAATGATGTTAGATCAACGTACCCAGCAAATTATGAAGTTGAAAATGTAATTTCAGTAGGTGCAATGGACGGTAAAGGTAATCGTTCATCATTTTCTAACTACGGACAAGAAACAGTTCACGTATTTGCTCCAGGTTCTAATATTCTTTCAACAGTTCCAGGTGAGCGTTATAAAAAAATGTCAGGAACTTCAATGGCAACACCAATGGTTTCAGGTGTTCTTGGACTTCTATTATCAAAAGAAGATCAACTTTCATTTTCTGAGATCAAGGAAAGAATTTATAAGACAGCAGTTCCAAATGCTACTCTTATTACAAAAGCTAAGTCGGGACGTATCGAAGCATACCGTCTACTTAACAATATCCAAAATTAATTCAAATATCTGAATAATAGTGATATATAAGAGGGAGTCAATTGACTCCCTTTTTTATTATGAAAATTAAACTACCAGAATTTCTCATTCGTAAATTTAAAATGACTCCTTATGAAAAACTAGGTGGCGCAGCTGGCGTCCAAGAACTTGTGGATGACTTCTATGAAGTTATGAATACTGACCCAAGAGCATCAAAGTGTCGTGGGCTTCACGCCACTTCCCTTGAAGGTGCAAATAAGAAATTATTTATGTTCCTATCGGGATGGCTTGGGGGCCCAAGTCTTTACATTGAAAAATATGGCCATCCTCGTATGAGAAAGCGTCATTTCCCATTCAAGATTGGTTTTGCTGAGCGTGATGAATGGCTCTATTGTATGAGAAAAGCTCTTGATAAAAAGCAGCTAAAGCCTAAGTTTGATGATGAGATCTGGTCTGCTTTCCAGCGGTTTGCTGAGCATATGAGAAACCAGAACTTTTAATTCCATAAGTTCGATGCCGCAAAATTCTTCGTAATCTAATTGGTCTAATAATTCAAGGCAGCGCTCAAGGTGAGTGGCGCAAGCGCTTTCTTGGCCCATATCTCTTTTAAGTAAGCCTGCCGCAACTTTAATGATGGCCTTAAAGAGGATGGCATAATCATCAGTTCGGTTATGTTCATTCCAAAGTGATTCAAGATACGCGTGACATTCCCAGTAATAGCCGTGATTAATCAGGTCAATAGCGTATAGATAATCTGAGTTATTTCTAAAGTCTGCACTACTTTTTAGAGCATTTGTTTCTGGTTCACCTGTAAATTCCATATGCCCATCTTTTTTGAGTGGGTGAGGGTTCTTTCCTGGGCGAAACTTATATACAGGTAGCGCTCGATCAGAATATCTTATGAGAGTCTCCAGTCAAAGTCATACATAAGCTTACCTTCATCAATATGAACTTGAGAAACAATCTTAGACCATTCTTTTACATTTGGATCCCATTGAAAGCGAGCACGTGCAACTTTGTGCTTGATAGTATTAAACTTTTCAACTTCTTGCTTGTTCTTCCAATTTGGTGCCTTCAGCTCTGCTACGATGCGAACTTTTGGTGCACTTGCAAGCTTTGTCATTCTTGCATAATCATAGTGAGAAGCAATTTTAAGCATTGCTAGAACATCTGTAACCGCACGGTGTGGAAATGGATTAATAAAGCCGTGAGAGTGCTCAAGCATTGCCATGGACTTATGTCTGATTTTACTTGGGTATTCGATATCTTCTTGGGTATCAATCCAAATCTTATTTGGCATATCTACTTCATATCTTTCAAACATGGCCGTTAACATTGGCTTGTCATATTTTGCACCGTTATGCGCCATAAGATAGTCTGCTTTTTTAATTAATAGAGCTAATCTTTCAAGGGCCATCTTAATTTCGTCACCTCGACGTCCCCAGTCTTTTAGTAATTGCTCATCAATTCCTGTTAATTCGATAACTTCTTGAGTAAGTTTAAGACGATCTTTTTCGTCAATAAGCTCTGAGAAGATTCTCACTGGAGAGTTGATTCGTGTATCCCATAGGACTGCACCAATTTCAGTAACTCTATCGACATTGAGGTTTACGCCTTTCTGTGTAAGATTTTCGTTGATTCCTTCTAAGTCGACACCAAGAATGAGCATGAGATTTCCTTTTGCTTTGTGTTATGGCAGAATTGACAAATTTCTGACTAATCTAGGACAATTATGAGCGATACAACCTCTAATGTAAATGCTGGGATTTTAAAGATTTAATGAAACCATATATTGTACTCATATTCACGGCCCTAATTGTGGCCTTTTTCTCTGGAAGTTTTGTTTTAAAGACTTTTGCACCTCGTTTTGCCAGCCAATATCAAATTGAAGAGATAAACGATATTAAAGAACAGATGAAAAGTCAGATCACGCCTTATGCAATAGTGAACTTCTCATCTCTATATTATTCTGATGAACAATTCCAATTATTGAATCCATCAATGGCAATTGAAGAATTTGATTCAGACCTTTTATCAAGCTCAAAAGGATGCTCAAATATTGAGGTTCTTCAGTCCCAATTAACAGCAAGTCGTAAGAAGGGGATGTGGGAGCTTATTAGATGTGGCCGTATTAGAAGTATTCCAAGATGGTTTGTTAAGACCCCGCCATTTCTACATGACTCTGGTGTTAGTTATGCATATTTACTATTTCAATATCAATTAGCAACAGGACAAGCAGAAAACACATCTTGGGTCAGAAGAAGACTATCTTTTTTCCACGTTTCTGAACTTTCTCAATTACAACGTGAGATTGGGCCACTTGGTGGAATTTATGGACTACTTGCTTCTTTATCTGAAGACACTCTAAGAGATATCATCAATGAGGAAGCTAGGATCTTAGCAAAGAATTATCTACTTTCTAGAATAAAGTATCCACGTCAATACAATGTTCTTGAGTATCGTTTTTACACAATGGACTCTATTGAACGCTATTTGGAGTCGACCCCATATCAAATCTCTCGAGCAAGACCTGGTAAATGGTGTGTTTATACTGAAGGTCCAATTTGTTGGCGTCAAAGTACGAAGCACTTATTGCAAACTGTTTCAACTTCAACCTTAACTTCCTTCATTGGAATTCTCGTCATATTCTTCATTATCTTATGGCTACTCTTTAGCAAGATTAAGTGGGACAAAGTAGAAGAGAATCGTAAGAAAATGGCCTTGCAAGTTTTAACACATGAGTTTAGAACGCCAGTGGCATCTCTTCTTCTAATTATTGATAAACTCAATCGTGATATTGATAAATTTCCTGAAGAGCAGCAAGAGGACTTATTAAGAATCTCCGGTGAAGTTTATCGCCTTCAGAGGTTAACTGAGAAGTCGAAGCATTACTTACAGGGGGCAAATGCAAGAGGAATGCTCTCGTTTACATATCAAGAACTCGAAAATCCTGAGGACTTAATTTATGATACAATAATTCCTATTAAGGATACTTACCTAAAGGAAATTGATATCAATATCGATCTTAAAGGCCCTGTCTTTGTGGATTTTTATTGGTTTCAAATTTTAATAAAAAACTTAGTGGAGAATTCATTTATCCACGGTGAAGAAAAGCATTATATTAATGTTTTTGAGAAAGATAAAAACTTTGTCATTGAAGTTGGTGATGGCGGAGAATTGAATAAGGATTTAGAGACCTTAACAAGTGAATTTGTTAAAGGATCAAAAAGTTCTGGAACAGGTTTAGGATTAAATATTATTAAAAATATAGTAGATGAATGGGGCGGTAAAATTGAGTTGGTAAAAAAGCCAACGAAATTTATTATTACGCTACCTAAGAGGAAAAAGCCAAATGGATAAATTATTACTAGTAGAAGATGATGTTTCTTTAGGCAAAGGGATTATGGACTTCCTAAAGATGGAAGGCTTTGATGCAATTTGGGCGCAGACCTTAGAGGATGCAAGAAAGATTGATCTTAAAGATGTCGATCTTATCATTCAGGATTGGATGTTACCTGATGGCCAAGGAATTGATTTTCTAAAAGAGTTACGCTCAAATGGAAACACGACGCCAATGATTATCCTTACTGCAAAAACTGATCTTATCGATAAAGTTGTTGGCCTTGAGTCAGGAGCAAATGATTATATGACAAAGCCTTTTGAGACAAGAGAACTTCTTGCTCGTATTCGTGTTCAGCTAAGAATTGGTGAACAAGGTGGGAATAATAATGGCAATAACGCCGTTGATACAAAAGGAATTCTAACCTTAGGTAAACTTAAGATCGATAATGATACTCGTGAAGTAACTTGGGATGGTGGCCTCGTTGAGTTAACTAAGATGGAGTTTGATTTTTTAAAGCTACTTGTCGAAAATCCAAATCGCGCTCTTTCAAGAGATGAGATTTTAAATAAGGTTTGGGGTTATGAGTGTTATCCTTCAACACGTACTGTGGATACACACGTTCTTCAGCTTCGTCAGAAGTTTAATGAAAACTTAATTGAAACAGTTCGAGGTATCGGTTATAAGCTTCGACCGCAACATGCTCAATAAATAATTGAAAGGGGGAGTCCTTCCCCCTTTAGTATTCACAACTTTTCAAAGAATTGACATAACTCTAACGTAGCTTCGATAAAGCTAGTGCATAATTGTACGATAGGTTGTTAACAACTTAGGAGAAATAATGCTTAGTTCTAACAAAACATTTAACTTTTCAATTCTACTTGTGCTGGTTGCCTTATTCTTAGCATCTTGCTCAAATAAGAACTCCGCGCAAGATATTAGAAAGGCACTAGAAGACGATCCGACAATTCTTACAGATGTTATGAAGAAAAACCCTCAGGTTTTTATGGAAACATTACAACAAATGGCATCTGAAATGAAACAACAGGCATTGGCCGATCGTAATCGAAAAGAAAAAGAGATTCTAGAAGATGCTTTTAAAAATCCTATTCAGGTTCAATCTCACAGTGATGATCTTATTATAGGAAATCCAAATGCCAAGGTTAAGATCTATGAATATTCTGATTTTCAATGTCCATTCTGTTTTAGGGCCCTTGAAACTGTTAAACAGTTAATGGATGAATATGGTAAAGATGTGGCCTTTATTTATCGCCACTTACCAATCGATTCAATTCATCCTCAAGCAAGATTAGCAGCACAGTACTACGAAGCTATTCGTATTAAGCATGGAAAAAAAGCATTTAAGTTTCATGAAACAATCCTTCGTAATCAAGCAAAGATTCGACTAGGAGAGAAGTACTTACTAGAAGTCGTTAAGAAAATGGGGCTTGATACTAAAGAAATTAAGAAGCTAGCTAATTCAAAGCAGGTTGATGATAAGATTGCTTTTGATATTGAAAGTGCAAATAAGCTTGGCTTCAGTGGAACACCAGGATTTGTAGTTGGCGGAGTTCCTGTGAAGGGTGCTTATCCTTATGCTCACTTTAAGAAGATTATTGATCGCTTGTTAGAGAATAAGACTGCTGATACTAAGTAAGTCTAGGCCTATAGATTAGGAATTAATTTTATTAATTCAGGGTAGTCGATAAATGGATTACGGTTACCCTGATACTTTTCAACCATTTCATTTCTAAATTTTTCAAAAGAAGAAACAGGGTCAAGTTTGTCCCAAGCTCTTAGAAACTCTTCTTCTCTATCGTCGATTGGAAGCTCATACATTACAGCAAAGTAGAAGAGGCCTCTTGCAATATCACCTTTAACTTCATCAGGTGGCTCAAAGAATTGTACTTGAGGGTATTTAGAGTTTTGTCCCATTTTGGAAGCTTCACATAATTGGCCTTTATTTTCCTGATCGACTTCTCCAAAGAAGTGATCACCACGCTTTTGATTTACTAATGAGTCAGTAGGATAGAGGTGATGCATATCAGATACCATTTCATCATAAGTGTTTTGATGATGAGGTACTTGCGGACCATAATCAAAGAAACGAGACTTTGGCCAAGTGTGTTCTGTATTTAAAACATTTCCATCAGGAAGGTCATCGTTATCCATAAAGATATCAACATTATTCTGGTATTCAACTTCACAGTAGATATCTCTTATAAAGTTATTCTCACTTCCTTCTTTATAATAAGCATAGATTTCATTAAATAGATGTAGTCTTGCTTCTTTGTAATAAAGAGTCTTTTTATTCTTCTTCATTAGGACGATTAGCTTTTGTCTTAATTCAAGAGATCGCTCTGGTCCTAGCGGTGTGATTTCGCCAGCAAGTATTGAGGTTGAAAGAATAAATAGACTAATAAGAGTTATAAATCTGCGCATGAGATGTTTTTACGGCCATTTATGAATTCTTGATAGGTTATTGTAGAATTTACGTGTAAATAAAAAGACAGGACCCCGTAAGGTCCTGTTATTATTGAAATCAAGCGCTTGGTTATCAGGCCACTTAAAAACGTGTTTTAAGCAGCTTTATTAAATTGTTGGTACTCTTCATTTTCTTCTTCTACACTGTCTCTAAGACTGTTTAAAAGCTTCTCAAGTTGGATTCTCTCACTTACGCCAAGGTCGATAAATTGTACGCCCATTCCTTCTGGGTAACGTCCTACGGCCATAGACTTTCTAACTACTTTTGCCTTAAGTTCTAGCTCGTCACCAATATTAAAAGTGAAAACATCACCACATGAGAAAATATCCTTTTGAGTTGGAACATTATAAGAAATATAGGCTCCAGTTCTAGAGATATCAAAAGTATTACCTAAGTTAATTGGAATATCTGTTGAAGATACTTTTGTTGCTAGAGGTGCCTTATACCTTAGGGCCGTCTTCCACCACTGAGCAGCTGGTGAGTTAATTACATTTGTATCCTGACTTAGAATAAAATATGAAGTCATTAAGATATATGCGAATGTCGATAAAATAACAGTCGCTGCTTCAAAATCATTTCCATAAACGAGAACAATCGAATTATTTAAACAAACAAAACCAATTGAAAGAGGGAAGCTCCACTTTATATCATTTTGGGCCGTGAATGAGAAGTATGCATTAATACAGCAAGATGCCATGACCATTAAATTAAAGAATGTCATCTTGGACCAGATTGCACCAATATCTGTTGCGTTGTACCCATAGAGGAACATCACTTGGACTGGTATACTTACAGCAATTGCTAAAAATACAAATGCATAAACGTTAAAGATTAACGGCTTGATCTTCATGGATTTCTCCTTGTTCTTGATTTTGGCTAAAGTGATAACAGTAGCTATTTACTTTATTAATATAATTCTTTGCTTCTTTTAGGCGATCTGATTGACGCCAATTTGTACTTAATTTTATTAGCTGTGACTTTACTCGAAATGGGCCTGAGTTATAACTTGCTAGAATAAGATCAGTGAATAATTGGCTTTTTTCAAATGATCTCACTGTCTTAATTTTTGGATAAGACTTTTGAATCAGATCAAAATTTCCTCTCCAGTACTTTTTTAGGTAGTTAATATATTCAAGGCCACCTATAACAGACTTTTTCTTATTAAGACGCCAGTCATTTTTATAATTAATTTTTCCTGTTCTAACTAAGAATTTAACAACACCATAAGGAAGCTTTTCAATTCTTTTATCAACCTTCCATTTATCATGCTTTTTAATAACATGTTGGCTTGCTGCATCTGTTACTTGTGTAAGGCCTATGGCCTTGGCCGAACTTACTGAGCGATAATTAAAACCAGATTCCTGTGCAATTAGGCCAAGAAGCATAGAAGGGTTTGTCTTTTCCTTATTTGCCTCTTTTTCAACTAATTCAATAAAGCTATCTTTTACATTAAAAGGATCAGTAGAAGATATTTTGATCTTCTCTTTAGATGCTTGACGACATGAAGGTTCTTCATATCGATAAAGAGATCTAATTTCTCCGCGATATTGATATCCAACTTTAATGTCCGTTGTAAGTCTAGCAGGTAGGCTTAATCGATTTATCTTATAGATGATATTCTTTTCATCTTGAAAGATAACTTTATTATTATGTTTAAAACTTGAGGTAACATTTTTTCCATTCCAAAAGATAACGATATTATCTGGATTTAGCTTACCTCTAGTTGAATTTATTTTTACGTATAAGTCATAGATGGAATGACGGTTTTGCTTCTTTGGGAAGAATTCGATTCCGATAGTACTTGTACCAACATTATCAAAGTTAATATGCTCATCTAAGATCTTTGTAAATGCTTGTAAATTCTCAAAATCATCACGATCATTAATAAGAGATAATGTGTCACTTCCAAATGGATTCATAGGACCTGCACATGAACTTAGAAGGACCGTGGCCCCTAGAAGCAATGCTGAGAAACAGGCACGTGTTAAGGCACGGGCCATGTAATTGATAAATGTTTGTTTCTTGGAAGCGTTCATTGACAATATTATGTCAATTTTGTGTAAGTTGCAGTAGATACGGGGAAGTTAATTGAATGATTACAGACTCTTAACCTATTTTTTCCATAAAAATTCTAGTTATGAAAAATCGTAAATTTCGCCAACTTTAGAAGCCATAGAAAAAACCGTTATTGGATTTTGTTAAGTTTCTTAGGAATTTGTATAAGTTAGAGGATTTACTGAAGTTTTTGGCCCCTACTCCGATAGCATTAATCTGAACCTTGCGAAGACGGTTCTTAGTCGTGACCTGTTTGACGATATCATCGATATTATCGGGAGATGCTGTTGCTCCTGACTTTGTTGGTGAGCCATCACTTAATAAGACAATATCACTTAGATCAGAATATTGATCGAGGGTGTACATTAAAGCTGCTCTTGTTGGTGTCGTACCATTTGGAGTAAGCCTAGCAAGAAACCCATATACTTCTTCTTTTACTTTTAGATTATGAAGGCTTTGTAAAACACCCCAAAGAGAATAATATGATGAGCGATTAGGACCCGGATAATAAATGATATCAACTTTATAGTCTTTACCCATTGAGGCAATTAACATTTTAAGGCCAGCCTTTACTTCTCCTATACGGTCATCTGTTGCCATTGATCCAGAAACATCAATAACAAAGGCAACATTTTTTCCTTTAAAGTTAAATCCTACATCATTAGTATTTGATGTATCATCTTGCTTCTTAGTGATCTTTTCAACGCTATCTTCTTTCTTAGGTTTTATACTTTCCTTAAGCTTTTGATTTAACTCTTTTATAAGGTCTTGTTGTTGCGCTACAATTTTTTGACATTGATCTAGTGCCTGTGAGTTATCGACACAGACTTCTTGCTTTTGTGGTGGCTTTTGGGCAACTGGCTTTTCATTTTTTGGAACGACAATAAATAAAATAATGACAGCGCCGAGGGCACCAGAAAGTAGATCAAGAAATGAAATATTAAAGACGTCGATGGACTTTCTTTGGCGGCGCATAGACTTCCTTATACTTCGATTTTATTAACAAGGTTTTCAATGACATATTCCTTTGTTTTCATATGGAATTTGTCTGTTTTCTTTTGTAGGTCATGAAATAACCACATGAGAATAATACTTAAAATTAGTGCAACAAGTGTTGTATCGAATGCTACACCAAGTGTTGCTGTAATGAGATTCATATCTTTTGAATTTGCAATCATTAATGCACTTGAGATACCTAGAACAGTTCCAATAAAACCAAGAGAAGGAATTGCCCACAGTAGGTAGCGAATATTTGATTGTTCTGTTTCAGAATTATCGCGATGAAGATCAGTGATAATATTAATAACTTCTAAGACTTCTGAAATACTTTTTGAAGAGCGAAACTTTGCACAAGAATTTTTTATTAATTGAGTAAGTAGAGTTTTTGAGTATTTCTTTTCAAATTCTTTAACATTTCGGCCAATTTCAATGACTTCATTTGCCATCAAAAGGTGACCTTCATTAGTCGGTAAAAGATTTGCTTTAAAATATGATTTTTCAGCTTTAATTTGTGCCTTTAAAGATTTGATCTCTTTATAAGACCAAATAAATGCCATATAAGTTAACCACTGTATATAGCCGCCTTTAATAAAGTCTCCACCTAATAGGATTAAAATCCTTGAGACGATACCATCTTTTGCAAAAATATCCGACAGATATGCTCCGTTTAAAATAACAATAAAAACAGTACTGAAAACAACGGCCTGTCCAATGAGTTGCAATTCTTTCTTTTCTAGCATTGAGCTACCTTTTAAATTATGATGATAAGTATATGTTATTATAATTATATCGAATTTTAAAAGGATATAAATGGTGGGAAAAAATAGTGAAGCTCAAAGCGAGCAAGAAAATATTCAACCTGAAGGTGAGCTTTCAGTAAGAACTCTAACAATGCCATGTGATACTAATCATAATGGTGATATTTTTGGAGGTTGGGTTCTTTCTCAAATGGATATTGCAGGTGCAATCTATTCAGGAAAAAGATGTAACGGACGAACTGCCACAATCGCAATTGAGGCCATGAAGTTTATTCAGCCTGTTGGTGTTGGGGATATTCTTTGTTGTTATTGTTCTACTGTCAAAGAGGGAAATACTTCTTTGTCTGTAAAGGTTGAGGCTTGGGTTGTTCGTAAATTTGAAACAGAACGAGTTAAAGTAACAAGTGGTGTTTTCACATATGTTGCTATTGATGAGGACAAACGTCCAAGAAGTATTAATTCTAAAACAGTTCTAAAATAAAGGTTATCTATGAGTGTTATTGATGTACGAGGTGTATCGAAGAGATATCGTGACCAATTGGCCTTAAGTGATTTTTCTTTAAGTGTTGAAAATGGTGATGTTGTGGCATTGCTAGGGCCAAACGGAGCAGGGAAAACGACATTTGTAAAATGTATGTTGGATTTAATAAGCGCTGATTCAGGTGAGATTACAATATTTGGAAAGTCTTCTAAGGATCCACGCTCGAGAGCTAGTCTCGTTTATCTTCCAGAGAAGTTTAATTTTTATGATTATTTCACAGTAAAAGAAACACTTAAGTTCTTTGCAGAATTTCACGGTGTGGAAAAGTCTCAAGTAAATGGAAGAATTGATGAGGCCTTAAAGAAGTTATCGATTGATAAGTTTGAAAAGAAGAAATTAAAAGAACTTTCTAAGGGACAAATGCAAAGGGTTGGTCTTTGTATTGCTGTCGTTGCTAATAAGGAGCTTATCATTTTAGATGAGCCTTTCTCTGGCCTTGATCCAATTGGAATTAAAGATGTAAAAGATATCTGCCTTGAATTATCTCAACAAGGAAAGACGATTTTAATCAACTCTCATATTCTTTCTGAGGTCGAGAAGTTTGCAACAAAGGTAATTATTCTAAATAACGGTCAAGTCAAAGCTCAAGGTCCTCTAAATGAAGTAAGAGGGGATATCTCATTAGAAGAGCGTTTCTATGATTTAGTTAAAAATGATAGTGGAAGTGAACATGCTTAATTTAATAAATTTTACATTAATTAAAAATACAGTCGAAAAAGAAATAAGAAATAAGTCAGTTATCTTTTTATTTGTTCTAACATTTGTTGTTATGTACTTAGGTGGCGTTTTAACCAATACACTACAGATTGAAATAGAAGAATCTGGCTTTAGTACATATCTAGCAAATGCTAGTATGACAGTTGTTATTTGGGTCATTAGCTTAAGTGCAAAACTTGTGGCGGCCCTTATCGCTGCAAATATCTTTAAAAGTGATTTAGAAAGTGGAGTTATTTCTCAGATCTTAGCATTACCAATTAAACGTTCTTCATATGTTTTAAACCGTATGCTTGGTGGAGGGATCTTAAGCTTTCTTTATCTTGTGATAATTCTTGTTATTGGTATGATTATTTTAAGTGTAAATAATCTACTTCCTAAGGGAATGGACTTACCTGTCATAAGTATGATTGCTTCACTTATTCCCCATTTTATACAGATTATAATCATTATGTTTGTAAGCTGTTTTTTAAGTTTATACTTTAATAAAATTGGGACTTTATTATTAACTTTATTTTATGTTCTGGCTTCAATCGGAACTTATGCATATATTAGCAGTGGAAACCCTGTTATAACGGGCTTTAATATATCATCTATATTTGGAAGTATCTTTTATGGAATCTTACCACGTATTGGTGAAGTTTCTGCTATTTCTGATATGCTTTCATTTGGGGCCGAGCTTGATGGTGAAAAAGTTAAGAGTATAATATTTGGTCTAATTCATTTAGTTGCAACTTTAAGTGCATGGGGATTTTTATTTAATTATTTATTTAGAAAAAGATCGTTCTAATGAGAAGAATACTTATTATACACTCAGATCAAGGTGTTCAATCTAGCTTGCGAGAATATCTCTCAAATGAATACTCATTTGAAGTTGAGTCGATTAGACATTTTGAAGAGATTAAATCACCAAAAGAGTTATCTACTTTTGACGGCATTCTTTGTGAAAATAAGTATACTGATAAGGAAGGCTTTAATGTTACTTCTGGTAGAAACTTAATTAACTTCTCTATCGATCATTCAATTAAAAAGCCAATCATTATCTTAGGTGAAGTGGAAGTTGACTATGGAAATTATGTCAGTCTACCTTCACGCTTTTCATTAAGAGACGTGAGTCTTCAGTTAATCAAGAGTCTTGGTGTTACTGAAGAAGAGTTAAGGCATCTTAAAATGCCTGATTATATCCAGGTTGAGATATCCAACTTCTATCAATTATCAAATCCTTGTTGTGATATTTATATTAAAATGACTAAAACAGGTGAGGATCACTACGTTAAGCGTATTTATGCTGATGATGTTCTAGATAAGGATATCGTTCGTCGTTATGAAGATAATAATCTAACTCATTTCTATGTTCAAAAGGAAGACTTTGAAAAATTAATGGGACAAATTTTATCTCAGTCATTAAGTAAAGTCGTTAAAGCTTTTAAGCAGGGCAGTAAGGTATTAGAAACAAGTTCTGATACTTATGAGATCTCTCAGAACTTATTAAATGATATGGGAATAACTCCTCAGACTGTTAAACTTGCTAAGACTTCAATTGTGGCCATGCAAAAGACTATTGCTGGCTCTAAAAAATTAATGCCTCTTTTAAGAGGACTACTTGAAAATGAAACATCTTATGCCTTTAAAAGAAATTATCTTATAAGTTTATTCTTTTATCAGGTTATTCCAAATCTCGGCTGGGGGCGTGGAGACCAGTTAAAGCAAACCATGGATAAGGTATGTTATATCTGTTTCTTTCACGACATTGTTTTAAGAGATGAGGAGTTACTAAAGATTCACGACTCTGAAGACTTGGCCGCTGCCGATATTACAGCAAATCAAAAGAAGCTTGTATTAGAGCATGCAAATATGTGTACAACACTTCTACAGGAGATCTCAGGGATTCCTAGTGGGATTGATGTTATTGTACGCCAACATCATGGGGCATTAAATGGAATTGGATTCCCTGATGTCTACACATCCAATCTTTCTCCTTTAGCAATTTGTTTTATTGTTATTGAGAAGTATGTCGTTGAAATTCTTAAGTGTCTTGAGAATCGTGAAAAATTAAAGCTTAACTCGATATTATTAGAGCTCGATGACTTTTTTCATTTAAGTAGTTATCGTAAGATAGTTTTCGAATTAAAAAGCCTTATTAATCCTAATTAACATCATAATATAAAGGGAAAGTTATGAATCAAAGAAAAGTATGTATCGTTACAGGTTCGAGAATTCCATTTGCTCGCTCTGGAACAAAGTATCAAGGAGTTTCTAATAAGGAGCTAATGACAGCGGCCCTTAAAGGTCTTGTTGATAAAATGAATTTAAAGGGAAAAGAAGTTGGTGAAGTTGTTCTTGGAGCTGTTAGTAAACATGCTTATGACTTCTCTTTGGCCCGTGAATGTACAATTGAAGCAGGGCTTTCATTTCATACTCCTGCAACAGATATTCAAAAAGCTTGTGGCCTCTCTCTTGAGGCCTCTAATATTATCGCCATGAAAATTGCCACAGGACAAATTGAATGCGGTATTGCAGGTGGTGTTGATACAAATAGTGATATTCCAGTTGAGTTCTCTAAGAATTTCTCAGATGCTATGAGTAAAGCAAATTATGCTCGTTCAACAGGTGATCGTATCAAGGCCTTATTAAGTATTCGTCCAGCGGACTTAAAGCCTTCATTTCCTGCTGTAAAAGAGCCTCGTACAGGTCTTTCGATGGGACAAAGTTGTGAACTTATGGCGCAACGTTGGCAGATTCCAAGAAGTGAGCAAGATCAATTAGCATGGGAGTCTCATCAAAATGCAGATCGTGCATATAACGAAGGCTTCTATAGTGATCTCGTTGTTCCATTTAAGGGATTAGAAAAGGATGGGATCTTAAGAGCGGATACGACAGTTGAGAAAATGGGGAGCTTGAGAACGGCTTTTGAGAAGTCCGATAAGGCGACATTAACTGCTGCAAATTCAACTCCTCTTACTGACGGAGCATCTGCCGTTTTCTTATGTAGTGAAGAATATGCAAAAGAAAATAATCTAGAGATTCAAGCTTACTTTACAACTTGCCAGTCTGCTGCAGTTGATTTTATTGAAGAAGAAGGGCTTCTTATGGCCCCTGTTTATGCCGTTCCTAAACTTTTAAAAAGAGCAGGCCTTACTCTTCAAGATTTTGATTTCTATGAAATCCATGAGGCCTTTGCTGCTCAAGTTCTTTGTACTTTAAAAGCCTGGGAAGATGAAGAATTCTGTAAAACAAAACTAGGGCTTGATGGGGCACTTGGATCAATTGATCGCTCGAAGCTAAATGTTAAAGGTGGATCACTTGCTCTTGGACATCCATTTGGTGCTACTGGCGCAAGAATTGTGGCAGGCCTTGCTAAAATGCTTAATGAAAAAGGCGGTGGAAGAGGACTCATCTCAATCTGTACAGCAGGTGGGATGGGAGTCGTTGCCATTGTTGAAAAATAAATAATTCTAAAAATAAAAAAGGGCATCAATGATGCCCTTTTCTTTGTTCAAATATAATCTTTAAATTTTAAAAATTATTTTTCGTTACAAGTTTCGTAACAAAGATTTCTTTGAGCTTCGTCAGCAACAAGTGCACACTCATCGTAACACCATGGCATCGACTTATTTCCTGATGCATAGTACGGCCCGTTTAAACATGAGTCCATGATTGCATTATGACATGCCATGAAATCATCTTTATTTGTTATTTCTTTACAAACTTCATTTGCTTGTTTTGCACAAACTTTTAAAACGCTTGCTGAAACATTTACTGATAATACTAAAGTAGCTGCTACTAATAATCCTTTCATATTTTTCCCCTTATAGATCATACACACAAGATGCTTTATTCCCAGTTAGAGACTCTAGCTTTGCTAGTGCCGCTTCGTAGTAATAGGCATCTTCCCCATTAGATTCTTTTAATACATATAATGTTTTGTAATTTGGTAATTCTTTTTCTTTTAAAACTTTAAAATTATCTGAGTATAAGATATTTTCAAGTTCCACAAGTGCGTGGTCTGAGATTCTTGCCCAATTAACGACAATCTTATATTGATGTAACTTTACGTAACCTGTTGCATAATATGCATTTTCACATTGCTCACGTAGCGTCTGCGCATTTGCAAAAAAACTAGTAGCTAGCATTAATATTGCTATTATTTTCTTCATGACCTCTCCAATGTAATTGGCCACTTATAACGAACGCATAACGAAAATAAAAGTTAATTTAAGAGATATGTAATAAGTTCTCAACTATTTTTATGACGCCCTCTGTCGCAGTCTTATCTATTGTGTAGTCAAATAATTGAGCGTTATTAGTTGGATAGGGATTAATTTCAAGACAATATGCACCAGCGCTTTTGGCCATAGTTACAAAGTTGGCCGCTGGATAGACTAAACCTGACGTTCCAATAGAGATAAATAAGTCACAATCAAGTAAGATCTGTTGGATTTCATCGAGATGATGGGGGACTTCTCCAAACCAGACAATATCTGGCCTAAGATTGCCCTTTGTATGACAACACTCACAGCGACTTTCGCCAGTTAAATCGTCAAGCCATTGATAGACACGACCCGTTTTTATACAGCGGGCCTTTAGAAGTTCTCCGTGCATATGATAGACGTTCTTTGAGCCACCAGATTCATGGAGGTTGTCCACATTTTGCGTAATGATATTAACTGTATACTCACCACTTGCTTCAAGTTCACCAAGTTTTATATGGGCAGCATTGGGTGTTACCTCATCGCTTAAAAGCTGACGTCTTCTTTGATTGTAGAATTCATAAACTAAAGTGGGATTGTTTTTAAAGGCCAAGGGGGAGGCCACTTCATAAATATCATGATTTTCCCAAAGGCCATTCTGATCACGAAAAGTCTTAAGACCTGACTCTTTTGAGATACCTGCACCACTTAAGACACAGATATTTTTTATTGAATGTGAACTTGTAAGCTCTTTTAGAAAATCCATGGGAATATGGTATCATAAGCGAGTGAATTTAAAAATATGAGGTTTATAGGTGGATCCAGTTTCTCAAGCCGTTGTGGGAACAATGGCAGCTCTTGGAAGCATACGTAGAAAGAAAACTAAGACGACTGAAAAGGAGTCTGGCCCAAGCTTTAAGGCCATTGCCTTGTGGGGTGCTCTGGGGGGATTAGCTCCGGATTTAGATGTATTAATTCGCTCAGCTAGTGATCCTCTTTTCCACGTACAATTTCATCGCCATTTTACTCATTCCATTTTCTTTATTCCCATAGGTGCTCTTGTCGTCAGTTTATTCTTGCGATTATTTAGAGTGCCAATTAAAAGAAGTTATCTCTATACTTTCCTAGGTTATGCCACTCATGGAACTCTTGATGCTTTTACTAATTACGGGACACAGCTTTTTTGGCCGCTCAGCGATATGCGTGTTGCTCTAAATGGTGTTGCAGTCATTGATCCTCTTTGCACAATTCCGCTTGTGATTCTTGTCTTAGTCGCTATTAGGCTTAAAGATATACGATTTAATATAGCGGCCATT